>NZ_JBVIXO010000010.1:0-276462 GCF_055593565.1 Streptomyces sp. NPDC040718 | reverse complement strand
CGGACCTCGGACGCGGAGAGCTGCTTGCCTCCCTCGGCGGCGGTGGCACCGGCCGGCTTCCCGTCCTTCTTCTCGGCCTCGGAGCCGTAGCCGCAAGCACTGAGGAGCAGCGGGAGCGCGGCGGTGACGGCGACGGCGCGCAGGGCGGTGAGCGATCTTGCGGCAGACACGGAGGTGTCCTTTCACGGGATGGGTTCAAGGGGTGAGACGGGAGTCTCGAAGCCACCGGTACACACGGCACCCGCGCGCGGCGGTCGGTGGCCGGATCACGGTCGCAGGCTGGGGAACGGTGGGCCGTCGGGCGGCCGGGGCGTCGAGGCCCGGCCGGCACGACGCGGGGACGGGACGGCGTGGGGACGGGACGGCGCCCGGGTGTGCTCCGACCGGCGGTGCTCCGCCGGGGAGGTGGGCCCTCTGAGGGACCGTCAGGCAGGCTGACAGATGGCGCTGGAGGTGCGGACCAGGTCGATGTGCCGACGGGAGATCAGGGACGGCATCCGGTGTGCGTGACGCAGTGCTCGCACGGCAGCCCCCCGAATTCCTAGTTTTCCCACCTGGTTGATAGGCATCTTGGCAGACCGGCGCAACCGCCCCAAGAGGTTGACCAGATGATGGACGCCGCAGTCTCGTGATACGAGAAAATGCAGGTCGGATGCCTAGGGATTGGTCCAGGCGCCCGGGGCCAGGGCCAACGCGGACACCGAGGCGGGCAGGTCCGACGCCGCGACGTCGGCCAGCGACACGCCGTCGAGGATCTCGCGCACGTTGGCCCGCAGCGCGATCCACAGGGGGAGCAGCGCCTCGGCTGGGCCGGTGTAGGAGAGGTCGGGCGGGCGCACCCCGCGCACCGAGACGAGCGGTCCGTCCACGACGCGGATCACGTCCGCGATGCTGATGGCCCGGGCCGGTCTGGCCAGTCGGTAGCCGCCGTTGCCGCCGCGCTGGCTGAGTACGAGACCGCCCCGGCGCATGTCGTTCAGGATGCCTTCGAGGAACTTGTGCGGGATGTCCTGGGCGTCGGCGATGGCCTCGGCCTTCAGCGGCCCGTCGTCCGGCGACGCGGCGAGCTGCAGCGCGGCACGTACCGCGTAGTCCGCCCTGGCTGAGATCCGCATGCGGACATTATCCCGTACGGTTCCGGCCCGCGTCCCGCGCGGGCCCCGGATCAGCGGAAAGCCGCCGCCACCGCGCGGTGGGAGCCGTTGAGGTAGTGCTCGCCGATCGAGCGCAGGCGGTGGGCGGCCGGGCGGTGGGCCGTCAGGACGCGGGCGTTGCGCCAGAACCGGTCCAGGCCCGGGGCGTCGGCGAATTCCAGCACCCGGGCGGTGATGTGCAGGGCGGCCTTCGACGTCACCGTCTCGGCCGTGGCGACCAGGGCTGCGACGCCCGCGGGTTCCTCGGCGTCGAGCTGCTCACCCGCGTCGAGTGCCTGCGCCATCACCTCCGTGGCCCGGTCGACCACGGCGGTGGCCGTCTGGGCGGCGGAGGCGAGTTCCCCGTAGGCGAGGAAGAGGTCCGGGTCCTCGCCGGGAAGCCGGTGCGCGCGGCCGCCCCTGCTGAGGTCGCGCGCCTCGGTGAGGGCGCCCTCGGCGATGCCGAGGCCGACGTGGCAGAGGGCGAGCCGGAGCGCCGGCTCGGCGAGCGCGGTGAACGGCGCGGTCGACTCCTCGTCGTGCGGGCGGCGCCCCAGCACCTGCCCGGGCGCGACGGCGACGCGGTCGAGGACGACCACACCCGCGCCGGCGACGCGCTGGCCGAGCCGGTCGGGGGCGGGCTCGACGGTCACGCCCCGCGCGCCGGGCGGTATCCGTACGACCAGGACGTCACCCGTCCCGGCGCACACGGCGTCCACCACGATCTGGTCGGCGGTGGCCACGGCCGTGTCCACGGACCGGCGCCCGCTCAGCACGTAGCCCGTGCCGCGCGGCCTCAGCGTGAGGTCCGGCCGGCAGGCGTCGCCGTCCGGCGCGGGGACGTGGACCGCGCCGGTCCACAGCCACTGCTCGCGCGCCGACTCCTCTTCGAGGGCGGTGGCGCGGTGGTCGGCCCCGTAGAACCGCCCGCCCCACGCGTGCACGTAGTGGCGGGCGAGAACCTCGCCGAGCGAGCTGTCCGCCGCGGCGATTTCCCGTATGACGGCGCATCCGGTACGCCAGTCCGCGCCCCGGCCCGGCCGCGGCGGGGTGAGGGCCGCAGGCAGGCCCGCCTCGCGCAGCCGGGCCGTCTCGTCGACCGGAGGCCTGCCCGCCTGTTCGCGGGTCACGGAGTCGGCGGCCAGGTCCTCCGCCACGTCGCGGGCGGTACGCAGGAGCGTGCGGCGCCGCGCGGCGTCGGACGGCCGGCCCGCGGTGGCCGGGGCCGTCGGCACGGGCGTCATCGGCAGACCCGGGTGCCGCGCAGTGGCGCGGGGGACGGGCGGAGGGTGCTGCCGGGAGGGATGGCGGTGGTCATGTCGGCTGCTCCGGGACGTTGTCGGTGGCGCCGGCCGGTGGCCGGGAGGCCTGGGAGTGCGGGGAGCCGAAGACGGGCGGCGTCGGATCCCCACTTTTCCCATCGGATTGATAGGAATACTTGCCCGGAAGTGACCTTCCGGCAAGACCGCGACCGGATCGTGGACGGGTCGGTCTCGGTATGAAAGACGTCGCAGGTCAGGGACCTGCGTGACAGGACTGCCCGTCAGGGAGCCCCCGGCCCGGGGGAGTTCGCCCGGAGGGGCCGACCCGCAAGGTGTGGCCCGACGTGCCCGACGTGCCGAGGGGCCGACCTGTCCGCCCACATCGTGGCCCGGTGGCGGCGCCGCTGAGCGGCGGCCCTGGTCGAGGCAGCGGCCGCGGGCTCGTAGACTCGACGGTTGTGGCGGACACCCAGTACGAAGACCTGTTGCGGCACGTGCTCACCTCCGGGACGGCGAAGGCCGACCGGACGGGCACGGGCACCCGAAGCGTGTTCGGGCACCAGCTGCGTTACGACCTCTCACAGGGGTTTCCCCTGATCACCACCAAGAAGGTGCACCTGAAGTCGATCGTGTACGAGCTGCTGTGGTTCCTGCGCGGCGACTCGAACGTCGGCTGGCTGCAGGAGCACGGCGTCACCATCTGGGACGAATGGGCCGACGAGAACGGCGAGCTCGGACCGGTCTACGGCGTCCAGTGGCGGTCCTGGCCCACCCCCGACGGCCGGCACGTGGACCAGATCACCGAGGTGCTCGACACGCTGCGGAGCGACCCGGACTCCCGCCGGATGATCGTCTCCGCCTGGAACGTCGCCGAGCTGTCCCGCATGGCGCTCGCCCCGTGCCACGCCTTCTTCCAGTTCTACGTGGCAGACGGCAAGCTCTCCTGCCAGCTGTACCAGCGCAGCGCGGACCTGTTCCTCGGCGTCCCGTTCAACATCGCGAGCTACGCCCTGCTCACGCACATGGTGGCGCAGCAGGCCGGCCTCGAACCGGGTGACTTCATCTGGACCGGCGGCGACTGCCACATCTACGACAACCACGTCGCACAGGTGACCGAGCAGCTCTCGCGCACGCCGTACGACTTCCCGCAGCTTCGGCTGCGCCAGGCCGACTCGATCTTCGACTACGCCTACTCCGACGTGGAGGTGCTCGACTACCGGCACCACCCGGCCATCAAGGCACCGGTGGCGGTGTGAACGTCGGACTGATCTGGGCGCAGACCCTCGACGGCGTCATCGGCGCGGACAACACGATTCCGTGGCGGCTGCCCGAGGACATGGCGCACTTCAAGGCCACCACCCTGGGGCACCCCGTGGTGATGGGCCGCAAGACCTGGGACTCGCTGCCCCCGCGGTTCCGCCCGCTCGCCGGCCGGCGCAACATCGTGGTCACCCGCGACCCGCACTGGCAGGCCGAGGGAGCGGTGCGGGCCGGCTCGGTCGCCGAGGCCCTGGAGATCGCGGCCGGCTCCGCCGAGACGTGGGTGATCGGCGGCGGTGAGATCTACCGGGCCGCCCTCGAACACGCCACGGTGCTCTCGGTGACCGAGATCGACACGAAGGTGGACGGCGACACCCACGCCCCCGTACCCGGCCCGGAATGGACCGCCGGCGGGGACGACGCCTGGCAGTCCTCGACGTCCGGACTGCGCTACCGCATCCGCAGGTACACCCGGTAGACGGCCTGCCGGCGGGTCGGCGCCCGGCGTGCCGCGCGGCGGCCCGCGAAGGGCGCGGACGAGCGTGGTGACGTGGTGAGGGTGACGCCGCGGGTGCTGCGGGCGACGACCGGGGCGCCGAGGCCGCCCTGAGGGCCGCCCTCGACCGCCGTGCCTTCGGCGCCGTGGTCGACCAGGTCTGCTGCACCCCGGTGCAGGCCGCCATCGCCGCCCGCGCCCTCGCAGCCGAAACCCTCGCCACCCGGCCGTCGCCCACCGAGCCGTCACCCGTCACCTGAGGAAACGGGGCCACCATGCGGTACCGCACCATCGGCCACGCCGCCGGCGGCGGAGCTCACGCTGACCGGCGAGGAGCTCGCGCGGCTGGAGGCCTTCAGCGGTGCAGCCGTCTCGTCCAGTCCTGCGGAACCCGGTCTGAGGGACCCGGGGCCGGCTGGGTCGGCGGGTGCTCGGACGGCGGGCTGAGTTCCGGGCCGCCCTCGTGCAGGGCGTTGGTGGTGTAGTTCCAGAACCAGTCCTCGCCCGGCTCGAAGCTCTGCACCAGGGGATGGCCGGTGGCCTTCCAGTGGGCGGTGGCGTGCTGGGCCGGCGAGGAGTCGCAGCAGCCGATGTGGCCGCACTGGGCGCAGCGGCGCAGGTGGAACCACCAGCCGTGCACCTCCTCGCATTCGACGCAGCCGGTGCCGGAGGGCGGCACGCTCGGGTCGATCCCGTCGATCTCGGTCATGCGGTCTCCTCGGAGGTGTCCGGTGGGGTCAGCGGCAGCAGCACCTGGAAACGGGTGTCGCCGGGGGCGGATTCGACCTGGAGGCTGCCGTGGTGCTTGCCGACCACGATCCGCCAGGAGATGTCCAGCCCGAGCCCGGTGCCCTCACCGACCGGTTTGGTGGTGAAGAAGGGGTCGAAGATGCGGCTGCGGATCTCGGCCGGGACGCCCGGGCCGGTGTCGCGGAACTCGACCAGCAGCCGGTCGCCCTCCCGCGCCGTGCGGACCGTCAGCGTGCCCTCGCCGCCCGTTTCCGCGATGGCGGACACGGCGTTGTCGATCAGGTTCGTCCACACCTGGTTCAGCTCGGCCGGATAGGCGGGCACGTCCGGCACCGAGCGGTCGTACTCCTTGACCACCCGCACCCCGGGCCCGATCTTGCCGGACAGCATCAGCAGCGTGCTGTCGAGGAGCTCGTGGACGTCGACGACCCGGTGCGGGGCCCGGTCGAGCTGCGAGTACTGCTTCGCCGCGTCGACGAGGTGGGAGATCCGGGCCGTGGAGTCCTCGATCTCGCCCATCAGCAGCTCGGTCTCCACCGTGTAGCTGAGCCAGCCGATCGCCGCCGGCAGCAGGTCCCCGGCCACCGCCGCCGCGACCTGCTCCAGCCAGTCCGTGTCCAGACCGGCCTGCACGAAGGTCGGCGCGACCCGCCAGCCCTCCGGGAAGCCGTGGTCCTCCAGCCAGTCGGCCACCTCGTCCTCCCGGTCGGAGGCCTCCAGCGGGCTCAGCACCGGGGCCTTCGCGACCCGTTCGACCGTCCGCTCCTGGATCTCGATGAGATCGGCGATCGCCTCGCGCGAGTACCGGCCCTGGGAGATGTGGGCCAGCTTGTGCCGCATCTTGCCGACCCGCTCGCGCAGCGTCGCCGTCGCCCGGACGGCCGCCGCGGCCGGATTGTTCAGCTCGTGGGTGAGCCCGGCGGACAGCGAACCGAGCGCCAGGAGCCGTTCCCGCTGCCCGATGGCCCGCTGGGTGTTCTTCGAACCGAAGAACAGCCCCTCCAGCAGGTGCGCCGCCATCGGGAACCACTCCCGCATGATGTCCGCGAACGACTGCGCGGGCAGCACGAAGAACCGCGTGGGCTCCGTCACGCGCATGGAGTTGGTGTACGTCTGGGGCACCCGCTCGCCCAGATAGGCCTGCATCGCGCCCGAGTACACACCGCGCTGCGAGGTGCGGCTCACCTCGACGTCGTCGCGGCCGACCCGCCGGGACATGACGACGGTGCCCTCGATCATCACGTAGAAGCAGGTGGCGGGGTCGCCCTCGGTGTACACCGGACCGGCCTCGAAGCGCTCCACCCGCCCCTCGGCGCACAGCCGCCCGAGCTGCTCCGGGGACAGCTCCTCGAACAGGAACAGGGAGGCGATCTCGTGCGGGGCGCAGGGCAGGACCTGCCCGCCGCCGCCCTGCCCGTTCACGACTGCTCCAGGTACCGGTGGACGAGCATCACGGCCATGGCTCCCTCTCCGACGGCGGACGCGACGCGCTTCGCGGACCGGGCGCGCGCGTCGCCCGCCACGAACACGCCGGGAACGTTGGTCTCCAGGTGGTACGGGAGCCGGTCCGGCTCCCACCCGGGCGGCGGCCGCCCGTCCGGCGTCAGGTCGGGCCCGGCCAGGATGAAGCCGTGCTCGTCGCGCAGCACCGTGCCGTCCAGCCAGTCGGTCAGCGGGGCCGCGCCGATGAAGACGAACACGTACTGGGCGTCGACCAGGTCCGTCGCGCCGCCGTCCACGTCCCGCAGCTCCAGCCGCTCCAGGTGGTCGTCACCGTGCGCCGCCTCGACGACGGTCCGTGTGCGCACCGTGATGTTCGCGGCCTCCTCGATCTGCTGGACCAGGTAGTACGACATCGACGCCGTCAGGGACTCCCCGCGCACCAGCAGCGTCACCGACTTCGCGCCCCGCGCCAGGTACATCGCCGCCTGCCCGGCCGAGTTGGCGCCGCCCACGATGTACACGTCCTGGCCCGCGCAGGAGGCAGCCTCCGTGAGGGAGGAGCCGTAGTACACCCCGCGGCCGGTCAGCTCGTCGCAGCCGGGCGCCCCCAGGTGCCGGTACGAGACACCGGTCGCCAGGATGACGCTGTGCGCGGCGACCGCCGAGCCGTCGGAGAAGCGGACCACCCGTGCCGGACCCCGGACCTCCAGGCCGGTGACCTCGCGGGCCGTGAGGATCTCGGCGCCGAACCGCGCGGCCTGGCGGCGGGCGCGTTCCGTGAGCTGCGCGCCCGAGACCCCGTCCGGGAAACCGAGGTAGTTCTCGATGCGGGAACTCTGCCCGGCCTGTCCGCCGGTCGCCGACCGCTCGACCAGTACGGTACGCAGCCCCTCGGAGGCCCCGTACACCGCCGCGCCGAGGCCGGCCGGGCCGCCGCCGATGACCACGAGGTCGTAGAACTCGGCCGCCGGGGTCGTGGCGAGCCCCACGTGGGCCGCCAGCTCGGCCGTCTCCGGCTCGATCAGCGCGGTGCCCTCCGGGGTGACCACCAGGGGCAGGCGCTGCCCGTCGGCTCCGGCCGCCTCCAGCAGCCGCCGGCCCTCGGGTTCGTCGGAGGAGTACCAGCGGTACGGCACCTGGTTGCGGGCCAGGAAGTCCCGTACGCGGGACGACGGGGCCGACCAGCGGTGCCCGACCACCTTCGTGGCGGGCACCGGCCGGTAGTCGCTGGAGCGCCAGGCCGTGAGCAGGTCGTCCAGGACCGGGTAGAGCTTCTCCTCCGGCGGGTCCCAGGGCTTGAGCAGGTAGTGGTCGAGGTCGACCACGTTGATCGCGTCGATCGCCGCGTTCGTGTCCGCGTACGCGGTCAGCAGCACGCGCCGCGCGCCCGGGTACACGTTCAGGGCCTGTTCGAGGAACTCGATGCCGTTCATCTGGGGCATGCGGTAGTCGGCGAGGATCACGGCCACCAGGTCACCGCGCAGCTTCAGCTCGCGCAGCGCCTCCAGCGCGGACTCCCCGGACTCGGCGCGCACGATCCGGTACCCGGCGCCGTAGCGTCGTCGCAGGTCACGGGCGATGGCGCGGGAGACGCCCGGGTCGTCGTCCACGGTCAGGATGACGGTCCGCGCTGTCTCCACGGCCTGTGCCATACGGCCCATCGTATGTTCGCCGGGCCGGGAACGCCCCGGGGGCGCGGCGGGCGCCCGGGGCCGGCGGCGCGGGTGCCCCCGACACCCGCCCCGGCCCCGGGCGCCCTGGTTCCCCGGCCCGCTCCCCGCCCTCAGGGGCTGTTCGGGCAGGCCGAGGCGCTCTCCAGCCTCACGGCGGTCAGTGTGAACCCGGACTGCACCGGGGCCCAGGTCTGCCGGGGGCCGAGGCAGGCGGTGTAGGAGCCCCCTCCGTCGAGGAAGCGGATCCGGACCCGGCTGCCGCGGTTGTTCACGACGGCCTTCGCCCCCTTGCCGCGCGCCCCCAGGGTCCGGAAGCCGCTGGTGACGTCCTTGTACGTCGCGGTGGGGCGGTTGGCGTCGTAGTCCGCCGTCTTCAGGTAGAAGCACACGCTGGACGAGGCGCAGCCGTGGGGCGCGGCCGCCGACGCCGGAGCCGCGGAGAGTGCCAGCAGACCGGCCGCGGCGGCGATCCCCGCCGCGGCGACGGTGGTGGAGCGGGTGGTGTTCAAGACGGAGTTCTCCTCTGGAGGGTCAGCACCGGTAGGCGGCGTCGGAGTGCGCGGGCTCGCAGTAGCGGACGTGCAGGTGGTTGTCGTGGCCCGCCCAGGAGGTGGTCAGGCCCTCGGCGATCAGCTGGGGGTCGTTGAAGAAGACGGTCTTGACGTGTCCGGGCGCGGTCCGGCGGATCTCCTGGACGAGGCGGCGCGTGGCCGCCCGGTCGTAGGCGGCGGACTTCCACGTGATCCGGGCGGCGGTGCACTGGGCCCCGTCGTCGCGGACGGGCCAGAGGTCCGCGTCCAGGCCCTGCTCGTGGCTGGCGTGGCCGGGGATGTTCCCGCCCAGCTCCAGCCCGAGGTCGCCCACCGGGACCCGGCCGCGGCCGGCCGGGGCGAAGGCGCGGCCCGCCGCCTCCAGCTGGGCGACGGCCGCGGCCGTGCCCCAGTTCGCCGTCTTGTTCCCGTCCGGGTTCTGGTCGCACAGGTTGTTGCCGGAGAAGGTGACGCGCTCGTAGTGCCAGAGCAGGTTCTTCCAGGTGGCCGGGCCCACGACGCCATCGGCGGCCAGCCCCGCGGCGGTCTGGAACCTGCGCACCGCCGCCCTGGTCCCGGCGCCGAACGCCCCGTCCACCCCGAGACCGGCCCCGGTCTTGGCGTTGAGCTCGTTCTGCAGGGCGGACACGGCGGGCCCGGAGGCCCCTTCCTTCAGCGTCGGGGCCAGGGCCGCCCAGGTGCCGGCGCCGACGACACCGTCGGCGGCGAGCCCGCGCGAGGCCTGGAAGCGTTTCACGGCCGCGGTGGTCGAGGCCCCGAACACCCCGTCGGCCGGGGTGGACTGGCCCTTCGAGACGAGCAGCCGCTGGAGGGCCAGGACGTCGGTGCCCCGGTTGCCCGCGGACTGCGCGGGGTACTGGGCGCGCCCGTAGGCGAGGGACTCCTGCGCGGGACCGGCGAACGCCACCAGGGCGGCGGCCGGGACCACGAGGGCGGCGCGCAGGACCGCGGCCCTCCCGGAGGTACGGGACAGGGGCATCGCGGTCACCTGCCGGCCTCGGCCGTGCAGGCCGCGACGCCGTCGCAGAACGTGATGTCCCAGTGGTTCTTCTGCTTCTCCAGGGTGTAGACGTTGCCCGCCGAGGACCGGTAGCGGGGGTCGGTGCCCCTGGGGGCGATGCGGGTGAAGCTGCGCGTGATGTAGTTGCTGATGCAGTCGGCGGGGTTGATGTCGACCTTGAAACCCTTCTCGTGGCTGTACCGGAAGGTCCGGTCGTGTCCGACCTCCGTGCCTCCGGTGACGTTGATCGCGCACTTGCTCGCGCTCTTGAGGGTCTTGAGCCCGGTGACGGTGGCCTGGTTGATCTGCTCGAAGGAGGTGCAGGTGGGGTTCTGCCGATCCGTGCACCTGCCGCTGGACGACCAGGTGACGCCTGCGGCACGCAGCTGGGACGCCGCCTGGGACTGGGAGAGCTTGGAGACGGCGAACGCGTTGCCGGGCAGGGCCAGTACCGTGGCCGCGCCGATGGCGCCCGCGGTCAGGGCGAAGCGGTGCAGGGTGCGCATGGTGGACTCCTCGGAGTTGGCAGGGGTTCGGGTTCGTGCGGAGAAGGTCTAGTACCAGTGCGGCGAGCGGGACTTCCAGGCCTTGTACGCGTTGCAGGGCGTCCCGTACCGGTCGTCGATGTACTTCAGGCCCCACTTGATCTGGGTGGCGGGGTTGGTCTTCCAGTCGGCGCCGGAGCTCGCCATCTTGGTGGCCGGCAGCGCCTGGGGGATCCCGTAGGCGCCGCTGCTCGGATTGGCGGCGTACACCCGCCAGCCGCTCTCGCCGTTCCAGAGGTCGTTCAGGCAGCCGAACTGCGCCGACACGGTCCAGCCGTGCGCGCCGAACTGCTTCTGTGCCGCGATCCTGACGGTGCGGGCCACTCCCATCGCGGACATCGTCGCCGGCCCTGCGGTCCCGTCGGCGCCGAGCCGGTGGGCGCTCTGCCACCGCTTGACGGCCGCCCTGGTGCCGGCGCCGAAGACCCCGTCGGCCGCGACCCCGGCCTTGGCCTGTACGGCCTCGACCTGGCGGTGCAGGGCGAGTTCGCTGCGGGCGCCGTACGTGCCGTCCGCGTCGAGGCCGTTGTCGCCCTGGAAGTTCCTGAGCGCGGCCCGGGTCGCGGGGCCGTCGACGCCGTCCACCCGGTCCGCCGCCAGGTAGCCCAGCCCCGCGAGGTTGGACTGCTCGACGCGGACCTGGTCGAGGGCGTACGCGTCCGACGCGCCCGGCATCGAGCCCAGCAGGGCTGCCATCGCGACGCCGGTGGCCAGGACCGGTATTCGGGCAGCGGGAATCGCTCTCACTCAAGCCTCCTCGAGAAGGTGACCGGGGCCCTCGGCCCCCGGTGGCTGCCGGAGTTGACGGTTGGAAGGCTAGGAGCCGGCCGCGTGCCCCGACGTCCGCTGACGGGCTGACCTTTGTGACGGGCTTCGTCAGCCGAGGAGTTGACGTGCGGACCCGCCTCAACCCGGCGGTTGACGTCCGCGCACACCCCCGGGTTGACGGAGGCCGGCCCGTCCCGCCGCCCCCGCGGACATCAACCCCACGGTGGACGACGGCCCCGCCCGATCCGCATACCTTCCAGCGATGAGCACCCGGTCACGCCTCCGGCAAGCCCTTCTCGACAGCGCGCTCCCCGTCGTCCTCACGGTGGGCGGCTGCGTCGCGGGGGAGGAGTACCCGCACGCCGACTGGGCGTCGTTCGACGTCCCGGCATATCTGCTCACCTGCCTGACCGCGCTGCCGCTCGTCGTCCGGCGGGCCCGGCCCGTGACGGCACTGACCGCCTGTTGCCTCGGGTACTCGCTCTACCTCGCCGCCGGCTACCAGCCGTCGCTGAACTGGTGGGCGGTCACCGTGGCCCTCGTCAACGCGGCCTGCCGGTGTCCGCTGCGGGTGTCGGCGCCCGGCGCCCTGCTCGGTGCGGCGACCGTGGCGTTCAGTGGGCTATCGGGCGGCCTCAGCCCGTTGCTGGTCCTCGGACAGGCGGTCATGGTCCCGGTCATCTGTCTGGCCTTCGGCCACGGACGGCGCCAGGTCGCCCTGCAGAACCTCGAACTGGTCAGGCTCACCGAGGCGCTCGCCCACGAGCAGCGCGAACGGGCGCGGCGCGCGGTGGTCGACGAGCGGATCCACATCGCGCGCGAACTGCACGACGTCGTCGCCCACCACATGTCGGTGATCTCCGTCCAGGCGGGCCTCGCCGACTACGTCTTCGCCTCTGACCCCGCCACCGCCCGTTCGGCGCTCACCACGATCGCGGGCGCCGCCCGCGAAGCGCTGAACGACCTGCGCCGGCTGCTCACCGTGCTCCGGGTCGACCTCGGCCCGGAGGCCGACCCGTCGTCCGCGCCGCTCGGCCCGCCACCCGAGCTCAGCCGGGTGGACGAGCTCGCCCGGCGCGTCGCGGCGGCGGGAGTGGGCGTCGACATACGGACAACGGGCCTGCCCCGGAAACTCGACCCGGGACTTGAGGTATGTGCCTACCGGGTACTCCAGGAAGCGCTCACGAATGTGGTGAAACACGCCCGTCGTGCCCGTGTGGAGGTACATATCGCCTATCTGCCCGACCGGTTGACCATCCTGGTGCGTGACGACGGGGGCGAGGGGAAACCGGCCATCGCTCCTCCGGCTTCCGGGCACGGGTTGATCGGCATGCGGGAACGGGTGAGGATCTGCGGCGGCAGGCTGTCCGCCGGGCCTCTGGGTGAAGGGGGATTCGAGGTCCGTCTCTCCCTTCCGACCGGCTCGGAGCTCCCGGAGGACGCATGGCGCCCGGCCGCGACGGGACATGAGGGGGACGGCAGTGACGGACGTGCTCGTTGTCGATGACCAGGACCTGATCCGGGGAGGCATAGCCGCACTCCTGCGCGCCGCGCCCGGATTCACCGGCGTCGCGGAGGCCTCGGACGGCGAGTCCGCGGTGGCCGCCGCGCTCGCCCACCGGCCCGACGTGGTCCTCATGGACATCCGCCTCCCGGGCATCGACGGCATCACGGCGGCCGAACGCATCCTCGCCGGCCAGCAGGGCACCCGCTCGCGCATCATCGTGCTGACCACCTTCGACGTGGACGAGTACGTGTACGCGGCGCTGCGCGCGGGCGCGAGCGGCTTCCTCCTCAAGGACACCCCGCCCGAGCGGCTGATCTCCGCGGTGACCACGATCGCCGGCGGCGACATGCTGTTCGCGCCCGCCGTGACCAGGCGGCTCATCGAGGCCTACAGCGCGCGCACCGGGGGGCCGTGCGGCGACGGCCACACCCTGTCCCGGCTCACCAACCGGGAGCAGGACGTGCTGCGGCTGGTGGCCAGGGGGCTCGGCAACGACGAGATCGCCGCCGAGCTCGTCGTCACCGAGGCCACCGTCAAGACGCACCTGCACCGCACGATGACCAAACTGGGGCTGCGCAGCCGTGCGCAGGCGGTCGCCGTCGCGTACGAGGCCGGACTGGTGGTGCCGGGCAGGCCCGTCGGGCACCCCTGCTGATCCGTGGCTGTCGAAGCGGAAGGCCGGGGCGGCCCGAGCGCCCCGTGGCGTTCCTTGATCACCGAGGTGTAAGCGGAGGGCGGCGGACATGCCAGTCGGCCGCCCCCGCACGCCCGTTGGGGCGAACCTCACCGACCGTGAAGGGCCGCGTCGCCTTGTGTGCACCTCGGCGACATGACCAGCAGGTTCGTGCGTTCCGCCAGTACGGACTTCCGTCGCCGACGGAGCAGACTTCCCGCCGAGGGCCGCGGCTCGTCATGGGAGCCGACGCCACAGAACGAGGGGGAACCACCGCGATGAGTGGTCAGCTGTACGACGGCATCGGTGAAGCGTTCGAAGGCTTCAAGACCCTGCCCATCATCCGCTACGCCGAGGTGCCGGGCTTCCTCGGCCTGGTCGGCGACGTCACCGGCAAGTCCGTGCTCGACGTCGCCTGCGGCACCGGCTTCTACAGCCGTGAGCTCAAGCGCCGCGGCGCGTCCCGCGTCTTCGGCTTCGACATCTCCGGCGCCATGGTCGACGCGGCCAAGTCGATCGAGGGAGCCGAGCCCCTCGGCATCGACTACGAGGTCGCGGACACGACCACCCTGCGCGAGTTCGACCAGCCGTTCGACGTGGCGATCGCCGTGCAGGCGTTCAACTACGCGGGTGACGTCGCCGAGATCGAGCGGATGATGCGCAACATCCGCCGCAGCCTTGTCGCCGGCGGCTCGTTCCACCTGTTCGTGCAGGACCCCGGCTACGACTTCGGCGGCCCGTCGCTGGAGAAGTACGGCTTCCTGCTCGAACCGACCGGCAAGGACAACGGGATCGGCAGCGGGATCCGGCTCACCGCCCTGCTCGACCCCCCGGTCTCCTTCGAGGCCACCACGCCCTCGAAGGAGACGTACGAGCAGACGCTGAAGGCGGCCGGATTCACCGGGATCGAGTGGGTCACCCTCGAGGTCTCGGACGCCGGAGTGGAGAAGTACGGCGAGGAGTACTGGGCGGACCACAACGCCAACCGCCCGCTGACCATGATCCGCTGCACCGCCTGACCTGGGTTCGCGACACCGGCCCGGCCCCTTCGGGGCCGGGCCGGTCCTCGTTCTACGCTGCTCGGGTGACCATGGAGCTGACCACTCTGACGACCGTGGCCTTCCGGGGCCAGGAGATCACCGCACCCCGGATGCGGGCACTGATGGCCCTGCTCGCCGGCGAGTTGCGCACGGGATGCGGCACCGGGCGGCTGATCGACGGGCTCTGGCCGGACGAGCGGCCCGAGCACCCGGTCAAGGCGCTGCAGATCCTCGTCTCGCGGGCGCGCACCCGGCTCGGGCCCGAGGTCATCGCCCGCACGCCGGGCGGGTACCGGCTCACGCTCGGCGAGGAGCGGGTCGACGCATCGGCCGTCCTCCTGCACACCGCCGCGTGCGCGGAGAAGTCCCGCTCCGGCGACCACGCCGGGGCCCTCGCCGAAGCCGAAGCGGGGCTGGCCCTGTGGGGCGCGGACGGCGCCGGACACGCGGAACCCGTACCCGGCGATCCGCTGTCCGCGCTCAGGTCCGAACGCCGCCCGGCGTACCGCTCGTTGCTCCGTGCCCGGGCGCTCGGGCTGGCGCGCACCGGCCGGGAGCCCGAGGCGGCGGAGCCGCTGGCGGAACTCGTACGGGAACTCCCGCGGGACGAGGAGCTCCTGCTGGAGCTGGTCCGCTGCCAGGCGGCCAGCGCGGGCGCCTCCACCGCACTGGCCACCTACGAACGCTACCGCCGCGCCCTGCGCGACCGCCTGGGAACCGACCCCGGGCCGGCCCTGCGCGCCCTGCACCGGGAACTGCTGCGGGCCGACGCGCCGGTGGTCCGCCGCGGAGTGCCGCACGAGCCCAACGAACTCCTGGGCCGCGCGGGCGACATCGCCGAGGTCAAGCGGCTGCTGCGGACCTCCCGCGTCACCTCGGTCGTGGGGCCCGGCGGGCTCGGCAAGACCCGGCTCGCCGCCGCCGTCGCCCGGGACGCGGCGCAGCCCACCGTCCACCTGGTCGCGCTCGCCGGTGTCGCCGCCGACGCGGACGTGGCAGGGCGGTGATCAGGTCGTCGGCGGGGACCGCCTTGCGCCTTCCGATCAGCGACTTGACGTACTCGACGACCCCGGCGAGGCCGTCGCTCATCCCGCTGCCGTCGCCGTACGCGAAGTCCCGGATCCAGTCGCAGACCCGGGCCCGGTCCTCGGCGTCGACGCCGACCAGCTCGCAGATGACGGAGGTGGCCAGGGGGTAGGCGAACTCGTTCAGCAGGTCGGCCTCCTCCTGCCCGGCCAGTTCGCCGATCAGCCGTCCGGCGGTCTCCTCGACGAAGGTCCGCAGGGACGCGATGCGCCGTGCGGTGAAGGCACGGGTGAGGGGAGCCCGCAGGCGGGCGTGCTCCTCGCCGTCGAAGAAGGCCAGGTGGGCGGAGACGTAGCGGGCGTACTCGGGCGGGAGCCCGCCCAGCGGCTCCAGCAGTTCCTCCTGCGCGTCGGGCCCGTCCGCGCCACCGGGCACCCTGGTGCGGTCCCGGATCAGCCGGGGCTCGGTGAGCGCGGCCTTGACGTCCTCGTAGCGGGTGACGAGCCGCACCGGCGTCCGCAGGCCGGGGAGCACGACGCGGGGCAGGCCGTCCCCGCCGCGGAGGCCCGCGTAGCCGGTCGCGGGGTCCTGGAGCCGGTCGGGGGACAGGTGGTGGATGATCTCGCTCATGGCGGCCCTCTCGTGGCAGTGGATGTCCACGGAGCTTGCGGCCGCCCGGCTTCGACGCGGCTTCACGCCGGTTTCGTCGACGCCCCCCCGTCACAACGCGGCGTTGGTTAGGGTTTTGGCGTGTTTGGAATCCTGCTGAAGAGCCGCCGGCCGGCGCCCGCGGTGATACCCCCGTCGTTACGTGCGCGGCTCGGGCTGATCGCCGCCCTCGCCGCCCTGGCGGTCCTCGGGCTCGGCGTCATGTACGCCGACGCCGGCGATCCCGGCACGCTGGACGCGCGGCTCGGGGAGGCGCTCTACGGGGTGGGGCCGTCCTGGCGGTACGTCGCCCTGGCCACGGACTTCCTGGGGGAGCCCGTGGGAGCGGCGGTGCTGGTCGGGGCCGCCGTGACGGGCTGCCTGCTGCTCGGGCGCCCCCGCGCGGCGGTGCTCGTCGTGGCCGGCGCCGCCCTGGCCGTGGGGACGGCGACGCTGCTCAAGTCCCTGGTGGGGCGCACCATCCACGGGGACAACCTGTCCTACCCGAGCGGGCACACCGCCTTCGCCACCGCGCTCGCCCTCACGGTGGCGCTGCTCGCGACCGGCCGGCTCGGCCTGGGCAGGACGGCCGGAACGGCGCTCGTGCTCGCCGCGGCGCTGGCCGCCGGCGCCGCCATGGGCTGGGCGCAGGTCGCCCTGGGCGCCCACTACCCGACCGATGTCCTGGGCGGCTGGTGCACCGCGCTGGCGGTGGTGCCGGCGACCGCGTGGCTCGTCGACCGCACGGCCGACGCCGGCCGCCGGCGTGAGCGCCGCTGAGGCGCCGCCCACGCCGAACCGCCCACGCCGAACCGCCCACGCCGAACCGCCCACGCCGAACCGCCCACGCCGGACACCCCCTGGGTCACGCCAGGCGGCGGAAGACGGGCTTCACCGGCCGGCCCGCCAGCCAGGGCACGGGGTCGGCGGCGTCCAACGCCTTGCGGTACACCGCACACGCCTGGGCCACCACGTCGACGGTGTGGTCGATGTCGGCGTCGGTGAGCGCGCTGCTCACCACGAACGACGGGGCCAGCACCCCGCCCGCCAGGAGCCGCCGCAGGAACAGGGTGCGGTACTCCTGCGACGGCCGCCCGTTCTCGTCGAGGGTGGCGAAGACCAGGTTGCTTGCCCGGCCCCGGACCACGACGTGGTCGCCGACGCCCATGGCGGCCGCGGCGTCGCGGACGCCGGCGGCCAGCCGCTCGCCGAGGGCGTGCAGCCGCGCCGTGACGCCCTCCTCGACGTAGGTGGCCTGCACGGCCATCGCGGCCGCCAGGGAGTGCGTCTCCGCGCCGTGCGTGGTGGACAGCAGGAACACCCGTTCGCCGGAGTGGCGGAGCCCGCCCAGCTCCATCAGGTCGCGGCGCCCGGCCAGCGCGGAGACGGCGAACCCGTTGCCCAGCGCCTTGCCGAACGTGGAGAGGTCGGGGACCACGCCGTACAGGCCCTGGGCGCCCGCCTCGGACCAGCGGAAGCCGGTGATCATCTCGTCGAAGACCAGTACGCAGCCGTGCCGGTCGGCCAGTTCGCGCAGCCCGGCGAGGTAGCCGGGCGGGGGCTCGGTGTGGGTGGCGGGTTCGAGGACCAGGCAGGCGACCTCGCCCTCGTACCGGCCGAGGAGCTCCTCGGTGGCGGCCAGGTCCCCGTAGGGGAAGGTCACGGTGAGCTCGTTGACCGCGTCCGGAACACCGGCGGACATCGGGGTGGTGCCGATGAACCAGTCGTCCGTGGAGAAGAACGGATGGTCGGCGCAGATCGCCACCCGCCGGCGCCCGGTGGCGGCGCGGGCGAGGCGCACCGCGGCGGTGGTGGCGTCGGAGCCGTTCTTCGCGAACTTCACCATCTCGGCGGTCGGCACCGTGGCGAGGAAGCGCTCAGCGGCTTCCACCTCCAGGATGGACGGCCGCACGAAGTTGCTGCCGCGGTCGAGTTCGCGCCGTACCGCCTCGATCACGCGCGGGTGCGCGTGCCCGAGGCTGACCGACCGCAGGCCGGAGCCGTACTCGACGTAGCGGTTGCCGTCGACGTCCCACACGTGGGCACCGCGCCCGTGGCTGATGACCGGGGCCAGGTCCTCGGGGTACTGGTCGTCGCCCTTGGCGTAGGTGTGCGCGCCCCCGGGGACCAGGGCGTGCAGCCGCTCGTTCGCCGCCCGCGACCGCGGCAGGCCGGGCTCTCGGTTCTCGTAGGTGTCCACGCCGGCCTCAGCTCTCGTTCTTCTTCAGTACCTCGGCGAGGCTCGGCGCCTCCCGGTCCCGCCCGGACATCGAGGTGACCGGCAGCGGCCACGGAATGGCGAGCTCCGGGTCGTCGAAGGCGATCGTCACGTCCTCGGCCGGATCGTGCGGGCGGTCGATCCGGTACGAGGTGTCGGCGGTCTCGGTCAGCGCCTGGAATCCGTGCGCGCACCCCGCCGGAACGTACAGGGTCGCCTGCGTCTCGCCGGACAGCTCGAAGAAGGCCAGGTTGCGGTACGTCGGCGAGTCCGGCCGCAGGTCCACGACCACGTCGAAGATGCTTCCGTACGAGCACCGCACCAGCTTGGCCTCGCCGGCCCCGGAACGCAGGTGCAGGCCGCGCAGCACGCCCCGCACCGAACGGGACACGCTGTCCTGGATGAAGGCGTCCGGGTCGAGGCCCACCGAGCGGACCACGTCCGCGTCGAAGGTGCGGCAGAAGAAGCCGCGTTCGTCGGCGTACGGCGTCGGTTCGAACAGGTACGCGCCGGCGATCGCCGGGACTTCGGTCGCTTTCACGGTGTCTCCCGCGTGGTGTGGGCATGGGCGTCGGCGTGGGCATGGCCGGCGGCGCGGCCCCGGATGCGGCCGGCCGCCGGGAACAGGGCCGCGGTCAGGGCGGCGAACTGGTCCTCGAGGAGCCGGGACGCGACGAGGTTCCGCTCGGCGAGGGTCTTCCGCAGCTCCGCCGCCCGCTCCTCCAGCGCCCGGAACTGCCCGAGCAGCCGGTCGGCGTCGACCTCGCGCGCAGGGTGCCGGAACGCGTCCAGCCCCATCCGGGCCATGAGCGCGTCGCTCTTCGCCGCGTAGCTCAGGGCGATCGTCGGCGTGCCGGCCTTCAGCGCGCAGACCAGGTTGTGGTACCGGGTCGCCACCACGGCGTCGGCGGCCGCCGCCTCCTTCATCAGGTCGGCCAGCGAGCCCGTCGCGGCGGCGCTGACCAGCGGCGAATCCACCGCTTCGAGGATCGCGGCGACCACCGGCGCGTCGCACTCGTCACCGGTGAGCAGCCGGACCGGCCTGCCCTCCTCGACCAGCGCGCGGACGAAGCGGGTCGTCCCGTCGAGGTAGCGCCGGTGGATCTCCTCCGCCCGCGCCCGGTCGTCGTTGCCGCCGTGGAAGTCCATGACGCCCACGCAGACCGCCCCCGGCACGCCCGAGGGCACGCCCGCCGGCGGCGCCGGCAGGGCGAACGCGAGGTCCGGGTAGACCTCGTCGCGCGAGATGTCCACGCCCATCGCCCGCATCGCGTCGCGGGACAGGCCGTCCCGGTACGACCGGTAGGCGGCCAGCCGGGCCGACCAGCGCACCAGCGCCCGGGTCGGCCGGTCGCCGATCGGGGCGGCGCCCACGCCCACCAGCGCGACCCGGGTGCCGAGCAGCCGCCCGCTCGCGCAGAGCAGGAGCAGCGAGTACGGGAATCCCCACGGCCGCAGCGGCAGCGTGGCCTCCAGGACGCCCATGCCCGGCACGATCACCACGTCGTGCCGGCGCACCCAGGCGGCGGTGCGGAAGACGTCGACGAGCTTGCCCAGGCCCTTGCCGGCGATGGCGCCGGCACGGGACGCGGTCCGGTACTCCCCGCGGTACCAGTGCAGCCGCGTCGCCGGGATCCCGTACCGGGCCGCGACGGTCCCGGGCCCGCCGCACAGAGCGTCCACGAACGCCTCGGGGTGCGCGTCGCGGAGGTACCCGAGCACGGCCTCCAGCGATCCGTCGTTGCCCAGGTTCCCGGAGCCGAGCAGGCCGAACACCCCGACGCGCACGGGGGTTCCGTCCGACCGCTTCATGCCCCCCTCCCCTCACGGCCGGCGACGAGGTCGTCGACGGAGACGGCCAGCCGGGCCGGGACGACCGGGGCCCGGTCCTCGACCCGCTCGCCGGCGCCCGGCCGGGCCCGGCTGGCCATCCAGACGGCCAGGTGGCGGTAGCAGGCGCGCCGGTCCGCCGCCGACAGCGGCGCCCGCCCGATCGCCCCGAGGAACCCCAGGACGTACTCGGCGAGCAGCCGGGGCGTCGGGTGCAGCGCGCCCGCTCGGCGCGGGTCCAGATTGACGCACCGGGAGCGCTTGCCGGGGTTGGCCCGCTCGGCGCGGGTGGGGTGGTCGCGGCGGAAGTACAGCAGCTCCGGCACCTGGTGGAAGGGGCCGTTCAGGACGATCTCGGCGACGAACGTGCGGTCCGCGTGGTGGTAGCTGTCGTGCGGCTTCACCCGGCGCAGCACGTCGGCCCGCATCACCCCGTAGAAGTCGTCGCCACCGGGCTCGAACAGGAAGCTGCGGAAGCGCTCCGGCGCGCGCGGCGAGTCCGTGGCGATCCCGTACTCGTACGGGACCTTCACCCTGCCGTCGCCGTCGATGACGGCCTGGCCGCTGTGCGCGAGGATCACGTCCGGCCGCTCGTCCAGCGCCTCCACGCAGCGCTTCAGCAGGTCCCGGGCGTACAGGTCGTCGTGCGAGGCCCACTTGAACAGCTCGCCGCGGCACTCGGTGAACACGTGGTTGTGGTTCGGCGCGGCGCCGATGTTCCGGGGCAGCCGCAGGTAGCGGATGCGCGAGTCCCGCGCGGCGTACTTGAGACAGATGTCCCGGGTCCCGTCGGTCGAGGCGTTGTCGGAGATGACCAGCTCGAAGTCCTCGTAGGTCTGGCCGAGCAGGGCGTCGAGCGACTCGGCGAGGTACTCCTCGCCGTTGTAGACGGGCAGGCCGATGCTCAGCCTGGGACGGTCGTTCATGGGGTCCTCACTTCGCGGATGGAATTCGTGCGTTCGCGCAGGGCGGACCGCAGGTGCAGCCACCACACGGCCGAGCCGCAGGCGGTCGCGGCGGCGACCCCCCAGGCCGAGCCGAGCGTGCCGGCCAGGACGGCACCTCCGAGCCCGCCCGCGGCGTAGCAGGCGGAGGCGAACAACTGGCTGCGCAGGCTGCGCCGGGCCGCGCCGAGCGCGCGAAGCCCGGCCGCCGCGCCGGTGCCGAGGCCGGCGCCGGCCACGCCGAGCGTGGCCGGCACGATCAGCTGCGAGGCCGATCCCCATACCTCGCCGAGCACCAGCCCGCCGAGCCGGTCCGGCACCAGCAGCAGCGCCGCGCCCCAGAGCAGCGCGGCGACGGCCTGCACGCCGCCGAGCAACAGACAGAACACGCCGAGGCGGTGCGGGGCCCGCCGCAGTACCCGGGCCGCCTCCGCCACCGTGACCAGCGACAGCCCCATCAGCACGGCGAGGAACGGGCCGAGCAGCAGCTCGGCGCCCCGTACCACGCCCACCGCGCTGACCCCGACGATCGCGCCGAGCCCGTACGCCCGCAGCTGACCGGCGCCGCTGACGCAGGTGTTCTCGAGGAGGTACCGGTAGCCGAGGTCGCGGTGCTCGCGGACCCACTCGCGGGATCCGGCCATGCGGGGCCGGATCCCGGACTGGAAGCAGCCGTACGCCGCGGCCACCGCCGCGGACGCGCCCCAGGCGAGCACGAAGGCGGCCACGCTGCCCACGCGGGCGGCCACCACCATGGCCGGGACGAGGGCGACACCCCACACCACGTCGTTGACGAAGGCCTTGCGCCCGGCCCCGGCGGCGAAGAACGCGTACCGCCAGGCGTCCTGGAGCAGCAGCCCCGGCAGCACGACGCCGAGACAGGCGAACGCGGTCCCCACGAGCCCGCCGAGCACCGTGCCGGCCACCAGGCAGACGGCGCCGATGGCACCGCCGACCGCGAGGGCGGTACCCGACGACCGGGCCACCGCCCCGCGCCAGGACGCCTCCGGAACCCCGCTGAAGCGCACCACGAGCGGGTCGGTGGCCAGCCCGCGGGAGACGCTGAGCACCACCCCGTAGGTCACCCAGGCCAGGCTGAACACACCGAAGGCGGCCAGCCCCAGGGACCGCGCCACGTAGATGCCCACCGCGAAGTTGGACACGCTGGAGGCCGCCTGGTCGGCCAGCCCCCAGGACAGCCGGCCGAGGACGGCCCGCCTGGCGGTCCGCGGGGCGGTGTCCGCGTCCGGGCCCGCCGACGCCGTCGTCTTCTCCCCCTCGGTGGGCACCGGCGTCATGCCTTGATCAGTCCGGCGCCGTGCAGCGCGCCGGCCGCGTCGGCCACGGTGTCGAAGGCCAGCCCGGACCGCTCGGCGACGTCCAGCAGGCTGTGCTCGCCGTCGGAGAGGCTCAGCACCCACAGCATCGCCATCTGCGCCTGCTTCGCGTCGCTGCGGCCGCCGAGCGAGTCGTACAGACCGCGCCGGCCCAGCTGCGGTTCACCGTACGGGCTGAGGTTCTGGTACCGCCGGTTGCGGTCCAGCACGGCGAACGCCTCCCGGCACAGGGCGAGCGTGTCCGCCATCGCCTCCGGCTTGACGAAGGCCGGATTGTCCGCCGAGGTGTGGTACTCGGGGTACCCGGCGTACGGGGTACGGCTGAGCGATCCCACCCCGAGGTCGAACCCCGGCGAGCAGAACTGCCGCTCGTCGTAGCCGTACGGCGTGAACTCGGCGATGTGGTGCGGGCGTTCCGAGGCCCGCAGCACGTGCCGGAGCACCCGGTCGATCTCCGCGTCGCCGCGCCTGCTCTGCTTGTACGTCAGCCGCCCCGGGTCGCCGGCGCAGGCCAGCACCAGGCCGTGTTTGACCCGGTCGATCCGCTCGGCGTTGCGGGCCAGCCAGGTGATCGCCCCGATGGTGCCGGGCGCGAACAGGAACCGGTACGTGTAGTACGGCGTCCGCTCCGCCAGCGCCCGGGCCAGGAAGACCGCCACCGCGATGCCGGCCAGGTTGTCGTTGGCCAGCGACGGGTGGCAGACGTGGCAGGAGACGATCACCTCGTCGGAGACCTGCCCGGGGACCACGTGCTCGGCGTAGGTGAGGTGGCCGTCCGCGAGGGTGGAGTCGACGCGCACCTCGTAGTCGCCGTCCGGCAGCGCGTCCAGGGTCTCCTGAGCCAGGCAGAACCCCCACTCCGGCTTGTAGTAGCTGGTCCGGTACGGCACCCAGGACGGGTGGTCGGGCAGGGTGTGCAGGTGCGCGCGCAGCTCGGACAGCGGCATCGTCGCCGAGACCGGCACGCTGTAGCCGAGCACGTGCAGGCTGGACGCGGCGAAGTCCACGACCCGCTTCCCGGAGGCGTCGGCGACGTAGGCGTCCCGGATGTTCCACTCCTGCGGAACCGTCCAGTCCAGGACCTGCGTCCCGGTCGGCACCTCGTGCACCTCCAGCGGCACGTACTCGCCGACGATGTCCAGGGTGGCGCGCACACCGTCGCCGGTGATGCTCCGGCACAGCGGGTACAGCCGCTCCACCAGGGCGTGCATCTCCCGGCCGAGCGCGGTCACCGGCGCCACCGCAGGGTGTCGTCGACGGCACCGGCCTCGGAAGCCGCGCGGAGCACGGCCAGCCGGGTGAAACGCTGCTCGAAGGCCTCCCGGGTCAGCCCGTGTTCGCGGTAGGCGTCGGCGAGTTCGAGCGCGCCCTGCTTCACCGTCCACTCGCACTCGAAGCCGGGCACCGCGGCGCGGAAGCGGGAGAAGTCCACCCGGTACGACCGCGGATCGGCACCGGTCTCCCCGGTGATCACCACCTTCGAGCCGGCCACCGCGTCGGCGACCTGCCCGGCGATCTCCGCGACGGTGACGTTGTTGGTCTCGCTGCCGATGTTGAACGCCCGGTCGTGCACCGCCCCGCGCGGCGCGTCCAGCGCGGCCGTGAAGGCCCGCGCGATGTCGCCGGCGTGCACCAGCGGGCGCCACGGGGTGCCGTCGGACATCACCAGCACCTCGCCGGACAGGAGGGCGTGGCCCACCAGGTTGTTCACGACGATGTCGGCGCGCAGCCGGGGCGAGTAGCCGAAGGCGGTGGCGTTGCGCATGTACACCGGGCTGAAGTCGCCGTCGGCCAGGGCGTGCAGGTCGTCCTCCACCCGCACCTTGGATTCCGCGTACGGCGTCACCGGGCGCAGCGGGGCGTCCTCGGCGACCAGGACGTCGCCGCCCGCGGCGCCGTAGACCGAGCACGTCGAGGCGTACAGGAAGCGCCGCACTCCGGCCTCGCGGGCGAGCCGGGCCAGGCGTACGGACGCGTGGTGGTTGATGTCGTACGTGAGCTCCGGCGCCAGCGATCCCAGCGGGTCGTTGGACAGCGCGGCCAGGTGGATCACCGCGTCCACCCCGGCCACGTCCTCGGCGGTGACGTCGCGCAGGTCCACCCGCCGCCCCGGCGGGTCCGCGGGCAGCGGGCCCAGCAGGCAGTCGGCGAACAGGCCGGAGTCCAGGCCGACGACCTCGTGGCCGGCGGCCGCGAGCACCGGGGCCATCACGGTGCCCAGGTAGCCCTGGTGTCCGGTCAGCAGTACGCGCAAGGTTCAATCCCCCAGGTTCAGAGTGAGTTTGGTGACGGCGAACGCCTCGGCGTAGCGCGCGTGGCATTCGATGCCGCGGATCCGGGCCAGCCCGAGGAAGGCCTCCCGGTCGTACCAGGGGCGGTGCCGCTGCGAGGGGTAGTGCTCCTGCAGCAGCCGCACCTTCCGCTCGGCCGTCTCCGGCGACAGCGGCTGGTACGCCGACGGACGGCCGAGGTCGCCGTCCCACTTGACGATCTCGTAGCCGAGCACGAGGTGGTCGCGGAACGCGGTGGGCACCAGCCGCGCCAGGCCGCGGTGGTCCTGGTGCGCGTCGTCGGTGCGCGGGGCGAGGATCAGGTCGGGATCGGTCCGCACGCGCAGCTCCTCGACCGCGGCCTTGGCCTCGTCCCAGTGCGTCGGCATCCGCCCGTCGGGCAGCTTGAGCACCGTCAGCCGCAGGTCGGCACCCGGGCAGAACGCGGCGAGCGCGGCCCGCTCCTCCCTCTCCCGCTCGCTTCCGCCGCCGGAGAGCACCAGCGCGTCGACGCGGACGCCCGGCCGGGCACCGCACAGGGTCAGCAGGGTGCCGCCGGCGCCGATGGCGATGTCGTCGCAGTGCGCGCCGACCGCGACGACCCGGTCCACGCGCCCGGCACTGAGCTTGATCACGCGGTCCCCGCTCCGGCGCCGTCCCGCTCCCACACGGCCCACGGCCGCTCGCCCCGGGCGTAGGCCTCGTCGAGCGCCGCCCGCTCCTTCACGGTGTCGGTCGGCTTCCAGAAGCCCCGGTGCTGGTGCGCCACCAGCCGGCCGCTCTTGGCCAGTTCCGCGCATCCGTCGGCGACCAGGTCCCCGTTCTCCGGGATGTGGTCGAAGACCTCCTGGCGGAGCACGAAGTAGCCGCCGTTCTCCCACAGCGGCAGTTCGCTCACCGGGGTGATGCCCCCCACCAGGCCGTCCTCGCCCAGGTCCACGCAGTGGAACGAGGACTGGGGCGGCACCACCATCATCGAGGCGCCGGCGTCGCGCCGGGAGAAACGGTCGATCATCTCCGGCAGCGGCGCGTCGGTGAGCACGTCGGCGTAGTTGGCGAGGAACATCTCGTCGCCGTCCAGGTGGTGCCGCACCCGGCGCAGCCGCTCCCCGATCGGCGACTCCACGCCGGTCTGCGCGAACGTGATCGTCCAGTCGGATATGTCGGTGGACAACAGCTCGGTCCGACCGCCCCGCAGTACGAAGTCGTTGGACGTCGTCTCCTCGTAGTTGAGGAAGAAGTCCTTGATGTGGTGGGCACCGTAACCGAGGCACAGGATGAACTCCTTGTGCCCGAAGTGCGCGTAGTAGCGCATGACGTGCCAGATCAGCGGACGCGGACCGACCATCGCCATAGGCTTGGGCACGTCGTCAGCGGCGCCGCTGCGCATCCGCATCCCGTAACCGCCGCAGAACAGTACGACCTTCACGACTTCACCTCGACGACGCTCAGTTCCGGGATGGGGAAGACCAGCCGGCCGCCCCACTCGTGCACGAAGGACAGCTGCTCGACCAGCTCGGTCCGCAGGTTCCAGGGGAGGACGAGGACGTAGTCCGGCCTGTCGGCGGCGATCCGCTCGGGCGACAGGATCGGGATGCGGGTGCCCGGGGTGAACCTGCCGTGCTTGTAGGGGTTGCGGTCGACCGTGTACGCGAGCAGGTCGGGCCGGACGCCGCAGTGGTTGAGCAGGGTGTTGCCCTTGCCCGGGGCGCCGTAGCCGACCACCGTCTCACCGCGCTCGGCCGCCTCGATGAGGAACCGCAGCAGGTCCCGGCGCACCTTCGCCACCCGGGCGGAGAACTCGGCGTACCCGGACAGCTCCTGGAGCCCGGCCGCCTTCTCCCGGTCCAGAACCTCGGCCACCCTCCGGGTCGGCTCACCGGCCGCCTCGGCCGGCCGGGCCCACAGCCGGATCGAACCGCCGTGCGTGGGCAGCAGCTCGACGTCCACCAGCGAGAGTCCACCGCTCGCCAGTGCCCGGGCCGCGGACGCGACCGTGTAGTACTGGAAGTGCTCGTGGTAGATCGTGTCGTACTGGTTCTCCTCGATCAGGGTCAGCAGGTGCTGCACCTCGATCGACACCCAGCCGTCGTCGGCGACCAGGGAGCGCAGCCCCTGGGTGAACCCGACCACGTCGGGGATGTGCGCGTACACGTTGTTGGCCACGACCAGGTCCGCCGGCCCGTGCTCGACGCGGACGCCGGCGCCGGTGGCCGGGTCCAGGAACTCCGTGAGCGTGGGCACACCAGCCTCCCGCGCCGCCGCGCCGACGTTCACCGACGGCTCGATGCCGAGGCAGCGGATCCCCCGCTCCACCACGTGCCTCAGCAGGTACCCGTCGTTGCTCGCGACCTCGACCACGAAGGAGTCCGGGCCCAGTCCCACCCGCTCCGCCGCGTCGGCGACGAACGTCCGGGCGTGCTCCACCCAGGAGGTCGAGAAGGAGGAGAAGTACGCGTACTCCTTGAACGTCTCCTCCGGCGTGATCAGCGGCGGGATCTGCGCCAGCCAGCAGTCGGTGCAGACCCGCAGGTGCAGCGGGTACGCGGGCTCCGGCAGGTCCAGCTGGTCCGCCGCGAGGAAGCTCTCGCACGGCGGGGTCGCCCCCAGGTCGACGACGCTCGCCAGCGCCGCCGAACCGCAGAGTCGGCATCGTGTCATCTACTGCCCCCATCCCGCCCCCGGCAGGTCGCCCCGCCGAGGGCCAGTCCCTTGTTCCCCAACCGGTGGCGGGAACTCCCCGCCACCGGACCGGCCCGCGATCGCGGTCCGGTACTCCTCCAGCAGGCGCTCCAGCCCGACCGCCGGGCTGAAGTCCTGCTCGTAACGGCGCCGGCCCGCCCGCCCCATCTCCTGATTGCGGGCCGGATCGGCCGTGATCCGGCGCATGCAGGACGCGAGCGAGGCGGACTCGCCCGGCCGGTGGAGCAGCCCCGTCACCCCGTCCCCGACGAGTTCGACGAAGGCGCCGTGACCGGCGGCGACGGTCGGGACCCCCGCCGCCATCGCCTCCACGACCACCAGGCCGAACGCCTCCAGCCAGGTCGAGGGGGCCACCACGGCCACCGACCTGGCGATCGCCCGACGGCACTGCTCCGGGTCGTACAGGCCGGCGTAGCGCACGTCGTCCCGGCCCGCCGCCCAGGCGGTCACCTCCCCCTCCAGCGGCCCCGTCCCGGCGATCACGAGAGGTACGCCCACACCGCCGTCCGCGGCCAGGTCGTCCCACGCGGCCATCAGCAGCCGGACGCCCTTGGCCTCCGCCAGCCGGCCGAGGTAGAGCAGGTGCTCGCCGGCGCCCGTCCGGCGGATCTCCGGGTCGGGCACGAAGTTGTGCTTCACCGCCAGCCGCCCGGGCGGCATGCCGGCCCGCACCAGGACCTCGCGCTGCGCCGCGGAGATGCACAGGAACCGCTCCACACCCGACCACCACCGCCGCCGGTTGACCGACAGGCTGACCGCCAGCGGCACCGTCGCCAGCCGGGAGCCCCGGTAGCAGCCGTGCCGGACGGCGGGCAGCGGCGTCGACCCGACGCAGTCCCCGCACGGCCGGCCGTCCCGCTGGAGCGTGCCGGGCGGGCAGACCTGGGTGTAGTTGTGCAGCGTGGCCACGGCGGGCACGCCGGCGTCGGCGCAGGCGGCCAGCACCGCGGGCGACAGCAGCGGGAAGACGTTGTGGACGTGCACCACGTCCGGCCGCTCGGCGCGGAGCCGGGCGGCGAGCTCCCTGCGGACCGCGGGGTTCCACGGCACCAGCAGCGGCAGCGCGGCCTTGGCAGGCAGGGACAGGGCGCCGATGTCGTCACTGCGCCGCTCGAATACGTCGACCCGGTGGCCGGCCGCGCGCAGCAGCTCCGCCTCCTGGTCGACGACCTTGTTCTCCCCGCTCGGCTGCGCCGAGGCGTAGCGGTTGTGCACCACGAGGACGCGCACGTTCAGGTCACCTCCCGGTCCGGGGTCCATCGGTGGATACGCCGTGCGGGGGCTCCGTGCGCCGGGAGCGGCGCGGCCCCGGCGGGCGCCGCCAGCAGCGAGGCGGCCACGGCCAGGTGCAGCAGGTACGGCGAGGCGTCGCCCAGCCCGGCCTCGGTGTACGAGGCGATCGCGCAGTAGCTGATCAGGAAGATCGCGCAGGCCCGCTCCAGCGAAGGCGGCCGCAGCAGCGCGACGCCGCCCAGCACGACGAAGACCGCCGCCACGATCGCGGTGCCGGTCAGCCCCTGCTCGTTGTAGACGGCCAGCCAGCTGTTGTCGATCGGCAGCCCGCCGAAGGACTTGTCGCCCAGGCCCATGCCGAACAGCTCCTCGGAGGCCGTCCGGCGGGCCGCCAGCAGGGCGTCCCACACCTTGGCCCGGCCGGTCAGGTTGGAGAAGTTCTCCTGGCTCTGCCCGCGCAGGAACCACGACTGGAGGGCGGAGGCGAACCCCACCGCGGCCACCGTGGCGCACAGCACCGCCCAGGCGAAGAACCGGCGGGCGGCGGAGCTGGTCGGCATCAGCGAGCCGATGGCCAGCGCGAGCCCGGCGAACAGGCCGAGCGTCGCCGTCCGGGTGTGGGTCAGCGCGAGCAGGACCAGGGACGGCACGATGACCACCGCCGCGCCGGCCCGGTCGGTCCTGCGGCCCAGTACGAGCAGCACGGTGAGCCCGATGATCACCGCGGCGTACTGCCCGATCTGCGGCGGGGTGAGCGGCCACAGCGCACCGACCAGCCGCCCGCCGTAGAGGTCGGGCAGTGCCGCGCCCGGTGAGACGAGCAGCCCGGCGGCCACCGACCCGAGCACCGCCAGGTACATCCGGACGTGGTGCCGGACGAACGTCAGGCCGCCGTCCCACCAGCGGCTGAGCAGCCACAGCGTGCCGACGAAGAGGGCCAGCCGGGCGCAGCGGAACAGCGCGCCGAACCCGGACTCCAGGTGCGCGCTGGAGATCACGCTCGGCACCAGCAGCAGGGTGAGCAGGAGCAGGTAGGCGCTGGGCCGGAAGCGCAGCCGGAGGTTGACCGAGAGCGCCAGCGCGAACGCGGCGACCAGCGCGCCCATGGTGGCCATCTGGATGAGGGACCGGGGGAGCGGAACGATGGTCTTGGCCCCGGCCGAGCCGAGCGTGTTGAGGATCAGCAGTGCCCAGACGATCCCGACGGTCCTCTTCTCGCCCACCTCAACCACCGGCCCGCGGGCCGAAGGTGCTGCCCTGGTCCTGCTGGTACGGCGGGCCCTGCCACTGCCCGGAGTCGAGCACCCGGCTCGGGTCGTGGGCGACGAACTTCCACGGTCCGACGTAGACGTTGTCGTGCCAGCGGTTCTGCTGCTTGAGGGAGACGTCCTCCGCCACCTGTTCGCCCTGGTACGGCGACCAGTCCGGATAGGTGCCGTAGTTCGCCAGCACCGCCATGCGGTCGCACTTCGCGGTGCAGTCGACGACGGAGGTGTCCAGCACGAACCGGTTGTCGTGGATGTCCACCCGCTGGGTCTTCCACCGGCAGTCGGCGTAGAGCGGCGCACCGGCGATCGCCGGCGCCGCGCAGCGGTCGGCGCGGTCCACCAGCAGCGTGCACACGCCGGACGAGGTGTTGGCCGGGCTGTTGCAGAACCGGTCGGCGTTCTCCCACAGGGTGATCCCGTTCCAGTTGTTCTCCAGCGCGTTCCCGTAGACCTCGATCCGGTCCGTACGGGCGCGGACCCGCGGCTCCCCGCCGGACTCCGACAGGTAGACGGTCGCGAACGGGAAGTCGTCGCCGCGCTCGGCGGACCTGCGGCCCTCCACCCAGTTGTTCTTCCGGATCGTGTTGTTCCGGATGACCGCGTTGTAGCTGATCTCGTATATCAGCGCGGCGCCGTCGTTGGCCTCCAGCACGTTGCCCTCGATGCGGAAGTCGTTGTTGTTGGTGTCCGCCCACAACCCGGCCCCGCGGTTGTCGTGCACCCAGTTGCCGCGTACGTCGGCACCGTTGACGGCCCAGAACTTGATGCCCCCGGTACAGCCGCAGCCCGGCTTGCGCCGCTCCCAGTCGTCCTTGTTGTTGCCCGTGATCTCGTTGCCCTCGACCACCAGGCCGGAGATGGGCCCGCCGCCCTTGTACGCGTTCATCCCGTACTGGCCGTTGCCGCGCAGGCAGCTCGCGCGCACCTGCTGGCGGGCGCCGGCCATCAGCCCCGCCCCGGAGTTGTCCTGGACGGTCGAGTGCTCGATCACCCACCCGTCGGCCGACTCGTGGTTGACCACGCCCTCGTCCGGCGGCGCGACGAAGTTCTGCACGGTCAGGTGGCGGATGGAGACGTCGGGGGCCGCGCCGCCGAACGCGTACTGGTTCGTCTTCCCCCCGTCGAGCACCGCGCCCGGCGCCCCGACGTAGCTGTTCCCCTCCTTGGGGATGACCTGGGCGAACCGGTCCGGATCGAGCCTGTGCGTGCCCGGCATCAGCCAGAACGTGGTCTTCGGGGGGCTGCTCTTGGTCTTCGCGGCGAGATCGCCCGCCACCGCGGGGTCGACCGTCACCGCACCCGCGGGCACCTGCGCCGGCCCCGCGGCGGGAGCCGCGCACACCCGGGCGGCCACCGCCGCGGTCGCGGACGGCGCGGCGCTCGGCTTCGCCGCCGGGGCGCCCGGCCCGCTGTCACAGCCGGTCGCCGCCAGCAGGACCAGCGCCACCGGCACGGCCGGCAACGCCCAGTTCCGCCACTTGATCACCAGAACCACCCCCCTCCGCCTAGCCGCCGAACCCGAGCACGGTGACGAACTCCCCTGACATCGCCGTGCCGTCGGTGAATCCGGTGCCGACCAGCGTCGTGGCCGGCTCCTTGCGCCCGAAGCCGGCGGAGTACCAGCCCAGCGGCGGGCCCGTCTCGCCGCGGTGCGCCCGCCAGGACAGCTGACCGGGCAGGTCGAGCACCGCCGAGCGGTCCTCGCCGTCCCGGCTCCAGGTGAGCACCGCCCGGTCACCCTCCAGCACCGCGGTGACCGCCGGGCCGAGGTGGAAAGCCAGCCGCACCGCCCGGCGCGGCCCGCTCACCTCGTCGACCACCCGCACCTCCCGGCTCGCGGCCGTCAGCTCCACCCGGCGGCGGTGCACGGACGGCCGGTAGCCGTCGTGCTCCGCCACCCAGCGCGACACCCCCGGGTCGGAGGTGTCCGCGACCAGGACGCGGGTCTGCGCGTGCCGGGTCCACAGGAACGGCCCGCCGGAGACGGACTGGTCACCGCCGTCCAGCTCCAGCGTGTTGTGCCCGAGGGTCGACCGGAAGTACTGCCGCCACTCGGGCTGCCCGTGGTAGCAGAACGTCCCCGGGTCCGCGAGTACGTCGACCCCGTCGTGCCGGACCTCCACGGACAGCGCGTCCGCGTGGGCGTGCGCGGCGATGGACAGGAAGCCGTGCGGACCGCCGTCGCAGCGGACCCAGATCTCCCCGGGACCGCGCAGGACGCTCATGCCGGCGTCGGGGAAGTGCACCGGACGGCTCGCCGGGCGGGTCACCGCGGGCGCCCCGGGCCGGACGAGCGCGGCCAGCAGCGCGGTGCGCACATCGGTGCCGCTCCCCTCGGGCCACCAGGCGAGCCGGCCGAACACGGCGTTCCCGGTGGCCAGCAGCGAGCCCCAGCGGTCGGTGCCCGCACCGTCCACGACCAGGCCGTGCCCGTCGTCCGAGTCCCCCTGCCGCGGCGGCCGCAGCCGGTTGTCCACGACGGCCGCGAGCGCGTCGGTCATCCGCAGCAGGACCAGCCGCACCGCAACGGGGACCGGCACGCCGGCGGCGTCCGCCTCGGCCAGCGCGGCCAGGCCCAGCTCCAGCACCAGCCCGTGGTACTCGGTGGCCAGCTCCCGGTTGAGGCCGGACACGAAGGTGTTGCCGCGCAGGTGCCCCTCCAGCGACCGCAGCGCGTCGGCCCGCCAGCGCTCCGAGGAGGGGAACCAGCCGAACGCGCAGGCCGCGGCGAACTGCCCGGCGGCCTCGGCGATGACGTGGTTGTTCGCCGAGGAACCCCGGCTGGGGAACGCGGCCAGCCAGCGCTGGTGGTGCCAGATCTGGTTCCGGGCCACCGGGTTCTCCTCGAACAGCCCGGCCGCGCCCGGCCAGCCGTCGAGCAGCCGGCGGACCCACACCCAGGACAGCAGCCGGATGCCCAGCTCGATGCCGCTGGTCCAGTGCACCCCGCGCAGCGGCGGACTCGCCGCCCACCACGACCGCAGGTGCGCCGCCACCCGCTCGGCGTACCGCTCGTCCCCGGTGACCGCGTACGCGGCGGCGAGGACGGTGAGGTACTGGTGCCGGGACGGCTCCCAGATCTGCTTGACGTCCCCGACCGCGTCCTCGTCGCGGTACGGCACGTCGAAGGCGTAGCCCTCCGGAGCCCGCCGCCCCGTCTTCGGGTCGAAGAACCAGTCCGGGTCGACCAGGTCGTCGCGGTCCACCCCGAAGAACCGGCCGTGCCCGGCCATCAGCCGGTCCGCCTCGGCGACGAGGCGCTTGGCGGCGTCCGGCGGCACCGCGTCGACCGCCCCCGCGGGGAGCACCGCGGTGAACCGGGCACCGCTCAGGGCCGGGGCGTCCGGCGGCACCGACCGCCACCGCCGCCTGCGCACCGTGTCACCCACCCGGCCGCCGACCTCCTGCGGTCCCATCCGGGACAGCCGCCGCAGGTACCAGCCCGGACTCCCCGAGATCACGGTCATCGGCCGTCCGCCAGCGTCACGGGCACGCCGGAGGCCAGACCGGCCTGGACGGCGAGGGTGGCCGCCGTGGTGGCGACCAGCGACTCCAGCGGCACCGGCATCGGCCCGCCCGTCCGCACGGCCCTGACGAACGCGGCCAGTTCGGCGAGCTGGCCCTTGTCCCGGGCCTGGGGCAGCCGCGAGCTGACCCACCGCTTGCGTCCGGCCGCTCCCTTCTCGAAATACACGGAGGCGCGCACGAAGTCGTCCAGGCGCAGCACCTTGCCGTCCGCGACCAGGTCGATGGTTTCCTTGGGGAAGCCGGACGCGCCCGTGGTGACGTAGCTGAGGGTGGCGGTGGACCCGTCCGGGTAGCGCAGCACGACCTGGAGGTCCTCGTTGCCGGACGTGGCGGCCGCGTACACCGAGACCGGGTCGGCGCCCAGCAGCCAGCTCGCCGTGTCGATGAAGTGCCCGCCCTCACCGGCGAACCGCGAGCCCTCGGTGCCCTGCTGGAGGTACCAGCTGCCGTGCTGGAGCCGGCCCGCGTTCACCAGGTAGCGCAGGCTCGCCGGACCGGTCCGGGTGCCGAACCGCTTCCGGGCCTCCTGGAGCAGCGGCGAGAAGCGGCGGTTGAAGCCCACCTGCAGCCGGTCGTTGCCGGACTCCTCCACCGCCGCGAGGACACCGGCCAGTTCGTCCTCGGTGAGGGCGAGGGGCTTCTCCACGAACACCGTCTTGCCGGCCAGCAGCGCCTGCCGGGTCAGCTCGGCGTGGGAGCTGTGCCGGGTGACCACGAACACCGCGTCGACGGACTTGTCGCCCAGCACGGCGTCGAGATCGGTGGTCGCCTCGGCGAACCCGAACTTCCGCCGGGCGTTGGCCGCGGACAGCGCCGTCGTGGTGACGACCGTCGCGAGCTCGACGCCGTCGCGCCGCACCAGGTGCGGCAGCAGCATCGACGTGGCGTAGTTCCCCGCGCCGACGAACGCGAGGCGCACCGGCGTGCCGGCGGCCCGGGACGGCGTGGACACCCCCTCGCCGGAGCGCCTGACCGCGGGTACGGCCAGCACCGGGGGTTCCGCCTCCCGCGCCTGCCCGGGGTACCGGAACAGGACGGCCACGGCCTTCAGCTCGCCGTCCTTCAGGCGCTGGTACGTCTCGACGGCGTCGTCGAACCCGGCGATGTGGGAGACCAGCGGCTCCACGTCGACCCTGCCGCGGGCGACGAGGTCGAGGAAGCACGCCAGGTTGCGCCGCTCGGTCCAGCGCACGTAGCCGATCGGGTAGTCCCGCCCGCCCAGCTCGTACTCCGGGTCGTAGCGCCCGGGGCCGTAGCTGCGGGAGAACCGGACGTCGAGCTCCTTCTCGTAGTAGGCGTTCCACGGCAGGTCCAGGCGGCACTTGCCGATGTCGACGACCCGGCCGCGGTCCCGGCAGAGCCGGGCGGCCAGCTCGACGGGCTGGTTGCTGCCGCCGCCGGCCGCCAGGTACACCTGGTCCACACCGTGCCCGTCGGTGAGCTCGGCGACGGCGGCCTCCACGGCCGCGGACTCCGGGTCGCCGCAGGCCGCGGCGCCCAGGCGCTCGGCGAGCTCGCAGCGCACCGGGTCGGGGTCGACTCCGACGACGCGGACCCCCGAGGCGGTCAGGAGCTGCACCACCAGCTGCCCGATCAGCCCGAGGCCGATGACCAGCGCCACCTCGCCGAGCTGGGGCCCGCCCTGGCGCACGCCCTGCATCGCGATCGACCCGACCGTGCCGAAGGCCGCGTGCCGCGGCGCGAGGCCGTCCGGCACCCGGGCGTACAGGTTCTTCGGCACCCAGTTCAACTCGGCGTGCAGCGCGTGCTCGTTGCCGGCGCAGGCCACCACGTCGCCGACCGCCACGTCGTCGATCCCGGCACCGACCTGCTCGACCACCCCGCACAGCGAGTAGCCCAGCGGCGTGTAGGAGTCCAGCTTGCCCATCACCTTGCGGTACGTGGCGGGCACCCCGTTGACGGCCACGCTCTGCATGACCTTGGCGACCTGGTCCGGCCGGGAACGGGCCTTGCCCAGCATCGACATGCCGGCCTCGGACACCTTCATCATCTCGGTCCCGGTGGATATCAGCGAGTAGGCGGTGCGGACCAGCACCCCGCCCGGCTTGCACCCCGGCACCGGCACGTCCAGCACCGCCAGCTCGCCGGTCTTGTAGTTCTGTACGACCTGCTTCACCCGAACTCCTCTGAAATTCCTAAGCCGTGAACCGAGCGCTCTGACCGGACCCGGAGGTCGCGCCGCGATACCAGTACTCGAGGGTCAGCACATGCCACAGATGCTTGGAGAAATCCCGCTGCCCGGCCGCGTCCTCGGTGGCGAGCCGAGCCAGGGCGTCGCGGCGCAGGAACCCGGAGCGGACGAGCTCGCCGTCGTTGATGACCTCGCGCACCAGGGGTGCCAGGTCCCGGCTCATCCAGGCGCGCAGCGGGGCGCTGAACAGGCCCTTGGGCCGGTAGACGATCTCCCGGGGCAGGACCGAGGTCGCCGCCTCCTTGAGGACGGCCTTGCCCTGCCGCCCGACGATCTTGCGGTCGCCGGGGAAGGTGAACGCGGCCTTGACCACCTCGACGTCCACGTACGGCACGCGCACCTCGGTCGACGCGGCCATGCTGGAGCGGTCCGTGTAGGCGAGGTTCAGGCCCGGCAGGAACATCCGGGAGTCGCCCAGGCACATGCGGTTGACGAAGTCGTCGAGGCCGTTGTCCTCGTAGACGTCCGCGTGCTCGGTCAGCACGTCGTCGACCGTCCCGGCCAGGTCCGGATCGATCAGGCCGAGCAGCTCGCCGCGGTCGTACATGGTGTAGCTGCGCCGGAAGGCGGTCTCCTCCGGCAGATCGGCGAAGGACAGGAACCTCTTCGCGAAGCGCACCGACCGGAACCCCCGGCGGGAGGTGGCGACCGGCAGCCGGTCCACGGCGCCGGACAGGCCGCGCCGCAGGGGCCGCGGGACGCGCTGGTAGCGCAGTGCGAGCACGTTGGCCAGGTGCTTGCGGTAGCCGGCGAACAGCTCGTCCGCGCCCATCCCCGAGAGCATCACCTTGACCCCGGCCTCCCGGGCGGCCGAGCAGATCAGGAAGGTGTTGATCGCCGCGGGGTCGCCGATCGGCTCGTCCAGGTGGTACGTCATCCGCGGCAGCAGGTCGAGCACGTCCGGGGCGATCTCGATCTCGTGCAGGTCGACGCCGAACCGCTCGGCCACCGTCCGGGCGTAGCGCAGGTCGTCCGGCATCGCCTCGAACCTGGCGTCCTCGGCGCGGAACCCGATCGTGTAGGCGGACATCCCGGGCCGGTGGCGGGCCGCCAGGGCGGTCAGGTAGCTGGAGTCGAGACCGCCGGACAGGAAGGTCGCCACGGGCACGTCGGAGAGCAGGTGCCGCCGGGTCGACTCCTCGACGATGGCCGCCAGGTCGGGCAGCTCACCGGCGCGGGCCCGCTCCCGGCCCTCGGCGGCCACGTCCCTGAGGTTCCAGTACCGGCCGCGCTCCACCCGGCCGTCGGGCAGGCACCGCAGCCAGCTCCCCGGCGGCAGCTTCTCCGCCTCGCGGTACGCGCACCGCGAGTCCGGCACCCAGTAGTACAGCAGCGAGGCCACCAGCGCCGCGTGGTCCACCTCCAGCGACCCCCCGGTCGCGGCGGCCAGCGCCTTCAGCTCCGAGGCGAACACCAGGCCCCCGCCCCGCCGGAGCAGGAACAGCGGCTTGATGCCGAGCTGGTCGCGGGCGAGCACCAGCTCCCCGGTCCGCTCGTCGAAGATCCCGAACGCGAACATGCCGCGCAGCCGGGGCAGGCAGTCGGTGCCCCAGCGCCGCCAGGCCTCCAGCAGCACCTCCGTGTCGGAGGTGCCGCGGAAGCGCACCCCGGCGGCCGCCAGCTCGGCGCGCAGCTCGGGCGCGTTGTACAGCTCGCCGTTGTACGTGAGGACGAGCCCGTCGGAGACCATCGGCTGGGCGCCGGTCTCGGACAGGTCGATGATGGCCAGCCGGCGGTGCCCGAGCTGCACCTCGCCGTCACCGACGGGGTGGCCGTACCGGCCCGCCCCGTCCGGACCGCGGTGGGCGATGGTCTCCGTGAGCCGGTCGGTCACGGCCTTCCCGTCCGGCCACCGGTAAGTGCCTGCGATGCCACACATGTCCTACCGTGCCTCCTGGTCGCTGTCCGGAACCCGCGCCGCCCACACGGGCAGCCGTTCCGTCTGCCGCTCGCCCTCTCCCACTGCCTGGACGGCGTGGGAGGTACCCCCGTCGTTCGGCCGGGCGGGCCGCTCGTTCCGGCCGCGCAGCGCGCTGTGCGGCCCGTCCCACAAGGTGCCGTCGGTCCGGTCACGCGGATCGGGGTCGATCAGCACCACGCCGAGCACCGTGATGTCCTGCTCCGCGAGCTGCCGCGCCACCGTGTGCAGCCACGCGGCGCTGCCGTGCCCGGCGCGCACGACGAGCACGGTCCGGGTGCCCAGGTACTGGAGGTCGGTCCACGCGGTGCCGGGCGAGACCGAGCCCACGCCGAACCGGTGCTCTCCGCGGGCCGCCTCCGCGGCACCCTCGCCGACCACCGTCAGGCCCCCGGGCTCGCGGCGGTGACCGGTGAGCCGGCGACCGGGCAGTCCGTCGACGACGGACACCGGTCCCTCCGCCGCCAGTGCTCCGGCGAGGTCCAGGGCGATCAGGGCCGCGCCCTGCGCGCAGCCCAGTTCCAGCAGCGACACCGGTTCCGCGGAGCCGCGTACCGTGCGGGCCAGGGATGCGGTGAGCCGCTCCCGCGCCGCCCGGGTGCCGCGCCGCTGCAAGCGCCCGGCCGGCCGGCGGGGGAGTTCCGCGATGACGGAGGCCCCCAGGTTCGCCGCGATCTCCCGGCGCAGCACGGGGCGGTCGGCCACCACCGCGCCGACCGCGGCCACCGCGAGCCCGAGGACCAGCCCGAGGACCAGCCCGATCGCGGCGTCGGTGGCGGCCGCCTTGGGCAGCGAGTGCCGTACCGCGCGCGGCGCGTCCACGACCTGCGTGCCGGCGACGAGCTGGGGCGTTCCGATCCGCGCCTCGGCGGCGCGCTGGCCGAAGTCGGTGATCCGGGCGGTGAGTTCGGCCCGGCGGGCGAACAGCGTCTCCGCGTTCGCGGACCCCTTCGGCCCGGTCTCCGGCGTTCCGTTCCCGATCGCCTTGTTGACCTGGTCGAGCTCGTCCCGCAACCGGTCGCGCTGGTCGAGCAGGGTCTTGGACTCGGCCTCCGCGGCCTCCTGGATCCGCCGCACGTGGTCCGCGACGAACGCGTCGGCCAGCGCCTTGGCACGGGCCACGGCCTGCGCGTCGCTGTCACCCGTCACATCGATCTGGAGCAGGTTGTTGGTCAGTCCGGCACCCGCGTAGTCCTTCATGAAGTCCTCCGGCCTGTCCGGGGACTTCAGGGCCTGCAGGGCCTTCTCGGCGATCCGCGTGGTCTGCAGCAGCGCGACGTCGGTGCGGATCAGCGTTCCGGGGTCGTTCGGCTGGTCCTGCTGGTGCGCGACCAGCACCTTGGTCACCGCCGTCGGGGGCGGCGGCAGCAGTACGGCCACGGCCGCGCCGATCAGCAGCCCCAGCAGCGCCAGGGAACACCAGAGGCGGCGCCGCCTGCGCACCGACACCACGAGCGTCTGCAGGTCCAGCAGCGGAGCGGCGTGAGACGGCTCCGGAGTCGTACTCATCGTCACCCTGAACTTCCCGTCGCGTCGGCGCCGACCGCGAGTGCCGGTGCGGCGGCCTCGCGGGTACGGCCGGCGGACTCCGTCGGACCGGCCTGGGCCGTGCCGACGAGGAGGATCCCGACGATCTCGTGCCCGGCGTCCGCACACGCCTCGGCGATCCCGGAGAGCTCCCCGGCGGTCCGGATTCCCGGGCTCAGCACGACCACGGCACCGGACTCCCCGTCGCGGTCCGCGACCATCGGCCGGGACGCCGAGACCCCGGCCACCCGCAGCTGCGGATCGCCCCCGGTCCCGGCGGTGAACTCCCCGGCGGCCCGCAGGGCGTCGTCGTCGCCCTCCGGGACGAGCAGCAGCAGCCGCCGGGGGGCCGGCAGCCCGTCGCGCAGGCGGGCGTGCACCCGCCGGTGGCGGACCTGCCTGCCGGCCTCGTCGCCGGACGTGCGCGGCGCCGGTACGTCCCACCGGACGTCGAGGCCCAGCAGCCGGCGGATCCGGCCCCTCGGGCCACGCCCCTCCGGCCGGTCCGCGGGCCGCCCGGCGGGCACGTCGACGGTGCCCAGCACCGCAGCGCCCAGCGCCGCGGCGATCTCCGCACCGGTGCGAGGCCGGCGGTCCATCCGCGCGGCGGCGAGATGGCCGATCACCCCCAGCAGGAAGAACAGCACCGCCCCGGAGACGATGAGCTGCGTCCTGGTCGGCGGGGCCTCGCCGGTGGGCCGGGCAGCCGGCCCCATGACGACCATGTTGGCCTTGATGGCCTTGCCCGCGGCGGGATCGGCCTGGTCCAGCTTGTCGACGGCCTCCTGCAGCGTGGTGCGCAGCTTCGCGAGTTCGGTACGGGTCTGCACGCTCTCCACGGTCTGCCCCCGTCCCGCCGCGTCGGCCAGCTCGGTGATCCGGCGGCTGGTCTGCGTCACCAGCTGCCGCAGCGCCTCGGGCCGCGCCGCCGCCTCGGGGCCGGCGTTGGCACCCGAGATCCGCGCGGCGAACGCAACGAACTGCTGGGCCACCTGGTCCGAGAGCCGCTGCGCGCGCTCCGGGGTGTCGGCCGTGCCCGAGATCTTGATGATGTTCCCGTCCGCCGCCTTGGCGCTCACCCGGTCCAGCAGCTCGCTGCGGCTGACCTTCGTCCAGCCGAGCGCGGAGGCCGCACGGTCGACCACCACCGAACTGGCCGCGATCTCCGCCTGCGTCAGCAGCTCGCGCTCCTCCCACGCCCCCGGCAGCAGCACCGAGGCCGAGGCCGTGTAACGCGGCGGCACCAGCAGGGAAGTGCCGTAACCGACGAGCGCACCCAACACGGCGAGGACGGCGAGCAGCCGCCAGCGCCGGCGGAAGATCCGCCCGATCGTGACCAGGCGTATCGTGTCATCGCTCAACGGCGCGGCCTCTTCCCCGAACGGTCGGAAGAGCCCGCCGACGCCGTACCGCGGTCACGACAGGCGGCGGCGTAGGCGGAGAGCAGCGAAGCCTGCGAGTTGCGCCAGGACAGCGGCCCGCCGATCCGCTCCTGGCCGATCTTGCCCATCAGGGCCCGCTTCTCCGGGTCGTCCAGCAGCAGCGCGATGAGCCTGGCGAACTCGCCCTCGTCGTTGGCGGGCGCGTACACGGCGGCGTCGCCGGCGGACACCCGCGCCTCCTTGAGGTCGAACGAGACGATCGGCCGGCCCATCACCATGTACTCCAGGACCTTGTTCATGGTCGACACGTCGTTCAGCGGATTGCGCGGGTCGGGGGAGAGGCACACGTCCGCCGTCGACAGGTACCGCGCCAGGTCGGCGTCCGGCACGCGCCCGGTGAACTGCACCTGCTCGGAGAGCCCGAGCCGCCGGGACAGCTCCACCATCGCGTCGAAGGTGTCGCCGCCGCCGACGAACACCGCGTGCCAGTCGCTCCGCCCGACCTCGTCGCGCAGCTTCGCGAGGGCCCGCAAGGCGTAGTCGACGCCGTCCTGCGGGCCCATCACACCGAGATAGCACAGCAGATGGGGCTTGCCGCGCTTCAGCCCGGGCTCCGGCGCCACCGGGTGGAAGCGGTCCGTGTCGGGCGCGCTGCGCACGACGAACACGTCCGACGGCCGCCGACCGCCACGGCGCACCGCGACGTCCCGGTAGCTCTCGTTCGTGGCGAGCACGACGTCCGCGGCCCGGTAGGTCATCCGTTCCAGCGCGCACACGGCGCGGTACAGCAGGTCCTCGCCGCGGTCGAACCGGGAGAGGTACAGCTCGGGGACCAGGTCGTGCTGGTCGAAGACGAACCGCGCGCCGTGCCGCTTGAGCCACAGGGCGGGCAGGAACAGCAGGTCGGGCGGGTTGCAGGCGTGGACCACGTGGACCGGCCCGACCTTCCGGGCCAGCCGCATGGTGTGCCACAGCGCCGAGCCGTACTCCTTCAGGTAGCCGGCCGGCCCGCCGGTGGCCGCGCGCAGCGGGTAGCGGTGGATCCGCACCCCGTCGATCTCGGCCTCCGGCTCCGTGTCGCGCTTGCTGCCCTGGGGACAGATGACGTGCACCGTCCAGCCCGCGTCGCGCAGCGTCGTGCACTCCTGCCACACCCGCCGGTCGAACGGCACCGACAGGTTCTCGACCAGGACCAGCGCGCGCCGGCCCGTGGTGCGGCCGCCGCCGGCCGCACCACGCGAAGTCTCACCAAGCAAGGCCCACGTACCCCGGTTCGGTCCGGCGCGCGTCGGCGTCGGGAAGGTGGATGAGGTCGATGATCACCGGGCCGTCGCCGTGCGGCAGCGCCGACAGCACGTCCGGGTCCCTGGTACCGACCAGGCACACCTCGGCGTGTTCGAGGACCTCGTCGACGGAGTCCGCGAGCAGGTGCGCGAGGTGGGGCAGCCGGTTCTCGATGTACTCGCGGTTCGCGCCCAGCAGCCTGGAGAGGCTCACGTTGGCGTCGTAGATCTTCAGGTCGTACCCCTTGCCGAAGAGCCGCTCCGCCAGCTCGACGAGCGGGCTCTCGCGCAGGTCGTCGGTGCCCGGCTTGAAGGACAGCCCGAACAGGCCCGCCCGCCGCTTGCCGGTGCGCTCCACCAGCTCCACCGCGCGTTGCAGGTGGTCGGAGTTGGAGGGCAGCACGTGGGAGAGGATCGGCACCGACACGTCGGCCCGCTGCGCCGCGTGGACCAGGCTGCGCAGGTCCTTGGGCAGGCAGGACCCGCCGAAGGCGAAGCCGGGCCGCAGGTAGGCGGGGCTGATGTTGAGCTTGCGGTCGGCCAGGAACACGTCGATCACCTGGTGCGAGTCCACCCCGAGCGCCCGGTACACCGCGCCCAGCTCGTTCGCGAACCCGATCTTGAGGCCGTGGAACGCGTTGTCCGCGTACTTGATCGCCTCGGCCGTCGGGACCGGAACCCGGAACACCTCTCCGGGCAGTCCGTCGTACAGCGCCGCCACCACGTCGCCGCTCGCCCGGTCCAGCTGGCCGATGACGGTCTTGGGCGGGTCGAAGAAGTCCCGCACGCTCGTGCCCTCGCGCAGGAACTCCGGGTTGACCGCGACCCCGACGTCCACCCCGGCGGTGCCGCCGACGGCCTTCTCCAGGATCGGCACCAGCAGGTTCAGGCAGGTGCCCGGGAGCATGGTGCTGCGGAAGACCACGGTGTGCCGCCCGCCCCGCTCGGCCAGCGCCGCGCCGATCTGCTCGGCGACCCGCTCCAAGTACGTGGTGCACAGGCTGCCGTTGGGCTCCGACGGCGTGCCCACGCAGACCAGCGACACCTCACTGTCCATGATCGCCTCGCGGACGTCACCGGTGGCGCGTAACGCCCCCGTCCGCACGACCTCGGCGATGAGCTCGCCGATCCGCTCCTCGACCACCGGGGCCTTGCCGTCGTTGACCAGGTCGACCTTCACCTGGCTGACGTCCACCCCGATGACCTCGTGGCCCATGCTGGCCAGGCACGCGGCCGAGACGCAGCCCACGTAGCCGAGCCCGAAAACGCTGACCCTCATGACTCGTTCCTCCCCCCATGCAGGCCCCCACGGCCTGCGGTCCGCGCGCCTGCCCGACGACGGCTCCCGCGCATCAATAGGCCCCCTGCCCGTACACCACCGCACGCAGCGTCTTCCACAAGATCACCGTGTCCAGGGCGAGCGACCAGTCCTCCACGTACCGCAGGTCCAGCCGGACCGCCTCCTCCCACGACAGGTCGCTGCGCCCGCTGATCTGCCAGAGGCCCGTGAGCCCGGGCTTGACCAGCAGCCGGCGCCGGATGTCCGGACCGTAAGCGGCGGACTCCTCCGGCAGCGGAGGCCGTGGACCCACGAGCGACATCGACCCCGTCAGCACGTTGAAGAGCTGCGGGAGTTCGTCGATCGAGTACCGGCGCAGCACCGCTCCCACCCGGGTCACCCGCGGGTCCCGGCGGAGCTTGAACAGCAGGCCGGCGCCCTCGTTGCGGTCGGCCAGCTCCGCACGTACCCGGTCGGCGTCGGCCACCATGGTGCGGAACTTGAGAATGGTGAACTCGCGTCCGTCCTTGCCGACCCTGCGCTGCCGGTAGACCGCCCCGCCCCGGCTGTCCGCCAGCACGAGCAGCGCGACGAACACCATGAGCGGTGCGAACAGCATCAGCAGGACCGCGGCGCCCACCCGGTCGACGACCTCTTTGACCGCCCGGCGGCCGCCCGTGAAGATCGGCATGCTGACCCGCAGCAACGGGATCCCCAGCACCGCGTCCACGTGCAGCCGCGGTCCGGCCACCTCCATCAGTACCGGGGCCACGACCATCTCGGCGTCGCTGCCCTCCAGGTTCCAGGCCAGCCGCTGGAGCCGGTCCGGAGACCAGTGCGGGTCCGGAGTGACCGCGACGACCCGGTAGCCGTCGCGGCGGACGTGGTTGGCCACGTCGGCCAGCCGGCCGACGACCGGTACGCCGTCCAGCTGGTCACCGTCTCCGTCGAGCCCGAGACCGTCCGTCGTGCACACCGCGTCCACCCGCCAGCCGAGGTGCGGGAACTTGCGGGTCCGGGTGATCAGGTCGTGCAGGGTGGCCGGGCTCCCTGCGGCGAGCACCGGTCGCAGGCACTGCCCCTCCTTCCGCTGTTTGTGCAGCCAGAGGCGCAGCAGATACCGCGTGGTCATGGTGACGAGCGCGATCGCGGGGATCGCCACGAAGATCCAGAGTTTGATGTTGCGCGAGGCGAGGGCGATTCCGCCGAGCGCCAACACGACGGTCGCGGTGAACAGTGAGCGGCCGAGGCGGCGGAATTCCTCGGCGCCCTGACCGAGAACCGCCGGAGCCCACGACCGGTTGACGGCGAGCGCGGCCAATACCAGAAGCTCGGTGCCGAATGCGAGAATTCCCCATTTCTCGTGCCAGTTGGCCGCGTCCCGAGCCCCGAAGAAGTTGCCGATGGCCGCCACCACCAGGGCGGTGGCCACCGTATCGCTGATGATCACGGTACGCCGGTACCGCTGCTCCCAGTCACTCGCGGGCCGGCTGATCGCCCCGTTCGCCAGACGCCCGCGCGCCGACGGGAACGGGCTGACTAATCCCCCTTGCCGCACAGAACCCCCCAGGTCCCCAGTGGTACGACGTGTTCGCCAATCACTGTGCTCCGCACGGGAGGCCCCCGCCTCCCGAGCCGCGCCGTTCCTTCCCGGGATCCCCCCCCGGCCATCTCAGAACTGCTCGGGCAACCCGCCCCCGGCGGTGGCACACCCGCATGCCCCGCCAGACTTCCGAAGAGCGCGAGAACCCGCCGAAACCCCGGATGCTCCCCCGCATCCGAGGCCCTTTCCCGGGCCCCGCGAATTGATCATCCCCCACCCCTCGTGCCGAGGGGACGCGACTGCTGCTTTTCCGTAGCGCCTGGCCTGTAGATCGTTTACTGGTTGCTCGTGTACGAACAGCTGAAGCACGGTCAATCTAGACCATCGCGGCCCGGTATGAAGAGCAGATCAGTGAAATTGGTGTTCAAGCCTTCCGACCGGTTCCACCGATCGCCGGGCGCCCGGGACTCCACCGCCGTGGAGCACCTTCCCCAGCCCCAGGTCAAGGCCGCCGAACCGGCCATCCGGGCCTTGCCGCGGAGCAGTGCGCCCCCTGCTTCCGGTTCGGGCGGAGCCTCTCCCTCCGCGCTCGGCGGGGGCGGAAACATACCAACTCCGCTCTTCTCGCCGTCGCCCGGCCGGGCGGGAGGCGGTCTCGGCCAGTCTCCCCGGCCCCCCTTGCGCCGACGGGGAGGAGACGGATCCCGTAGGACCTCGAAGGATCCCGTTGGACCCCGAAACGGAGTGATCGTGCACCACGGCCCCGATACGCCCGAAACCCACTACGAGGAAGTGGCCGTCACCGGGGGAGCCGGCTTCGTCGGCCGGCACCTCGTCACGGCCCTCAGCCTGCTGTCCCGGAAGGTCACCGTCGTCGACCACGCCCCCCTTCCGCCCGGCCTCGCGGAGCTGCCCGGCGTCACCCACGTCCGCGCCGACCTGCGCGACTACGGCGAGACCTTACTGGCGCTGCGGAGCGCCGACGCCGTGTTCCACCTGGCCGGCAACGCCAGCGGCACCGAGTCGGTGGTCAATCCCCGCCACGACTTCCACCTCAACGCCCTCGCGACCTGCAACGTCGGCAACGCCTGCCTGGAGCTCGGGGTGCGCCGCCTCGTCTACCTCTCCTCGGCCATCGTCTACGGCACCCCGCGCCGCAGCCCGATCCGCGAGGACCACCCCACGCAGCCCTTCCTGCCGTACGGCGCCTCGAAACTCTCCGGCGAGCTGACCCTGCGCAGCCTGCACGCCACCGCCGGACTGCCCGTCGTCATCGGCCGGTCCTTCGTCGTCTACGGCCCCGGCGAAGACCCCCGCCGGGCGGGCGGGGAGGTCTCGCAGTTCCTGCGCTGGCACCTCAACGAGCAACCGATCCCCGTGGTCGGCGACATCGACCGCAAGCGCCGCGACTTCATCCACGTCGAGGACCTCTGCCGGGCGCTGATGACCCTGGCCGGCCGCGGCGCCGACGGCGAGACCTACAACCTGGGTACCGGCACCGCCGTCTCGATGCGCGAGCTCGCCGAGGCGGTGGGTACGGCGACCGGCCGCCCGGCGCTGCTGGACGCGGACCCTTCCAGCCTGGCCGACAGCTTCACGCTCCTCGCCGACACCACCCGGCTGGCAGGGCTGGGCTTCGCACCGCGCGTCACCCTGGCCGAGGGCCTCACCCGGCTGGCCGCCCTGCTCGGGCCTTTCCCCGAACTCCCCTCCGCCAGGGCGGTGTTCCGCCGTGATACCCCGGGCCGCCGGAGCCTGGAGGCCAAGCCGTGCTAGCCGTCGACGGAGGTACGCCGCTGCTCTCCGGGGAGGCGGCGGCACCCTGGCCGCACATCACCGACGCCGACCGCAAGGCCGTGCTCGACGCCCTGGACGACGCCACCCCCTGGCACTGGCCCATGCGTACGGTGGGCGACTTGGAGGCCGCCTGGGCCGAGTTCACCGGCATGCCCCACGTCCTCGCCGCCAACTCCGGTACGGCGGCCCTGCACATGGCGATCGCGGCCGCCGGCGTCGAGCCGGGCGACGAGGTGCTCGTGCCGGCCGACACCTTCCTCGCCTCCGCCTCCTGCGTGCTCCAGGCCAACGCGATCCCGGTCTTCGTGGACACCGACATCGCCACCTTCAACATCGACCCGGCCCGGATCGAGGAACGGATCACCGACCGCACCCGCGCCATCGTCGCCGTGGACCTCAACGGCCTGCCCGCCGACTACGACGCCCTCCGGGCGATCGCGGACCGGCACGGCCTCGTCCTCGTCGAGGACGCCTCCCAGGCCCACGGCGCCTCCTACCGGGGCCGCCCCGTCGGCTCCCTCGGCACCATGAGCGGCGCCAGCCTCAACGGGTCCAAGACCCTCTCCGCCCTCGGCGAAGGCGGCCTGTTCGCCACCCGCGACGAGGAACAGCACCGGCTCGCCCGGCGGGTGCTGATGTTCGGCGAGGAACTCCCGGGCCAGAGCCGCGACTACAACGCCCGCATCATGGGCTGGAACTACCGCATCGACGTCCTCGCCGCCGCGTTCGCCCGCTCCCAGCTCACCCGCCTGTCACAGATGTCCCTCGTCCGGCAGGCCAACGGGGCGGCCCTCACCCGGGCCCTCGCCGGAGTACCCGGCATCCGCACACCGGCCGTGCCCGAGGACCGCACGCACGTGTACTTCTTCTACCCGCTGCTCGTCATGCCCGAGGAGCTCGGACTCGACGGCCTCCCCGTCGCCGCCTTCCGCGACGCGCTCGCCCGGGCGGTGAACGCCGAAGGCCTGCACATCATGCGCTGGCAGCCCCAGCCGGTACCCGGGCAGACCCTGTTCCAGGAGCTGCGCGGCTACGGCCGAGGATGCCCCTGGAGCTGCGGGCACGCCCGCCCCGGCCACCACTACGACCCGGCGCAGTACCCCGTGAGCGAGGAGGTCTGCCTGCGCCGCCTCGTGCTCGGCCAGAGCTTCAGCTCCTTCGGCCCGCCCAACGACGTGACGACGATGCACCGCTATGCCGAAGTCCTGTACAAGGTCCTTGTCGAGGAACGGGACGCGTTGATCGCCCTGACCCGGCGGACGGCCGCCGGCTCGGCGCACTGACCGGCCGGGCACGGCCCGGCACGAACGACAAGGGGACGGACGTAGATGCGCAACGAGCCCGGGACCGTCGGCGGCCGCACGGCACCGCCCGGCCGTGACCGCAGCCGGAGCCCGCGGACGATGCGGCTGGCCGTCTGCGCGGTCTTCTTCGTCACCGGAGCGGCCTTCGCCACCTGGGCGGCCCGGGTACCCGGCGTCCAGAGCCGCCTGGACCTGTCCGCCGGGGAACTGGCCGTGGCCCTCGTCGGCCTGAGCGGGGGCGCCTTCGCCGGGCTCCCGCTGGTCGGCGGGCTGGTGGCCAGGTACGGCAGCCGCAAGGTCCTGTGCACCGGCATGGCCGCCTACCTGGCCGCGCTCGCGAGCCTGCCCCTCGTCCCGAACCTCGCCGTACTGACGGCCGCCCTGGCCGTGTTCTCGTGCGGCAACACGGCCGTCGACGTCGCGATGAACACCCAGGGCGTCCTGGTCGAACGCGCCTACGGCCGCCCCGTACTCGGCGGCTTCCACGCCATGTTCAGCCTCGGCGGCATCGCCGGCGCCACGGCGGGCGGCCTCGCGGCCACCGCCGGGATCGGCATCCGCGCCCACTTCACGGTGACGGCCCTCGTCCTGCTGGTGGTGGCGGGCACGGCGGCCACGGCCCTCGCCCCCGATCCGCCGCCGGCCGGGGGCCCCTCCAGGAGCGGCCCCCTGCTGGCCCTGCCCGGACCGGGCCTGTGGATCCCCGGCCTCGTGGCGTTCTGCGCCCTGATGGGGGAGGGGGTCGTCAACGACTGGGGCGCCGTGTACCTGAAAGAGGAGACCGGAGCCTCGGCCGGCGCGGCGGGCCTGGGGTACGCCGTCTTCTCCGCCGGCATGGTCATCGGCCGCCTCACCGCCGACCGGCTGCGCGCCCGCCTCGGAACGGCCCGCTTCACCTTCCTGTGCGCCGTCGTGGCGGGCGCCGGCGCCCTGATCCCGATCCTCGCCGCGACGACGACGGCGGGCTTCATCGGCTACACCCTGCTGGGCCTGGGCATGGCCGCGGTCATCCCCCTCGTCTTCGCCCACGCGGCCGCCCTGCGACCCGGGCACACCGGCTCCTCCATCGCCGCCGTCTCGGCCGTGGGCTACGTCGGCTTCCTCGCGGGCCCCCCGGTCATCGGCGCCCTGGCGGAGGCGGCGACCCTGCGGTGGGCGATGCTGGTGCTGCCGGCGCTGATGGCGGCGATGGCGGCCCTGGCCCCCCGCCTGCGCCGCCCCTGACCCCGGCGACGTCGTCCAGGCCATCGACGACCTCGACGCCGACGTCATCAGCCTGGAAGCCGCACGCTCCCACATGCAGGTCGCCCGCGAACTCGCCGCCCACGGCTACCCCCGCGAGGCCGGCCCGGGCGTCTGGGACATCCACTCCCCGCGCGTCCCCGGCACCCGGGAAGCGGCCGGCCTGCTGCGCACCGGCCTGGAGGCCATCCCGGCAGAGCGGCTGTGGGTCAACCCCGACTGCGGCCTGAAGACCCGCGGTTGGCCGGAGACCCGCGCATCCCTGGAGAACCTCGTCGCCGCCGCACGCGAGGTCCGCGCCGGCCTCACGGGCGGCGACGCCCGGCCCGCGGGCTGACGCTCCGGGCGGAATCGCCAGAGCCCTGCCGCCCCGGAGGTCCGGGGCGGCAGGGCTCTGCGCTGTGCGCGGCGTACGGTCAGACGAGGGCCGACGCGGGCCGGGCGGCCGTCGCCTCCGCAGCGGCGGCATCGGTGCGGTGGGCCAGCAGCCGCTGGGCGAGGACGCCGAAGACGACGGCGAACACCGTCCACAGGACGAGCTGGACGGCGATGGAGGCGACCCGGAAGTCCCACAGCAGGGCTGCGGGGAACTCGGCCTTGACGGCGTCGGTGTTGTCCGGGAGGACCAGGAAGGCCAGCCCGGTCGCGACGACGAAGCCCGCCCCGGCCGCCAGGGTCGCGTTCCAGTTGCCCAGGCGCGGTGCCAGGCGCCGCCCCAGGACGATCGCGCCGACACCCAGCAGGACGCTGAGCAGGATCATCAGGAAGAACAGCGTGGTGCGCTGGCCGATGGTGTCCGGGTTGCCGACGGCCGGCGGAGTGGCCGGGTACTTGAGGAACGGCACCAGGTAGACCAGCGCGAACGCGCCCCCGGCGGTGAGGGCGGCAGTGGCCCGGGCGCTGAACCCGCCCACACGGCCCAGGGCGAAGGAGAACGCGAGGGAGGCGATGCCGCCCAGCGCGACTCCGTAGACCAGCACGCCGGTGGCGAGGCCGACGGTGGACTGGACGGGCCGGCTGACGAGCTCTTCCTCCTCCTCCGCGGCGGCGGGGGCGGCGCCCCCGTGACCGGTGTGCCCGGCGGGGGCGGCTTCCTTGGCGGCCGCGGCCTCCTCGACGGCGATGGAGCCCCGTACCGGCGGCTCACCGACCACGTAGGCGACGGCGAAGGCGAACAGTCCGGCGATCAGGCCCGCGAGCATGCCGCGGACCAGCAGACCTCTGACAGTGGAGGCGTACATGGTGCGTGCGCCTTTCAGTGGCAGGGGAAGCCGAGCAGGTGACGGCCGTCGTGCACCCACTCGTGGACGCCCTCGCCGGAGAACACGGCGGTGGCGCCCTGCTCCGCGCCGACGAAGTACAGGGCCACGAGCATCAGCAGCCCGACGAAGAGCGCCCAGGGCAGCACGGCCTTGACGGGCAGCGGAGCCGACGGCGAGAGGGCGGGGGCGGATACGGCAGCGGAAGCGAGAGCCTCGGCCATGGTGGAACCTCCTCGGGGAACAACGCGTCCCATACGGTGGTGCGGGACGACGGTCCTCGGGTCTGACTCGCCGCGCCGCCACCCCGGGGAGGGGAGCCGCCGCAGCACACAGTGGCGCGACCATGCCGGATTCACACCGGACTTCCGTCTCGCCGTCGTCGCTATGTCTTTATGTCGCCGTGACGCTACAACCCCGCGGGCCTTTGGACCAAGCGGATGAGTCGCTGATCACAGCTTGGGCACCCCGCCACGGAACTCCGGGCGGAGGCGGCGCACATACGACCGGGGCCGCCGAGGGACCCGGTGTCGCGGCCGGGTTGAGGGACCCGGCGGCGTGTGGTGGCCGTCGCTTCCCAGGACCGTTGTCCGGTCCCAGTGCGTATGACGGCGGTCGTTCCCGCTCACCGCTGCGGGGCAGTCCCGGATTCCCACCGGGTTACCTCTTACGACGCATCCCGCCTGGCGGACGGGGCGAACCAGCTGCACCCGCCACCCCAGGCCACGGCGTTCGAGGAGCCTCCGGCACCACGGGTATCTTGTTGCACATTACGTGCAACAGCGAGTCCTGTGTGAAAGGGGCCGGCGTGGCCGCTCCGGTGGTGTTGGGCATCGAGTCCTCGTGTGACGAGACCGGGGCCGGAATCGTGTCCGGCGGGCGGCTCCTCGCCCATGTCGTGGCGTCCAGCATGGACGAGCACGCCCGCTTCGGCGGGGTCGTGCCCGAGATCGCCGCCCGTGCGCACCTCCAGGCGTTCACCCCCGTCGTCCAAGAGGCCCTGGACCGGGCGGGGCTGCGGCCGCGCGACCTCGACGCCGTCGCCGTCACGACCGGGCCGGGCCTGTCGGGCGCGCTCCAAGTGGGGCTCGCCGGGGCGAAGGCGCTCGCGTACGCGGCGGGGGTGCCGCTGTACGGGGTGCACCACCTGGCCGGGCACGTCGCCGCCGACGCCCTGGAGCACGGGCCGCTGCCCGACCCGTGCGTGGTGCTGATCGTGTCGGGCGGGCACACCTCGCTGCTGCTCGTACGGGACCTCGTGCGCGACCCGATCCTGCACCTCGGCGACACCGTCGACGACGCGGCCGGCGAGTGCTTCGACAAGGTGGCCCGGGTGTTCGGACTGCCCTACCCCGGCGGGCCCGCGATCGACCGTGCCGCCCGGGCGGGCGACCCGCGCGCGGTGGCCTTCCCGCGCCCGCTGACCGGGGCGCGCGACGACCCGTACGCCTTCTCCTTCTCCGGCCTGAAGACCGCCGCCGCGCGCTGGGCCGAACGCCACCGGCAGAGCGGCCGGGAGGTTCCGCTGGCCGACGGGGCCGCCTCGCTCCAGGAGGCCGTCGCCGACGTGCTGACCCGCAAGGCGCTGGCCGCCTGCCGGGAGCACGGCGTGCGCACCCTCGTGGTCGTGGGCGGCGTCGCGGCCAACTCGCGGGTGCGGGCCCTGGCGGAGGAGCGGTGCGCGGCGGCCGGCGTGGAACTGAGGGTGCCGCCGCTGACGCTCTGCACCGACAACGGGGCGATGATCGCGGCCGTCGGCGACCTGCTCGTGCGGGCCGGAGCGGATCCGGCGCCGCCGGACGTGTCCATCGACCCGTCCGCCCCCCTGGAGTACGCGGCCCTGAGCCCCGCCGCGCGCCGGACGGCCGCCGCACCGCCCGCGGGCCGATCCGCCCGGTGAGCGCCGGGGCGGCCCGGCACGCGGACACGGCACTGCGCGGACCGTCGGCTCGGCGGTCCGCGCAGTGCCTCGGGCGGTCACCCGTCAGCAGTCGTCGCCGTACCCTCCGCCCCAGTCGTCATCGTCGTCGTACCAGCCGTGGCCGTGGTCGTCGTCCCAACCGCCGCCACCGTGGCTCACGGCGACCGTCTGGGTGGGAACCGCCGCGGAGGCCGTACCCGCCGCGCCGATGGCGGCGCCGCCGGCCATGAGGACTCCGATCGCGGACGCCGCGAAGAGCCGCTTCACTCTCAGTGCTCGCATGGTTCAAAACCCTTCTGGTAACTGCGCCGCTCATACGGCGCGGAGTGCCGTCGGCCTCCTTCCGTCACTTCACGGAGTTCTGCCTTCGCCCGATGAACGTGTGTCGGAGGACGCGTCCGCCGTCAACGCGGCTGTTCGAGCCGCGGACCTGGGGGCCGGATCGCGCTTCCAAGGGCCGTGTGAATCACCGCGGGCGAAAGGCCCGTTCCCGCGATGGCGGCCGTCTCCTGTCCATGCTAGTCACCTACCTGTGGGTCGTCACCTCGGGAGCCGGGGACGCGTCGCGCCACCGGCCACGCCGCTGCCGTTCCCCACCGCCGCCGTGCGGTATACGTCTCCTGGGGCCCGCCGGAATTCCCGCGAAGGGGTGTGCTGCTGCTGTGGCTGCTGTGGAACGCACGACGTGCTGTGTGGTGGGGGGCGGTCCGGCCGGCATGGTGCTGGGGCTGCTGCTGGCCCGGGCCGGGGTCGAGGTGACGGTGCTGGAGAAGCACGGGGACTTCCTGCGCGACTTCCGCGGCGACACCGTGCACCCCTCGACCCTGTCGCTCCTCGACGACATCGGCCTCGCCGAAGGCTTCGCCCGGCTGCCGCAGCGCCGGGTGTCCTCGGTACAGCTGCCCCTCGGCGCGGACCGGTCCCTGGTCACGGTCGGGAACATCGCGGCGCTGCCCGGGAAGTACAACTACATCGCGATGGTGCCCCAGTGGGACCTGCTCGACCTCCTCGCCGACGAAGCCCGCAAGGAACCCTCCTTCCGGCTGCGCATGGACACCGGGGCCACCTCCTTCCTCATGGAGCGCGGCCGGGTCACCGGAGTCCGCTACCGCACCGCAGACGGCCGCACCGGCGAACTGCGGGCCACCCTGACCGTGGCCTGCGACGGACGCGGCTCCCTGGCCCGGGCCCTGCCGGAACTCGGCCTGGAGGGCTTCCCCTGCCCCATGGACGCCTGGTGGTTCCGCCTGCCGCGCCGCGAGGACGACCCCAGCGGGCTCGTCGGCGGCCTGGGCGACCGGTTCTTCACCGCCCTCATCGACCGCGGTGACTACTGGCAGTGCGCGGCGCTGATCCCCAAGGGCACCGACACCGAGCGCCGCGCCGAAGGGCTGGAGCGCTTCATGACCCGCTTCACGGAAGCCGCGCCGTGGCTGGCCGACCGGGCCGGGGCCGTCACCTCCTGGGACGAGGTCAAGCTGCTCGACGTACGCCTCGACCGGCTGCGCCGCTGGCACCGTCCGGGGCTGCTGTGCATCGGCGACGCCGCCCACGCCATGTCGCCCGTCTTCGGCATCGGCATCAACCTGGCCGTCCAGGACGCGGTGGCCGCGGCCCGGCACCTGGTGCGGCCGCTGCGCGGGGGCACCGTGGGGCTGCACGACGTCCGCCGCGTCCAACTGCGCCGCTGGCCCACCACCGTGCTGACCCAGGGCCTCCAACGCCTGGCCCACGCCCAGGTCATCGAACCCCTGTTGGCGGGCCGGACCGCCTTCGGCGACCCCCGCCGCGCCAAGCGCATGACGGAACTGGTCACGGAGTCCCGCTGGCTGAACCGCGTCCCGGCCTACTTCATCGGCTACGGCGCCCTGCGCGAACGGCCCCCGCGGGAATCCCTGCGCTGACCTCCCCGTCAACCGCGGGACGCGGCGTTCATCCCCCGGATCCGGCGAACCGCGGGAGGTGTCGCGGGTGCCCGGATCCCAGCGCCTGCGGGGCGCGCGCCGGCGCTGGGATCCGGGTCGTGCGCCGACGGGCACCCCCGGTGCGCCGGAGGCTCCCGCGTTCGGTGCCACCATGCGTCGCGAACAGCGGTCATGCGACGAGAGGTTGGCACGTGACGTCACAGGCGACCGGGAACCCCGCCCGGCAGCTCTCCGACGGGCACCGGAAGGACGCCCCCGGCAGCGCGAACCCCGGCACCGCCGATTCGGGCACCGCCGATTCGGGCACCTCGAACCGCGGCACCTCGAACCGCGGCACCTCGAACCCCGCCGCCCCGGACGCCGGACCCGCCGCACCGGATCCGGCCGGGACCCGCACCGACGCCGAACTCCTCATCTCCGCCTCCGTGCTGCTGGCCGAAGCCGCCCTGGCCGCCAGGCAGGCAGGAGCCGGCCTCACCGGAGCCCTGACCGGGGCACGCTGTTCCCTGCAGGCCCTGCGCCGCCCCGCCTGGGCCCTCGGCACGGCACTGTCCTGCGTACGCGCCCTGACCAGCCCGGCGGGTCTCGGCTTCGGCGCCAACGGCGGCCCCATCGGCGAAGCCGCCCGCATCGCGGGCACCATGACCCGCCGGCGGCCGGCGGCGGTGGCCATGGCGGTGGACGCCTTCGCCCTGCGCATCGAGGCGGCCACCACGGCCCACCCCAACCTCGACTCCGCCCACGCCCGCAGGCTCACCCGCGCCGTCGTCGCCGGGGACCGGCTCGAAGCCGTCCGCGCCCTGCACGCCCTCGTGGAACGGCTGGGCGTCACCCGCGCCATCACCACCATCAGCCCCGTGGTGATGGAGCTGCTCGCGCTGACCGGACTGCTGGACGAGAACCCCGTCAACGACGAGTTCTCCTGGGTGACCCTCGCGGGCGGCGTCCCCACCACCGACCCGCTCCTCGGCCTGCCCAGCTCCCTGCTCGCGTACCTCAACCCCGGTCCCGGCCGCGCCGAGCGCGCAGACCCGGACCCGATCCTCGCCAAGGTCCTCGGCACCTCCCGCAACGACATCGTCAGCTACGTCAACGACATCGGAGCCCTCGGCAACCACGGACTGGTCCTGCTGCGCCGCGTCGCCTGCGCGGACGGTGCCGTCCGGCACGTGCTGCTGCTCCCCGGAACCAGCTTCGCCCGGCTCCGCAACAGCACCCCGCAGGACCTGGTCGGCGCCTTCGACGGCCTCCTGCGCACCGACACCACCTACACCCGGGCGGCGAAGAAGCTCCTGCTCCGGGCCGGGGTGCCGGCCGGATCGGAGCTGATGCTGGTCGGCCACAGCCTCGGCGGGCTGACCGCGATGAACCTGGCCGCCGACGCGGACGTCTCCTCCGAGTACCGGATCACCCACGTCATCGCGCTCGGCTCCCCGATCGACGGCAAGGTGCCCGCCGACCACACCACCCGCGTCATCAGCCTGGTGAACGAACACGACGTCATCCCGATGCTGGACGGCCGCGGCCCGGCCTCGCCCCACGAGACCCCGGACGGCTGGCTGGAACTGGCCTGGCTTGACGAGACGTACGACTACCCGCTCTCGCACGCCCCGCAGGCCTACTCGGACAGCCTGCGCGGCGAGCTGTCCCCCTACCGCGCACAGGTGAACGCGCTGATCCGGTGCTACGACGGCGACATCACCGCGAACCAGCCGTACAGGCTGCGCGACAGGTGACCCACCCCGTGCCCGCCGCCCCGTACCCACTCCTGTGCCCGCCCCTGCCCGTGCCTTCGCGCGACCCGAGGGAGACCGACCCCCGATGACCACCCCCGCCACCGCCGGGCCGCTGGAGAACGCGGTGTTCGGCGCGGCCATGCTCGCCCACCGCCTGCCCTGGGCGGACGCACCCGCCCGCGCCCTGGGCCTGGACTCGCTGACCCGCGAGGGCGCCGCCCGAGGGGTCCTCGCGCACCTGCGCCGCACCCGGCCCGGGCGTCCGGTCCGGCTCCGCACCCCGTTCGGCACCTTCCTCGTCCCCCTCGGCCCGGCCGAGACTGCCGGACTCCTCGCCGAGGGCGCCGCGTCGCACGCGCTGGGCCCCGCAGTCCGGCTCGACGCCGCCGGACGGCGCCACGGCCTGCACCCCCACGTCCCGCTCCCGCCCGACGCCGTCCCGACCGCCGCCGCGCTCGCCGGAGCGCTGGCCGGGGAACTGGAGCGGGTGGCCGCCGCCCGCCGGGACGACCACGCACTGCCCTGGGAGGCCTGGCGCCCCGGCCTGCTGCGCGCCGCCCGCCGGGTGGTGGCGGGCGCGGCCGCCGCCGACGACACCCTGCTGAGCGAGGTGCTGGCGCGGACGGCCGAAGCCGCGGGAAGCCGCGCGTACGAGGGCCGCGCCGCCGCCCTGAGCCGCCGGCTCGCCCCCTACCTGGCCGACCCGGCCCCGGGCTCCGTCGCCGCCGGCCTGGTCCGCGGCCCGGCGGCCGGGCCCGCCGTCCCCGCCGCCCGCACGGAGGCCGCGCCGCCGGCCGCGGAGGGCGGGCCGGGCGAGGCGCTGGCCCACACCCTGGCCGTGGTCTCGGAGGCGGCCGTCACGACCGCGCTCCAGGCGCTCGCCCTCACGGCCGTCGGCGTACCGGGTGCCGACGGCGGCCCCGCCGCGGCCGTGGCGCTCGCCCTCGGCCGCTTCCCGCCCGTCGAGGCCGCCGTCCACCCGGTGCGGACCCGCTTCGTGTGGGAGGGACTCGCCGTCGACGCCGGGACCGAGATCCTCGCCGCTCCGGGCTGGCTCCAGGACGCCGAGGACAGCGCGGACGGCCCCGGCCCGGGCGTCCCGCGGCACGACGGGCCCTCGCCGCTGTGCGGCTCCGCCACCCGGTGCACGGCCTCCGCCTTCGCCGTGCAGGTCGCCGAGGCCGTCGTCCGGTACTTCACCGATGCCGGGCGGCCGGCCCTGCTGTCCCCGGTCCTCACCCCGGACCGCATCCCGTACGCCCTCGCCCCGCACACCCTGCTGCTCGCCCACCCCGCCCCCGGCGCCGTCCCGCCGGCCGCACGGGCCGCCACCCCCGCCTCGTACGCGGTGCTCGCCCGCGCCGGCGCCGAACGCCTCGACCGGCACGCGCACCGCCTCGCCGCCTGCGCCGCCGAGACGGGGTGGAACGGCGACGAGACCGGCGAACGCTTCCGGGCGCGGCTGCTGGAGCACGCCGAGCGGTGCGGCCGCGCGGCCGCCGACGTCCGCGCGGCCGCCCGCCGCCTCGGAGGCTGAGACGGCTACCGCGCGAGGGCGTCCCGCCGTCCGCGATCCCGCTCGACCATGCCCTGCACCGTGTCCTGCACCTCACCGCACAGCCGCCGGGCGGCCTCCGAGCGGGCGCCGTGGCCCCGGGGCCGTTCGGGCGGCGCGATCGGCTCGCCGACGGTGATCAGCCACTTCACCGGCAGCGGGAAGGGCGAGGTCAGCGGGAAGTAGGGCACGCGCAGCAGCTTCGCCAGGGCCGGCACCTCCCCGAACCTCGGGGAGGACTCCTCCGCCCCGATCACGCTGACCGGGATGATCGGCGCCCCGGTGTGCAGGGAGGCCACGGCGAAGCCCGGGTTGAACGGCTGGAGCCGGTAGCGCTCGCGGAACGGTTTCTCCAGCCCGGAAACCCCCTCCGGGAACACGGCGATCAGCTCACCGTCGCCCAGGCGCTTCATCGCCGCCCTCGGGTCGATGGGCACGGCGCCCTTCTTCGCGGCGTACGGACCCAGCACCGGCAGACCGAAGACGAACGGCGCTGCGAGCACGTGCAAGGACCGCCGCAGCGACCGGACCAGAGCCTTCTGCAGGACGAACGCGTCCAGCCCCCACGCGCCGGAGTGGTTGGAGACGAGCACCGCCGGCCCGTCGGCGGGGATGTTCTCCAGCCCGAGGACGTCCAGTCGGAACCAGTCGTCCATCAGCCATTCGAGCAGCCTCTCCCAGGCGTTCTCCCCGGCGTCCGCGAGCAGCTTCCGCAGGAAGCGGAGCTCACCCCCGGCGACCTCGATGACATCGGCCAAGCTCTCGGACACGGACGCCCCTCTTCCTTCACCGTCTGCGCTGTCAAATCGCCCTTGGAGCAAGGGCTTTCACGGTGAACGGGCGCAATGGCCGTTTGATCACGAGGGCCGTCCGGATTCGTCAATCGGCACTTCGTTCGCCCCTTCCCCTGCTGCCGGGGCTGGAGGACGCCGGGCGGGTCGGCGAAGATGGCACCGTCCCGGCCGATCGAGCGAGGAGCGCCCGCACAGATGTCCAGTCCCGGTTCCGGTACCGGTGCCGCTCCCGCCGGCGGCACCCGCAGACGACCGCCGACGATCGCCGACGTCGCCCGGGCCGCTTCGGTGTCCCCGACGACCGTGTCGCACGCCCTGAACGGGCTGGGCAAGGTCGACCCCCGGACCCGTGAACGCATCAAGCGGACCGCCGCCGAACTCGGGTACCGGCCCAACCTGCGCGCGCAGCGGCTGCGCCAGGGACAGGCCAAGGCCATCGCGCTCGCCTCCTCGATGCCCTTCTCGGTGGCCGCCGGCCCCTCCCGGCTCGGCTTCTACATGGAGATCGCCGCCGCCGCGGCCGAACGCGCCATGATGCACGGCTACGCGCTCGTCCTGGTCCCGCCCGTGCGGTCCGGAGCCGCGCTGCACTCCCTCGACATCGACGGCGCGATCGTGGTCGAGCCCGGTGAGGACGACCCGGCCGTCGCGCAGCTGCGCGAGCGGGGGCTGCCGTACGTCGCGCTCGGCCGCGAGGTGGGCTCGCCCGCGGACGCCCCGTACGTCGATCTGCGCGGCGGCCGGGTCGCCGAACTGCTGCTGGAGCACCTGCGCGAGCAGGGGGCCCGCCGGCCCGCGCTCCTCATCGGCGCGGGCACCCGCCACTCCTCCGTCGACGCCCGCGCCGCGTACGAACGCGCCGCGGCCGCCGGGGGCTGGCCCGCCCTGGTGGCCACCGCCCCCGAGGAGGGCGGCGAGCAGGCCGGGTACGACAGCTGCGCCGCCCTGCTCGCCGAACACCCGGAGACCGACGCCGTGTGCGCCCTCGTGGACGTCTTCGCGGTTGGCGCGGTCCGCGCGATCCGGGACAGCGGCCGGCGCGTCCCCGAGGACGTACTGGTGGCCACCCGGTACGACGGCCCCCGCGCCCGGACCTGCGAACCCCCGCTGACGGCCGTCGACCTCCAGCTGGACCGGGCGGCCACCGACGCCGTGGAACTGCTCCTGGCGCGCCTGCGCGGCGAGGACGCCGCCGTCGCGGGGCCGCCCGAGCCCCGCGTCATCGCGCGGGCCTCCTCCCTGCGCGTCACGGCGCCAGGATGAGCACCGCACCGGAGACGAGCGCGAAGCCCAGGACCAGGGGGCGCATCCGCGCGGCGTCGACCCGGTGGTGCGCCAGCCGGCTCAGCCACGCCCCGGCGGCCAGGGCGGGCAGCAGCAGTACGGCCCAGCCCAGTTGCGCCGGGGTGCCCCGCCCGGTCGCGAGGAGCAGGGCGAGGGAGACCACCTCGCCGATCAGGAAGCACAGGGCGACCGTGGACCGCAGTTCCGCCGGAGGGCGGTGCTGGTAGACCAGGGCCAGCGGCGGACCGCCCACCCCGGTCGCGGTCTCGGTGAGCCCCGTGACGACCCCCGCCCCCACATAGGCCGCCCGGCCGGGCACGAAGGCCGGGGCCGCCAGGCTCACCGCCGCGGCCAGTACGGTGGCCACGCCGACGGCCACGCCGAGCCGCTGCTCCGGCACGGCCCAGAGCAGCGCCAGCCCGCCCGGGGTCGCCGCCAGCCGGGCCGCCGTGATCCATCCCGCGCCCCGCAGGTCCAGTGACCGCCGCTCGCGCCAGGCCACGTACACGTTCAGCGGGATCATCGACGCGAGGACGAACACCGGGAGCAGGGAAGGATCGATCAGCCCGGCCACCGGCGCGACGACCAGCGCGAATCCGAGGCCGCTGGTGCCCTGGACGAACGCGGCGGCCGCCACCACCAGGGCCAGGACCGCCACCGCCTGGGCGCTCACCGTCCGGCGCTCCCGGCCCGGGCCTGCGTGGAGGTGGGGTGGACCCGCGTCACCCCGGCCCGTCCGACCACCTCCGCGGCCAGCTCGGCCGCCCGCTCGACGAGCGCGGAGTCGTCCCAGCCGACGGCCCGGCCCCGCCACATCCGCAGCCGGCCGGCCACGAACACCGCGGTGATCTGGTCGCGGTTCCCGCGCCGGACCAGTTCCCAGGGGAGGTCCCAGGAGGCCCGCATCTCCGGCCCGCTCACGTCGACGAGCAGGAAGTCGGCGGCCGCCCCGGCGGCGATCCGGCCCGTGAGCGCTCCGAGGCCGACGGCGTCGGCACCGCCCGCGCCCCCGCGGTCCAGCCAGGACCAGCCCGCGCCGCAGGAGGAGTCCCCGGTGGCCAGGCCGTAGGCGAGGCGCTGGGCGAACTCGGCCGCATCGGCGAGGCGGAACGCGTCGCCCCGGGTGCCGTCCGTGCCGAGGCCGAAGCGGATCCCGCGTTCGGCCATGGTGGTCGCCGGTGCCACGGCGTTGCCCTTCCAGGCGCTGGCGACCGGGTTGTAACTGACCGCGGTGCCCGTGTCGGCGAGCATGGTCAGCTCGGACGGGGTGACCAGGGTGGTGTGCGCGGCCAGCAACTGCGGTCCCAGGGCGCCGGCTTCGCGCAGGTACTCCAGGGGGCGCAGCCCGTGCCGGACGAGGGAGCCTTCGACGGCGGCGAGGTGCTCGTTCACGTGGATCTGGACGACGGTGCCCGCTTCGGCGGCGAGCCGGGCGGTGTCCCGCAGCGTCGTCGCCGTGGCGGCGTCGGGGACGGAGACCGCGAGGGAGGGGTGCACCAGCTCCGTGCCGGCGTACCGGGCGAGGTGCTTCTCGGCGGCGGCCAGGGCGGTGGTCCCGTCGGCGCGGCCGGCGCCGTCGGCGTCGTTGCAGACGAGCCCCAGCACACAGCGGATGCCGGCCCCGGCGGTGGCGGTCGCCACGGCGTCGAGGTCCACCGGGGCGCGGGTGCCCGCGTCGGCGACGGTGGTGAACCCGCCCCGCAGGGATTCCAGCGCGGCCAGCTTCGCGGCCACGTGCGCCGATTCCTCGTCCAGGGCGCCCTCCAGGGGGACCCACACGCGTCTGAAGATCTCGGAGGGTTCCCCGAAGGCCAGGGCCGCGCCGAAACTCTGCGTCAGGTGGTGGTGCGCGTCCACGAACCCGGGCATCAGGACGTGTCCGGGCAGCCGGACCGGGGTCAGGCCGGGGTGCTCGCGTTCCAGCAGGGCGGCCGGCCCGACGGCCAGGAAGGCGCCGTCGGCGACGACGGCCGCGTAGCGCTCCATCAGCCCCTCGGGTGTCATCACGAGCGCGGGGGCGATCAGTTGTACGTCGGCGTCCAGCCGGTGGGGGGCCGGCGGGCCGTCCGCGGCCGGAACGTGGGTGGCGCTGTCGTACGTCATGGGGTCGGTCATCTCGTCCTTCGCGTAAGGGTCAGGCATGGGGCAGGGGGCGGGGGCCGCCCGCGTCGACGGGGGAGTGGGCGGGCCGCGCGGCGCGGCCGGCGGGCAGCCGGGGCCGTACGTGGTGGAAGAGGACGTTGAGGACGGCGGCGGTGAACGCGCCCACGGCGACGCCGCTTTCGAGCAGGATCCGCGCGCCGGACGGCAGCCCCGCGTAGACACCGGGGACGAGGATCGGCAGCAGGCCCAGGGCGATGGCGACGGCGCAGATGAACGCGTTGGAGTGCCGGTCGAGTTCGGCCCTGCCGAGCATCTGGACGCCGAGCACGGTGATGACCGCGAAGACCACCATGGCGGTGCCCCCGACCACGGCGGACGGGATGACGCTGATGGCGCGGATGACCGGGGCGAGGAAGCCGATGGCGACGAGCACCACGCCGGCGGCCGCGGTGACGAACCGGCTGCGCACGCCGGTGACCCGGACGATGCCGATGTTCTCGCCGCTGGTCACCATCAGCGGCAGCCCGAGGAAACCGGCGAGGAGCGAGACGAGGGCGTCACCGCGGATGGTCCTCGGCACGTGCGTGCGCGTATCGATCTCCTTGCCGACGGTCTCGGCGTTGATGACGGTCTGGCCGGTGGCCTCCGCCATGGAGGCCAGGCCGTACAGCATCAGGGGCAGCGCGGCGACGAGGTGGAACTCGGGCGTGCCGAACGGCATGAGCTGCGGGGCGCTCAGGATCCCGCCGCCGGTGACGCCGCCGAAGTCGAGCCGTCCGAGGGCGAAGGCCAGCACGCTGCCGGCGATCAGGCCCAGCATCACCGCGAGTTGCCGCAGTACGCCGGTGAACAGCCAGTAGAGGGCGACGGTGAAGCCGATCGTCGCCAGTCCGAGTGCCAGGTTCGCGGGGTCGGCGAAGCCGGGCTGTCCGGGACGGCCGGTGACGAGCAGCGCGCCGACCTTCACCAGGTTGACCCCGACGATGACGATCATCGTGCCGATGACGAGGGTGGGGAAGAACCTGAGGAGGCGGGAGAAGACCGGCAGGACGACGAAGTAGAAGGCCGCGCTGATGATCACCGCTCCGGTGGCGGTGCGTACGCCGTGCTCCTCGGCTATGGCCAGGAAGAGGATCAGCGGGGCCCCGCCGGGCAGCATGACGAAGGGCAGCCGGGGCCCGAACTTCCAGGGGCCCAGCGACTGGATGAGCGAACCGATCCCGGAGAGCACGAAGGCCGCCGAGAGCAGGTTCACGGTGAGTCCGGGATCGAGGTGGAGGGTCGCGCTCATCAGGAAGATCGCCGAGACGGGCGTGGCCGCCATGACGAGGACGTGCTGGACACCGAACAGGAGGATCCGGCTCAGTGGGCGGGACTGGTCCACGGGGTGGGGGAGAGTGCTGGGACTGGACACGTTCGAGCTCCGTTCGGCTCGCTCCGGCGTTGGCCGCGATCCGGCTCCGAGAAGGCGCCAAATCGATTTGGCCAAATCGATTTGGCCGCCAGTATGTGAGCGCCGTGAAGGTCCGTCAAGGGTTGCGGACGCATCGGTTCCAGGGTTTCCGGCGAGGACAACTCCCCGCCCTCCCCGCCCGCCGGTCAGGCCGTGCGCAGGCGCGTGGCGGCCGCCTCGGCCTCCCGTACGACGCGGTCCGTGTCGACGTCGACCAGCCGGCCGCCGAGCTTCAGCGCGCGCCCGTCCACGAACACGGCGTCGACGTTCTCGGGCCGCCCGTTGAAGACGATCTGGCCGACCCAGTCGAAGCGCGGGGCGAAGTTCAGGGCGGCCGGGTCGACGACCACGACGTCGGCCCGTTTGCCGGGGGTCAGGGAGCCCACCCGGTCCGAGACGCCGAGGGCCTCGGCGCCGCCCAGGGTGGCCATCCGCAGCACGTCCGGCACCTGCGGGAAGACCCCGGCCCGCGTGGTGCGGACGCGTTGCAGGCCGACGGCCGCCTTCATCAGAGCGTGGAAGTCCGAGCTGTCGTTGGTCCCGCCGTCCAGGCCGAGTCCGACCTTGACGCCCCTGCCCGCCAGGTCGGACAGCCGCATGATGCCGGAGGCCAGCCGCATGTTGCTGAGCGGGCAGTGGGCCGCGCGCACGTCGTGCTCCGCCACGGCGGCGATCTCCGCGTCCGTCAGGTGGATCGCGTGGTTGATCAGCAGCCGCGGGCCCATCGCGCCGATGTCGGTGAGGACCCCGATCGGGTCGTCGGCGCGCTGCTCGGGCCGTTCCAGGACGTGGGAGTTGAGCATGACCCCCAGCTCCTGGGCGGCTTCCCAGTGGGCGCGGTTGTGGGACTCGACGGCCCGCGCCGCGTGCGTGGCGACCTGGAAGGAACCCAGCGGCACCGGGTCGACGAGCTCCCTCTTCACCTTCGTCAGCAGTACCGCGTCGGGCGCCGGCGGGTACATGGCGTAGGTGAACCGCAGCCCGGTGCCGGCCAGGGCCCGTACGTAACTCTCGACCAGGTCGTACGAGAAGATGTCCACCCAGTCCACCAGCGTCGTCACGCCCGACTGGACGGCGTCCAGGGCGGCGAGCCGCACGATGCTGTGGAGGGCCGCCGGCGTCAGGCGGCCGCGCTGGGGGTCGGTACACCCCTGGAACCAGCCGAACAGGTCCCGGTCGGTGCACCCGCCGCGGATCGCCGCCTGCCAGAGGTGGTTGTGGGTGTCGACGAACCCGGGCATCACCAGCTTTCCCGAGGACTCCACCACCCAGGTCCCGGGCGGTGTCCGCAGCGCCGGGCCGACGGCGGCGATCGCACCGTCCCGCATCAGCACGTCCGCGTTCTCGACGGCGCCGAGGGGGCCGGTGCCGATGCCGGGGTCCATGGTGAGCACCAGGGCGGCCGCGCGGAGCAGGACGGTGCGGCCGCCCTGGACGGCCTGCCGGGAGGACCGGTCGCGCTGTGCGGGGCGGGCTGCGGCGCCGAGGACGAGCGGGGCGGCGGCGGCCAGGCCGAGGCCGGCGAGGAGATCGCGGCGGCTGGGGACCGAGGACTGCGTGGGGGCTGACTGCATGGCGTGTTGCCTCCCGAGGACTCAGAACGGAAGGCCCGCCCGGGACCGATGGCGGACGTCGGGCCGGGGCGGGAGATTATCCGCAGCATTCCCAGCGAACGGTCATTCGATAGGCGTCAGTGGAAAACTTTTTCCACAGCGGCCTTCCGGCCGTCATGTTTCCGCCGACACATCGTCATCCCCCGTACAGTCACGGCCCGCGCGCCCGGCCCGCCCGCCGCCCGCCTCCCCGGCCGCGCCTCTGAGCGCGCGGCGGGCCCGGTCACTAGCCTGACCCCATGACACCCGCCGCCCGCCCCGCCCCCGACCGGTACACCGTCGTCCTGCGCCCCGGCCCGCCCGGCGCCCAGGACGCCAAGGGCCACGACGCGGTCCTGCGCACCGCCCGGGTCGAGGCCACCGGTGCCACCGGCGTCTCCGGCTACCCGCGCTACGAGGGCGACGGGGTCCAGGCCGAGATCGATCCCGAGAGCCGGGCCGTCGAGGCCGTCACCGTGGACGGCGAGGAGCTCCCGTACGGCTGGATCGCCCAGCTGGCCGACTGACCCTCCGGCGAACGCCGGGGGACCGGCGCGGGGGTCCGTACGTGGTGGCTTGACCGATGGACCTGCGGCGACGTAGCTTCTGCCCGACCGGCTCGTGAGTCACGGAAGGAGGCGAAGTCGGATGTCGACCCTCTCCGCACTGCTCCGCCTCGCTCACCAGGTCGCCTGGGCTCCGGGCCGTGTAGCACACGGCTGCTGAACAGCCTCCGTTCCGGCGTGCCCGATTGCGGCCCCGGCTCCCCTTTCGATTTTCTGTCACCGCCTGTGGCACGCCGTCGCGTGCCCATGCGCGCTCTCCGGGTCCCTCCGGGCGCGCCACCGAACAGAAGGCTCCTGAAATGGCGACTAGGACAACCAGCCCCACCGCCTCCCGAAACGAGGACCTGCCGTGGTAGCGGCGCGGATCACGGTCAACGGCGAGGAATCACCGATCGCGCCCGCGGCGCCCCACACCACCGTGCTGGACTTCCTGCGCGAACGCGGCCTCACGGGCACCAAGGAGGGCTGCGCCGAGGGCGAATGCGGCGCCTGCTCCGTCCTCGTGGCCCGCCCCGGCGTGGACAAGCCCACCGACTGGGTGGCGGTCAACGCCTGCCTGGTCCCGGTCGCGGCGCTCGACGGGCAGGAGCTCGTCACCTCCGAAGGCCTCGCCACCCCCGGCGCCCCCGGCACCCCGCCCGCGCTGCACCCCGTACAGGAGGAGATGGCGGTCCGCGGCGGCTCCCAATGCGGCTACTGCACACCGGGATTCATCTGCAGCATGGCCGCCGAGTACTACCGGCCCGGCCGCTGCGCCCACCCGGAACCGGCCGACGGCGCCGACCCCGACCCCGAGCACGGCCCGAACGGCTTCGACCTGCACTCGCTCAGCGGCAACCTGTGCCGCTGCACGGGCTACCGCCCCATCCGCGACGCCGCGTACGCGGTCGGCGCCCCCGCCGCGGACGACCCTCTGGCCCTGCGCCGCGAACAGGCCCCACCCGCCCCGGCCGCCACCGAATACACCCGGGACGACAGCGCGTTCCTCCGCCCGGGCACCCTCGCCGAGACCCTGCGGCTGCTGCGCGACCGGCCCGAAGCGGTCGTGGTCGCCGGCAGCACCGACTGGGGCGTGGAGGTGAACATCCGCGCCCGCCGCGCCGATTGCGTCGTCGCCGTCGACCGGCTGCCCGAACTGCGGGAACTGCGCGTCGAATCCGACTCCATCCTGATCGGCGCGGCCCAGACCCTCACCGAGATCGAACGCCGGCTCGACGGCGGCGTCCCGCTGCTCGCGGAACTCTTCCCGCAGTTCGCGTCCCGGCTCATCCGCAACAGCGCCACCCTCGGAGGCAACCTGGGCACCGGCTCGCCCATCGGCGACACCCCGCCGGTGCTGCTCGCGCTGGAGGCCTCGGTGCTGCTCGCCGACGCCGACGGGGAGCGCGAGGTCCCCCTCGCCGACTACTTCACCGGCTACCGGCAGAGCGTCCGCCGCCCCGGCGAACTGATCCGCGCGGTGCGCGTCCCGCTGCCCCTGTCACCCGTCACCGCCTTCCACAAGATCGCCAAGCGGCGCTTCGACGACATCTCCAGCGTGGCCGTCGCCTTCGCCCTCGACATCGAGGACGGCATCGTCCGCAAGGCGCGCATCGGCCTCGGCGGCGTGGCAGCCACCCCGATCCGCGCCCTCGCCACCGAGGCGGCCCTGGAGGGCCGGCCCTGGTCGGCGGAGACCGCCCGGGCCGCCGCCGGGATCCTGCGCGCCCAGGGCACCCCGATGGACGACCACCGCGCCAGCGCCGAGTACCGCTCCGCGATGCTCGGCCAGAGCCTGCTGAAGCTGTACGCACAGAACCCCGAGGCGGTGTCGTCATGAGTCACCTGTCCGAACGCCCCCAGAAGCCCGCGGTCGGCCTCCCGCTGCCGCACGAGAGCGCGAACCTGCACGTCACCGGCGCCGCGCTCTACACCGACGACCTGGTCCACCGCACCAAGGACGTCCTGCACGCCCACCCGGTCCAGGTCATGAAGGCCCGCGGCAGGATCACCGCGCTGCGCACCGGGCCCGCGCTCGCCGTCCCCGGCGTGGTCCGCGTACTGACCGGGGCCGACGTGCCCGGCGTCAACGACGCCGGCATGAAGCACGACGAGCCGCTCTTCCCCGACGAGGTCATGTTCCACGGCCACGCGGTGGCCTGGGTGCTCGGCGAGACCCTGGAGGCGGCCCGGCTCGGAGCGGCGGCCGTCGAGGTGGAACTCGACGAACAGCCCTCCGTGGTCACCCTGGAGGAGGCGATCGCGGCCGGCAGCTTCCACGGCGCCCGGCCCGAGATGCTGACCGGCGACGTCGAAGCGGGCTTCGCCGACTCCGCGCACGTCTTCACCGGCGAGTTCCGCTTCTCCGACCAGGAGCACTTCTACCTGGAGACCCACGCGGCGCTCGCCCACGTCGACGAGGCCGAGCAGGTGTTCGTCCAGAGCAGCACCCAGCACCCCTCGGAGACCCAGGAGATCGTCGCCCACGTACTCGGCCTGCACAGCCACGAAGTGACCGTGCAGTGCCTGCGGATGGGCGGCGGCTTCGGCGGCAAGGAGATGCAGCCCCACGGGTTCGCGGCCATCGCCGCGCTCGGCGCCAAGCTGACCGGCCGGCCGGTGCGACTGCGGCTCAACCGGACCCAGGACCTCACCATGTCCGGCAAGCGCCACGGGTTCCACGCCGAATGGAGGATCGGCTTCGACACCGAGGGCCGCATCCAGGCCCTGGACGCCACCCTGACGGCGGACGGCGGCTGGAGCCTGGACCTCTCCGAACCGGTCGTGGCCCGCGCACTGTGCCACATCGACAACACCTACTGGATCCCCAACGCACACGTCCGCGGCCGCATCGCCAAGACCAACAAGGTCTCCAACACCGCCTTCCGAGGCTTCGGCGGACCGCAGGGCATGCTGGTCATCGAGGACATCATGGGCCGCTGCGCCCCGCTGCTCGGCCTCGACCCCAAAGAACTGCGCGAACGGAACTTCTACCGGCGGGGCCAGTCCACCCCCTACGGGCAGCAGGTGGCCCAGCCCGAACGGATCTCCGCCGTCTGGGAGCAGGTCAAGGAGAACGGCCGCCTCGCCGACCGCGAACGCGAGATCGCGGCCTTCAACGCCGCACACCCGGACACCAAGCGGGCGCTCGCGCTCACCGGCGTCAAGTTCGGCATCTCCTTCAACCTCACCGCCTTCAACCAGGGCGGCGCACTGGTGCTGATCTACAAGGACGGCTCCGTCCTGATCAACCACGGCGGCACCGAGATGGGCCAGGGCCTGCACACCAAGATGCTCCAGGTGGCCGCGACCTCCCTCGGCATCCCGCTGCACAAGGTGCGCCTCGCGCCGACGCGGACGGACAAGGTGCCCAACTCCTCGGCCACCGCCGCCAGCGCCGGGGCCGACCTCAACGGTGCGGCCGTGAAGAACGCCTGCGAGCAGCTGCGCGAGCGGCTGCTCCAGGTCGCCGCCACCCAGCTCGGCGCGAACGCCTCCGACGTGCGGATCGTCGAGGGCGTCGCACGCGTCGTGGGCGGTGACAAGGAGCTGGACTGGGACGACCTGGTGCGCACCGCGTACTTCCAGCGGGTCCAGCTGTCGGCGGCCGGCTTCTACCGGACCGAGGGCCTGCACTGGGACCCGAAGTCCTTCCGGGGTTCCCCGTTCAAGTACTTCTCCCACGGCGCCGCCGCGGCCGAGGTGGAGGTGGACGGTTTCACCGGCGCGTACCGCATCCGGCGGGTGGACATCGTGCACGACGTCGGCGACAGCCTGTCCCCGATGATCGACATCGGTCAGGTCGAAGGCGGCTTCGTCCAGGGCGCGGGCTGGCTGACGCTGGAGGACATGCGCTGGGACACCGGCGACGGTCCGAACCGCGGCCGGCTGCTGACCCAGGCCGCCAGCACCTACAAGCTGCCGAGCTTCTCGGAGATGCCCGAGGAGTTCAACGTCACCCTGCTGAAGAACGCCACCGAGGAGGGCGCGGTCTACGGGTCCAAGGCGGTCGGCGAGCCCCCGCTGATGCTGGCCTTCTCGGTCCGGGAGGCGCTGCGGCAGGCCGCCGCGGCGTTCGGGCCCGCCGGAGCCAGTGTGGAACTCGCCTCGCCCGCGACGCCGGAGGCCGTGTACTGGGCGATCGAATCCGCCCGTCGCGGCGACGCGCGCGGCGGCGGGACCCCGGCCGACACGAGCGTTCTGAGCAATGTCTGACATGACCTGGGTGGCCGCGGTCGCGCGGTTGCGGGCCCGCCGGGAACCCGGCGCGCTCGTGACCGTCGCGGCCGTGCGCGGCCACGCGCCCCGCCGGGCCGGCGCCAAGCTCGTCGTGGGCCGGACCGGGACCTGGGGCTCGATCGGCGGCGGCAACATCGAGGCCGTCGCCATCGACCGGGCCCGCGAGGTGATCGGCACGCCGGATCCGGAGCCCGAGCTGATGGATTTCGCCCTCAACGACAAGGTCACCGGCCCGCACGGCGTGCAGTGCTGCGGCGGGGCGGTCAGCGTACTGCTCGAACCGCTGCCGGTGGTCCCGGCGGTGGCCGTCTTCGGCGTCGGGCACGTCGGCATGGAGCTGGCCCGGATCCTGGCCCGGCACGACCTCGATCTGCACCTGATCGACACCCGTCCCGGCCAACTCGCCGAGGAACGGCTCGCGGTGCTCGCGGACGCGGTGGCACAAGTCCATGTGCACCACGTCCCGCTGCTGCCGGAGGAGGTGCTCGGGGAGCTGGCGCCCGGCACGCACGTCCTGATCATGACGCACGACCACGCGGAGGACGCCGCCCTGTGCGACGCCGCCCTGCGCACCCCCGGTCTCGGTTCGATCGGACTGATCGGCTCGGCCGCGAAATGGGCGCGGTTCCGCCGGCGCCTGGAGACCGAGGGGGGCCACGACACGGCCGCCATCGACCGGATCAAGACCCCGATCGGCCTGACCGAGATCACCGGCAAGGAACCCGCCGTCATCGCCGTCGGCGTCGCGGCGGACCTGCTGCGGACCTTCGAGCGGGACGCCGGCTGAGTCACGCCTGCGCGAAGTGGTCCCGGAGCCAGGCGAGGAGGGCCGCGAAGGCGGGGGACATGGCGGCGTCCGACTGTTCGAGCACCGTCGAGCGGCCGCCCTCCTCCACCGTGATCGAGTAGCCCATCGCGTCCCTCGCGCGACCCGTGTCCCGCGGCGGGGGCGCCGCCGCGGCCGCGGCCACCAGCCGCTCCAGCTCGGCCGCGGCGCCCTCGGGCAGGGCGGCCGAGTCCAGTACGTCGGGCGGGCGACGGAGGTTGGCCGCCGCCGCCAGCCCGCCGTACGACTCCAGGACCACCTTCATCGTCACCTGGAGCCCTTCACCTTCAGGGCGGCCACTTCCTTGGCCAGCCCCGTCACCTTGTCGCCGAGCGTGGCGATCTGCCGGGTCAGGGCCGCGAGGTCGGCCTCACGGCCCGCGCCGCCGTGCCCGTTGACCGCGAACGACCGCGGCTGGCTGAACCCCGGCGGGACCCCGGTGATCTGGATCTCCACCTCGCGCCAGCCCGCCACCACGGCCGCCTGCTCGGGGCTGCCGCCGCCGAACAGCCTGCCGGCCTGCTGGAAGGTCATGTCCGCGAAGTCCTGGAACGTGTCCCGGGGGCGGGAGGCCCTGAGCGCCTCGTACCAGATCCGGCCGGTGAGCTCCCACGCGAACCCGCCGATGCCGACGGCCGTCATGAAGAACGCCTTGTTCGGGATGCCGGAGTTGATGTGCACCCCGCCGTTGTCCCCCCTCGGGGTGTCGGGCAGGTGCGCGAACCTGCTCATCCGGTCGGGCTGCGGGTCCTTCCCCACCAGCGGGTTGTCGTACGCGGTCCCCGGTGCCTTCATGGACCGCAGGGCGTCGCCCTCGATCCCCGGCGTCCACACCTCGGCCCCGATCAGCCAGTCGGCCTCCTCGGCCGTCTGCTTCAGCGACCACTGCTTGACCAGCGATCCGAAGACGTCCGCCATGGACTCGTTCAGGGCACCGGACTGGTTGTGGTACTCGAACCGCGAGGTGTGATCGACGACTCCGTGCGTCAACTCGTGGCCGGCCACGGTCAGGGACGCGGCGAGGTTGCCGAGCACCACCCCGTCCCCGTCGCCGAAGAGCATCTCGCTGCCGTCCCAGAACGCGTTGTTGACCCTGCGGCCGAAGTGGACGAATGCGTTCAGACGCATGCCCCGGTCGTCGATCGAATTGCGCTGGAACGCTTCCTTGTAGAAGTCCCGGGTCAGGCCGAGCGACTCGAACGCCTGGTTCACGGCCTCGTCCAGGGACTCCGGTCCGTCCTCGGACCTGGCCATGACGGCCTCGGAGAGGTCTTCGCTCTGCTCCGAGTCGAAGATGGTGCGCCGGGCGTCGCCGGGCGTGGCGGTAAGGCCGGTGAGGCCGGAGCGCAGGGACCGTTCGCCCCGCAGGCGAGCCGTGGTCAGAAGGGTGTCCAACGCCGCCTGCCGGACCTCGCCGTCCCCGCTCTCCATGAGCTTTTCGAGGAGGTACGGCGGGATGATGCAGTTGATCGGTCGGGTCCTACTCATGGGGCACCTCCTGGGCGAGAGGACCAACGGTTGAGGGTTCATCGTTTTCGCCGCAGGATTTGAGGTATATCGGTACGCAGACAGGCCCTTGACGGTTCAACTGACCAGCGGAGGGCGAAGCGTTGGCGCCGGCCAGCCCTGATTCCCACGGCGGGGCCACGCTGATACCACCAGTCTGCTGCCGCCCGTAGCGGCTGGCAAACGCTCCGGCCCCGCCTGGCGCACGCTACCCGTGCGCCACGTGCCCGACGGCTGCCGCGAGGCCGGACTCAGCGCCGGCGGCTCCGGTGCGGCGAGGGGCCCCGGCTTCTTCTACGCCGCCCTCTTCGTCCTCGTACGCGTCCTCCTGCTCGTAGTCCTCGTCCTGCTCGTAGTCCCCGTCCTCTTCGGCAGGCTCCCCGGCCGAGGCTTCCTCCTCCTCCAGGGCTTCCTCGTGGGTGACCACGACCTCGCCGTCCTGGATCTCTCCGCGCCAGCCCTCGGGCTCGTCGTCGGAGAGGGCGACGAACCGGTCGAAGTTCTTCAGGTCCAGACGCATGCGGCGGCCCTGCGCCCGCCAGAGGTTGCCGGTCCTCTCGAAGAGCCCGGCGGGGTAGTACTCGACGACCAGGAGGATCCGGGTCAGGGACGGACCGAGCTCGTGGAAGCTCACGCAGCCGCGCGTGGTCCCCTTGGGCCCGTCGGAGGTCCAGACGATCCTCTCGTCGGGCACCTGCTCCTGGACCGTGGCCTTCCAGTTGCGTGTGGAGGGTCCCACCTTGACCTTCCAGTCGGAGGTCGTGTCATCGCCCTGCGAAACGCTGCGCACTCCCTTCGCGAAGCTGCTGAAGTCCTCGTACTGGGTCCAGTGGTCGTAGGCGGTGCGCAGCGGTACGCCCACGTCCCACGACTCGACGATGTTGATGGCCCCGGCGCTGCTCTTGCGACCCTTGCCCTTCCCCTTGCCGCCCAGCAGGCCGGCGCCCAGGTCCGTCACCTTGTCCTTGAGACCGCCCAGGGCCTGCCCCGAACCTCCGTCGGCCCCTCCGGGCGGGGCACGAGCAGCCGTGACCGCCGAACGCCCCGCGCCCGCCGCGCCCCCCGGACCTCACGGCCGTCGGCGACACCATGGCCGACGCCTTCCGCCTGCTCCGGGCACCGCCCGCGGCACCCGGAGAACCCCGGACGCCGGCCCGCCGCGTCCGCACCGGCCCCGAGACCGCGGGGGAGGACCTCCTCAAGCTCGTCCTCACCCTCGTGGAACTCCTGCGCCAGCTCATCGAACGCCAGGCCCTGCGCCGGGTCGACGCCGGAGACCTCACCGACGAGCAGGAAGAGGAGCTGGGGGCCACGCTGCTCGCGCTGCACGACCGCATGACCGAGCTGTGCGCCGAGCACGGATACGCCCTGGAGGACCTCAACCTCGACCTGGGCCCCCTCGGCCCGCTCCTCGAACCCTGACGACGAAGGCCCCGCCCGTCGAGGGGCGGGGCCTTCACCAGGGGCCGGACTCACCCGGGCCCTCCGTCACCGCGTGGCGCGGCTGAACAATCGGAAGACGCCGAGCAGGACGAGCGAGCCGACGATGGCGGCGATCCAGGTGGAGATCTCGAAGAACCCGTCGATGGAGTCGACGCCGAATATCACCTTGCCCAGCCATCCTCCGAGCAGTCCGCCCGCGATTCCGATGAGTATGGTGACGATGATTCCGCCCGGGTCCCTCCCCGGCATCAGCATTTTGGCGATGATGCCCGCGAGCAGCCCGATGAGGATCCAAGCAATTATGCCCATGGCGCCTTCTTCGTCTCGTGGCGTGAAGTCGTGGTCAATTGCGCTTCTACACCGTAGAAGCGATTTCAAACCTGGAATTCACCGGCCCAGCGGGACCACGGCCACCGGGGCGGTGCCGTGTCGGATCACCACGTACCACCGGCCGCCGGGCCGCGCCGGCAGCGTCCAGCGACACCGAGCCGAGCAGGAACCCGGCCACCCTGCCCGTACCGCGCGTGGGTGAGCCGTCCACGCCCACCAGCACCGGGGCTTCCATGGCATCCGCCGGTGCCGTCTACAACGCGGCCCGCAGCACGCGCCGCAGCGCGAACCGAGCCCCCGGGGGAGCAGGCCCGCCGCGTCGCGGACGAGGGGGGTGGTGAGGCGGTCCGCCGCGTTGAGCACGGCGGCGGCGGTCCACCCCTTGTGGCACAGGCTGCCCCGGTTGGCGGGGAAGGCCGGGTCGGGGCGGGCGGCGACCGCGCCGCGCGCCCCGGTGAGCAGGGTCCCGCACTGCAGGGCGCAGTAGGGGCAGTGGGTGGCCGTGGCCGGTTCGGGTGAGGGGGGAGGGAGCTCGGGATCGGTCATGTGGAGCGCACGTCCGTCCGGGGAGTCGCATAACGGACAAAAGGGAGACGGAATCGGCATTTCCCGAGGCGGTGTTTTGATACGCCATAGAAAATCCCAAATCGCCGCCAACCCTCCGATGCGCCGCCCCCTCCGTCAGCCCGCCGGCCCCGGGCCGGTCCCGTCGCCCACCTCCCGCGACCGGCGCCGGCGCAGCTCCGAGAACGTGCCGGTGCCGCTCTCGCCGTGCGCGCCGAAGGGGCACCGGGACACCGGCGGCTCGGCGTCGAGCCGCCGGGGAGGGATGGTGCCCGTCACGGCCGGGTGGTGCCCGTCATGGCCGGAGCCCTGTCGGCCGGCCGTGCGGGGGCCGTGCGTCACGCGGGCTGCCACAGCTCGATCCGGTTGCCCTCCGGATCGGTGACCCAGCCGAACCGGCCGACGCCGTCCATGTCCTGGGTCTCCTCCGCCACGTCGGCCCCCTTGGCGCGCAGCTGGGCGAGCATCGCCTCCAGGTCGCGGACGCGGAAGTTCAGCATGGTGTGCTGGGCGCGGGAGCCGAAGTAGTCGGTACCGGAGTCGAAGGCCGCGAACACGGTCGGCCCGGGTTCCTGACGCCACAGGCCGTGCTCGTCGGCGTCCAGCCCCAGGCAGTCCCGGTACCACGCGCCGAGGGCCGCCGGGTCGGCGGCGCGCAGGAAGTATCCGCCGATGCCGAGTACGCGTTCCATACGGCCATCCTGCCAGGACGGCGACCTGACGGGCCGCCACCACGCACGCGCGCCCGCCCCTCCGGACGGGGCGGGTCGGGCTCAGCCGGTCCGCGCCGGCAGGGTGGCCTCGCCCCCTTCGCGTACGGCCAGCAGCACGGCGTCGTGCAGGGCGCGGCTGGCCTCCTCGCTCGGACACGGGGCGGGGCTCCCCGCCAGGGTGAGCCACTCCGTCGCGCCGCTGTGCTGGACGGCGACGTGCGCCAGCCCGTCGGCCTCGGTCCAGGTCGTGTGGACGTCGAGCTCGCCGGTCAGGAGGACCGACTCGGCGGTCCTGACGCCGCCGCGTCCGGCGAAGACGCCGCGGGTGGTCCATGATGCCCAGGTCATCCGGCCTCCAGGAGCCGTCCCGTACCGGTACGGGAACGCGGGTGGGTGCGGGCTGGCGTGATACCCCGCTCGAACGGGTTATATGCGTGTATGTCACCTTATTTCTCAGAGCCCAGGCCTACTCCGCGGGCCGCTCCACCACGCGGCGGGCCGCCTCGTGCTCGGCGGCGGGCGGCGACAGCTCGTCCAGCGTGTCGAGGTCGGTGTCCCGCTCCAGCTCCCGTTCCCACTCCGCGGCGAGCCGTTCCTGCTCCGCGCGCGGCAGCCCGCCCACGGCCTCCCGGTGGGCCGGGTCGAGAGCGGCCAGGAAGCGTTCCACCACGTCCGAGGACATCCCGTACTCCTTGTCGCTGGGGGGGAGGGCCCGGTACGCGACGGCCCCGCGCCCAGCATGCGCAGCCCGCCCCGGCGCACCGGGCAGGCGCGGCCCGGCACTGACCCGAACGGCGCCGCCGGCCGCGCCCCGCGGACGGCCCGCTCAGCCCTCGGCGGCCGCCGGGGCGAGGAGTACGAAGTCGGCGTTCCACGGGTCGAGGCAGACGGCCAGGCGGCCGATGCCCTCCACGTCCTCCGGGCCGGTCTGCGTGTTGCCGCCGTTGCCGGTGACCGCCGCCACCGCCGCGTCACAGTCGGCTACGGCGAAGACGGGGTGCCAGTACGGACGGCCCTGCGCGAGGCCGAGGTGTTCCTCGCCCAGGCGCATCAGCCCGCCGTGCATGCGCTCGTCCGGCAGGCCCGCCGGGGTGATGAGCGAGTACGCGCCCCCGCCGCCCGGCAGCTCCATGTCGCTGAACCGCCAGCCGAGGACCCCGCCGTAGAACTCCCGCGCGGCCGCCGCGTCGCTCGTGAACAGCTCGGTCCAGCACAGCGAGCCCGGCTCGTCCACCAGCTCCGCGCCCTTGTCCGTGCCCGGCTCCCAGACGGCGAACTGGCCGCCCTGGGGGTCGCTGTACTGGGCCATCCGGCCCGCGTCGTCCAGCGTCATCGGAGCCACCCTGACCCTACCGCCCGCACCTTCCACGGCCCGGGTGGCGGCGTCCGCGTCGGCGACGCTGTAGTAGATCATCCACGCAGGGCGCGCGCCCTGCTCGGTGAGCTTGCCGAGCCCGGCGACGACCTTCCCGTCCTTGCGGAACATCCCGCCCTCCATGCCGCCCATCGCCTCGTACGACCACCCGAACACCGCGCCGTAGAAGGCCGCGGCGGACGGGACGTCGGGGGTGCCGAGGTCGAGCCAGCAGGGGGAGCCGGGGACGTAGTCGGTGGTGATCATGTGGCCGGCCTTTCACGCGGGTCCGATGGGCCCCAGCCTGGCACCGGACCCCGGCCCCCGCCCGTCGGCCGTCAGGACCCCGCGCGGGCGGCGTACGCGCGGACGTCCGCGTCGGGGTCGGCCGTGGCGGCGGCCAGCGCGGTACGGGCGCCGGGGTCCTCCCGGTGGCGGAGCAGGGACAGCACGGCCGCCTTGCGGACGTCCGCGTTGGGGTCGGCCAGGGCCTTCGCCAGGGCGGGGACGGCCCGCGCCGGCGCGGCAGCCCGCAGCGCGGTCGCGGCCCCGGCCCGCACCTGCCACGCCGGGTCCCCGAGGGCCGCCCCGGCCAGCGAGGCGTACCCGGGCGGGCAGCCGGTGGCGGCCAGCGCCGCCAGGGCCGCGCCCCGGACCAGCGGGTCGGCGTCGTCGAGCAGCGGGTCCAGCGGCGCCGGGGCCGGGTCGTGGACGGCCGCGAGGCCCCGCGCGACCGCGACCCTGACCTCGCGGGCGGGGTCGGCGGCGGCCGCCGCCAGTTCCGGCACGGCGTCCACCGAGACCAGCGCCCGGACGGCGGTGATGCGGACCTCGGCGCCGGCGTCCGCGAGGGCGGCGCCGTACGCCCGCGCGTACACCCCTGCGTCGCCCAGCCGCAGCGCCCGCAGGACCTCCAGCGCGGCGGCCCGGACCGCCGGGTCGGCGGCCTCCAGCGCGGTCCGGAGGCCGGCCCCGAGCTCCGGCCCGGCCGGCAGCACCGAGACGAGCTCTCGCAGCGCGGCCGCGGCGGCGCCCCGGACCCCCGGCGCGGGGTCCCGCAGGCACGCGGCCAGCGCGGGCCCGGCGCCGTCCGGCACGGTCTCCCCGAGGACGGCCACGGCGGCCGCCCGCACCCCGGGATCGGCATCCGCCAGGAAGGGGCGCAGGGCCTCCAGGCCGGGGGACTCCTCGGCCAGGGCGAGCAGCCGCAGCAGGGCGGGGCCGGCCGCGGAGCCGCCCCCGGTACCGTCGGAGGCCGCCGCGACCGCCGGACCCGGACCAGGACCCGGCCCCGGAGCCGGATCCGGCACGGCCGCGGCACCCGGACGTGCCGCCGGAGCGGCGTCCCTCGGCCCGGCCGTGGCCACCGGCACCAGCTCCACCTCGCCGAGCCACCGCTCCGGCCCCGCCACCGGTGTGAACTCCGGGACCGCCACCGTGTACGGCTCGACCGGCCGCGCCGTGAACTCCATCGCCCCGGAAGCCGACCTGCGCAGGTCGAGGTGGTGCAGCCAGCCCGCGTCGTCCTGCCCGGGGTGGTCCATCCGCTCGTGGTAGAGGCCCCACCGGGACTCCGTGCGGGCCAGCGAGGCCCGCGCGGCCATCTCCGCGCAGTCCCGGATGAAGGACACCTCGGCGCACCGCATCAGCTCGTGCGCGGTGCGCGCCCCCATCCCGGCGATCTCCCCCGACATCCGGGTGAAGGCCTCCACGGCGAGGGACAGCTTCGCCCCCGACTTCGGCGGTGCCACGTAGTCGTTGACGAACCGCCGCAGCTTGTACTCCACCTGCGGCTGCGGCGGCCCGTCCGGGTTGCGCAGCGGCCGGTAGACCAGCTCGTGGGCGGCGGCGAGCTGGTCCTGCGGCAGCTCCCCCTCGTACGCCCGGTACTGCGCCGCGTCCTCGCCGGCCAGGTCCCCGTAGACGAACGCGCCGATCATGTAGTTGTGCGGTACGCAGGCCAGGTCGCCGGCCGCGTACAGCCGGGGCACGGTGGTGCGGGCGTGCGCGTCGACCCGCACGCCCGAGGCGGAGTGCCCGCCGCACAGCCCGATCTCCGAGATGTGCATCTCGATGTCGTGGGTGCGGTAGTCGTGGCCGCGGCCCTCGTGGAAGGTGCCGCGGGTGGGACGCTCCGTGCTGTGCAGGATGGACTCGACGGCGGAGACGGTCTCCTCCGGCAGATGGCTGAGCTTGAGGTACACCGGGCCCCGGTCGGAGGCGAGTTCGGCCGCGAACTCGGACATCATCTGCCCCGACCAGTAGTCCGACTCCACGAACCGCTCGCCGTGCCGGTTGACCTGGTAGCCCCCGAACGGGTTCGCCACGTACGCGCAAGCGGGCCCGTTGTAGTCCTTGATCAGCGGGTTGATCTGGAAGCACTCGATCCCGGTGAGGGCGGCCCCCGCGTGGTAGGCCATGGCGTAGCCGTCGCCCGCGTTCGTGGGGTTCTCGTACGTCCCGTACAGGTACCCGGACGCGGGCAGGCCCAGCCGGCCGCAGGCCCCGGTGGCGAGGACCACCGCGCCCGCCCGTACGGTGACGAACGCGCCGGTGCGGGTGTCGAACCCGGCCGCGCCGACGGCCCGGCCGTCCTCCGGGTGGGTGAGCACCCGGACCGGCATCACCCGGTTCTCGATCCGTATCCGCTCCCGCATCTCGCGCCGCCGCAGCTGCCGGTAGAGGACCTTCTTGACGTCCTTGCCCTCCGGCATCGGCAGCACGTAGGAGCCGGACCGGTGCACCTGGCGCACCGCGTACTCGCCGTGCTCGTCCTTCTCGAACTTCACCCCGTACGACTCCAGCCGCCGGACCATGTCGAAGCCGCGGGTCGCGGTCTGCCGGACGGTCGACTGGTCGACGATCCCGTCGTTGGCGCGGGTGATCTCGGCGACGTAGTCGTCGGGTTCGGCCCGGCCCGGGATCACGGCGTTGTTGACCCCGTCCATGCCCATGGCGAGGGCGCCGGAGTGCCGTACGTGCGCCTTCTCCAGCAGCAGTACGTCCGCACCGCGTCCGGCGGCGGTCAGCGCCGCCATCGTGCCGGCGGTGCCGCCGCCGATCACGAGGACGTCGCAGGACAGCTCGGTCGCGTCGGCGAGGGCCGGAATGGCCAGCGGGGGGATGGCCGGGGCGGGGATGGCCGGGGGAGCGTCCACCAGGGTGTCCACGGGGGTGCCTTTCTGCCTTTCAGAGGAATTCGAGGATGCGGCGGCGCAGTTCGGCCGTGCCGGGCGCGTGCTGCGCGTCGCGCCGGCGCGGGTGCGGTACGTCCAGTACCCGTCCGGACCCGAGCAGGGCGACCCGGTCGCCGAGGTGCAGCGCCTCGTCCACGTCGTGGGTGACGAAGACGACGGTCGCGCCGGTACCCGCGAGGATGTCCACCAGCAGGTCCTGCATCTCGGCACGGGTGCGCGCGTCGAGCGCGCCGAACGGCTCGTCCATCAGGACCGCGCGGGGCCGGCCGGCCAGCGCGCGGGCCAGCTGGACGCGTTGGCGCTGCCCGCCGGACAGCTGGTGCGGCAGCTTGTGGGCGTGCTCGGCCAGCCCGACCCGCGCCAGCCAGTCGGCCGCCGACCGGCGCCGCTCGGCGCGGGGGACCCGCCGGATGGCCAGGGGCAGCTCCACGTTGGCGCGTACCGTGCGCCAGGGCAGCAGCGCGTCGTGCTGGAAGACGAGCGCCCGGTCCGAGGCCGGCCGGGTCACGGGCTCGCCGCCCTGGGTGACCCGGCCGCCGAGCGGGGGCAGCAGCCCGGCGAGGGTGCGCAGCAGCGTGGACTTCCCGCAGCCGGAGGGTCCGACCACCGTCAGCAGCTCGCCGGGGGCGATCCGCAGGGTGACGGTGCCCGGCAGGACCGCGCCGCCCGGGTGGCCGAGCCGTACGTCCTCCAGGGCGAGTTCGGTGCCGGCCGGGGCGGGCGGGGCTACGCGCAGGGTGGTGCTCATGCGACCGGCTCCTTCCGGGGAACGGCGGTACGGGGCGCTGCCGCCCGGCCGGTGGTGCGTACGGCCGGGCGGGGCAGCCAGGCGGTGGCGCGGCGGCCGAGCACCTCCACGGCCGTGGAGGTGAGCCAGCCGAGGGCGCCGATGGTGGTCATGCCGACGAACACGCCGGGGTAGTCGACGACCGTGTAGTCCTGCCAGGTGCGGTAGCCCACCCCGTACTCGCCGGAGATCATCTCCGCGGAGATCACACAGATCCACGAGACGCCGATGCCCACCGACAGGCCGCCGAAGATGCCCGGCAGGGCCCCGGGCAGCACCACCGAGAACAGCACCCGCGCCCGTCCGCCGCCCATGGTCAGCACGGCCTCCTCCCACACGGGGGTGAGCGCCCGGACCGCGTGCCGGGTCGAGACGGCCACCGGGAAGAAGGCGGCGGCGAGGGTGATGAACACGATGCCCTGCTCGTTGGTCGGCAGCAGCAGGATGGCGACCGGCACCAGGGCGATGGCCGGCACCGGGCGTACCACCTCCACCAGCGGTCCCAGCAGGTCCGCCACCCACCGGGAGCGGGCGACGGCCGTGCCGACCGCCACCCCCAGCACGGCGGCCAGGGCGAAGCCCACCCCGATCCGGCGCAGGCTGTGGCCCAGGTCCTGCCAGTACGGGCCGGTGCCGACCCGGCCGGCGAAGGCGGAGGCCACCTCGCCGACCGTCGGGAACTGCTCGAAGCGCAGCCACAGGTTCACGTCCAGCGAGGTCAGCAGCTGCCACAGCCCGAGGGCCGCGGCGAGCGAGGCGGCGCGCAGCAGCCGGCGGCCCGCGCTCACGAGGCCAGGCCCACGGCGTCCTCGTAGCCGATGACGCGGGAGCCCGGGTGCTGCCCGACGTACCCCTTCGCGCCGGCCGGGGTGAGGAAGGCGCGCAGCTCGGAGCCGTCCGCGACCCACACCGCCTTGTCGGCGAACCACAGGGTGCCGGTCACCGCGTCCGGGACGTACGCGGCCCGTACGTCCGCTCCCCTGGCGGCCTTCAGCAGCTCCCCGGGGGTGTCGAAGGAGGCCGTGGTGGCCTGGCCCTTCAGCCACAGCTCGGACTTGCCGGCGTCCGCCTTGGGGTACCCCGGCTCCTGTACGGCCCGCTTCAGCGGCGCCGGGTCGACGAAGGCGTCGACGTCGACGTCGCCCACCAGCCCGGCGCCCTTCAGCACCGGCACGTCCTCCTTCAGCGCGGCGATCAGTTCGGGGCGCAGCTCCGGGTCGAAGGTGGCGATGCCGTTCGCGCCGTTGTACAGGTAGACGACCTCGGCCGGCAGCCCGGTCTCCTTGCCCACCGACTCGGCGGCCGCCACCGGCTGCTTGCGCAGGTAGTCGGTGGCGCGGCGCTGGGCCTTCAGGAAGTCGTCGACCACGCCCGGCCGTTCACCGGCGAACTTCTGCCGCACGGTCACCCCGTGGAAGGTCGGCAGGTTCAGTTCGGCCCCGTCGTACAGGGCCTTCGCCCGGCCCTCGAAAGCCAGCTGGCCGGGCCAGGCCACGAACTGCGAGAGCGCGTCCGCGCTGCCGGCCTGGAGGGCCGAAGCGCCCACACTGGGTTGTTGGTTGAGTTTCCGGATGCCCTTGTCGGGGTCGATCCCGGCGCGCTGGAGGGCCCGTACGAGGGTCCCGTCGGCGGCCGAGCCCACGCTCGTGGACACCTTCTTGCCGCGCAGGTCGGCCAGCGACTCCAGCTTCGAGTCCGGCGCGGTCACCACCGTGTTGAGGCCGCCGCGGAGGTTGTAGCCGGTGACGGAGACCAGCGAGGTCGGCTGCTTCAGCTCCTTGCCGCGGGCGGCGTTGAGGAGCAGGGGGAAGTCGCCCATCGAACCGATGTCGATCTTGCCCGCCGTCATCTGCGCGGTGATGGGGGCGCCCGTCGCGTAGTCCTGCCAGTCGACCTGGTACGTCACCCCTTCCTTCTTTCCGCGTGCCGCCAGCTCCTCCTCGAAGTAGCCGAGGGAGCGCAGGAGGGTGCCCGCGGTGACCGTGTTGATGGTCTTGGACTGGTAGCCGACGGTCACGGTGACCGTCTTCGACGGGCTGCCGCCCGCCTCGCCCCCACCGCCGCCGTCACCGCTGCCGCCGCCGCAGGCGGTGGCCAGGGGGAGGAGCAGGGCGAGTGGGACGGCGGGACTGACGAATCTGCGGCTCATCGGAGCGGGGCCTTTCATCGGAGCAGGTAGGGCATGTTGACGGTCACCGCACCGGTGGGGCAGCGTGCGGCGCACGGGCCGCAGTACCAGCACTCGTCCACGTGCATGTACGCCTTGCCGTTGTCCTCGCGGATCGCGAGCGAGTCGAGCGGACACATGTCGACGCAGAGCGTGCAGCCGTCGATGCACTTCGACTCGTCGATGGTCACGGGCACGTCGGCGCGCTGGGGGACGAGAGGCATGGTTTCTCCAAGGGCCGCGGGGGCGGGGAACGGGGGAGGGGAGCAGGGGGGACGGGGCTCAGAGGGAGCGGCGCAGCACGCCGCTCATGGTGATGCGGTCACCGCGGAAGCGGATGAACTCCAGGTCCACCGGCCGGCCGTCGGGCAGGCAGGTCAGCCTCTCCAGCATCAACACGGCGGCCCCGCGCGGAGCCTGGAGCACGGCGGCGGAGTGCGCGTCGGCGTTGACGGCCTCCAGGGTGATCTCGGCATGGCCCAGCGGGCCGCCGGTCAGCGACTCCAGGAGCCGGAACACGTCCGTGTTCTCCAGGTCGCAGCCGAGGAGTTCGCCGCCCACGTCCATGGGCAGGTAGGAGAGGTCCAGGGACAGCGGCAGTCCGTTCAGCCGGCGCAGCCGCTCGATACAGAGCACGTCGGTGTGCTCGGGCAGGCCCAGCCGGTGCGCCACCGGGCCGGGGGCGGTCACGGGGCTGACGGTACGGACCTCGTTGGTGACCCGGCCGTGCTCGTGCAGGGTCTCGGCCAGGCCCTGGAGGCGGTCCAGCCCGTGCGGGTACTTCTCGCACACCACCACCGTGCCGACGCCGGGCTGCCGGTCGACGAGCTGCTCGCCGCGCAGCAGGTCCAGGGCCTGCCGGACGGTGTTGCGGCTGGCCCGGTAGTCGGCGGCGATGGCGTCCTCCAGGGGCAGCACCCCGCGCGGGAAGCCGCCCGTCAGGATCTGGTGGCGCAGCAGGTCGGCGAGCTGCCGGGCCTGGTCCGCACGCAGCCGTCGGCGGCGCGCGGCGGCGACCGGGCGGGCGGCGGGGGCGGGTTCGGCTGGCATGGCAAGGAACGTACCGGGAGAGCCCTCCCGGTGGTGTTGCCACAGTATTGCGCCACCTGACGCCCGGTGCGTACGTCTCTGACCTGCTGTTTCTTCGAAAGAATGGCAAGATCCGCCACTACGGCGCCCACCATGTGGACCATACGGCCGTCACGGTGCGAGCGGTGGCCCGCCGCCCCTCCCGGCTGGTGCGGGAAGCGGCGGGAGACGGCTCACCCGCCGGCCGGCACCCGGCCCGTACCCGACTCCGTGAACTCGCGCGTGAGCTGCGCGCGTTCCGCGAGCAGCCGGCGGAATCCCGGCGTCGCGTACCGGTCGGCGGTGGCCGACGCGGGGCCGGGCAGACCCGCGATCCGTGCCATCAGCTCCCGGGGCTGCGGCTGCCAGCCGACGACCAGGACCCGCAGTCCCCGGTCCTCCGCGCGCCGGTGCAGGTCCAGGAGGTGCAGCAGGCCGCGCGCGGTCATGAGCGGGACTCCGTGCAGATCGACCATGAGGACCCGCTCGCCGGCGGTGACGTGCTCCAGTGCCTGACACAGGGCCGCGCCCGACTCCTCGTCGAGCTCTCCGCCGGCGCTGACCAGGACGGTGGTGCCGCGGTACTGGACGTCCGTGATGATCAATACGTTCCCCTTTCCATCACCCGCGCGGGCGACGGGCCCGCGGGGCCCCATCCTGGCGCGGCGCCGGGCGGAGCGGGTAAGAGGCTCGCTGACGTTCCGCCGCGTTTTGTCAGGTTTCGCTCAGGACGGGCAGGGCGGGGGCGGGGTCCCGGAAGCGGCCGGCGTCGACGCGCGGCCACCCGGACGTCAGGTCCGTCGTGCCCCGGCCGCGGACCGAGTCGAGGACGGTGTCGTGCAGGCGCCTGCTGGCGTACCCGTTCGGGCACGGGACGGGACTTCCCGCCACCGTGTGCCAGGTGGAGTCGCCGCCCTGGCGGACGGTCACGTACGCCAGTCCGTCGGACCAGTCGGTGCGGACCTCCAGCTCACCCGTCAGCACACCCGCTCCCGTCGTCCGCACCCCGTCCCTTCCGGCGGCGACGGACCGTGTCGTCCACGAAGCCCAGCCCATGGTGCTCGCCTTCCTTCCGATGCGGCGTACCCCGCCTGCCCCGGCCGCCGGGGGACAAACCTGACGGCGCCCCGTCGGAGCGCCCGAGCGCGCCGGAGCGCGCCCGGCCCGGTCAGAACCGGTCGCGGTGGGCGGCCAGCCAGGTGGCGAAGTCCTGGAGGGCCGGGTTGATGCGGCGGACGGCGTCGAGGTCCCGGGCGGCGGTGAAGGAGGCCTCGCAGTCGGCGTAGAACTGGAACATGTTCCCGGCCTCGTCGGCGCCGGGGAAGCCGAGGGCGCGGTACGCGTCCGGGGTCAGGGGCCGGTAGTGGACCGGCCGGCCCAGGGACTCGGTCATGGCCGCGGCCATGTCGGCGAGCCGCAGGTGTTCGCCTGCGATGCTGATGGTGGCGGCGACGTAGTCCGCGCCGCCCTTGAAGACGGCGTGCGCGGTCTTGCCGATGTCGTCGACGGCGATGCCGGAGAGCCGCTTCCCGCCCATCGGGAAGTTCAGCTCCAGGCTGCCGTCCTCCGCCTGGTGGGGCGCGAAGCTGCCCAGCAGGTTCTCCCAGTAGAAGGTGGACCGCAGGAAGGTGACGGGCACGCCCGCGTCGAGGAAGTACTGGTCCGCCTCCGCCTTGCCGTCGAAGTGCGGAACCTTGTACTGCCCCTGGAGCGTCGGCATCCGGTCGTCGTCCACCGGAATGCAGTGGCGGGTGTCCTCCAGAGTCGACCAGATCGCGTGCTGCACGCCCGCGTGGCCGGCCGCCCGGGCGAGGGCCGCCGCCTGCCGCTTCTCGTGCGCGGCGTCCATGTCCTCCCAGAAGTCGGTCACCAGGTACGCCCCGTACGCCCCTTCGAGCACGGGTCCCAGGCTCGCCTCGTCGTCCAGGTCGGCCGCCACCACCTGCGCCCCGAGCCGCTCCAGCTCCCGCGCCCGGTCCGAGCCGGGGTCGCGCGTCACGGCGCGCACGGCGAACTCGCCGTCGCGGTCCTCCAGGACCGACCGGGCCAGGGAGCCTCCCTGCTGCCCGGTCGCGCCGAACACCGTGATCGTCCGCTTCCCGGTCATCGCCGGTCACCCCACTCCCGCACGCGTTCCGCGCCCCCGCGGGGCGCTTCCGCTGCGAAACCTACGGGTGGCGGGCCGGAGCCGCCGACGCCACACGCCGGGCCCGCCCGGATGGCCGTAAGGACGTGCGGAGGGCCGCTGCCCGGCGGAGTGAGGCCGCCGGGCGCCCTCGACGTCAGCCGTTGAAGGAGCCGTGCCGGCCCGCCCCGGACGCGAAGCGCGCGGCGCCCGAGAGGGTCTCGCCCGCCCCCAGCGGGACCATGCCGTGCCGCAGCTCGGCGGCCAGCGCCTCGGACTCGGGCAGGCCGTGCTGTTCCCGTACGGACAGCCGGTCGTGGCGCAGGCACAGCTGGGGGAACGCGGCGATCTCCCGGGCCAGTTCCTCCGCCGCCTCCCGGGCCCGCCCCGGAGGTACGAGGCGGTTGGCGAGCCCCATCGCGTGGGCCTCGGCGGCGGGCACCGGACGGCCGGTCAGGATCAGGTCCATCGCCCGGCTCTCGCCGATGAGCCGGGGCAGCCGTACGGTGCCGCCGTCGATCAGCGGTACCCCCCACCGGCGGCAGAACACCCCGAAGACCGCGTCCTCCTCGGCCACGCGCAGATCGCACCACAGGGCGAGTTCCAGTCCTCCGGCCACCGCGTGCCCGGCGACGGCCGCGATGACCGGCTTGGTCAGCCGCAGCCGGGTCGGCCCCATCGGGCCGTCCCCGTCGGGCTCGACCCGGTTCCCGCTCCCGGTGCCGACGGCCTTCAGGTCGGCGCCCGCGCAGAAGGTCCCGCCCTCGCCCCACAGCACCGCCACGGAGGCCCCGTCATCGGCTTCGAACGCCCGGAACGCGTCGGCCAGCCGGGCGGCGGTCGGCCCGTCCACGGCGTTGCGGGCGGCGGGCCGCGACAGCACCACGGTCGTCACGGGCCCGTCGCGTTCGACACGGACGGCGGGGGCGGCGGGCGGAATCGTCATGGCGGCATTCTCACGCGGCCGCAGGCCCCGCGGCCAGAGCCATTGAAGCCAATGGTGCTAGTGTCATTGGCACCATGCTGCTGAGACTGAACACCGCGGACGGCCGCCCCCTGCACGAGCAGGTGGCCGGCGCGATCCGTCGTGCCGTCGCCGACGGGGAGTGCGGGCCCGGGGACCGGCTGCCGCCCGCGCGGGACCTGTCCCTGGCCCTGGGGGTCAACGTCAACACGGTCCTGCGCGGGCTGCGGGACCTGCGGGACGAGGGCGTGCTGGAGTTCCGGCGGGGGCGGGGCGTGACCGTGGCCGCGGGGGCGGACCGGCGGTCGGCGCTGCTCGACCGGGTGCGCGAACTCGTCGGCGAGGCCGCGCACTCGGGGTACAGCAGGTCCGATCTCATCGAAATGATCAGGGGGTTGCCGTGAACGGGGTGGACGGTGTGAAGGGCACGCGAGGGCAGGGGGCTCCGGGCGCGTGGTCGGCCGCGGCCTGGGTGGCGGGGCCGTCCGCGGTGCTCGCCGTACTGCCCTGGGCCGCGCGCGGCCGGCTGCCGGAGCGGCTCGCGACCCACTGGGGCGGCGGCTCCGGCGGACCGGACGGCTCGATGCCGCTGTGGGCCGCCGCGCTGTTCCCGGCGCTCGTCTGGACGGCCCTCGCGCTGCTGACCGTCGCCGTCGCCCGGTCGCGCGGCGGTGCGGCGGTGTACGCCACCCTGTCGGCCGGGGCCGTCTTCCTCGTCGGCGGGCAGGCCTGGATCGTCCGGGCGAACCTGGACCGTACGGACTGGCACCAGGCGCGGTCGGTGAACCTCGGGGTCGGCGTGACGGTCGCGATGGCGGCCGTCGCGGGACTGGCCGGCTGGCTGGCGTTCCGGAACCGCTCCACCCCGGCACCCCGGCCGGCGGGAAACGCGCCGAGCATGGAGACACCGCCCGGCGAGACCCTCGTATGGCTCTCCCGCGCGGCGAACCCCTGGCTCAGGGCCCTCGCGGCCCTGACCGGAGCCGGCGCGCTCGCCGCCGGACTGGCCGCCGTGGCGGGCCTGGTCGCACCGCCGTGGGCGCTCATCGCGCCGCTGGCGATCGCCTCCGTCGTGGTGCTGGCCTGCTCCTCCGTACGGGCGCACGTCGGCGAGCGGGGCCTCGAAATGGCCTTCGGCCCGCTGGGCCTGCCCGTCCGCCGCTGGCGTGCCGAGGACATCGAGTCGGCGCGCGCCGAGCACCGGACCCCCGCGCAGGTGGGCGGGTGGGGGTACCGGCTCAGCGGCAGGGGGACGACCGTGATGCTCCGCTCGGGCGAATGCCTGGTCATCCACCCCCGCCGGGGCGCCGACTTCGCCGTCAGCGTGGGGGACGCCGAGCGCGGCGCCGCCCTGCTGAACTCCCTGATCGCGCGCAGCAGCCGCTAGCGCGATGACCGCGGTGCCGGCGCCCGCTCCCGGGCCCGGGTGAGCCGCGTCTCACCCGGGCCCCGGCACTTGTCTATGCAACGAGTTGCATAAGAGGATCGGAGGCATGGCGCTCGACCACGCGATCCTCGTCTCCCTGCTGGAGATGCCCGGTTCCGGATACGAACTCGCCCGGCGGTTCGACCGGTCCATCGGGTACTTCTGGACCGCCACCCACCAGCAGATCTACCGCGTACTGGCCCGCATGGAGCGCGACGGGCTGCTCACCGCCCGCGCGGTGGCGCAGCAGGGCCGGCCGGACAAGAAGGAGTACTCCGTCGCCGGCCCCGGCCGCGCGGCGCTCTCCCGGTGGCTGCACGAGCCGATCGAGCCCGAGAGCATGCGCCACGACCTCGCCGTCAAGATCCGCGGCGCCGCCTTCGACGACCCGGCCGCGCTGATCCGCGAGGTCGAACGGCACCACCGGGTGCACGGCGAGCGCCTCGCGCACTACCTCGCCGGGGAACTGCGCGACTTCACCGGCCCCGAGGCCCCCGCCCCGCTCGACGCCGGACAGGAGCTCCAGCACGCCGTACTGCGCGGCGGCATCGCGTACGAGCGGATGACGGTCGCCTGGCTGGACGACGTCCTCGCCACCCTCCACCGGCTCGGCGCGGTCCCGCCCGCGTCCGGCCCCGCCTGAACACGCAGACGCACACGCACCACCCACACCATCCTCTCCACGGAAGGCGACCCCTCATGGCCGACTCCCTGCTCTTCAACCCGCGCACCTACGACCCCGCGCACTTCGACCCCGAGACCCGCAGGCTGCTGCGCGCCACCGTCGACTGGTTCGAGGAGCGCGGCAAGCGCAAGCTGATCGAGGACTACCGCTCCCGCGCCTGGCTCGGGGAGTTTCTCGCCTTCGCCGCCAAGGAGGGCCTGTTCGCCACCTTCCTGACCCCGGCCTCCGCCGCCGGACGGGTGGACCAGCGCTGGGACACCGCCCGGATCGCGGCCCTCAACGAGATCCTCGGTTTCTACGGCCTCGACTACTGGTACGCCTGGCAGGTCACCATCCTCGGCCTCGGCCCCGTCTGGCAGAGCGAGAACGCCGACGCCCGCGCCCGCGCCGCCGAACTCCTCGTCCAGGGCGAGGTGTTCGCGTTCGGGCTGTCCGAGCGGACCCACGGCGCCGACATCTACTCCACCGACATGCTGCTGGAGCCCGACGGCGACGGCGGCTTCCTCGCCAGCGGCTCCAAGTACTACATCGGCAACGGCAACGCCGCCGGACTCGTCTCCGTCTTCGGCCGCCGCACCGACGTCGAGGGCCCGGACGGGTACGTCTTCTTCGCCGCCGACAGCCGCCACCCGGCCTACCACCTCGTGCAGAACGTCGTCGACTCCTCCAAGTACGTCAGCGAGTTCCGCCTCGACGCCTACCCGGTGTCCCCCGAGGACGTCCTGCACACCGGCCGCGCCGCCTTCGACGCCGCGCTCAACACCGTCAACGTCGGCAAGTTCAACCTCTGCACCGCCTCGATCGGCATCTGCGAGCACGCGATGTACGAGGCCGTCACCCACGCGCAGAACCGCGTCCTCTACGGCCGCCCCGTCACCGCCTTCCCGCACGTGCGCCGCGAACTGGCCGACGCCTACGTGCGCCTCGTCGGCATGAAGCTCTTCAGCGACCGCGCCGTCGACTACTTCCGCTCCGCCGGCCCCGACGACCGCCGGTACCTCCTCTTCAACCCGATGACGAAGATGAAGGTGACCACCGAGGGCGAGAAGGTCATCGACCTCATGTGGGACGTCATCGCGGCCAAGGGCTTCGAGAAGGACACCTACTTCGCCGAGGCGGCCGTCGAGATCCGCAGCCTGCCCAAGCTCGAAGGCACCGTCCACGTCAACCTCGCGCTGATCCTCAAGTTCATGCGCAACCACCTGCTGGAGCCCGTCGACTACCCGGCCGTGCCCACCCGGCTCGACGCCGCCGACGACGGCTTCCTCTTCCGCCAGGGCCCGGCCCGGGGCCTCGGCTCCGTACGCTTCCACGACTGGCGGCCCGCGTTCGACGCGTACGCCGAGGTGGCGAACGTGGCCCGGTTCCGCGAACAGGCCGACGCCCTGTGCGAGTTCGTCGCCACCATCGCCCCGGACGAGGCGCAGAGCCGCGACCTCGACTTCCTCCTCTCCGTCGGCCAGCTCTTCGCCCTGGTGGTGCACGCCCAGCTGATCCTGGAGCAGGCCCGCCTGACGGACCTGGACCCGGACGTCCTCGACGAGCTGTTCTCCGTCCTCGTCCGCGACTTCTCCGGCCACGCCGTCGAACTGCACGGCAAGGACTCCGCCACCGGGGCGCAGCAGGCCTGGGCCCTGGGCGCCGTACGCCGCCCGGTCGTCGACGAGGCCCGCGCGGCGAGGATCTGGCAGCGCGTCGAGGCGCTGTCCGGCTCCTACGAGATGGCCCCCTAAGGCCTGTCCGGCCCATCACCGCGGAGCCGCATCACGAGGGCTCCGGGGTGATGCCGGTGAGGACGGCGAGGACCGCGAGACGGATGCGGTTGTCCCGGCCCGTCTTCGCCATGAGGCTGGCCACGTGCGTCTTGACCGTGGTGACACCGAGGTGCAGCCGGTCGGCGATCTCCTTGTTGGACAGGCCCGCGCCGAGCAGTCCGAGTACCTCCCGTTCGCGCGGGGTGATGGCCGGTGCCGGGGTGTCCATCGGCGCGTCCGGCGACGAGCGGGTGTGGAGCGCCTGGGCCACGAGGCGGTCGAGCACGTCCCGGCTGAAAGGGGCCTGTCCGTCGGCGGCCCGGCGTACGGCCTCCAGGAGTTCGGCCGGTGGGGTGTCCTTGACGAGGAATCCGCAGGCGCCGGCCGCGAGCGCCGGGTACAGATGGTCGTCGTCGTCGAACGTGGTGAGGGCGACGACCCGGGTGGCGGGGCGCACGGTCAGGATGCGGCGGGTGGCCGTGATGCCGTCCGTTCCGGGCATCCTCAGGTCCATGAGAACGACGTCGGGAGCGAGGTGTTCGGCCAGTCGTACGGCCTCCGCGCCGCTGTCCGCCTCGCCCAGGATCTTGACGTCCTGCGCTTGCTCGAAGAGCATGCGCAGTCCCATTCGGACGAGCTGCTGGTCGTCGACGACGAGGATTCCGATCACGTCCGGGGCTCCATGTGGCTTTCGAGGGCGGGTAGTTCGGCCGAGAGTCGCCAGCCTCTGGCTGCGGGGCCGACGTCCAGCCGTCCGCCGAGCAGGTCCACGCGTTCGCGCATGCCGATCAAGCCGTGTCCGGAAGGGCCGGGGGCCGGTGTCCGGGTCTTTCCGGTCCCGTCGTCGTGGATCGTCACGTGGACGACGTCGTCGACCACCCGAACGGCCAGCTCGGCCCGTGCGCCGGGCCCGCCGTGCTTGGCCGCGTTGGCCAGGCCCTCCTGGGCCAGGCGGAGGACCGCGAGGCCGCGTACCGCGTCCAGCCGCGCAACGAGGGGATCCACGGAAGCGGTCACGGTCAGGCCGGTCTGGCGGCTGTGTTCCACCACCGACTCCAGTGCCGTCAGCAGCGCCCCGGGCGCGACCAGGGAGCCGATGTCGCGGTTGGTGCGTTCCGGGGCGCGCAGCACGGCCACCAGGCGCCGCAGGTCCGTCAGGGCCGCGCCGGCGCTGGCGTGCAGGTCGTCCAGGACTTCGGTGATCCGCGGGTCGGTGGTGGCGGTGGTGCCGGGCGCGGCGGTGACGTGCCGGGCGACGCCGACGCGCAGCACCATGGAGGAGACGTGGTGGGCGACGAGGTCGTGCAACTCGCGTGCGATGGTGGTGCGCTCCGCTGCGCGGGCGGCCAGGAGACTTTGTTCGGCCCGGAGTTCCTGCTGCTTCGCGTACTCCCGCGCGTGCAGTGCGGCGTCGCGGGTCACGCGTACGTACGAGCCCATGAGCAGCGGCACGCCTGCGACGATGCACATCTTGTAGAGGATCGGGAGGAATCCGCCGGGCAGTTCTTCGAAGCGGTTCACGGCGATGGTGAGCGTCAGTACGGTCGCCCCGGCCGCGAGGCGGCGCCCGGACCGCTGGACCGCCAGCTCGAAGAGGGTGACGGCGGCCAGGACCTTCAACGAGGAGACGGTGTCGGAGCCCAGCGCGTGTGCGAGGACGAGCAGGCCTGACTGTGCCAGGAGCGAGCCGAACACCCATCTGCCCGCGACCAGGCACAGCACCAGGCCGGCTGCGGTCAGGCCCCAGTCCCTTGTCCCGGACGGCTGTCGAAGCAGCAGGGAGTAGCCGACCAGTACGCCGGCGAGCGCCAGGATCCGTAGGGTGGCGAATCTTCTGTCGAACGCGAGCTCGATCCAGGGTCGGTTCACGCCTCTCACGATAGGTGTTCGCCGGCGCGCCCGGGGTCCTGCCGTGGGAGGAGCCACCTCCTCCCACCGGCCGCGATGTCCGCCCCGTGGAGGGAGTCGGGAACCCCCTGTGGCCTGCGAGCGTGATCGCCATGGATACGGAAGTGAACACGAACCCGAACGCGCGTACAGACACGAGTGCCGACGCGGACGCGCAGTCCGCCACCCTGGGGCGGCGGTCCCTCCTCGGTGGAGCGGCGGGACTGGGGCTGGGCGGCGTGGCCTTCGGCACCACCGCCCACGCGGCCGGCGCCCCGTCGAGGTCCCGCGCCAAGGCGGGCCGCTTCCAGGGGAAGTCGGTCCTCGTCACGGGTGCCACGTCCGGCATCGGCAGGGCGGCGGCGAAGGCGTTCGCCGCGGAGGGCGCCCACGTCGGATTCTGCGGTCGACGAGCCGAGTTGGGGCGCCAGGTGGAACGGGAGATCCGGGACGCGGGCGGTGAAGCGACCTACGTACAGGCCGATGTGCGCGTGGACGCCCAGGTGCGCGCCTTCGTGGACCGGGTCGCGAGCCGTTACGGCGGCATCGACGTGGCCTTCAACAACGCCGGGATCGGCGGCGGCAGACTGCCCCACGAGATGAGCGTCGAGGAGTGGGACGACGTCCAGGCGACCAACGCGCGGGGCATGTTCCTCGCGATCAAGTACGAGGTTCCGCACATGCTCAGGGTCCAGCGCGGCGTCATCATCTGCACCTCGTCGTCGGCGGCCGAGCAGGCGCGGCCGAACGGCGCCGCGTACGCCGCGAGCAAGCGGGCGGTGCAGGGCCTCGTGAAGTCCGCGGCACTCGCGTACGGACCCAAGGGAATCAGGGTCAACGCCCTGTTGCCGGGCACCACCGACACCCCCTTCGTCCGGCCGCCGGGAATCCCGGACGCGGATTGGCTGAAGTACAAGCAGGCGTGGGGCCCGCTCAACGTCGACGGTCTCGAACGGATGGCCGATGCCGAGGAGATCGCGAGCGCGGTGCTCGGCCTCGCGTCCGACGATTTCCCCTACATGGCGGGTGCCTCGATCGCCGTGGACGGCGGAAGCACCGCGGGCCGCAGAATGATCCAGCCGAGCGGCGCCTGAGGCGCGCCGTCGAGGCAGCGGCACACAGCCCACGCCCTCCGTCACCCGCCGCACCAGACCCACAGAGGTGCTCCACATGCTCATCCGACTCGTCAAGGGTCTCGCCCTGCTCTCCACCGGCGCGCTCGCGGGCGCGTTCGGCTACGGCGCGGCCAATCTCGTCCCCACGTTCGACGCCGTACCGCTCGAAATGAGGCTGTCCTTCCACGCCCGGCTGATGGAGATGAACGGCATCACCATGCAGGGCGCCATGGCGCTGTCCGCACTCAGCGCCGTGACGCTCGCCGTGATGACCCGCGGCACCCCGCGATGGCTGGCCGGCGGGGCGGGGCTGCTGGTACTGGCCTCCTTCCTGATAACCCGGCTCGGCAACGTCCCCATCAACGGCCGGATCAAGGAGTGGGCCGTCACCTCGCCGCCCGTCGATCACGCCGAGATCCTCGATCGCTGGGAGATCTTCAATCACGCCCGCACCGGCACCGCGTTCGCGGCGTTCGCTCTGCTGATCCTCCTGGTCCTACGCCGACCCGGAATCGAGCACGACGCGAACTGACCGGCGCAGGGGGAGGCGCATGCCGCGCCGGGGCGGCCGGTGATGGACCAAACGGCCCCCGCGACCGCCGGCGGGGCAGCCCGATCGCCGCGTGCCCGGCCCCACCCGTCCGACGGGCCGGACAGTCGTCGTCGTCCGGCCGCGGGCCGCCCCGGCCCCGCCCCTCACACCGTCCAGCGCAGCACCGCCCCCAGCCCGCCCGCCGGCCCCGGCATGCCCGCCGGTACGACGAGCACCTCGCAGCCGGCCGCCGCCGCGGACCGCAGCAGGGCGTCGTCCGCGCGCGCCCGTGCGGGCTTGTCGACGCCCATCGCCCGCGCCTGGCCGCGCTGCACCGCGACCTGGTCCACGCCGGGACCGATCCACACGTCGCGCCCCGCGTCGGAGCCCTCCGGCCCCAGCAGCAGCGTGGCCACCTGGTGGCTGCGTACGGCGTCCACCACCGCCGGCATGCCCTCGGCGGCCTGGCCCGGCCCGGTGTCCACGGTGGACTCCCGGTGCTCGCCGGGGCGGCCCCGGCCCCTGCGGAACCGTTCCAGGGCGGCCTCCAGCCGCTCGCGGGCGAAGCCCTCCCGCACCCGCGCGATCTCCCGGTCGAGGACCTCCCGTGACGCCCCCGGCGCGCGCCCGCCGCCTTCGGCCTCGACGGCCACCGCCCGTATCCGCTCGGGCAGCCGGCCGTGGACGGCCCGGCGCTCCCGGGCATCGCCGGCCAGCACCAGCAGACCGGCCCCGCTCCCGGGCCACTGCCGGGCCAGCTCGGCGGCGATGGCGTCGGCCGTCTCGTTCCAGGCGTTCTCCACCCGGTTCCGGTAGTGCCACTCGTGCCGGTCCGCGGGCACGCCGCGGTGCCCGTGGTCCTGCTCCCGCCCGCCCGCCGCCCGCCCCACGGCCTGGCGGCGGGGGCCGTCGCGCAGCTCCAGATCGGCGCCGGTGCGGTCGAGGTACGCCACCAGGCAGGCCGGCTCCTCGCCGCGCAGGCCCGCCAGCGGGGCGATGTGCGGCAGCACCGACCAGGTCGCCTCGGTGGCCGCCGGGGCCCGCGCGAGCGGTACGTCCAGGAGCACCTCGGCGCCCGACGCGAACAGCGCCCGGCCCGGCGGAGCCCCGCTGACCGGCTCCCCGAGGAGCCGGTTCACCACGGCCCGGACGGTGTAGGCGTCGGCGCCCGCGTCGATCAGCTGTGCGGCGACGGCCCGCTCGCGCAGTGCCCGGATCTGCTGCGCGTCCTCGGTCGCGCGGGCGGCCTCGACGTACACGGAGGCCCAGGGGCCGGTGCGGTCGAAGAGCGGTTTGAGGAAGCCGAGCTCCATGATGTCCCCAAGGGGTTCAGGAAGGCTTGAGGGGGTCCTCCTCCAGGATGCGCCGCCCGCCGGGCGCGTGCCCACCCCGCCCGCCCGGTCCCGGCCGTCGGGGACCGGGCACGGGCGGGGCGGGCGGCCGGACGGTCAGACGGCCGGGCCGACGCTCACGCGAGGTCGAACCGGTCCAGGGTCATCACCTTGTCCCACGCCGCCACGAAGTCGCGTACGAACTTCTCGCCCGCGTCCTGCGACGCGTAGACCTCGCAGAGGGCCCGCAGCTGGGAGTGCGAGCCGAAGACGAGGTCGACGGCCGTCGCGGTCCACCTGACCTTGCCCGTGGCCCGGTCCCTGCCCTCGAACACGTTCTCGTCCGAGGCCGAGGCCGTCCACTCCGTCCCCATGTCCAGCAGGTTGACGAAGAAGTCGGTGGTCAGCGTCTGCGGCCGGCTGGTGAGGACGCCGTGCGGGGACCCCTTGAAACCGGCGTCCAGGGCCCGCATGCCGCCCGTCAGCACCGTCATCTCCGGAGCGGTCAGCGTCAGCAGGTTGGCCCGGTCCAGCAGGAGGGTCTCCGGCGACAGCTTCTCGCCCGCCCGGAGGTAGTTGCGGAACCCGTCCGCCCTGGGTTCCAGCACGGAGAACGACTCCACGTCGGTCTGCTCCTGCGAGGCGTCCGTACGCCCCGGCGCGAACGGGACCGCGACCGTGTGCCCGGCGTCCTTGGCCGCCTTCTCCACGGCGGCGCAGCCGCCCAGGACGATCAGGTCGGCGAGGGAGACCTTCTTCCCGCCGGTCTGCGCGGCGTTGAAGTCCTGCCGGATCCGGTCGAGGGCCGCCACCGTTTCGGCCACCTCGGAGCCGGCGTTGACCTCCCAGTCCTTCTGCGGCGCGAGCCGGATCCGGCCGCCGTTGGCGCCGCCCCGCATGTCGGTGCCGCGGAAGGACGCGGCCGCGGCCCAGGCGGCTGCGGCCAGCTGGGAGACGGACAGCCCCGAGCCGAGGACCCGGGCCTTCAGGTCGGCGATCTCCGCGTCCCCGACCGGCTCGTGGTCGACTGCGGGGACCGGGTCCTGCCACAGCTGGGGCTCGGGGATCCACGGGCCGAGGTAGCGCGAGACTGGACCCATGTCGCGGTGCAGCAGCTTGTACCAGGCGCGCGCGAACGCGTCCGCGAGCTTGGCCGGGTCCTCGTGGAAGCGCTTCGAGATCGGCCCGTAGACGGGGTCCAGCTTCAGCGAGAGGTCCGTCGTCAGCATCATCGGGGCGTGCCGCTTCGACGGGTCGTGGGCGTCGGGCACCGTGCCCTGGGCCGCGGGATCCGTCGGTGTCCACTGCTGCGCGCCGGCCGGGCTGCGGGTCAGCTCCCAGTCGTACCGGAACAGGTTGTCCAGGTAGCCGTTGTCCCACTTGGTCGGCTCGGTCGTCCAGGCGCCCTCCAGCCCGCTGGTGATCGTGTCGACGCCCACGCCGGTTCCGGACGAGTTCGTCCAGCCGAGTCCCTGCTGCTCGATCGGCCCGGCCTCGGGCTCCGGACCGACGTACTGGGGATCGACCGCGCCGTGGCACTTCCCGAAGGTGTGCCCGCCCACGATCAGGGCGACCGTCTCCTCGTCGTTCATCGCCATCCGCCCGAACGTCTCGCGGATGTCCTTGGCGGCCGCGATGGGATCCGGATTCCCGTTCGGCCCCTCCGGATTGACGTAGATGAGGCCCATCTGCACGGCACCGAACGGGCCGGTGAGCTCCCTGTCACCGCTGTAGCGCTCGTCCCCGAGCCAGGTGTCCTCGGGACCCCAGAAGATCTCCTCGGGCTCCCAGATGTCCTCCCGTCCGAACCCGAATCCGAACGTCTTGAACCCCATGGACTCCATCGCGCAGTTCCCGGCGAAGACGAGGAGGTCGGCCCAGGAGACCTTTCGGCCGTACTTCTGCTTGACCGGCCACAGCAGGCGGCGCGCCTTGTCGAGGCTCGCGTTGTCCGGCCAGCTGTTGAGGGGGGCGAAGCGCTGCGCGCCGGAGCCGCCGCCGCCCCGGCCGTCGGCGATCCGGTACGTGCCCGCCGCGTGCCAGCTCATCCGGATGAAGAGCGGCCCGTAGTGGCCGTAGTCGGCGGGCCACCAGTCCTGGGACGTCGTCATGACCTCGAAGACGTCCCGCTTCAGGGCCTCGACGTCCAGGCCCGCGAATTCCTCCGCGTAGTCGAAGTCCTCGCCCATCGGGCTGGACCGGGGCGAGTGCTGGTGGAGCACCTGGAGGTCCAGCTGGTTCGGCCACCAGTCCCGGTTCGTCCTGGGGCGGGTCGGCGTGGCGGCCGGGGAGGGGATTGCGGGGTTCTCGCTTTCGCTGCCGGACACGTCCGTCCTTCTTCCTGTCTCGGTGTTTCCACCTTGCGGGCTGCCTGCTCTCGGCGTCCGTATGGTCGCGCACTGTGACCCGTGCGGCTGACAGAACACGCAGGGCACCTCCCCGAGGCGGGAATACGGGGAATCGGACCCGAATCCGACAGGGCCGAACGGGTGAGGGCCGCTCCGTCCCGGCCGCCCGCGCCGGCCGTTGCCGCGCCAGGATGGCAGGGCGGTTGAAACAGGCTGAATGAGCCGCCCGCACCCGGGCAGGCGAATGGTGCGGATCCGCCGGATCCGCCCCGTGAATCCCGATACGAGCCGAGGAGTGACCATGCCTCGCGGATCCAGCCCCAAGCGCGAACGCCAGTACGAGCACATCAAGGAGAGCGCCGAGCAGCGCGGCGAGAGCACGGACCGGGCCAAGGAGATCGCGGCGCGGACGGTCAACAAGGAACGCGCCCGCTCCGGCGAGTCGAAGACCGCGAGCCGCTCCTCCACCCAGGACACCTCCTCCTCCGAGCGGGGCGGACAGCGCTCGCACAGCGGCTCGCAGGGGCCCACCAAGGAGCAGCTCTACAACGAGGCGAAGCAGAAGAACATCGAGGGCCGTTCGAAGATGGACAAGTCCGAACTGAAGCGCGCCCTCGGCCACTGACCCACCCCGCTCCGCGGGCACCGCCCCCGCGGCGGGTGCTCCGCGGCCTACGACACGAGGCACTTCCGGGAAGACGATGACGATGCCTCTCCATCCGGTCCATCCGACACCGACCACGCTCCACTTGGCCCTGCACGGCCGGGGCGCGGCCGCCGAGGCCCGTCACGCCGCCCGTGACTTCCTCGACCCGACCGTGAGCGGCGGCCCCCCGTTCCCTGCCCTCGCCCTGGACGCCGCGCTGCTGGTGATCAGCGAACTCGTCACCAACGCCGTCCGCCACGCCTCCGGCGACTGCGCGCTGGAACTGCGCCTGCGGGCCGACGGCGTCGACGTCGAGGTCACGGACGGCAGCAGCCAGGAGCCCCGGGCCCGCCGTCCCGGTCAGCGGGGTGAGGGCGGCTGGGGATGGCACCTGGTCAACCGGCTCGGGACCGACGTGGAGATCCGCCAGCACGACGCCCCGCCCGCGGGCAAAACGATCCACGTGCACATTCCGCGCCGTCCCCCGGTGTCCTGACGGTCCGACCGACAGGAGCGGGGCCGTCCGTCCCTCCTGAAGCACCGACAGGAGCGGGGCCGTCCGTCCCTCCTGAAGCGGGGCCGTCCGTCCTGATGCGTCAGTCTGCTCTGATGCGTGTGCGTACGCGTGTGCGTGCCCCCCGGCCGGAAACCGGCCGGGGGGCACGCCTCACGGGGTGGGGGAGTCAGGTGCCGTGGCGGCGGCCGCGCAGCGAGTCGCCGACTCCGCGGACGGTCTGGTCGGCCTTGCCCGCGGCTTCCTCGGCCTTGCCCTTGGCCTGGTCCATCTTGCCTTCGGCCTTCAGCCGGTCGCTGCCGGAAACCTTGCCGATGGTTTCCTTCGCCTTGCCCTTGGCCTGGTCCATCTTGCCCTTGGCCTTCTCAGCCATGGCGAACTCCTTTCGAGAGCCTCGCCCGGCGCCTGCCCAGCTTCCGCCGTCCGAATCCAATCGGGTGGAACCGGCCGGAGATGCGTTGCGCCGCACCCCCCGCCGGTTAGACGCCAAGGGGCGGGGAGAACCGCGAGGAGAGGCAGGCGCTTCGTCATGGACGGCCAGGAGGCCACGCACTCGCAGGTCACGCTCCACGTCAACGGCGCACGGCACGCACTCGACCTGGACCACCGCACCACCCTGCTCGACGCGCTGCGCGAGCGGCTGGACCTCACCGGCACGAAGAAGGGCTGCGACCACGGCCAGTGCGGGGCCTGCACCGTCCTCGTCGACGGCCGGCGCCTCAACAGCTGCCTGCTGCTCGCCGTCGCCCAGGACGGCGCGCGCATCACCACCGTCGAGGGCCTCGCGGGGGAGGACGGCCGCCCCCACCCGCTCCAGGAGGCCTTCATCGCCCGCGACGCCCTCCAGTGCGGCTTCTGCACGCCCGGCCAGCTCTGCTCGGCCGTCGGGATGCTCGCCGAGGTGGCGGCCGAGGGCGCGGAGGCGAGCCGCGAGGCCATCGCCGAACGCCTCAGCGGCAATCTGTGCCGCTGCGGCGCCTACCCGCGGATCGTCGACGCCGTACGGGACGTGATCACGTGAAGCCCTTCCGCTACGTCCGCCCCGCGAGCCTCGCCGAAGCGGCCGAGGCACACGGCGGCCGGCCCGGCTCCGCCTACCTGGCCGGCGGCACCAACCTCGTCGACCTGATGAAGCTCGGCGTCGAACGGCCCGACACCCTCGTGGACGTCGCCCGCGTGCTCCCCGCCGGGGTCGAGGGCACCGCCTCGGGCGGCGTCCGCGTCGGCGCCGGGGTCCGCGGCGCCGACCTCGCCGTCCACCCGCTGGCCGGGGCCCGCTGCCCGGCCCTCGCCCAGGCCCTGCTGTCCGGCGCCTCGGGACAGCTGCGCAACGCCGCGACGACCGGGGGCAACCTCCTCCAGCGCACCCGCTGCGGATACTTCCAGGACGTGTCCAAACCCTGCAACAAACGCGACCCCGGCAGCGGCTGCGCGGCCCTCGACGGCGCCAACCGCGAACACGCCGTACTCGGGCACTCCCCGCTCTGCGTGGCCACCCACCCCTCCGACCTCGCCGTGGCGCTGAGCGCGCTCGACGCCGAGGTGGAGGTCACCGGCACCGGCGGCGCCCGCACGGTACCGCTCGACGACTTCCTGCGGCTCCCCGGGGACCGGCCCGAACGCGACACGACGCTGCGGCACGGCGAGCTCGTCACCGCGGTCCTGCTGCCGCCCGGGGCATTCGGCGCGCCCTCCGCGTACCGCAAGGCCCGGGACCGGTCCTCGTACGCCTTCGCGCTCGCCTCGGTGGCGGCGGTCCTGGAGACCCGCGACGGCCTGGTGTCCCGGGTCGCGCTCGCCTTCGGCGGACTGGCGCACCGGCCGTGGCGGGCCCGGGTGGCGCAGGACCGGCTGCTCGGCGAGCGCCCCACGCCCGAAGCCGTCCGCGCGGCCGTGGACGCCGAACTCGAAGCGGCCCGCCCGCTGCGCGACAACGCCTTCAAGGTGCTCCTCGCCCGCAACCTCGCCCGCCACGTACTGGGCGCGCTCGCCGGGCCCGCACGGGACTGAGCCCCGCCGGCCGGGCGGGAGAGACAGCGAAAGAGGGAGACGGACCATGGAAGGCACCCCCGCGCTCGGCTCGCCCGCGACCCGGCGGGAAGGCCCGCAGAAGGTCACCGGCGCCGCCCGCTACGCCGCCGACCACACCCCGCCCGGCTGCCTGTACGCCTGGCCGGTGCCCGCCACCGTGGCGGTCGGCCGGGTGGTCCGCGTGGACACGGCCGCCGCCGCGGCGCTGCCCGGAGTGGCGGCCGTCATCACCGCCGCGGACGCCCCCCGGCTGGGGCCCACCGACGACCCCGAGCTGCGGCTCCTCCAGGACGACCGGGTGCCCCACCACGGCTGGTACGTGGCCCTCGCCGTCGCCGACACCCCGGAGCGCGCCCGCGCCGCCGCCGAGGCCGTGTCCGTGACCTACGACACCGGGGGCGCCACCCCCCACGTCCGCCTGTACGAGGAGCACCCCGACGCCTACGAGCCCGAGCAGGTCAACGGCGGCTACCCGGGACGCCGCGAGCGGGGCGACGCGCTCGCCGCGCACGCCGCCGCGCCGGTCCGCCTCGACTGCCGGTACGCGGTGCCCCCGCTGCACAACCACCCCATGGAGCCGCACGCCGCCACCGCCGTCTGGGACGTCGACGGGGAGCGGCTCACGGTGTACGACTCCAGCCAGGGGGCCGGGCTCGTGGGCGCCGTCCTGGCCTCCCTGTTCGGCCTGCCCGAGGAAGGGATCACCGTGTACTCGGAGCACGTGGGCGGCGGCTTCGGCTGCAAGGGCACGCCCCGCCCGCACGTGGTGCTCGCCGTGATGGCGGCCCGGCACACCGGGCGGCCGGTCAAGCTCGCGCTGCCCCGCGCCCACCTGCCCGAGGTGGTGGGCCACCGCGCCCCCACCCTGCACCGGGTCCGCCTCGGCGCGCGGCCCGACGGCACCCTCACGGCCCTCGCCCACGAGATCACCACCCACACCTCGCGCATCCGCGAGTTCGTCGAGCAGGCGGCGGTCCCCGCGCGGGTCATGTACGCGGCACCCGACCTGCTCACCGCGCACCGGGTCGTACCGCTCGACGTGCCCACCCCGTCGTGGATGCGGGCCCCGGGCGAGACACCGGGCATGTACGCGCTGGAGTCGGCCATGGACGAACTCGCCGACGCCGTGGGCGTGGACCCCGTCGAGCTGCGCGTGCGCAACGAGCCCGCCGCCGAACCTGACAGCGGGCGCCCGTACAGCAGCCGCAACCTGGTCGCCTGCCTGCGCGAGGGCGCGCGGCGCTTCGGCTGGCCGGGTACCCGCGGGCCCCGGGCCCGGGACGGGCTGCTGACCGGCGCGGGCGTGGCCGCGTCCACGTACCCGGTGTACCTGGCCCCCTCCCAGGCGCTGGCGCACGCCCTGCCGGACGGCACCTACCGGGTGGAAGTGGCCGCCACCGACATCGGGACCGGGGCGCGGACCGTCCTTGCCCTGGTGGCGGCGGACGCGCTGGGCGTGCCGGCGGACCGGGTGACGAGCGTGGTCGGAAACTCCGGCCTGCCCCCGGCGTCGGTGGCCGGCGGCTCGTGCGGCACCGGGTCCTGGGGGTGGGCGGTGCACGAGGCCTGCCGCGCGCTCGCGCTGAAACTCGGACGGCGTGACGGGAAGGTGCCGGAGGGTGGTCTGTGCGCCTCCGCCGACACCACGGCCGCCGCCAAGCAGCGCTCGCCGTACGCCCGGCACGCCTTCGGGGCCCAGTTCGCCGAGGTGTCGGTCGACCCGGTGTCCGGCGAGGTGCGGGTGCTGCGCATGCTGGGCGTCTTCGCCGCCGGCCGGATCCTCAATCCGCTGACGGCCCGCTCCCAGTTCGTCGGCGGCATGGTGATGGGCCTGGGGATGGCCCTCACCGAGCACTCCCCGCTGGACCCGGCGTACGGCGACTTCACCGCGCGGGACCTGGCGTCGTACCACGTGCCGGTGCACGCGGACGTGCCGGACATCGAGGCGTACTGGGTCGACGAGCACGACAAGCACCTCGAACCGATGGGCAGCAAGGGGATCGGCGAGATCGGCACGGTGGGCGCGGCCGCCGCCATCGGCAACGCATTCGCCCGGGCGACCGGCCGCCGGATCCGCGAACTCCCCCTCACCCCCGACCGGGTCCTCGCCGCCCTGGAGGCCGCCGGCGGCCACGGCGGCACCTGAGCGGCCGGCGACGGTTGCCCCCGCGCGGCGCGGGTAGCCGCCGGTAAGGAGCCGTCCGGGAGGAAGTCCCATGATCCAGGTCTCGATACCGCTGTTTCCCGCGGACGACGGCGGTCTGCTGATCCCCGCGGACCACGTCACCGCGCTGCTGCGGCGGCTGGCCGAGGACTGGGTGCACGCCACCGAGACGGGCGAGATGCCCGCCGACGAGGAGACGGTGTCCGAGCTGGCCGACGTACTGACCGAGCTCGCCGACCAGATCGACGTCGAGTGCATCGGCTGCGCCTCGGAGTGACCCCGTGCGGAGGGGGGCGGAAAGGCCTCGGCCTTTCCGCCCCCCTCCGCACGGGGTGCCCGGGAGGTCTCCTCAGGAGCTCAGGTCCGCAGCAGCCGGTTGAAGAACGACCGGTAGTGCTGGAGCGCCATCCGCAGTTCCTCCGTGGGTACCCGGTCCCCGCTCCGCCACTGGCCCTCCAGGTCCTGCTTGTGCGCGGCGAAGGTCCCCGCGAGGTTCTGCATGACCTCGGCCACCAGGGTGTCGGCCGAGGTGACCGCGTCCTTGGGGTCGTCGACGAAGCGGCCCTGGATCTCGGCCCATTCCGTGCGGTAGCGCTCGGCGTCCCCGGCGGAGAGGAGCGGCTCCCCGTCCCCGGCGTCGGGCTCCGCGGCGTCGGAGGGCTCGTAGGGCTCCTCCGCGCGGGCCCCCTCGTCGCGGCCGGAGAGGGTGTCCTCGGACAGGTCCGCGGAGGCCTCGCCGGGGTAGACCGGCGCACCGCGCTCCTGCGACACGTCCGGACCCGCGAGGTCCTCCGTGGTCAGGGGGGTGCGTTCGGTGGTGGGGTTCTCGTCGTGGGTCTGCATGTCACCGGCTCCTCTGATCCGTGAGCAGTTCCTCGAACAGGGCGCGGTAGTGCACCATCGCACCGCGCAGCTCCTCCGTCGTCGCGCGGCCGTTCACGCTCCGGTCCTTGACGTCGTGCGCCGCCCGGTAGTGCTCCAGCGTGCGGCCGTGTTCGACCGACAGGTCGCGCACCGTTCCCCGGTACCCCTCGGTGGGGTAGCCGCGCTCCCGCATCAGCCGGGAGACGAGGTCGTCGGCCTCGTCGACGGCGCCCGCCGGGCGGTCCACGAAGTGCTCCTGCACACCGGTCCACTGCTCGGCGTACTGGCGCCTGCGGTCCGGGGGGAGCTCCTTGATGTCGAGTTCGTCGTGCCGTGCCTCACGGGCGCGCAGCTCGCGCTCGGCGGCGAGTGCGCCGCCCTCCTCCCGGACCGTGCGCTCGTACTCCGGCCCGAAGCGGTCGCGCAGATGGCGCCGACGCGCCAGCAGCCACATGATGGCGGCGAGGGCGATCACCACGACCACCCCGGCGGCGATGACGGCTATGAGTGTGCCTGTGGACATCCTGGGCCTCCGTCCTGGGGCCTTTCGCCTGTAGGGCGCTGCTGCCCACCCTCATGCCGGACAAACTCGCGCCGGCCGAACCCGCCCCCGGTCCGGGTCCGGGGGCCGGTTCCGCCGCGCCGCGCTGACGCGGTCGTTGCTCGCGCCCGGCGCACCCCCACGTGGCATGCTCGACGTATGGAGGGCGAGTCCGTGCTTCCCGATGCCGGTAATGCCGCGGCCCCCGAGGTGCTGGCACTGGCCAAGGTCGTCGCCAGACTGCGCGCCGAGGTGGTCGACCTGGAGGGCGTCGCCTCGATGACGGCCGTCCTCGAACGGGCCAAGGGAGTGGTGATGGCCCGGGAGGGCCTCTCCGCGGACGCCGCGTACCAACTGCTGCTGGACCGCGCCGCCCAGCACCGGCGCACCGTCCTGGAGGAGTGCTGGATCACCCTCGGCCGGACCGGAGGGGGTTCCGCCGCGGCCCCGCGGGCCGGCCGGACCCCCGTACGGCCGGAATCCGGGCGGGAGCCGCAGGCCGTGACCGCTCCCTTCGACACCCGCCGGTACGTCGCCGGTGCCGGGCGCCCGGCTGCCAACCGGGAGCTCCTCGCCCGCCTGGCCCGGGACCTGGCGGGCGTGGGAACCGCGGACGGGATCGCCGAGCTGCTGCGCTCGGCCCTCGGGGAGCCGGAGGACGTGCAAGCGGTGATGATCTACACCGTGGCGTCCGCCGGCAGCCTGGAGCTGGCCGGACACGCGGGCGTCGGCGACGAGCTCGCCGAGCAGTGGAGCCACATCCCCCCGCTCGGCGGGGTCGCCGCGCTGGAGGCCGTCGCCGCCGGGGAGGCGGTGTGGCTGGAGGACCCGGGCCTCGACGCCACCCGGTACCAGCTCATCGGCGGCCCCCCCGGGCAGTGGCCCTCGCGCGCCTGGATCCCCGTACCCGGCGCCGGGCCCGTGACGGCGGTCGTCGGCTTCTTCCGCGGCCGGCCGGGCCCCTTCGACGCCACCACCCGGACCCTGTTCCGCAGGGCCGTGCGGCTCTGCGGCGGTCCGCTGCGCGAGGACCGGGGCCCCCACGGGTTCGTCCCGCTGCACGAGGACGTGGACGCAGTCCAGACGGTCTTCGACGCCCTCGCGGGGCCCGCGGTCCTGCTGACGCCGCTGCGCTCGCCGTCGGGGGAGGTCGAGGACTACCGGATCGAGGCGGCGGCGCCCGAGTCGCTGGACGTGGCGGGGCGCAGCGGCAAGGAGCTGGTCGGGCGGCGGATCCTGGAGACGTACCCGACCGTGGCGGGCAGCGCCCTCTGGGAGGGGTACCTGGACGCGCTGACCACGGGCGCGGTGTACGAGGGCGAGCCGTTCACCTACGAGGAGGTCACCGCGGGGGTGCCGCAGCAGTCCGTGTACTCCGTGCGGGCGGCCCGGCTCGGGGAGCGGCTGGTGGTGTCGTGGATCCGCCACGACACGAACGAGCGGGAGACCCGCAGGCTGGCCGACATGCAGCGGCTGGGGAACCTGGGCTGGGCCAGCTGGAACCTGATGACGGACACCGTGATCTGGTCCGACCAGGTCTACGAGATCTTCGACCGGGACCCGGCGCTGGGCCCGATGCGGCTGGAAGACCTGCCCGCGCACCTGCCGGCGGAGGACCTGCCGAGGATGGCCGCCGTGGTGCGGCGGCTGCTGGGCGACGGCAGGGCGGTCGACCAGCCGTTCCGGATCGGCACCGACCAGGGCGTGCGGCACCTGCGGATCGTCGCCGAGGCCCAGACGGACGCCGACGGCAGCCCGATCGAGGTGCACGGCTTCTTCCAGGACCTCACCGCGCTGCGCGACGCGGAGCTGGCCCTGCGCGAGAGCGAACGGGCCAACCTGGTCCAGCGGGGCATGCTGACGGCCGAACGCGCCCTCGCCGCCCGCCTCCAGGACACCCTGCTGCCCGTCGCCCGGCAGTCGCTGGAGCTGGCGGGCCTGTGCGTCGACGTCGCCTACGCTCCCGCCGACCGCGGGATCAACGTGGGGGGCGACTGGTACTCGGCGATCGGACTCCCCGACCGGAGCGCCCTGTTCGTCGTGGGGGACGTCGCCGGACACGGCCTGTCCGCGGTGGGCACCATGGCCCAGCTGCGGTTCACCGCCAAGGGGATGGTGATCACCGGATCGCCCCTGCCGGACGTACTGCAGCGCCTCAACAGCCTCCTGCTGCACACGGCCGGGGAACAGCAGGGGGCCACCGCGACGATGGTCATGGGCCGCTACCAGCCGTGGGACCACCGCCTGACCTGGGTCCGGGCGGGGCACCTGCCGCCGCTGCTGGTCCGGGGCGGCACGGCGACCTTCCTGCCGCAGCCGGACGGCTCCCTGCTGGGTGCCGACTTCGACTCCACGTACGGGCAGCACGTGTTCGACCTGCTGCCGGGGGACCACCTCCTGCTGTACACGGACGGTCTGGTGGAGGAACCGGGGGAGGACATCGAGGCGGGCCTCGACCGCCTCGCCGTATCCGCCGCCCGGCTGCTGCGGGAAGGCGCGGGCGAAACGCTCGCCCGCTCCCTGGCCGCACTGCGGCCGGGGAACCGCGACGACATCTGCGTCCTCGACATCCACTTGCCGGACGACGCCTGAGCCGCGGGCGGGCGGGCCGCACGCCGGAAAAGGAGCCACGAGGGCGGCGCCGCGCCCGTAGCCTGCGTGATCATGGACATGGAACGCACCGGCCGCCAGCTCCGGCTGATCGCCGAGACGACGGAGATCGCCGCGGCCCTGGGGGTGGAGGTCCGGCTCCGCGGGGGATGGGCGATGGACTTCTTCCTCGGCGCGCCCACTCGGGACCACGAGGACATCGACTGGTTCGCCTGGAGCGGGGACGCCCCCGCCCTCGCCGGCGCGCTGGCGGCCGCCGGGTACGAGCCGCTGCCCGGCCCGCCCGCCGGCCAGCAGCTCGACTTCGTGAAACAGGGCGAGGAGAGCAGCTTCGCCCTGCTGGCCCGCGGCCCCGACGGACTTCCCGTCGTCGCCGGCGGCCCGTGGGCCGGGGAGCCGTGGCCGCCGGGCATGCTGGACGGCCCGGCCGGCCGCATCGGGGACCTGCGGTGCGCGATCGTCAGCCCCCCGGCCCAGATCGAGATCAAGCGGATGACGCCCGTCTGGATCCCGGGCCGGCCGCGCCGGGCGAAGGACGCGCGGGACATCGCCCGTCTGGAGGAAGCCCTGCGCGGCCGGGGTCCCGGCCCCGCCCCGGACGCCGCCGGGGGCGACCCCGGTGATCATGAAAGTCGGGCGATGGGGGAGAATTCCCTCCACCGGACATGACCACCGAAGAAGGACAGGAGCACGCCCGTTGAACGAGGAGAGGCGCCAACAGGCCCGGCAGTTCCTCCAGCCGGGGGAGCACCTCATAGCCGCCTGCGCCCACGAACTCGGGCCGGGTGTGCCCACCCCGCCCGAGTCGATGCTCGCGCCACCGGACCCCTCCGACCTCCAGCGGCGGATCGAGGCGCGGCTGCCCCGCCAGCTGCGGCAGATCGCCAAGTCCCGGGTGCTCGACCCGCGGCGGTCGCGGCCGGCCGCCGTGGCGGACGCCATCGACCGCGTGCCCGACGCGCCGGACCAGCTCGACACGCGCCTGATCCACGGGAAGAACATGGAGGGCGGCTGGCAGAGCGCGGCCGGACACTTCGTCATCAGCCGCGCCAGCGTGCGCCGTTCCAACGCCTGCGTACTGGTCCTCACCGACCGGCGCTGGTTCGGGCTCAGCGACGTCTCGCCGCTGTGGCAGTCGACGCCGGTGATGAAGCACCACTGGGAGGTGCCCCGCCCGGCGGTGGCCGCCGTACGGGCCAACCCGACGGGCGTCCTGCAGAAGGGGCGGATGGACATCGAGTTCACCGACGGCTCCTGGGTCGCCCTCGTCGCCACGGCACCCCAGCACGCCACGCCCTTCGCCGCCGCCTCCGCCCGCTACCGCTGAACCGGCCTACGGCTCAGGGCAGTTGTACTGATCCTCCAGCGGCACGGTGACGCAGTGCACACCCTGGCCGCCGGTCTCCTCGACGACCGCCTCGGGGACGGTGAACACCGCCGTCCTCGACCGGGGCATCACCACGGTGCCGATCCGGCGGACCCGGCCGCGATCGCCTGCCACAGTCCGCGCCGGGCGAAGCCGCGCTCCTTGGCGACCGCCTCCTACATGGTGGCCACGGCGCCCGCCGGGTCCCCGCGCCCGTAGGCGTACGCCGCCGCGATGGACGTGGCCGGCAGCCGCAGCTCCTCGACCGCGTCACCGCCCCCCTCGGCGGACCGGACGCGTTCCAGGGCCCGCCCGAGTTCGGGCGCGTCCAGCACCTGCGCGGCCCGTACGTACACGGCGGGCCGCAGGCCGATCTGCCCGCCGGAGTCGGTGCCGACCAGGCCGCCGACGACGGTCCCGGCGTTGGTCTCGTCGACGAAGGCGGCCGTCCAGTCGTCCAGCCTCCGGCGGTCCCGCCCGGCGCCGGCGAGCACCCCCAGCGGAGGTGCGGTGACCCGGGCGAAGTCCCGCGCCGTGCTGCCCTCGGGCAGCCGGTCCTGCGACAGGGCGGTCGTGAAGGCCTCCGACACGTCGTCCAGCACCCGCTGGTCCTGGCCCGGGCCGACTCCCCCGAAGCCGACCACGGCCACGTCCTGCGTGCCCGGCAGCCGGGCCAGCTCGGGCGGCGCCTGGCCGGGCCGGAAGACGACCACCAGCGCGGTGCAGGCCAGCAGGAACACGGGGCCGCGCACTCCGCACGTTCGGGCGAGCGGGCCCCGCAGGGCTCCGTGCGGAAACGGTGGGATAATCCTGTGGGGGGACAGGTGCGGTGCACCCGGTACGCGAATCTCGGGCGACTCGAAGGAGGCGCGTCGTGGTGAGCACCCCCACCGCTCGCATCGAGGACCTGCTGGAAGGCGTGACGACGCCCGCCAACAGGCGGCCCGCCCGCAATCCGGCCGCGGCTCCCGCCCCGCCACCGCCCATTGATGGTCCAACCGTCAACATCACCGTGGTCTGGGGCGGCCTGGTGGAGGTGGCCGCCGACCTCCACGTCACCGGCCACTACCAGTCGCTCCTGCCGGACACCGCGGAACTCTCACTGGACCGTGCCATATCCGCCCCCGGTTCCCGCCCCCTGATCACCGAGCACAGCCGGCTCGGCTGGATCGACGCCCAACTCGGCGAGGTCACCTACTTCCCGTGCAAGGAAGGGGGCTTCGTACGGTCGGCCGCCGTCATCGGCATGGGGCCGATGGGCACCCTCACCGAATACCGTGCCCGCCAGCTGTACGCCTCCCTCCTGCGCGAAGCCATCCTCGTCGGCCACTTCGCGACCATGGCGACCGTCCTCATCGGGGCGGGCCCGGGAAACCTCTCCGTCGGCGTGGCGGTCCGGGCCCTCGTACGGGGTTTCGCCACCGCGCTGGGGTCGACGGCCCCTCCGGCGCCCGCGCCCCGGCTCACCGACGTGCTCCTCGTGGAGGTCGACCGGCTGCGCGCCGAACAGCTGCTGCTCGCACTGACCAAGGCAGCCGAGGGCCAGCCGCAGCTGCGCGTCAACCCGAAGCTGCGTGAGGAGAGCAGCGGCCTGCTGTTCGTCCCCTCCGCCGCCGTGTACGCCCTGACGGCGCTGTCCGGACTCGCCCGCGCGCGGGACGCCGCCCCACCCGACGGCCCGGATCCACCCGCGGCGGAAGAGGCCCTGCGCACCGTGCTGGCAGGCTTCGAGTCCGGCATCGGCGACCAGGTCCGCGAGCAGCTGGCCCACCTCGCCGAAGTGGCTCCCACCGACCTGTCCCTGAAGGTGCTCCGCGGCCCCCCGGAAGACGAGGACGATTCCGCATCCGTGCGGATGTCCGTCCTGTCGGGCACCAACACCCTGCGCTGGGCCGCCCTGAGCGGGCGCGCCACCGTACCGGAACGAGTCCTCGAGGTGGACACGGACCTGCTGCGCGAACTCGTGGCGCGGCTGACGGAACCCACCGTCCAGGACTCGTGGGACCTGCCCGACCTGCTCTCCCGCTTCATGGTCCCGGAGGACTTCCGCAGGCTGCTCACCGACGACGCCACCGTTCTGCTGGAGCTGGACCGCGACACCGCCTCCGTACCCTGGGAGTTCCTGGCGGAGGTCGTCCAGCAGACCGGCGGCGAGCAGTGCGACCCCCTGGCGATCCGTACCCTGCTCTCCCGCCAGCTGCGCACCACCTACGCGCGCGTGATGCCCGAGGGGCCGGCGGACGGCCCGCTGCGCGCCCTGGTGATCGGCGACCCGGGCGACCCCGAGAAGGACCTCCAGCTGCCGGGCGCCCGCGCGGAGGCCATCGCCGTCGCCACCCGCCTCTCGACCCTGGGCGTCAAGGTCACGCATTTCCTCGGGTCGGCGAACTCCGACCGCGAGCCGGGCGTGCAACCCGCCAGGCGGCTCGACGTCCTGCGGGCCCTGCTGTGCGGGCGCAACGACATCGTCCACTACTGCGGCCACAGCGCCTTCGACCCCTCCGGGACCGGACGGCGGTCGGGCTGGGTCTTCGCCGACGGCCTGCTGACCGCCCAGGAAGTGGGCAGGCTGGAGCATCCGCCGCTGATCGTCGTGGCCAACGCCTGCCACACCGCCCGCCTGGGAGCCGCCGGCGCACCGGACGGCGCACCCGGCCCCAGCCCGTGGGGGAACCCGCAGGCCGCCCTCGTACCCAGCCTCGCCGACGAGTTCCTGCGCATCGGCGTCGGCCACTACATCGGGGCGGCCTGGCGGATCCCCGACGACCAGGGGATCTCCTTCGCCGAGGAGTTCTACACCCACCTGTTCACGTGCAGCCCCAGCGAGACCAAGCCGACCGTGGGCGCGGCCGTCCGGTCGGCACGCAAGAGGCTCTACGAGCAGCGCACCCAGGAGGGGCCGGTGGACGGCACGCAGGACCCGCAGCGGTGGAGCTCCTGGGCCGCCTACCAGCACTACGGGGACGCCTCCGAACCGTTCGTCCCACCCGAGAACGAGAAGCCGCCCGACCCGCGAGAGAGCTAGGAGGTCAGCTCATGGGAAAGAGCCCGATGCCCGACGTCGTCGTGCTGCTCCCCGGCATCACCGGCAGCGTACTGACGCGGAAGGGAAAGGACGTGTGGGCCCCCTCGGCCTCGGCGGTCATGGGCGCCCTGAAGAGCCTGGGCCGCTCCCTGGCGGAGCTGGAACTGCCCGACGGCCAGGACGACTGGCACGAGGACGACCTCGGCGACGACGTCGTCGCCAGCCGGCTGGTGCCCGACCTCCACACCCTGCCCGGCCTGTGGAAGATCGACGGCTACACGGCGACCGAGAAGTTCCTGCTGGACCGGTTCGAACTGACACCGGGCGAGAACTACTTCCCCTTCCCGTACGACTGGCGGCGCGACAACCGGGCCGCCGCCCGGCAGCTGGCCGAGCGGAGCGCGGGATGGCTGTCCGCCTGGCGCGAGAAGAGCGGCAACTCCGCCGCCCAGCTCGTGCTGGTCGGGCACTCGATGGGCGGCCTCGTCTCCCGCTACTACGTCGAGGTGCTCGGCGGCTGGAGGGACACCCGGGCCGTCGTGACCTTCGGCACCCCCTACTACGGATCCCTCAACGCCGTCGAGTTCCTGTGCAACGGCTTCCAGAAGCGGATCGGGCCCTTCGAACACGACCTCACCCGGCTCCTGCGCTCTTTCACCGGCCTGCACCAGCTCGCCCCCGTCTACCGGTGCGTCTACGGGCCGGACGGGACGGCGGCCATCCCCGCCAAGGCCGGGCTCCCCGGCTGGCAGGAGCAGTGGAGCAGCCACCTCACCGACTTCCACAAGGAGATGGAGGACGCGGCCGACGCCAACCGGAAGAACCCCGCGTGGGAGTCCAGCCAGGTCGTCTACTACCCGATCGTCGGCACCGACCAGCCCACCCGTCAGTCGGCCAGGATCATCGGGGACAAGGTCGAGACGCTGATGGTCCGCGGGGACGAGGACGAAGGCGGCGACGGCACGGTGCCCCAGCTCTCCGCCGCCCTGTCCGGCTCCGAGGAGGCCCGCACCTTCGTCCCGCAGAAGCACGGCAGCCTGCAGAACCACGAGGCCATGCTCAACCACATGAAGGGCATCCTCCAGTCCCTGCACGACATCCACATCGGAGACCTGCGCTCCCTGGTGACCTGCTGGTTCAACTACCTGGGCGACGACCTCTACCTCGACGGAGAACCGGTGGTCTGCGAGATCGGGGCCGACAGTTCACTGAGCGAGAGCGCACTGCCCGAGATCCCGGCCCGGCTCACGGTGACCAGCCGGACCACCGGCCTGCCGCCGGTCGTCGACCGCGCCGTCGCGGTCCCGCGCGAACGGCAGCGGTTCGACCTCGGCGTCCTGCCCCCGGACACCTACGACCTCCTGATCAGTGCCAGCGCGGACACCTCACCGCTGTCCGACGTCTTCGTCGTCGCACCCCCGGAGACGGCCGTGGCAGAATGACGGAACGTGACCGAACCCCCCACCTCCGTCCTCATCGTCGACGCGGCGAACGTCGTCGGCTCCGTGCCCGACGGATGGTGGCGCGACCGCAAGGGCGCCGCCGAGCGGCTGCGCGACCGGCTCGCGGAACGGGACACCGGCGAGGAGGTCATCCTCGTCGTCGAGGGCGCGGCCCGCGGCATCGCGTCCGTACCCGGCGTCCGGGTCGACTCCGCGCCCGGGAGCGGCGACGACCGCATCGTGGAACTCGCCGCCGCCCACACCGGCCGCCCCTGCGTGGTGGTCACCGCCGACCGCGCGCTGCGCGAACGGGTGAAGGCGCACGGAGCCCACTGCGCGGGCCCCCGCACCGTGCGACCGTCCTAGCTACGCCTTCCGGCCACGCCCCGGCCTTCCACGGGAAAATCCCCGACGGCGAACTAGGCTGGTGGGTTGTTCTCCGCCGGACCGGAACAACCCGGGCAGACCCGGGCTCCACCGGCACCCCGGACGTGTCCGGGAGCGAGACGCGAGGGCCTATGGCAGCCACACCCGAACGCGGTGAACTCACCCTGACGGCCGACGGAGCCCTGCCCGACGACCCGGTCCCCGACGAAGCGGAGCCATCCGGGGAGCCCGGCAAGTCCGCCCGGTTCTCCGCCGGGCCCGCCGCCCCCGCCCGTACCCTCCTCGACGTCTTCGAGGCCACCGTACGGGCCCACCCCGACGAACCCGCCCTGGACGACGGCGCCTCCCGGCTCACCTACCGGGCCCTGGCCGCCCGGGTCGAGCGCCGCCGGCGCGCCCTCGCGGCCGCCGGAGTGGGACCCGGCGACCGGGTCGGCGTACGCGTCCCCTCCGGCACCAACGAGCTGTACGTGGCCGTCCTCGCCGTCCTCGCCGCGGGTGCCGCCTACGTGCCGGTCGACGCCGAGGACCCCGACGAGCGGGCCCGGCTGGTCTTCGGCGAAGCCGGAGTCCGGGCCGTACTGGGCCCCGGCCGGCGCATCGACCCCGCCGGCCGCGCCGCCCCCGCGGCCGCCCCCGCGCCCGGGGCCCGGCCGGGCCCCGGGGACGACGCGTGGATCATCTTCACCTCCGGCTCCACCGGCCGGCCCAAGGGCGTCGCCGTCAGCCACCGCAGCGCCGCCGCCTTCGTCGACGCCGAGGCCGCCCTGTTCCTCGTCGACGAGCCGATCGGCCCCGGGGACCGGGTCATGGCCGGACTCTCCGTCGCCTTCGACGCCTCCTGCGAGGAGATGTGGCTCGCCTGGCGCCACGGCGCCTGCCTCGTCCCCGTACCCCGCCACCGGGTCCGCAGCGGCGCGGACCTCGGCCCCTGGCTGGTGGAACAGGAGATCACCGTGGTCTCCACCGTGCCCACCCTGGCCGCGCTCTGGGACCCCGCCGCCCTCGACGAGGTCCGGCTGCTGATCTTCGGCGGCGAGCCCTGCCCGCCCGAGCTGGCCGCACGCCTGGTCACCGAGGGGCGTGAGGTCTGGAACACGTACGGCCCCACCGAGGCCACCGTCGTCGCCTGCGCCTGCCCGCTGACCGGCGAGGAGCCCGTCAGGATCGGCCTCCCGCTCGCCGGCTGGGAACTCGCCGTGGTCGACGGGTCCGGCGAGCCCGTCCCCATGGGCGGCAGCGGAGAGCTCGTCATCGGCGGCGTCGGCCTCGCCCGCTACCTCGACCCGGCCAAGGACGCCGAGAAGTACGCCCCGCTGGCATCCCTCGGCTGGCCGCGCGCCTACCGCAGCGGCGACCTGGTCCGCGCCGAACCGGAGGGCCTGGTCTTCCTCGGCCGCGCCGACGAGCAGGTCAAACTCGGCGGCCGGCGGATCGAACTCGGCGAGGTCGACGCCGCGCTCCAGGCCCTGCCCGGCGTCGCCGGCGCGGCCGCCGCCGTACGCACCGCCCGCGGCGGCAACCAGCTGCTCGTCGGCTACCTCGTCACCCAGGACGGCTGGGACCGCACCGCCGCCGTCGAACGGCTGCGCGCCGAGCTGCCCGCCGCCCTCGTGCCGCTGCTCGCGCAGGTCGACGCCCTGCCCACCCGCACCTCCGGCAAGGTCGACCGCGACGCGCTGCCCTGGCCCCTGCCCGGCCTGGAGACCACCGGACCCGCCGAGCCGCTCCACGGCACCGAGGCCTGGCTCGCCGAACAGTGGAGCGAGACCCTGGGCGTACCCGTGAGCGGCGCGGGCGACGACTTCTTCGCCACCGGCGGCAACAGCCTCGCCGCCGCGCAGCTCACCACCCGGCTGCGCACCCGCTACCCCGCGGTGGCCGTCCTCGACGTCTACCAGAACCCGACGCTGCGCAAACTGGCCCGGCGGCTGGAGCGGTCCGTACGCGAGGACGGCGCCGCCCGCACCGTCACACCGGTCCCGGCGCGCGCCAAGGCCGCCCAGTGCCTCCTGCTGCTGCCGCTGTTCACCCTCGTCGGCCTGCGCTGGACGGTCGCCCTGCTGGCCCTCGGCAACCTGCTGCACCGCCTCGGACCGTACCCGTGGGCGCCGACCGCCTCCTGGTGGTACGTGGCCGCCGGCGCGGCCCTGCTGTTCAGCCCGCCCGGCCGCCTCGCCGTCGCCGCCGGCGGCGCCCGCCTGCTGCTGCGCGGCGTACGGGCCGGACGCCACCCGCGCGGCGGCAGCGTGCACCTGCGGCTGTGGACGGCCGAGCGGCTCGCCGAGTGCTCCGGCGCCACCTCCCTCACCGGCCCCTGGCTCCAGCGCTACGCCCGCGCCCTCGGGGCCCGCGTGGGCCCCGACGTGGACCTGCACTCCCTGCCCCCGGTCACCGGCATGCTCAGGCTCGGCCGCGGCTGCGCCGTAGAGTCGGAGGTGGACCTCAGCGGCCACTGGCTGGACGGCGACCGCCTGGAGATCGGGCCCGTCCGGATCGGCGCGGGAGCCGTCGTCGGCACCCGCAGCATGCTCTTCCCCGGCGCGCGCGTCGGCAAGCGGGCCGAGGTGGCACCGGGATCCGCCGTGGCCGGCCAGGTACCGGCCGGCCAGCGCTGGGCCGGCGCCCCCGCCGTCAGGACCGGCAGGGCCAAACACAACTGGCCCGGGGAGCGCCCGCCGCGAGCCCGCCGCTGGCGGGCCATGTACGGGGCCACCGGCTTCTGCCTCACGGCCCTGCCGCTGCTCGCCGCCCTCCCCGCGCTGCTCGTCGCCGGCCGGTTCGTGCCCGCCGGCGCCGGACCCGCCGCGGCCCTGCGCGGGGCGCTGCTCGCCGTGGTGCCCGGCGCGCTCGCCTTCGCCCTGGCGTACGCGCTGCTCGTACTGGCCGCCGTACGCCTGCTCAGCCTCGGGCTGCGCACCGGGAACCACCCCACGCACAGCCGGGTCGGCTGGCAGGCATGGGCGGTCGTCCAGCTGATGGACCTGGCCCGGGCGACGCTCTTCCCGCTGTACGCCGGCCTGGTCACCCCGGTGTGGCTGAGGCTGCTCGGCATGCGCGTCGGCCGGGGCGCCGAGGTGTCCACCGTGCTCGCCCTGCCGAGCCTCACCACCGTGGGCGACGGCGCGTTCCTCGCCGACGACACCCTGACCGCGCCCTGCGAACGCGGCGGCGGCTGGATCCGGATCGGCCGCTCCGAGATCGGCCGCCGGGCCTTCCTCGGCAACTCGGGGATGACCGCGCCCGGCCGCAGCGTGCCCGACGGCGGGCTCGTCGGGGTACTGTCCGCGACCCCGAAGAAGGCCAAGAAGGGCAGCTCCTACCTGGGCCTGCCGCCGGTGCGGCTGCCCCGCTCCGCCGAGGCCGCCGACCGCGGCCGGACCTACGACCCGCCCGCCCGGCTGCTGTGGGCGCGCGGCCTGGTCGAGGCCTGCCGGCTCGTGCCCGTGTTCTGCTCGGCCGCCCTCGCCGTCCTGACCCTGGCGGCGCTCTGCGCGCTGGCCGCGACGCCCGCCCTGGGGGTCCCGGGCGCCGCCCTGCTGTCCGGAGCGGTCCTGCTCACCGCGGGCGCGGCCGCCTGCGCCGTCACCGTGGCGGCCAAGTGGCTGCTGGTCGGCCGGCACCGGCGGGCGGAACACCCGCTGTGGAGCGGCTTCGTCTGGCGGAACGAGCTGGCCGACACCTTCGTGGAGGTGCTGGCCGTGCCCTGGCTCGCCGGATCCGTCCCCGGAACCCCGCTGCTGGTCCTGTGGCTGCGCGGGCTCGGAGCCCGCATCGGCCGTGGCGTGTGGTGCGAGAGCTACTGGCTGCCCGAGACGGACCTGGTGACCCTCGGTGACGGGGTCAGCGTCAACCGGGGCTGCGTGTTGCAGACGCACCTCTTCCACGACCGGATCTTGCGGACGGATACTGTGGTCCTCCGCGAGGGCGCCACCCTGGGCCCGGGCGGAATCGTCCTGCCCGGGAGCACGGTCGGGGCACGCAGCACCCTGGGTCCCGCCTCCCTCGTGATGGCCGGGGAGTCCGTCCCCGCCGACACCCGCTGGCTGGGCAATCCGATCGAGGCGTGGCGGTCCTGAGCAGACCGGGGCACAGAGCGGGAGCGGAACGGGCGATGAGTGGCCAGAGCGCGGCGGCGGACCCGTACTTCCCGGACAACGGCGACCCCCGGTACCGGGTGCACCGCTACGAACTCGCCCTGGAGTACCGGCCCGGGCCCAACCGGCTGGCCGGCACCGCACGGCTCAGCGCCATCGCCGGCCCGGCCCCGCTGGCCGAGTTCCACCTGAACCTGGCCGCTTTCCGGATCGGCCGGGTCCTGGTGGACGGCCGTGCCCCGCACTACACCCACCGGGCCGGCCGGCTCCGCGTCCGGCCGGCCAAACCCCTGCGCCCCGGCGCCGCCTTCACCGTCGAGGTCCACTGGGCGGGCAACCCGAAACCCGTGCGGAGCCCCTGGGGCGGCCTCGGCTGGGAGGAGCTGACCGACGGGGCGCTCGTGGCCAGCCAGCCCGTCGGCGCGCCCTCCTGGTACCCGTGCAACGACCGGCCCGCCGACAAGGCCGCCTACCACATCTCCCTGAACACCCCGTCCGCCTACACGGTGGCCGCCGTCGGCCGCCTGCTCACCCGGACCACCAGGGCCAGCACCACCACCTGGGTGTACGAGCAGCCCGCGCCCACCCCCAGCTACCTGGTCGGGCTGGCCATCGGCCAGTACCAGACGGTGCTGCTCGGGGACCCGGGCCTCGGCGGGGCGCCGCAGACCGCCCATGTGCCCGCCCGCGTACTGCCGCGCTTCTCCCGGGACTTCGCCCGGCAGCCCGCCATGATGCGGCTCTTCGAGGAGCTCTTCGGCCCCTACCCCTTCGGCGAGTACACGGTGGTCGTGGCGGACGAGGAACTGGACGTCCCCGTGGAGGCGCAGGGGCTGTCCCTGTTCGGGACGAACCACGTGGACGGTGCGCGGGGCTCCGAGCGGCTCGTCGCGCACGAGCTGGCCCACCAGTGGTTCGGCAACAGCGTGGGCATCGCCGACTGGCGGCACATCTGGCTCAACGAGGGCTTCGCCAAGTACGCCGAATGGCTCTGGTCGGAGCGCTCCGGAGGCCGCAGCGCGCACCAGCACGCATACGCCGCGCACCGGCTGCTGGCCGCGCTGCCGCAGGACCTGGAGCTCGCCGATCCGGGCCGCCGGCTGATGTTCGACGACCGGCTCTACCAGCGGGGCGGCCTGACCGTGCACGCGGTCCGCTGCGCCCTGGGCGACGGGGCGTTCTTCCGGATGCTCCGCGACTGGGCGGCCCTGCACCGGTACGGCGTGGTGACCACGGCCGCCTTCACCGCCCACGCGGGCGGTTACGCCGCCGGGCCGCTGGACGGCCTGTTCGCGGCCTGGCTGCACGGGCCGGCCCTGCCGCCGCTGCCCCCGCCGCCCGGAGCGGAACCGGCCGCCTGACCGGGCCCCGCTGCGCGCAGCGGGGCCCGGCCGGGCGGGTGGGTTCACTGCCCGGCGCGACCGCTCACCAGGGGCCATTCGCGGTGCAGGGCCCCCAGCGGGATGCGCCGCTCGACGACCGGGGTGCCGAACACGGACAGCTGGAGCTGGAGCTGCCCGCTCAGGTCGAAGCCGCCGTACAGCGCCCAGGAGCCGTTCGCCGCGGTCTTCCCGTCGGTGGACGCGCTCGCGGAGGCGTCGGCCTCGCCGCGCAGGTAGGGGGCGAAGTCGGCGGTGACGCCGACGGCCCCGTACAGGCCCACGGAGGCCTCGGCGCCGAGGGCGCCCTTGACCCGGCCAGCGGCGGTGACGGCCGCCTTCACCGGGGTGCTGCGCACGGCCGAGGTGCTGACCGGGGTCCAGCCCTTGCCCGTGGCGTAGCCGCCGCCGACGCGGAAGTCGCCCTTGACGTCCTGCTGGACGTCGAGGGTGACCTTGCCGTCGGCCTCCACCTGGATGTAGCAGGTCAGTTCGAGGTTGACGACGACGGGGACCGGTCCGACCTGGAGGACGGGGTTGCTGCGCAGCTTGGCGAACGGGATCCGCTTGGGCGCGCCCGTGCTCGCGGCGGCGCGGCCCTTCAGGGCCCACTGGGAGGACCAGTCGCCGCTCATGCCGAGGAACGCCGCGTCCGGACCGTGGCCGCCGCCCTTGCTGCCGTCGTACGAGAACTCGACCTGGGGGGCGAGCTGTACGAAGCCGGACACCGAGGCGCCCGCCGACGCGGGGGCGTCCTTGGCGGTGTCCACGGCGGCGTCCACGTCGAGCCGCAGGTTGCCCAGGGGCAGCTTGGCGCCCTGGGGCCCGAACTTGACGCCCTGGCCCTTGGCCCAGGAGAAGGTGACGCCCTTCATCAGGGGTTCGACGACCACCGAGGCCGGGTCGACGGGGACCTTGCCGTCGGCCTTGTCGTCGCCGAGCGCGGCGGCCAGTGTCGCGGGAGCGGTCTTCACCTCGGTGCCGCGGTCGGTCTTGCCGACGACCTCGGTGACCTTCGCGAGGAGGCCGTCGGGGGCGCCGGGCGCCGGGGCGCTGGCGATGACGTCGCCGACCGCGACGGGCTTGGCGGCCGCGGAGGAGGCGCCGGCGGACGGGCCGGCGGAGGGCGCTGCGGAGCGCTTCGGGGAGGCCCCGCCGCCCTGCGGGGCCGCGGATATGACGGCCCGTCCGCTGGCCTTGTCGTACGAGGCGACCTTCAGCGGGGCCTTCTCGGGGCCCTGTCCGGCGCGGGTGCGGGCGATGGCGGAGGGTGTGCCCGCCCCCTGCGGCGCGGCGTCCACGTCCAGCCGCTGCGTGCCGTCGGAGGCGGAGGGGAGGGCCGCGGGGCTGCCCGGTCCGGCCGCGCCGGCGGGGGCGGGGGAGGAGCAGCCGGCGGTGGTGAGCGCGAGGGCGGTCAGGCCGGGCAGCAGGAGGCGTCTGGCGAGCGTACGCACGTGGGTGTGACCTTCGAATTGGGGGGAAGTGCCGTTACTGGTAGGTAACGTGAAGGTTGATCATGCCACGCGCGCACGGCGCCGGTCATATCGGCCGAGGGTCAACTCTCCTGCGGTACAAGGTGGTTGAAGCTTCACTCATGAGGCTCTCCGGCCTGCCAGATCCTCCGGTACGCCTCGCGGTAGCCGGGCGGGTCCCAGGAGGCGGCGCCCCCGCTGTTGCCGGCCGTGGCGATGTGCACGGGCGCGACGTAGCCGCTGGCGGGCTGTCCGGCGAAGGCGCGGTTGAACTCGTCGACGATCTGCCAGCCCTGCTGGGACAGCGGCTCGGGCACGGTGGCCGCCTGGTACTGCCCGCTGTTGACGCGCTGGAAGGCGGACGGGTCGCCGTCCCCCGCGCCGATGTTCAGGGGCGGCCCCGACCCCGGGCGTCCGGCGGCCCGCAGGGCCGGGGCGGCGTCGGCGAAGTACAGGTCGTTGATGGCGACCGAGTGGGTCCAGTCCTTCCCGAACCGGGCGAGCAGGGAGGAGACCGCCTGCGGGGTGCGGCTGCTCGCGTCCGGGATCGGGATGTTCTGGTTCGTCAGGAGCCGTACGCCGGAACAGGTGGCCAGCTCCCGCTCGATCAGGTCGGCCTTGTTCCGGGCGAACGGGATCGAGTCGTCCGTGAACAGGACGACCCCGGCGTCACCTCCGGACCGGGCGATGATCCAGTCCGCGCTGATCCTCGCCACGTCCTCCACCTTCGTGGTGACGTTGGTGAAGAGGGCGGGGTCCCGGCTGGGCCCGGGGGAGTCCACCGCGTGCCAGCCGACGACCGGGATGCGCGCGTCGCGGGCCGCCGCCATCTGCCGCGAGGCCGGGCGCGGGTCGAACCCGCCGATGACGATGCCCGAGGGCTTCAGGGCGACCGCCTGGCTGAGGGCCGCCTGGATGCCGGCCGGGGTGCCGTCCCCGTCGATCACCCGGACCGTCCAGCCGATGGCCTTCGCCGCCTCCTCGACGCCCTTGGCGACTCCCGCGACGCCCGGGTTGGTCATGGTCTGCGCCACGTAGACGATGTTCTTGCCGGGAACCGCCGCCGGACCGGAGGCCGGTCCGTTCCAGGAGGCGTCGGCGGTCTCGGCCCGCCGGACGGCGGCCTCGGCCCGGGGAAGGGCCTCGGGACAGCCGGCCTTCGACGGCCCGTCGCCGGACGGCGGACCGCCGCCGCACCCGGCCAGGAGGGCGACGGCCGCCGCGAACAGGGCCGCGGCGCTGACGGGCGTTCTCGGGTTCGGGTGCTTCGGGAACACGGTGCTCCTGGCGTGGGTGCGCGTACGGATTGCTACGACGGGCCGGCCTGGACCGGCGCGGGCGGTTCCCGGCCGGGCGGCCGGCGGGAGGCGGCGGCACCGGCGCCCAGCCGGCGGCGGGCCGCGTAGCCGGCCAGCCCGACGGCGATGAGCAGGGTCCCGCCGTTGAACAGCGGAGTGGCCCAGAACTGGGCCCCGAGCTGGCCGATCCCGGCGAGGCCGACGGCGAGCACGGCGACGGCCACCACGGTGCCCAGGGCGTTGGCGCGGCCGGGCCTGATCGTGGTCGACCCGAGCAGGGCGCCGACGAAGGCCGGCAGCAGGTAGTCCAGTCCGGTGCTCGGATTGCCGGTCTGCTGCTGGGCGGCGAGCAGCACCCCCGCGAAACCGGTGACCAGACCCGAGCCGGCGAAGGCGGCCACGCAGTAGGCGCGGGTGGGGATGCCGATCGCGGCGGCGGCCCGCGGGTTCGAGCCGATGACGTACAGGTACCGGCCGGCCGGCAGCCGCTCCAGCACCACCCACAGGACGGCCGCGACGGCCAGCACGTAGAAGGCGGGCAGCGGCAGCCCGAGGAACCGGGAGTCGTACAGGGCGGTGAAGGAGGCGGGCATGCCCTCCGGGCCGGGCACGATCCGGGCACCGCCGGTGATCCAGCCGGTGACCGCGTACATCATGCTGCCGGTGCCCAGGGTGGCGATGAAGGAGTCGATCTGCCCGAACTCGACGATCACACCGGTCAGCGCTCCCGCCACCGCTCCCGCGCACACCACCACCAGGCAGGCCAGGGGCCAGGGCCAGCCCTCCGTGACGACGAGCCGCATGACCATCACGTGCGCCAGGCCGAGCCCGTAGCCGATGGACAGGTCGAACCTGCCGGTGGCGATGGGGATCGTCGCCCCCAGTGCGAGGACGGCCGGGATCGCCTGGTTCGACAGGATCGCGGAGACGTTGTCCCGGGTGGGGAAGGTCTGCGGCAGGAGGAGCGAGAAGACCAGGAAGAGCAGGGCGGCCAGGACCGGCAGGCCGTAGCTGCCGATGTGGTGCCCGCGCAGGCGCTCCAGCGGGGAACGCGGCGGTGGGGGAGGGGTCATGGGCCCGTCGCGGTTCCGGTGGCGGCCGGCATGGCCGAGGCCGTCCGGGTCAGTTCGGCCACGGTCAGTTCCCGGCCGGCGAGTTCGGCGCCCACGGTCCCGCGGACGAAGACCAGCGCGCGGTGGCAGAGGTCCGCGACCTCGTCGAAGTCGTTGGAGACGAGCAGCACCCCCACGCCGGACGCGGCGGCCTCGTCGAGCAGCCGGTGCACCACCGCCTTGGCCCCCACGTCCACACTGGCCGTCGGCTCCTCCAGGACCAGCAGCCGCAGCCCGCCCCGCAGCCACCGGCCGACCATCACCTTCTGCTGGTTGCCGCCCGACAGCGTGGCGATGGGCACCTCGCCGTCCCGGGGGAGCACGGAGAACCGGTCGATCAGCGCGGCCGCCTCGGCGCGCTCGCGCCGCGGGGAGGTCCAGCGCCATGCGGGCACACCGGCGGCGCGCGGGTTCGCCAGGAAGTTCTCCCGCACCGTCAGCTCCGGGGCGCAGCCCTCCGCCTGGCGGTCCCCGGCCACGAAGCCGACACCGGCGCCGACGGCGTCCCGGACCGTACGCGGCCGGTACGGGCGGCCCCCGAGCAGCACCCGCCCGCCGCGCACCGGCCGGACGCCGGCCAGCGCGCGGCCCAGCTCCCGGTGCCCGGCGCCGGTCAGGCCGACCATCCCGAGGATCTCGCCGGCGCGCAGCTCCAGGCCGACCGGTCCTGCGTGCCCGGCCCGCACCCCCTCCAGGCGCAGCAGGGGCGGGCCGGCGGCCGCCGCGGGCGCCGCGGGGCGCCGGACGGCCGGCTCGTGCCCGACGACGGCGCGCACCAGCCGGTCCGGTCCGTACCCGGCGAGCGGGCCGTGCTCCACGACGCGGCCGTCGCGCAGGACGGCGAACGAGTCGGCGACCCGGTACACCTCGTCGAGCCGGTGGCTGACGTAGAGGATGCCGTGCCCCCGGTCGCGCAGGGCGTGCAGTACGCCGAACAGCCGGGCGCAGTCGGCGGCGGGCAGGGTGGCGGTCGGCTCGTCGAGGACGATGGCCTCGGCCCGCGAGGCCAGGGCGCGGGCGATGGCGACCAGCGAACGCTCCGCGGGGGCGAGGTCCGCGATCCGGGCGTCGGCGTCGAGGTGTCCGGCCACGATCCCCAGCGCCTCCTCGCACCGCTGCCGGGTCCGCCGCCAGGAGATCAGGCCCGCGCGGCGGGGGTAGCCCGTGCCCAGGGCGATGTTCTCGGCCACCGTCATCCACTCGACCAGCCCGAGGTCCTGGTGGATGAAGGACATGTGCCGGGCGGCCCCGTGGGAGCCGAGCGGCAGGCCGGCCACGGTCACCTCGCCCGCGTCGGCGTGGTGGACCCCGGCGAGCACCTTGATGAGCGTGGACTTCCCGGCGCCGTTGGGGCCGAGCAGGGCGAGGACGCTGCCCCGGTACAGGTCGAGGTCGGCCGAATCCAGCGCGAGGGTGCCGCCGAAGCGCTTGCGCAGGCCGCGCACGCGGACGAGGGGTTCTCCACCGAAACGCGGAGGTGGGCTCATTCCTCGACTCTAGATGACCTTGCCGCCGGGACCGGGTCACGCCGCGTCCAGGGCGCACTCCGCCCATATGACCTTTCCGTCGGGCGTGTAGCGGCTGCCCCAGGCCTGGGCGAGCTGCGCCACGAGGAACAGGCCCCGGCCGCCCTCGTCGGTGTTGGCCGCCTGCCGCATGCGCGGGGCGGTGTTGCTGGAGTCGTACACCTCGCAGATCAGGGTGCGGTCGTGGATCAGGCGCACCCGGACGGGCCCGCCGCCGCCGTACCGGATCCCGTTGGTGACGAGCTCGCTGAGCAGCAGTTCCGTGGCGAACGAGGACTCCTCCAGGCCCCACCGGGCGAGCTGTTCCACGGCCGCGGCGCGGACCTCGCCGACGCGGGCCGGGTCGGCCGGCACCTCCCAGGCGGCGATCCGGTCCGGGGGAGTGGCGCGGGTGCGGGCGACCAGGAGCGCGATGTCGTCGGCGGGGTGCTCGGGGGCCAGGGCGTCCAGGACCGCCCGGCAGGTGTCCTCGGGGGAGCGCTCCGGGTCGGCGGCCAGGGTGCGGTGCAGCTCTTCGAGGGCGAGGTCGATGTCGCGGTGGCGGTCTTCGATGAGCCCGTCCGTGTAGAGGATCAGCCGGCTGTTCTCGGGGAGGTGGATCTCGGCGGACTCGAACGGCAGACCGCCCAGGCCCAGCGGGGGCCCGGCGGGCAGTTCGGGGAAGGTGACGGTGCCGTCGGGGAGCAGCAGGGCGGGCGGCGGGTGGCCGGCGCGGGCCAGCGTGCACCGCTGGGTGGTCGGGTCGTAGACCGCGTACAGGCAGGTGGCGCCGACGATCGCGCTGCTGCCGAGGGCCGGGTCGTCCCCGCCCTCCTCACGGTCCAGGCGCACCATGAGGTTGTCCAGGTGGGTGAGCAGTTCGTCGGGTGCCAGTTCCAGCTCGGCGAAGTTGCGGGCGGCGGTGCGCAGCCTGCCCATCGTCGCCGCGGCGTGCAGTCCGTGGCCGACGACGTCGCCGACGAGGAGGGCGACGCGGGTCCCGGACAGCGGGATGACGTCGAACCAGTCGCCGCCCACCCCGGACTCGGCGGGCAGGTAGCGGTGGGCGACCTCGACGGCGCTCTGCTCGGGCAGACCGTGGGGGAGCAGGCTGCGCTGGAGGCTCAGGGCCAGGGTGTGCTCGCGGGTGTAGCGGCGGGCGTTGTCGATGCACAGGGCGGCGCGGGCGGCGAGCTCCTGGGCCAGGGAGCGGTCGTCGTCCCCGTACGGGGCGGGGTTGCGGGAGCGGTAGAAGCACGCGACGCCGAGGACGACCCCCCGCGCGAGCAGCGGAACGGTGATCAGCGAGTGGACGCTGTGGGCGAGGAGCAGCTCGGCGTGCTCCGGGTCCTGGGCGATCCAGCCGAAGGCCGCCTTCAGCTCGGGTTCCAGCACCGGCTGCCCGGTGGCCAGACAGCGCATGTGGGGTGTGGTGGGGCGGAGCACCAGGCGCTCGCCGACCGGGTAGAAGGGGCAGTCGTCGCGGATGCCGTGCACCACCGTGCGGTGCAGTTCCCCGGTCGGGTCGCCGGACTCCTCGCCGCGCAGCACCGACTCGGGCACGTCGACGGTGACGAAGTCCGCCAGCCTCGGGACCGCCGTCTCGGCCAGCTCCCGGGCGGTGCGGCCCACGTCGAGCGTGGTGCCGATACGGGTGCTGGCCTCGGCCAGCAGCTCCAGGCGCCGGCGTGCCGCGACGGCGTACTTCCCCACCTCCGGCTCGCCGACCAGCACCAGCCCCCGCACCGCGCCGGCCCCCGGGGCGGGAGCGGCGGGCGCGCTCCCGGACGGGGGCGGGGCGGCGTGGGCGTGGAGGGGCGCCGGGGCGGGGGCGTGGTGCTCCTCCTCGTCGGGCAGCAGCGCCTCGACGACGATCCCCTCCACCCCGTCCGGGCTCGTCACGGGCCGGCTGACGAGGGTGACCCGGCGGCCGTGGGAGAGGGACACCTCCGCGGCGGCCCGGTGCGCGCCGGACAGCAGCTCGGTGGCCTTCTCCTTGAGGGTCGTGTGGTCGCTCTGCTCCAGCTCGCTCAGCAGCAGCTCGGCGAGGGAGACCGGATGCCCGTCGAGTGTGTCCCCGTGGGCCCGGACCAGGCTCCCCGCCTCCAGGTACGCCTGGAGCAGCCCGCGCTCGCGCGCCGAACTCTGCTCCATCAGCCGCCGTTCGATGGCCTCGGCGGCCCGGCGGACGACCGCGACCAGTGCCGGGTCCCCGTCGCTGTAGGGGTAGCCGAGGCACAGGACGCCCTCGATGTGCCCGCTGAGCTGGTCGCGGATGGGCGCCGCCGTGCAGGCGCTGGACTGGGAGCGCTCGGCGAAGTGCTCGGCGCCGTTGACCTGGACGAGCTGCCGCTCGGCGAGGGTCAGGCCGATCCCGTTGGTCCCCGCGACCCGCTCGGTGAACACGAAGCCGGGCTGGGTCTGGATGGCCGGCAGCCGGCCGGGCAGGGACTTGTCGCCGAAGCGGCGTTCGAGCACGGTGCCGTGGCCGTCGGCGAGGCAGATGTTCATCCGGCTGCCCGCGAAGAGCGACGCCAGCCGGTCGAGCACGGGTGCGGCGGCGCGGACGACGGGGCCCTCCGCGTCGAAGTCCTCGGTGAACGGGAGCTCGGTCTGGTCCGGCGACAGTCCCAGCAGCATGCTGCGCTGCCACGAACTCAGGATCGGACTGCGCACGCTCCGCACGACCGACTCGGCTGACCCGCCGTGCAGGAACCGGTCACGGGACTGCACGGGGCCGGTGCGGTCGTCCACGACCCCCATGTGCACCACTTCCCTCGTCGGAGCAGCTCGATGGACCGATTTTGAGTATATTCCTCACCTTTTGCCGGAGCGTGGGGGTGGGGGTGACGCGGCCCCTGGCCGGTCACAGCACCGCGACCGGATTGACGGGTGATCCCGTCCCTCCCGGCACGTTCAGGGGGGCCACGACGAGCATGAACGCATGGCGGCCCGCGCGGGCGCAGGCGGCGGAGAGCGCCTCCAGGTCGAGGTTGTCCAGGAGGGGCACGCCCATCGCCGTGATGGCGAGGGTGTGGACGGGGGAGTGCAGGCCCTCCACGGGCGAGGGCCGTACGTCGCTGTCCCCGTCGGCGCCGAGCAGGGCCACGGCCCGCTCGGCCAGCAGCGGTACGGCGTCCACGTGCCAGCCGGCGCTGCCGGTGGCCGGGTCCCAGGGGCCCAGCTCCCGGCGGCGGCGGAACCGTCCGGAGCGCAGCAGTACCGCGTCGCCCTCCCCGATCCGCACGCCGAGGGCCTCCTCCGCGGCCAGGACGTCCCGCGCCCGCACCGCCCGTCCCGGCTCCAGCCAGGGCACTCCCAGGACGGCGGGCAGGTCCAGGAGCACGCCCCGGGTGACCAGCGGGCCGAGGTCCGCCACCGAGCCGAACCGGACGCCCCCGGCGCCGGCCTCCTCGTGCGCCGCCCGGCCGTCGTAGAGTCGCCCCCGGTAGCCGATGTGCGACAGCGCGTCGAGGTGGCTGACCGACTTGCCGTGGTAGTCCGCGCCCAGGAAGTCCTTGTACGCGGACGGCTCCGGCTCCTCCACGTCGCCGAGGTCGGTCATGTGGTGCAGGGCCGGCCGCGCGTTGTCCGGCCCGGGGGCCGTGTCCCAGGGGCGCCCCAGGGGCACGACGGCACCCGAGCGGACCAGCGCGGCGGCCCCGCGCACCCGGTCCGCCGTCACCCTGTTCCAGGCGCCGCGCCCGGCCGTCTCCCACCGGCCCCAGGTGCGGACCGCGTCGAACAGGGCGTCGAACTCCCGGCGGGAGACGGCCGCGGCCCCGGGAGGACCCTCCGGCGGGGGAGCGGGGGCATCGGCGGCGCTGGGGCTCATGGGGCACTCCGGGGTCCGTGGGTCCGTGGCCCGACCTCTATGCCCGCCGGGGCGCGCCGTCTACCAGGCCCGCATCGGCTCCCCCTCCACGAGCTGCGAGACGAAGCCGTGCGGCCCCCGCGCGGGCTCGCCCAGTACCGTCACGCGGTGCATGACCCGGTCGACGTCGAGGTGCGCGAAGTCGGTGGGGGCGAAGTGGCAGGTGCTGCGGTTGTCCCAGAGGGCGATGCTGCCCGGCTCCCAGCGGAAGCGGACCGTGTACTCGGCGCTGGTCAGGTGCTGGAACAGCATGTCCAGCAGGTGGCGGCTCTCCAGCTCGGTGAACCCGGTGATCCGGGTGGTCGAGCCGGGGCTGACGAACAGGGCCCTCTCGCCGGTCTCGGGGTGGACCCGCACCACCGGGTGGACGGCCACCTGCGGGTCCTCGCAGTAGATCCGCAGGATCTCGCGGTCCCGCTCGTCGGAGTGGCGCAGGTGCACGGCCGTGAAGAAGGCGTGCTCGGCGGTCAGCCCGTCCACGAACTCGCGCAGCGGCGCCGACAGGCCCTCGTACGCGGCGACGGTGTTCGTCCACTGGGTGTCGCCGCCGAAGGCGGGGGTCCGCTCGGCCCGCAGGATGGAGAGACTGGGCGGGTTGACGGCCTGGGTGAGGTCGCTGTGCCATCCGGCCAGCGGAGAGGACCACTTGCGGCGGTAGTGCTCCTCGAAGTCCGCCCCGTAGCGCGCGGTGTCCGCCTTCGGGTCGACGGTGAGGATCTCCGGGTGCCCCTCGGGGTGCACGCCGTGCTTCTTGCCCGGGCGGCGGGTCAGCGCGCCGAAGCGGCGGCCGAAGGCTATGTGCTGGGCGTGGGTGATGTCCTGGCCGCGGAAGAAGACGACCCGGTGGACGAGGACGGCCCGGCGGATCTCGTCCACCACGGCCTCGTCGAGTTCCCGGCCCAGGTCGACCCCGGAGATCTCGGCCCCGATGCGGCCGGCCACCTGCTCGACGGAGATCCTGGTGGGCTGTGCGGTCTGCGTCACGGTTGTGCCTTTCTGGAAGATCGGTACGGCTCGGGGGTGTCCGGCGGATCGGGGCCGGACGGCCCCCTAGGTCGGACGGGCCACCAGCTGGGTCCACAGGGGGAGCAGCAGCAGCGCGAGGACCGAGCTCTTGATGACGAGCGAGGCCGACATGTCGACCCCGACGTCGTAGCGCTGGGCGAAGATGAACAGGTTCTGCGGCGCGGGCATCGCCGCGATGAGGACGAGGTAGCTCAGCCACTCGCCCTCCACCCCGAAGACGAAGCGGCACACGGTGTAGGTGATCAGCGGCAGTGCCACGCACTTGAAGCCGGTGATCCAGACCTCCTCCATCGTGGTGCCGCGGATCTTGATCCCGCTTCCGCCGAGGTGCAGGCCGAGGGCGAACAGCGCGACGGGCGAGGCGCTGTCCCCGACGAACGTGAAGCTGTCGAGCACGACCCCGGGCACCGTGACGGGCAGCAGGTTGAGCACGATGCCCGCGTTGCAGGCGATCACGACAGGGGTCATCAGCGAGGCGGCCACGGCGGACCCGAGCCGCCGGGCCGGACTGCCGACCCGGTCCGGCCGGCCCAGCTCCATGATCGAGATGACGATCAGGGACAGCACGCAGACCTGGAACAGCAGCACCGGGAAGATCGGCGCCGCGTTCCCGAACAGCATGATGAACACGGGCACGGCGAAGTAGGCCGTGTTCACCTGGACGGCGGCCATGATGCGCAGCGCCACGCCGCGCGGATCGCGTACGCCCAGGACCCAGGCCAGGACCCCGATCAGCGCGGCAGCGGCGCAGGCCGCGGCCGCGTAACCGCTGATGGCCCGCCAGTTGAACAGGGCCCCCAGGTCGCTGCGGTAGATGTTCCCGAAGAGGAAGCAGGGCACGGCGAAGAGGAACGCGTAGTCCGCGAACACCTTGGAACTCTCGGCCGGCACCACCTTCCGCCGCGCCAGGACGACCCCGCATCCGAAGGCCAGCACCACCGGTGCGAGTTTTTCCAGAGCATCAACCGCTCCCATGCACGTGCCCTTGCTGTTGCGGCCCCCTCGGGAAAGGGGCCTGTTTCCCTGTCGCGACGGTTCCCTACCGGGCCCGGCCGCCGGGAGCGCGCAGTTCGGCGCGCCCCTGGACCAGCTCCCGGTAGGCCGTGACGATCCTGCGCGTCACCGCGTTGCCGGCGACGTCGTAGTGATGATCATCGAGCCGGCCGACCGGGAGGATCTCACACGCGGTCCCGCACAGGAACGCGCCGTCCGCCTCTCCCGCGAACGCCGGGGCCAGGTCGGCGACCACGCACTCGATCCCCTCCCGCCCGGCGATCGCCAGTACGCACGCCCGGGTGATCCCGTCGATCGTGCAGCGCGTCGTCGGGGTGTACAGCACCCCGTCCTTGGTGAAGAACAGGTGCGCCCCGGTCGCCTCGACGAAGTTCCCGCGGTCGTCGAGGAGCACGGCGTCGTCGAAGCCCGCCCGCAGCGCCTCGTTCTTGCTGACCGTGCCGATCATGTAGTTGCCGGCGGCCTTGCTCTTGACCGGGGCGTACTCCGGCGAAGGCCTGCGGTAGCGGCCCGTGACCAGGGAGATCCCCTGGTCCACGGCGTCCTCCGCCGCGTAGTAGCCCGCCGGGAGCTCCCACGCGGCCACCGAGGTGTGTACGGACGTCTTCAGCGCCGCCGTCTGGATGATCTCCGAGCCCCGCCAGGCGTTCATCCGCACGTAGCCCTCGGTGATGCCCGCCTCGGCGACCACCGCGCGGGTGGCCTCGTACAGCGCCTCCTCGGTGTACTCCAGCTCGAAGTCCAGGATGCGGGCCGAGGCGCCGAGCCGCGCGATGTGCTCCCTGAGCATGAAGGCCTCGCCGCCGTAGACGCGGATGCCCTCGAAGATGCTGGACGCGTAGTGCAGTCCGTGGCTGAGCACGTGGAGCCGGGCGTCGCCCCAGTCCACGAGGGCGCCGTCGTACCAGATCTTCCCGGTGCGCTGGTCGAAGGGGATCACAGTCGTCCCCTCCTCAGAGCGCGAGGTCGAAGAGCTGCCGCGGCAGGTCCCCGACGAGGGCGATGAAGCGCCGCTGGTGCTGGGTCAGGCTGCGCACCGACACCCCGTGCAGGGCGAGCGGGTTGATCGGGTACAGCACCAGGGTGTTGCTCCGGTACGGGACGGTCGTGACCTCCTCGACGTACTGCGGGTCGATGTCGAAGCGGTTGTCTCCGTACTCGGAGGCGCTGGTGTGGAACTTGTGCGCGCCCGGCCGGTACTTGTAGAGCACCAGGTCGCCGCCGGTCGCGTCGTCCTCGGGCAGGCGCATGTAGAACAGTCCGCCGAAGAGCTTGTGCGGCTTGTCCACGTGCGGGCCCCGGTAGGCCGAGGGGCGGCCGGTGACCGCCGAGTTGATGACGGCGGTGCAGTCCAGCAGGATGTCGTGCGTCTCGAAGCCGTCCCGGTTGCGGCGGCCCACGCGCAGTTCGCGCAGCGGACCCACCAGCTCCTCGGCCTCCGGGAGGTTGGCGAGCAGGTCCTCCTGGAAGAGGTCGAGGAACTCCTCGTAGAAGGCCGGGGAGGAGTGGTAGGTGACGAAGTCCTTCCACACCCGCGCCATCGTGTCGTCGGCGAGGACCATCTCGGACATGTAGTTGTAGCGCTCGTTCGAGGTGATCGGCTTCCCGATCCGCTCGCCGATGTACTCGGCGGTCGGCATCGACTTCGCCAGCGCGTCGTACAGCTCCCGGGGCAGCGCGTCGCTGATCACGACGTGCGGGAAGGGGTCGCGACGGATGTCGGCCTTGGTGACGCCGGCGAGCAGCGAGGTGATCGCGGGGCGGGACTCGGGCGTGTCGGTCATGTCCTGTCTCGTTTCTCGGGGGTGGCGGGGTTCAGAAGGGAGCGGGGGTCAGACCGCGAGCGGAGAGCCAGGTCTCCAGGACCAGGAGGGACCAGAGCAGTTCGGCGGCGTGCGCCCCCGGGCTCTCGGTCTGGGAGCGGAAGAGTTCGCGGACGGCGTCCCGGCGTACGTACGCGCCGCAGCGGGCGCCCGGGCCGAGGAGGAGGTCGCCGATCATGTCGTAGAGCGCCTCGCCCGGCCTGATCATCGCCGCCACCGGCAGGGTGAACGGCTGCTTGGGCCGGTCGATGACGCCGCGCGGCACCCAGGGCCGGGCCGCGAGCGCCACCGGCGCCTTCACCGTGTCGCCGGCCACCTTCACGGCGGCGGGCAGCGCGTGCGCCAGGCGCACCACCGACGGCTGGAGGAACGGGATCCGGGCCTCCACCGAGTGGGCCATGCTCAGGTGGTCCACGCGGCGCAGGATGTAGTACGGGAACCGCTCCGCCTGGTCGTAGCGCAGCAGCGTCTCCAGCTTCCCGTGCGGGCCGGAGCGCACCCGGCGCGCCAGCTCGTCCCCGCTGAGGTCCCCGAAGTGACCCCCGGCCGCCCGTACGCGCTCCAGGTGGCCGGGCGTGTAGAGCCGGCCGAGCGTCGACGGGCCGGCGACGGCCATGGTGTCCTGGTAGGCCCGGTGCCAGGCGGAGTCGCCGTCCCGGTCCGCCTTGGTGAACCGCGCGTACCCGGCGAACAGCTCGTCGGCCCCGTCACCCGTCAGGGCCACCTTGAACCCGGCCTCGTGCACGGCCTCGAACAGGGCGAAGGTGCTCAGGCTGTGCGGGGCGTTGTTCGGCTGGTCGAGGTGGCGGGTGAACCGCTCCACCAGCTCCGGGAACCCCGCCGGGTCGAGGAGCACCTGATGGTGCTCCGTACCGCAGTGGCGGGCCACCTCCGCCGCCCAGTGGCGCTCGTCGGCCGGCCAGTCGCCCCGGTAGGCGATGTTGAACGAGGCCACGTCGGACACCAGGTGGGCGGCGAGGGCGGTGGTGTAGCTGGAGTCGAGCCCGCCGCTGGTGATCACGCACACCGGGACGTCCGCGTCGAGCATGCGGCCCATCTCGGTGCGCAGCAGCCCGTCCAGCAGCTCCGCCGCCGCCCCCACGGTCGGCTCGCCGCCGGGCCAGTCGACCTCGGCGGGCTCCAGGGCCGTGCGGGTGAGGGTCTCGCGCCCGTCCGCGAAGCGCAGCACCGAGCCGGGCTCCAGGGTGCGGACCCGGGTGTACACGGTCGCCGGACCCCAGACCGCCTTGCCGCCGAGGTAGCGGTCGACCGCGAGCGGGTCCAGCTCGTCGGGGAAGTCGGGGAAACGGGCCAGCGCCCGCAGCTCGGAGGCGAAGCACAGCCGCCGGCCGTCGGCGGACACGTAGTAGTACAGCGACTTCATCCCCGCGTGGTCGGTGAAGAGCTTCAGGCACGGCTCCTCCCGCTCGTCGACCACCGCGATCGCGAACATGCCCTCCAGCCGGCTGGTGAAGGCGTCGCCGTACAGCTCGTACAGCGGCAGCAGCACGTCGCCGTCGCAGTCGCCCTCGAAGGAGTACCCGCGCGCGGCCAGCTCGGCGCGCAGCTGCCGGTGGTTGTAGATCTCGCCGTTGAACACGCAGCACAGCGCGCCGCGCACGAAGGGCTGGTCGCCCGAGGCGATGCCCTGGATGGCGAGCCGGTTGTTGCCGAGCGCCCAGCCGTCACCGCGCCGGACGGTCTGCGCGTCGGGCCCGCCCTCGAACATCGCCGCCGCGACGGCGTCGAGCACTTCCCGCCCGGCGGGCTCGCCGCCGAAGCAGCCGTGGATGCGGCACATGGCTCACACCTCCGTCCGGCGGCCGGGGGCGGGGACGCTCCCGGCGGCTTCGAGGGAGAGGGCGGCGGATCCGGCGCGGCTCTGCCGGGCCCCGGGGTGGTGCCGGCCGACGAACTCGGTGACCAGCTCGACCTGCCGCAGGATGTCGTCCAGCTGCGCGGGGGACGGGCTGACGCCGTGGCCGTCCAGCGCGCTGTTGCCCGTCTTGAGGTAGACCGGCGCCGCCACCCGGACGATGTCGGGGGCCTCGTAGGTGCGGATGAACCCGCCCGAGGTCCGGGGGTTGTCCACGTGCAGGTCCAGCGGGACCGTCACCGCCTGCCGCAGCGCCGCGATCATCGGCAGCGTCAGGTCGCGCACCGGGTTGAAGCTGTTCGCACCGAGCATCTCCAGCATCTGGGCCGACGCCGGGTTGCCCTGACCGCAGTGCGCGGACACCTTCAGGTGGATCCCGGCCGGCAGCTCGCCGGCGGTGCGCAGCCGCCCCAGCACCCACAGCAGGCCCTCGTCGTAGACGACGAACCCGCGCACGCCCAGGCCGATCCCGCGCTTGACGTCCTCGACGGCGCGCACGATCTGCTCCTGCCCGCGCAGCCGGTAGCCGATCCGGGCCCCCTCGGGCGTCTGCGCCCCGGCCCCGATGTCGTTGGTGGCGCGGGGGCCGACCGACATCAGGACCTCGGCGCCGAACTCCTCGCCGAGCGCCACGTACTCGCCGATCTCCCGGGCCGTGTGCCGGTACATGCCGCGGGTCTCCGTGATGCGGTTGACGGTGAAGCCCCGGCGCCGGCTCTCGCCCAGCAGCCGCTCCGCGGCCTCCACCGAGTTCACCGTCGGCACCTCGATGCGGAAGTGCCCGCCGTCGGCGAAGACGGCGTCCGAGTCGGGCGTGAGCTGCGGGTCCCCGTCCGGCAGGCCCAGCCGGGCGAGCTGCCGGCGGGTCTGGTCGAAGAAAGCGGTCGTGGTCGTCGTCCTCACCTCGTCACCTCGATGCCGAGCCGCTCGGCCGTGCCGGCGACGATGTCCTCGGCGATGCGTATCGACTCCGCCCGGTCGGGGTGCACGACCTGGACCTCGCCGAAGTTCCCGAGGTTGCCCCGGCAGGGCGGCAGGGTGCCGCCCTCGGGGAAGCGGACCGTGAACGAGTGCAGGCTGTCGCCGTACCGCTCGGCGGCCCAGCCGAGGTCCGGCACCCGCACCGGGGTGGGCACCCGGTCGGCGGCACCGAACCAGCGGACCGTGGCGTACCCGTCGAAGGCCGTTGGCCCCCGCTCGATCGGCTCGTTCAGATGGATCCGGACGAGCAGCTCGAAGATGTCACCGCCGCCCGCGAGACGGAACAGGTTCGGCAGGCAGGAGCCCATGATGCGGGGGTTGAGCTCGATCAGCCGGGGCGTGCCGTCCGCGCCCAGCATCACCTCCACGTGGAAGACGCCGAGCCGCAGGCCGACGGCGCCGACGACCTCCTCGGCGAACCGCATCACCCGGTCGTGCTCCTCGGACGGGATCCCGGCGGGGATCGTCGTACCGGTCTCCAGGGCCTCGTGCCGGTGCCAGGTGGATCGCTCGCTGACGGCCAGCCGCAGGAACCGCCCGTGCACCAGGCCGATCTCGGCGGAGACGAACCGCCCGCGCAGGTACTCCTCGACGAGGATGCCCGCCGCGTACGCCTCGTCCGGGGCCCCGTCGAGGACGGCGGCCAGCTGCTCCTCGTCCGCGACGACATGGGCGCCCTCGCTCCCGGAGCCCCGGGCCGGCTTGACGACGACGGGATACCCGCCGGAGGCGGCGAAGGCCGCGGCCTCCTCGAAGCCGCCGACGACCGCGTACCGGGTGGTGTCCACCCCGGCCGCCGCCAGGACCGCCCGGCAGCGGTCCTTCTGCTTGGCCGTCTCGGCCGCCCCGGCGTCGGTGAAGGGCACGCCGATCTCCTCGGCGATCCGCGCGACCGGGACCACCAGCGCGTCGACGGTGGCGACGAAGCCGTCGACCGGCCGCTCCCGGTGGACCTCCCGTACGCACGAGCGCAGCGCCGCGGGGTCGGTGGCGTCCTTCAGGACGTGGACCCGGTCGACGAAGCGCGCGTACGGGGAGGTGTCGAAGTCGATGTTCTGCGCCTGCTCCATCAGCAGCGAGCGGATGAGCGTCACGTGGTGGCCGAGCCGCTTGGCGGCCTCGAACGCGGGGGCGTTGCCGGCCTTCCAGGTCACGAAGACCACGTGCCGGGCGTCGGGTGCGGAAGGGTGCGGGGGGCGGATCGGGTCGGTCATCGTGTCTTCCTCGCGAAGCGCTGGCCGATGCGGACGAATCCCGGGACGGCGGTACCGGGGGTGGGGATGAAGGAGATCGAACCGGCGAGGACGTTCCTCTCGGACATCGAGCTGAAGCCGCCCGCGCCGGACAGGACCAGGTCGCCCTCGTCCAGGCACAGCCACGCACCGCCCGGCTGCCGCTCGGAGTACGCGTAGTGCAGGTGCTCCGGGCCGCGCAGCACCTCCAGCCGGTAGCCGTCGGACGCGTACAGGCCGGTGCAGTCGTCGAGTTCCATCTCGAACGGCCGCCCGGTGCGGATGAGCCCCTCGCCGGTGAGGGAACGCAGCAGGTCCTCGTAGAGGCCGAAGGCCGGGTAGGCGTTGGCGAGCAGCAGCAGGAAGGAGCGCTGCCCGGGGAAGATCTGGATGAAGTTGTGGTGGCCGCTGCCGTTGGAGTTGAAGCCGAAGGCGGACGGTCCGAACATCAGCCAGCCCAGGCCCCACGCGTGCATGAAGTGGTGGCCGGGGACGGGGATCTGGGGCGTGCGCATCTCGCGGGCCAGGCCGGCCGACAGCAGGCGCTCGCCGCCGGGGGCGACGCCGTCGTCCACGGCGAGCATCGCGATCCTCGCCAGTTCGTCCAGGGTGAGGCACACGGAGAACGACCCCGCGGCGTCGTCGGCGATGGTCTGCGGCGGCGGGTCGTGGCGCACGTAGCCCTTGACCCGCTCGGTCCACACGTAGCCGGCCGAGACCGTCCCCCCGTAGTGGCCGCCCTCGGTGAGGGTCTCGGGAACCTCCCGGATGCCGAGCGGGGCGAGCATCAGCTCGTTCACGGCGCGGCGCCACGGGACCCCGAGCAGCTTCTCGATCAGCGCGGCGACGATCGAGGTCCCCACCGCCGAGTACGCGAACACCTCGCCCGGCTCGAACAGCTGGCCGTAGGCGGGCAGGGTGGCGATGTAGGAGCCGAGGTCCGGCAGGCCGGTGTCGTGCCACACCTCGTACGAGTCGTCGACCCCGCTGGTGTGCGACAGGAGGTGCCGCAGGGTCACCTTCACGGTGCCCCCGCCGCGGCGCCGGAACGCCTGCGGCAGCAGCTCGTCCAGCGGCTGGTCCAGCCCCAGCAGACCCCGGTCGACCAGGCGCAGCGCGACGAAGGCCAGCATCGGTTTGGTGACGCAGGTGACGCGCTGGCGGGTGTCCGGCCCGTACGCGGCGCCGGAGACGGTGTCGGTGACGCCGTGGTAGGTGAGCTCCAGCGCGCCGTCCAGGAACACGGCGGCGCCGGCTCCCGGTACGCCGTGGCCGCGTGCCGACTCGCGCAGGGTGTCGGCGACGGCGCGCAGCCGCTCCGCCGGCCCGGCCACCGCCCCGGCGGCGGCCGCCCCCGCCGCCTCGGCGCGGGTGCGGCGCAGCAGCGCGGCCTGCTCGGCGAGGGTGCGGTGCCGGTAGATCTCCGCCACCCGGACGGGCCGTCCGGCCGCGTCGGACAGGCGTGCCGCGAGCAGGGTGGCGAGCAGCGAGTGGCCGCCCACGGAGAAGAAGTCCAGACCGGCGGAGACCCGGGACAGACCGAGCAGCTCGGACCAGACCTCCGCGACCTCGGCCTCGTCGGGGTCGTCGACGGCTTCGCCGTCGACGACCTGCCGCCCCCAGTCGACGTCCCGGGCGGCCAGGGCCTTGCGGTCGACCTTCCCGTTGGGCAGCCGGGGCAGCCGCTCCTCGACGACGATCCTGGCGGGCTGCATGTAGTGCGGCAGCTTGGCCCGCAGGTGGGCGGCCATGGCCCCGACGGTGACGGCGTCGCCCTCCAGGCCCACGTAGCAGACCAGCCGGGTGTCGCCGTCGGTGCGCACGGCCAGGGCCGCGACGTCCTTCAGGCCCACGACCCCGCGCAGCGCCGCCTCCAGCTCGCCGAGTTCGATCCGGAAGCCGCGCACCTTCACCTGGTTGTCCCGGCGGCCCAGGAAGCGGAGCTCGCCCTCCTCCGTCCACCGGGCCAGGTCGCCGGTTCGGTACAGCCGCCCGCCCGGCACCTCGCCGAGGTGTGCGGGAGCGGCGACGAACGAGGCCGCGGTGCGTTCCGCGTCGTTGATGTAGCCGGCGGCCAGGCCGTCGCCGCCCAGGTGGAGTTCGCCGGTGGCGCCGAGCGGTACCGGGCGGCCGAGCGGGTCCAGGAGGTGGGCGGTGGTGTTGTGGACGGGCACGCCGATGGTGGGGGCGCCGTCGGTGGGGCCGGTGAAGCACTTCCAGGTGGAGTAGGTGGTGTCCTCGGAGGGCCCGTAGAGGTTGTAGAGCCGCTCGACGCCGGTGGACGCGAAGGCCCCGTTCACCAGTTCCCGGGACAGCGGCTCGCCGGCCACGTTCAGGACGCGGGTGGAGGCGGGCACCGCCCCGCGCTGGAGCAGCACGTTCAGGGCGCTGGGCACGGTGTTGACGAGGGTCGGGCCCAGTCCTTCGTCCTCGGTGAGCGCGAGCACGTTGTCCACGACGACGACGCAGCCGCCCCGGGTGAGCGGGGCCCACAGCTCGTACACCGACAGGTCGAAGTTGAGCGAGGTGGAGAAGAGCACCCGCCGCAGGTCCTCGGCCCCGTACGTCTCCCCGGCCCAGGCGAGCAGGGCGGCCACGTTGCGGTGGCTGATCACCACGCCCTTGGGCAGACCGGTGGAGCCGGAGGTGTATATGAGGTGGGTGGCGGCCTCCGGGCCGACGGTGACGGCCGGGGGCCGCTCGTCCTCGGTGTCCGCCTTCTCCCGCAGCTCCCGCCACGGCAGCGCCCGTACGGAACCGTCGCCGGCCCACGCCGGGGCCTCGTCGCCGTCGTGGACCACGGCGGCCAGGTCGGCGGTGGCGGCGATCGCGGCCAGCCGGTCCGCCGGGTAGGCGGGGTCGAGCGGTACGTACGCGCAGCCCGCCTTGTGGACGGCGAGCAGCAGGGCGACGGCGTGGTGGGTGCGGCCCAGGGAGAGGCCGATCCGCGAGCCCGGGGCGATCCCGTGGGAGGCCAGGGCGCGCGCCAGCCGGTTGGCCTGCCGGTCGAGCCCGCGGTAGGTGAGCACGTCGCCCCGCCATTCGACGGCGGGGGCGTCGGGGGTACGGGCGGCCTGGGCCTCCACGAGGGCGTGCAGCGGGGTGTCGCGGTCGTAGGGCAGGGCCGTGTCGTTGAACCCGTGCAGCAGCCGGCGCCGTTCCTCGGGGGACAGCAGGGCCAGCTCGCCCGCGGGCGTCCCGGGGCGGGCGGCCGCGTCCGCCAGCAGGGTGTCCAGGTTCGCGGCCATCCGCGCGATCAGCGTCGGCGGGAACAGGGCCCGGTCGTAGTGCAGCGTGAACAGCGGGCCGTCGGGTCCGGGCCGGGCCTCCAGCAGCAGCGCGAAGCCCTCCGGCACGGGCGAGGCGCCGTCCGACTCCAGGAAGCCCGCCCGCAGACCGGCGCCCAAGTCGGCCGCGGCGCCGGGCACGGCCTCCCGGTGAGCGGCGGCGAGCGCCAGCGCGAGGGCCGGGAGGGTCTGCTCCGGCGCGAGGAGGGAGCGGACGGCGACCGGCGCGCCGTGCACGCCGCCCGCCCTGGCCAGCACGATGTCGTCCTGTCCGCTGTAGCGGTGCACGAGCACGGCGAACGCGGCGTGCCACAGGTCGGCGGCCGCGGCCCCCGCGGCCGCCCCGCCCGGCGGCGGCACGGCGCCGGACCAGGAGTACGTACCGCTGCCCGCGCCGTCCCCGGCGCCGTGCCCGGCGTCCCGCACGGGCAGTTGCAGGGCCTGCGGTGAGTCGGCGGAAATGTCGCCCACAGTGATGGTCCCCTCGTTTGCATTTCGTTCACCTGCCGTACGGCGGACATGCCGAATGGACGCACGGCGCACCTGTACGGACCCCGCACAATCGAATTGCATTGCGGCGGGTGATTCACACTCCGCGCGGCATCGCCGGCCCGGAACTCGGAAAGGGCGCGACGGCACGGAAAAACACCGGAACTGGAACAGGGAAATGAATGGCGGAAAATTCGGGCGGAAAGGAGGTGCGGGGTGCGGCCCCGTCACGCCGCGACGGCGTCCGGGGCGGCTTCCCGGCCCCGCAGCGCCCGGTCGGCGATGCGCGGCATGGCGGCTCCGGCCAGCGCGAACCCGAGGGCCATGGCCAGCCAGCCGAGGCCGCCGTGGTCGATGACGAGCCAGGTCAGCAGCGCCGGAGCGATCATCTTGCCCAGGTCCGAGCCCATCGCGTACGTGCCCTGGTACTGGCCTTGGGCGTGCTCGGGCGCCAGCGCGAAGGACATCCCCCAGCTGCCCGCCGACTGCCGGATCTCGCCCAGGACGTGTGCCAGGGCTCCGAGGAGCAGCAGCGCCCCGGCGAGCGTCGCGGAGACCCCGCCGCTGAAGGAGAACACCACGCAGGCGACCGCGAGGCACAGCGATCCGGACCGGGAGGCCCTGGCCGCCGCGCTCGGCTCGTCGGTACCGCGCGCGGCCCTGACCTGGAGCAGGACCACGGCGACCGTGTTGGTCAGCAGGATCGCCGCGATCATCCAGCGCGGTGCGTTCGTACGGTGCAGCACCCACAGCGGCAGGACGACGTCGAGCAGCAGGTTGTGCATGGACAGCAGGCCGTCCAGCACCACGAAGGTCAGGTAGGGCCGGTCCCGCAGCACGGTCAGGGCCGGTCCGGGGCGGGCCGGCTGCGCCGCCACCGGGGGCAGCAGCAGGGTGAGCAGCCCCGTGGCCAGGTAGGTGGAGGCGTTGAAGACGACGGCCGCCTCGTACGCCCGGACCGAGTCGGCGGCGAGCAGCAGGCCGGCCAGGGCGGCGCCCACCGAGACGCTGACGTTGCTCGTGGCCCGCAGGTAGGCGCGGACCGAGACCCGGTCCTGCGGCGGCACCAGTCCGGCGACCATGGCCATGCGGGCGCTGCGGCTGGCGCTGTAGGCGACCGCCTGCGCGCTCACCACCAGCAGGTACGACGCGAACCCCTGCACCGCGAGCAGGGCCGCCGTGAGCGGCCCGAGGGCGATGAAGGACCAGATCTGCACGGAGCGCGGGCCGATGCGGTCGGCCAGGTGCCCGGTCGGGGTGCTGACCAGGAGGGCGATGCCGGCGGCGACGCCGACGCCGATGGCGAACCGGCCGGGCGACAGCCCGAGCACGGCGGTGGCGAAGATGGCGTTCAGCGCCATCCAGAGGCCCTGCCCCAGGGTGTGGACCAGGGTGATGCCGGTGAGGACGCGTGCCGGGCCGGCGGGCGGGAGCAGTCGGCTCAGCATCGGCCTGCCGCAATGCGGTCCGCGTGGACGCGAACGGACGTCGTGGATCTTCCTCGTGCGCACGCCAGGGTCACTGACACGCCCCCACTCCTCGTCAAGCGCCGTTGCCGACGACAGGATTCGGGAAATTCCCCGTGTTCGCGGACCGAGATCGTCGGCCGCGCAGGCCATATCGAAACTTGATCTAGGTCGGGCTGTCCAGGAAATGTCCCTGTGACCCCGGTCACATGACCGAAATTCCTGGATCGGGTAAAGCGTGAAGAAAAAGAATGTGCAGAAACGGTCGACGACCTGCCCTTACCGGCCGGTAGGGCATAGGGCGGACGGCTGAATTCCGGGCCCGCGGGGGGTTGGCGGGCCGTCCGCCGGGCAGGCGAGGGGCGGACGGAGGAGGCCGTATGCCGCGAGAGAGACCCCAGGGGCGCGACGAGAGCGCGGAGGAGCGGGCGGACCGCCAGTGGCAGGAGCTGATCCAGGAGATCCGGGTCGCCCAGACCGGGGTGCAGATCCTCTTCGGATTCCTGCTCACGGTCGCCTTCACCCCGCACTTCCAGGGATTGGCCGAAACCGACAAGGCGATCTACACCGCCACGGTCGTCCTCGGCGCCCTGGCCACCGGCGCGCTCATCGGCCCCGTCTCCTTCCACCGGATCGTCTCGGGGCGCCGTATCAAGCCGGAGGCGGTGCGCTGGGCCTCGCGCCTCACCTTCACCGGCATCCTCCTGCTGCTGGCCACCTGCACCTCCGCCCTCTTCCTCGTGCTGAGGGTCGCGGCCCCCCACGGCCTCGTGCCATGGCTGGTTTCCGCCGTGGTCGCCTGGTACCTGCTGTGCTGGTACGCGCTGCCGCTGTGGGCCCGGATCCGCTACACGTCCGAAGAGGCCGGGGAAACCCCGAAGACGAGGAGTACGACATGAGCGAGCACCGGCAGCACAGCTGGTCACGGACCCCGCCGTCACGGGCGCCCGGCGAGAGCGGGGACCCCGAGGCCCGGCGGGAGGCGGACGAGGCGGTCGTCGGCCGGGCCGGTGACGCCGGGCCGGACGAGGACGCGGGCGGCCACTCCGCGAAGCGGCAGCGGCCCGGCGTCGGACGTGAGGAGCAGGTACGCCCCCACCACCCGCCGCAGCACCGGTCCCGGCCCGAGCGGGAGACCGACGACCGCTGAGCGGGACCGCCGATCCACCAGGTGGCGGCCTCCCCGCACCACTTCCGGGTGACACCCCTGCCGGGCTTCGGCCCGCCACGGGCGGCAGGGGCCCACGATCGCCAGCGGCCGTACCCGCACCGCCCGCCGATGGCGGGGTTCCGGACGCCTGGGAGATCACGTGCACGTCCTGCTCGTCGCGAGCGCCTTCAACAGCCTCACCCAACGGGTCCACGCCGAACTGCGGGACCACGGCCACAGCGTGGCGTTCGAGCTCGCCCTGCCCGGCACGGACCTCGCCGAGACCGTCCGCCGCCACCACCCGGACCTCGTCGTCGCGCCGATGCTGAAGACGGCCGTACCTCGCGAGGTCTGGTCCGCGTACACCTGCCTGATCGTGCACCCCGGCCCCGTCGGCGACCGCGGCCCCTCCTCCCTGGACTGGGCCGTCACCGAGGGCGGGACCCGGTGGGGCGTCACCGTCCTGCAGGCCGACGAGGAGATGGACGCCGGCGACGTCTGGGCGACCGCGGACTGCGCGCTCGCGCCCGTCGGCAAGAGCGACTCCTACCGGGGCGAGGTCTCCGACGCGGCCCTCGCGGCCGTCCTGCTCGCCGTCGAGCGCTTCGCCTCCGGAACCCACGTCCCGGCCCCGCAGGGCGCCGCCACCGCCCGCCCCTACCTGCGCCAGCCGCACCGCCGGATCGACTGGGACCACGACACCACCGACACCGTCGTACGCGCCCTGCGCGCCGCCGACTCCCGGCCCGGAGTCCTCGACGAACTCCTCGGCGGCCAGTGGTTCCTGCACGGCGGCCACCCCGAGGACACCCTGCGCGGTGCCCCCGGGCAGCTGCTCGCCACCCGGGCCGGAGCCGTCTGCCGGGCCACCCGCGACGGCGCCGTCTGGATCCCCGAACTGCGCGCCAAGCGCACCCCCGGCGAGCCCGCCCCCGTCAAACTCCCCGCCGTCCTCGCCCTCGGGGACCGGCTGCCCGCCCTCCCCGAGGTCCCCGCCCCACCGGACGGCCCCCCGGCGGGCGCCCGGACCTGGACCGACATCCGCTACCGGGAACAGGGCGGGGCCGGCTTCCTGACCTTCTCCTTCCCCGGCGGCGCCATGAGCACCGGCCACTGCCGGCGCCTGCTGACGGCCTACCGCGCCGCCTGCTCCCGCCCCACCTCCGTCCTCGTCCTCGGCGGCACCCGCGACTTCTTCTCCAACGGCATCCACCTCGGCGTCATCGAGGCGGCCGCCGACCCCGCCGCCGAGTCCTGGGCCAACATCAACGCCATGGACGACCTGGTGGAGGCCGTCCTGACCACCACCGACCGGCTCGTCGTCGCCGCCGTCGGCGGCAACGCGGCCGCCGGCGGGGCCATGCTCGCCCTCGCCGCCGACGAGGTCTGGTGCAGGTCCGGCGCCGTCCTGAACCCGCACTACCGGCTCATGGGGCTGTACGGATCCGAGTACTGGACCTACACCCTGCCCCGCCGGACCGGCACCGGCGTGGCCGAGCGGCTCATGGCCGACGCCCTGCCGCTGAGCGCGGCCGCCGCCCGCCGGCTCGGCCTCAGCGACCGGACCCTCGACTGCGGCCCCCAGGAGTTCGCGGACGAGACGGCCCGGCTCGCGGTCCGCCTCGCGGCCTCGCCCGCCACCCAGTCCGCCATCGCCCGCAAGAAGGCCCGGCGCGACCGGGACGAGGCCGTCACCCCGCTGGCCGCCTACCGGGAGGCCGAGCTGGCCCGGATGCGGGAGACCTTCCACGACCCGGCGGCGCCGTACCACGCGCTGCGCCGCGCCTTCGTGCGCAAGGAGCCCGCCGACCGGACCCCGCCGCACCTCGCCCGCGCGGTACCCGGCCGGCACACCGCGCCCCTGCCCTCGCGGCGGCCGCCCGTCACTGGACCGGCCCCCTCCGACAGGGCGGCGGGACCGCGGTCCTGCTAGCAAGAAGGGTGGGGCAGATCCCCAGGCCCCGGCCCACCCCTCCCGCATCCCTCCCCAAGGAGCACCCCCCATGGATGCAGCAACGCCCAGCGCGGTAGAGGACCCCCCGATCCACATCCTCTGGATCAACGCCGGACTCAGCTGCGACGGCGACTCGGTGTCCCTGACCGCCGCGATGCAGCCCAGCATCGAGGAGATCGTCACGGGAGTGCTCCCCGGCCTGCCGAAGATCGCCGTGCACTGGCCGCTGATCGACTTCGAGTGCGGGCCGGTCGGCGGCGCCGACACCTTCATCGAATGGTTCTTCAAGGGCGAGCGCGGAGAGATCGACCCCTTCGTCCTGGTCGTCGAGGGCTCGATCCCCAACGAGAAGATCAAGCCCGAGGGCTACTGGTGCGGGTTCGGCGACGACCCGGCGACCGGCCAGCCCATCACCACCAGCGAGTGGATCGACCGGCTCGCCCCCAAGGCCCTCGCCGTCGTCGCCATCGGCACCTGCGCCACGTACGGCGGCATCCACGCCATGGAGGGCAATCCCACCGGTGCCATGGGCGTCCCCGACTACCTGGGCTGGGACTGGAAGTCCAAGGCCGGCATCCCGATCGTGTGCGTTCCGGGCTGCCCCATCCAGCCGGACAACTTCTCCGAGACCCTCACCTACCTGCTCTACCAGGCGGCCGGATCCGCGCCGATGATCCCGCTGGACGACAAGCTGCGCCCGACCTGGCTGTTCGGCGCCACCGTCCACGAGGGCTGCGACCGGGCCGGCTACTACGAGCAGGGCGACTTCGCCCACACCTACGACTCGCCCAAGTGCCTGGTCAAACTCGGCTGCTGGGGCCCGGTCGTCAAGTGCAACGTCCCCAAGCGCGGCTGGATGAACGGCATCGGCGGCTGTCCGAACGTCGGCGGCATCTGCATCGCCTGCACCATGCCCGGCTTCCCCGACAAGTTCATGCCGTTCATGGACAAGCCGCCCGGCGCGACCCTGTCCACCAAGGCCAGCGGCGCCTACGGAGCCGTGATCCGCAGGCTCAGGGCGGTCACCACCCACACCGTGGACAAGGAGCCCAAGTGGCGCCAGAAGGGCCGCCAGCTGACCACCGGCTACCGCCCGCCCTGGTGACGGCGGCCCCGCGCCCGCTGCTTCCCGCTCCGCCGCGACGAACACCCCGCTCCCGCTCACTAGAAGGGCCACGGCAGACACGATGACACCGAAGACGAAGGCGGCCGGCGACGGCAGCGGGCTGGTCGAGATGGCCTGGGACCCGATCACCCGGATCGTGGGCAGCCTCGGCATCCACACGAAGATCGACTTCAAGCAGAAGCGGGTCGCGGAGTGCTACAGCACCTCGTCGGTCTTCCGCGGCTACAGCGTCTTCATGCGCGGCAAGGACCCCCGCGACGCGCACTTCATCACCAGCCGCATCTGCGGGATCTGCGGCGACAACCACGCCACCTGCTCGGTGTACGCGCAGAACATGGCCTACGGCGTGAAGCCGCCGCACCTCGGCGAGTGGATCATCAACCTCGGCGAATCCGCCGAGTACATGTTCGACCACAACATCTTCCAGGAGAACCTGGTCGGGGTCGACTACTGCGAGAAGATGGTCCGCGAGACCAACCCCGGCGTCCTCGAACTCGCCGAGCGCACCGAGTCCCCGCACGCCGCCGAGCACGGCTACCGCACCATCGCCGACATCATGCGCTCCCTCAACCCCATCGAGGGCGAGTTCTACCGCGAGGCCCTCCAGGTCAGCCGCTACACCCGGGAGATGTTCTGCCTGATGGAGGGCCGCCACGTGCACCCCTCCACCCTCTACCCGGGCGGCGTCGGCACCGTCGCCTCCGTCCAGCTCTTCACGGACTACATGAGCCGCCTCATGCGGTACGTCGAGTTCATGAAGCGGGTCGTCCCCCTCCACGACGACCTCTTCGACTTCTTCTACGAGGCCCTGCCCGGCTACGAGGAGGTCGGCCGCCGCCGCGTCCTCCTCGGCTGCTGGGGCGCCCTCAACGACCCCGAGTACTGCGACTTCACCTACGCCAACATGACGGACTGGGGACGGAAGATGTTCGTCACCCCGGGCGTGGTCGTGGACGGCAAGCTGGTCACCAACGACCTCACGCAGATCAACCTCGGCATCCGCATCCTCCTCGGCAGCTCGTACTACGACGACTGGGAGGGCCAGGAGCAGTTCGTCACCCACGACCCGCTCGGCAACCCCGTCGACCCCCGCCACCCCTGGAACCAGCACACCATCCCCGCCCCGCAGAAGCGCGCCTTCGACGACAAGTACAGCTGGGTGATGTCCCCCCGCTGGTTCGACGGCAAGGACCACCTCGCCCTCGACACCGGCGGCGGCCCCATCGCCCGCCTCTGGTCCACCGCCCTGTCCGGACTGGTCGACGTCGGCTACGTCAAGGCCACCGGGCACAGCGTGGTCATCAACCTGCCGCGCACCATGACCAAGCCGGAGACCACCTTCGAGTGGCGCATCCCGAAGTGGAGCAACGCCCTGGAGCGCAACCGCGCCCGCACCTACTTCCAGGCGTACGCGGCCGGCATCGCCCTGCACTGCGCCGAGAAGGGGCTCGCCGAGGTGCGCGCCGGACGCAGCCAGACCTGGGAGAAGTTCGAGGTGCCGGACGAATCCATCGGCTGCGGCTTCACCGAGGCGGTGCGCGGCGTCCTCTCGCACCACATGGTCATCCGCGACGGGAAGATCGCCAACTACCACCCCTACCCGCCCACCCCCTGGAACGCCAGCGTCCGCGACAGCTACGGCACCCCCGGACCGTACGAGGACGCCGTCCAGAACACCCCCATCTTCGAGGAGAACCCCCCGGAGAACTTCAAGGGCATCGACATCATGCGCGCCGTCCGCAGCTTCGACCCCTGCCTGCCCTGCGGCGTCCACATGTACGTCGGCGGCGGCAAGACCGTGAAGTCCATGCACGTCCCCACCGGCCTGAGCGGACTGGGCGGATGAGCGCCGCGACCACCGACGGCCTCCAGGCCGGCCGCCGGATCGAAGAGGTCCTCGACCGGCTCGCCGCCACCGGCGACCGGCAGACCCACGAGGCCGCCGAGGAACTGGTCCGCGTACTCATGGACTTCTACGGAGCGGGCCTCGGCCGCATCGTGGAGGGCCTCACCGCGCTCGCACCCGGCGCCGACCCCCTGGCCGCGCTCCTGGAGGACGAGCTCACGGCGAGCCTGCTGACCCTGCACGGCCTCCACCCCGAGGACGTCCACACCCGCATCGCCCGCGCCCTGGACACCCTGCCCGAAGCCGAACTCGCCGGCTACGACGAGAGCGACGGCACCCTGCGGCTGCGCACCGTCCCCGACACCGGCTGCGGCTGCGGCAGCGGCCCCGAGGACACCCTGCGGCGCATCGAGGACGCCGTGGCCGCCTTCGCCCCCGAAGTCACCGCCGTGGAACTGGCACCCGCCGCCCCGGCACCCCCGCTGCTCCAGATCACCACCCGGCCCCACGCCCCGGCGCGCGTCCCGTGAGCCCCGACCGCCACCCGGCCACCCCCGAACGGGGACTGCGGCGCTTCACCCGGCCCCGCGCCCCCCGCCCCGAGACCTGCGAACTGTGCGGAACGGCGGTGGCCCGCGAGGCCCACCGCCACCTCGTGGAGACCGACAAGCGCGCCCTGGTCTGCGCCTGCGCCCCCTGCGCCCTCCTCTTCGACCGCCCCGGCGCCGCCGCGGGCCGCTTCCGCACCGTCCCCGACCGCTACCTGAGCGACCCCGGCCACCGCTGGGACGACGAAGCCTGGGACCTCCTCCAGATCCCCGTCGGCGTCGCCTTCTTCTTCCGCAACGCCGCCCTCGACCGGCTCGTCGCCCTCTACCCCAGCCCCGCCGGAGCCACCGAGAGCGAACTCGACCCCGCCACCTGGCAGCGCGTCCTCGGCGCCGGCCCGCTCGCCGCCCTCCTCGAACCCGACGTCGAGGCACTGCTGCTGCGCCGCTCGCACGGGCGCACCGCCTGCTACCTCGTCCCCATCGACATCTGCTACGAACTGGTGGGCCGCATGAGACTGCTGTGGCAGGGCTTCGACGGAGGCGCCGAAGCCCGCGCCGCCCTCGACGCCTTCTTCGCCGAGGTCGAACGGCGCGCCGTACCCGCCGGACGGCAGCCCGCCACGGCAGCCGGGGAGCCGCGGCCATGACCGACCTCACCTTCACCTGCACCGGGGTGCGCGCCGACCCCTACGCCGCCGGCCCCACCCTCCTGCTGCGGCTGCGCGTCGCCGCCCCCGGCGCCACCCGCGTCCACGCCCTCGCGCTGCGCTGCCAGCTGCGCATCGAACCGGCCCGCCGCGGCTACGGCCCCGGGGAGGCCGCCGCGCTCCAGGACCTGTTCGGCGAGCGCTCCCGCTGGGGCACCACCCTCCAGCCCGTCCAGTTCGCCCAGGTCGCCGTCATGGTCCCGAGCTTCACCGGGGAGACCGAGACCGAGGTGCCGGTGCCCTGCACCTACGACATGGACATCGCGGCCACCCGCTACTTCGACGCCCTGGAGGACGGCGACGTACCGCTGCTGATGCTGTTCTCCGGCACGGCCTTCACCGGCTCCGGCGGCTTCCGCGTCGAACCCGTCCCCTGGGACCGCGAGGCCTCCTACCGGATGCCCGTGACCGTGTGGCGCGAGATGATCGAACAGCACTTCCCCGGCTGCGGATGGCTGCGACTGCCCCGCGACACCATGGACGAGCTGCTCGCCTTCCGCTCTCGCCACGCCCTCGCCTCCTGGGAGTCGACCGTACGCACCCTCCTGGACGCCGCCGCGGCCCCGACGGCCCACGACGCCGGCCCCGAGCCCCTCCGGGCCGCCGCACTGCTCGACCGGCTGGCCGGGAGGACCGCGCCGTGACCACCACCTCCCCGCCGGACACCCGCTTCGCGGCCGCCCGGCAACTTGCCGACGCCGTCCTCTTCGAGGGCTACGTGCTGTACCCCTACCGCGCCTCCGCCGCCAAGAACCGGATGCGCTGGCAGTTCGGCGTCCTCGTGCCGCCCGCCTGGGGCCCCGCGCACGGCGAACACTCCTTCCAGCGGACCGAACTCGTGATGGAGCCCAGGGGCGAGGCCGTCCTCCACCTCGAACTCCGCTTCCTCCAGGCCTGGCGGCGCACCGTCGAAGAGGCCCTCGGGGACGGCTCGTTCGAGGCCGTGCCCGAACTGCACCTGCCCGACCGGGTCCTGGTCCCCTGGGACGAGGGGACCGAGGAACAGGCCGAGCTGACCGTGCCCGTCGCCGAGCTGGCCGCCGGCGAGGTGACCCTGCCCCTCGTCCGCCCCGCCCGCGAGGAGACCGAGCCCGTCCTCGACGCCGACGGCCGCGAACGCGGCCGGCTGGTCCGGCGCGCCGAGCGGATCGACGCCGAGGTCCGGCTGCGCGCCGAGGAACTCGACGTGCCCTACCGGGCGCTGAGGCTCACCGCCGTCGTCGAGAACACCGCCACGTGGACCCCGGAACCCGGCGCCGGCCGCGACAGCGCCCTGCCCCGGTCCCTGGTCGCCGCCCACCTCCTGCTGGGCCTCAGCGCCGGCTCCTTCCTGTCCATGACCGACCCGCCCGAATGGGCCCGGCCCGCCGTCCGCGGCTGCGACAACCGCCACACCTGGCCCGTGCTCGCCGGGGAGGACGGCCGCGCCGACGTGGTCCTGTCCTCCCCGATCATCCTGGAGGACCACGCCGCCATCGCCCCCGAGAGCGCCGGCGCCATGTACGACGCCCTGGAGATCGACGAGATCCTCGCCCTGCGCACCGCCGCCCTCACCGACCAGGAGAAACGCGAGGCCCGCGGCACCGATCCCCGCGCCGCCGCCGTCGTCGACCTCGCGGACTCCATGCCCCCCGAGGTCCTGGAACGCCTGCACGGCGCCGTCCGCGCCCTGCGCGAGATCACCGGCCCGGACCGCACCGAGGTACCCGAGGACGTGTTCACCCCCGACACCCCCTGGTGGGACCCCGCCCACGGGGCCGCCGCCGAACCCGCCCCGGAGCGGATCACCGTCGACGGCCGCTCCGTCGGCCCCGGCAGCCGCGTCCTGCTGCGGCCGGGCCTGCGCCGCACCGACGCCCAGGACCTGTTCCTGCGGGGCAGCGCCGCACGCGTCGAAGCGGTCCTCCACGACGTCGACGGCGGCGTGCACCTCGCCGTCACCGTCGACGGGGACCCCGGCGCCGACATCCGCCGGGAACAGGGCCGGTTCCTGTACTTCCAGCCCGACGAGGTCACCCCCCTGGAGGACGAGTGAACGGCCGGACCCTGGTCGCCGGCATCGGCAACGTCTTCCTCGGCGACGACGGCTTCGGCGTCGAGACGGTCCGCGCCCTGGCCGCGCACCCGCTGCCCGACGGCGTGGAGGCCGTCGACTTCGGCGTGCGCGGCGTCCACCTCGCCTACCAGCTCCTCGACGGTTACGACACCCTCGTCATCGTCGACGCGACCGCCCGGGGCGCCGCACCCGGCACCCTCCACCTCATCGAGGCCGACGGAACCGGACCCGTCGCCCCCGGCCGAGCCGTGCTCGACGGGCACGACATGTCCCCCGACACGGTCCTCGCCCTCCTGGACGGCCTCTGCGCGGGCACCGGCGCCACCCCGCCCCGGCGCACCCTCGTCGTCGGCTGCGAACCCGCGACCGTCGAGGAGGGCATCGGCCTGAGCCCGCCCGTGGCCGCGGCCGTACCCCACGCCGTACGCATGGTCCAGGAACTGCTCCCGAGGAGAACCCCGTGAAGAAGGCCGTCGCGTTCACCATGGCCGCCGTGCTCGGCGCCGTCCTGGTGACGATGCTCCCCGACCTCAAGCGCTACCTGCGCATCAGCCGCATGTGACCGCAGGGTCCGCGCCGCCCGAACGGCGTACGGGTCCCCCGTGCGTCGGCGCGCCCGCCCACCGGGCACCCGCCCCGCCGGTCTAATGAGGCCCGGCAGGACGGAGTCCGATGCACGAGATGTCGATCGCCATGGCCGTCGTGGACCAGGTGGCGGAGGCGGCCCACGCCGGAGCGGCACGCTCCGTGAGCCGCGTGGAGCTGGAGATCGGGGAACTGGCCGGTGTCGTCCCCGACGCACTGGCCTTCTCCTTCGAACTCGCCTGCACCGCGACGCCCCTCGAAGGCGCCGAGCTCGTCACGCACGCCGTGACGGCCCGCGCCCGCTGTGCGTCCTGCGCGGCGGAGTGGGCCGTCGGCATGCCCCCCGACCTGCGCTGCCCCGACTGCGGGAAGGCCACCGCCGTGGAGCTCCTGACGGGGCGCGAACTGCGGATCCTCCGCGTGGTCTGGGAAGACGAAGACGCCCTCGAACCGATCCCCGAGGAGGCCTGAGCCGTGTGCCGAGTGGTCGACCTGCGACAGGCGGTGCTCGCCAAGAACGACGGGGCCGCGCAGGCCCTGCGTGAAGAACTCACCGCCCGCGGAACGGCGGTGGTCAACCTGCTCTCCAGCCCGGGCAGCGGGAAGACGGCCCTGCTGGAACGCGAACTGACCCTCGCCCGGGAGCGGGGCGTGCCCGTGGCCGCGCTGACGGCCGACCTGGCGACCGAGAACGACGCGGTGCGGCTGGCCCGTTCGGGCGCGCCGGTCAAGCAGGTCCTCACCGACGGCCTCTGCCACCTGGAGGCCCACATGCTGGGCCGCCACCTCGACGGCTGGCTGCCCGAGGACACCCGGCTGCTCTTCGTCGAGAACGTCGGCAACCTGGTCTGCCCCGCCTCCTACGACCTCGGGGAGTCCCTCCGCGTGGTGCTCGCCTCGGTGACGGAGGGCGAGGACAAGCCGCTGAAGTACCCCACCGCCTTCGGCCTGGCCCAGCTGGTGCTGATCACGAAGACGGACATCGCGGAGGCGGTGGACTTCGACGAGGCCGCCTTCCGCGCCAACGTCCAGCGGGTCAACCCCGGCGTGGAGGTGCTCCGCACCTCGTCCCGCTCGGCCGAAGGCACCGGCCTCCTCCTCGCGCACGCCCTCCGCACCGCCGAAGGCACCCGCCCCCACACCCCGGTCATGTCCCACCAACCCCCGCCCCACACCCACGGAGCCCACACCCACGGCCACTCCCACGGGCCGGGCCACACCCACCCGGGACCCGGCCACGCCCGCGGGCACGTCCACGGTCCGGGCGCCGGGTACGTACACGACCACACCCCCAGCGGGCCCGCCGACGAGGCGGAACCCCGCTGATGGACGCGGCAGCTGAACGCCGCCGCGTCACCGTCCGCGGCGTGGTGCAGGGCGTCGGCTTCCGGCCGTACGTCTACACCCGCGCCACCGGACTCGGCCTCGCCGGCCACGTCACCAACACCCCCGACGGCGTCGTCGCCGAGGTCGAAGGGGCACCCGCGGCCGTCACCGCCTTCTGCGAGGGCCTCGCCGCCGCCGCCCCGCCGCTCGCGGTCGTCGACGCCGTCGACCACCACGCGCTCCCCGTCGCCGGCGGCGCCGGGTTCACGATCATCCCCTCCCGCTCCGGCGGCCCCGCCCGCACCCTCGTCCCCCCGGACGTCGCCACCTGCGCCGACTGCCTCGCCGAACTCGCCGACCCGGCCGACCGCCGACACCGCCACCCGTTCATCACCTGCACCCACTGCGGACCCCGCTTCACCATCGTCACGGGACTGCCGTACGACCGGGCCCACACCACCATGGCCCGCTTCCCGATGTGCCCCGACTGCGCCCGCGAGTACGCCGACCCCGCCGACCGGCGCTTCCACGCCCAGCCGGTGGCCTGCCCGGCCTGCGGGCCCGGGCTGCGCCTGCTCACCGGGGCACCGCCGCGCGAGAGCACCGCCGACCCCGCAGACCCCGTCGCCGAGGCCCGCCGGCTCCTCGCCGCCGGAGCGGTCCTCGCCGTCAAGGGCCTCGGCGGCTACCACCTCGCCTGCGACGCCACCCGGCCCGCGGCCGTCGCCGAACTGCGCCGCCGCAAGGCCCGGGGGGACAAACCCTTCGCCCTGATGGCCCGCTCCCTCGCCGACGTCGAGCACCTCGCCGAGATCGGCCCCGCCGAACGGGCCCTGCTCACCGGACCCGAGCGGCCCATCGTGCTGCTGCGCCGCCGCCCCGCGTCGGCCGCCGCACTCGCCGCCGAAGTCGCCCCGCGCAGCCCGGACCTCGGCGTGATGCTCCCCTACACGCCCGTGCACCACCTGCTGCTGGGCCTGCCCGGCGACCCGCCCGGGCCGCGCCTGCTCGTGATGACCAGCGGCAACCTCTCCGGCGAGCCCATCGTCACCGATGACGCCGAGGCCCTGGAGCGCCTCGGCCACCTCGCCGACGCCTGGCTCACCCACGACCGCCCCATCCACGTCCCCTGCGACGACTCCGTGGTGCGCGTCTGCGACGGCGAGCCGCTGACCGTACGCCGCTCCCGGGGCCACGCCCCGCTGCCGCTCGCACTGCCGCTGGCCGTGCCGCCCACGCTCGCCGCCGGGGGAGACCTGAAGAACGCCTTCTGCCTCGGCGAGGGCCGCAAGGCCTGGCTGTCCGCCCACATCGGCGACATGGACGACCTGGCCACCCAGACCGCCTTCGGACGCGCCGAGCGGCAGCTGGAGTCCATCACCGGGGTGGCGCCCGCCCTGTTCGCCGCCGACCGCCACCCCGGCTACCGCTCCACGGCCTGGGCGGCGCGCCGCGCGGGCGCCCGCCCCCTGGTCCGCGTCCAGCACCACCACGCGCACATCGCCTCCGCCATGGCCGAACACGGCCTGGACGGCGGCCGCCGCGTGATCGGCATCGCCTTCGACGGCACCGGGTACGGCGACGACGGCGCGGTCTGGGGCGGCGAGGTGCTGCTCGCCGACTACACCGGCCACACCCGCTTCGCGCACCTCGCGTACGTCCCGCTCCCCGGCGGCGACGCCGCCGTGCGGCGCCCCTACCGCATGGCCCTGGCCCACCTGTGGGCCGCCGGCCTCGGCCGGACCCCGGACCTGCCCCCCGTGGCCGCCTGCCCGCCCGGCGAACTGCCCGTACTGGAACGGCAGCTGGAACGGGGCCTGAACTGCGTGCCCACCTCCAGCATGGGGCGCCTCTTCGACGCCGTCTCCTCCCTGGCGGGCGTCTGCCACCTCGCCGGGTACGAGGCCCAGGCAGCCGTCGAGCTGGAGGCGGCCGCCCTCGCCGCCCCCGCGGGCGACCCGCACCCCGGCTACCGGTTCGCCCTGAGCCCCCCGCCACCCGGGACCCCCGGACCGTACACCGCCGACCCGGCGCCCGTCCTGGCGGCCGTCGCCGCCGACGTACGGGCGGGCCTCGGGCCCGGGCCGGTCGCGGCCCGCTTCCACGCCGCGGTGGCCGCCCTCGTCGCGGACACCTGCCTCGCCGCCCGCGCGGAGCACGGCCTCGACACCGTCGCCCTGACCGGCGGGGTCATGGCCAACACCCTGCTCTCCGCCGCCTGTTCACGGCTGCTGCGGGAGCACGGCTTCACCGTACTGCGCCAGCACCGGGTCCCCCCGAACGACGGGGGACTGGCCCTCGGCCAGCTCATGGTGGCGGCGGCCGCGGCCGGCCGCGCCACGGAACAACCACAGCAAGGAGGGGCCCATGTGCCTGGCGGTACCCGGCAGAGTGATTGACATCGGTGAGCGGGACGGCACCCGCATGGCCACCGTCGACTTCGGCGGCGTCGTCAAGGACGTGTGCCTGGAATACCTGCCGGACCTGAGGGTCGGCGAGTACGCCATCGTCCACGTCGGCTTCGCCCTCCAGCGCCTGGACGAGGAGTCCGCGCTGAAGACCCTGGAGCTCTTCGCCGAACTCGGCATGCTCCAGGAGGAGTTCGGGGACCCGTGGGAGCAGGCCGCCGAGGCCGGCGGCGCCCCCCGGCCCTTCACGGACGACGACCACGAAGAGGTCCCGCGGGAGGCGGCGCAGCAGTGAAGTACATCGACGAGTTCCAGGACCCCGGCCTCGCCCGCCGGCTGCTCGACGACATCCACGCCACCGTCACCCGCCCCTGGGCGCTGATGGAGGTCTGCGGCGGCCAGACCCACACCATCATCCGGCACGGCATCGACCAGCTCCTCCCCGAGCAGGTGGAACTGATCCACGGGCCCGGCTGCCCGGTGTGCGTGACCCCGCTCGAAGTCATCGACAAGGCCCTGGAGATCGCCTCCCGCCCCGGCGTGATCTTCTGCTCCTTCGGCGACATGCTCCGCGTCCCCGGGACCGGCCGGGACCTCTTCCAGGTGCGCGGAGAGGGCGGCGACGTACGCGTCGTCTACTCCCCGCTCGACGCCCTGCGCATCGCCCGGCAGAACCCGGACCGCCAGGTGGTCTTCTTCGGCATCGGCTTCGAGACCACCGCGCCGCCCAACGCCATGACGGTGTACCAGGCGAAGAAGCGCGGCATCACCAACTTCAGCCTGCTCGTCTCCCACGTCAGGGTCCCCCCGGCCATCGAGGCGATCATGAATTCGCCGAGCTGCCGGGTCCAGGGCTTCCTCGCCGCCGGGCACGTGTGCAGCGTGATGGGCACCGCCGAGTACCCCGAACTGGCCGCCCGCCACCGCGTCCCCATCGTGGTCACCGGATTCGAGCCGCTCGACATCCTGGAGGGCGTGCGCCGGGCCGTGCGCCAGCTGGAGCGCGGCGAGCACACCGTCGACAACGCCTACGCCCGCGCCGTCCGCCCCGAGGGCAACCCGGCCGCCCTCGCCATGCTGGAGGACGTCTTCGAGGTCACCGACCGCGCCTGGCGCGGCATCGGCGTCATCCCCGCCAGCGGCTGGCGGCTGTCGCCCCGCTACCGGGACTTCGACGCCGAACACCGCTTCTCGGTGACCGGCATCGACACCCGCGAGCCGGCCGCCTGCCGCAGCGGCGAGGTCCTCCAGGGCCTGATCAAGCCGCACGAGTGCGAGGCCTTCGGCAAGGCCTGCACCCCGCGCACCCCGCTCGGCGCCACCATGGTCTCCAGCGAGGGCGCGTGCGCCGCGTACTACCTCTACCGGCGCCTGGAGATCCCGACCGCCAAGACGGCACCGCTGGAGGCGACCCCCGTTGTCTGACACCGCACTGGACGTCTCGGGCTGGACCTGTCCGGCCCCCCTGCGCGACCACCCCCGCGTGGTGATGGGCCACGGCGGCGGCGGCGCGCTCTCCGCCGAACTCGTCCGGCACGTCTTCGCCCCCGCCTTCGGCGGCGAGGTCCTCGCCCAGCTCGGCGACTCCGCGACCCTGACCCTGGGCGGGGCCCGGCTGGCCTTCTCCACCGACTCGTACGTGGTGCGCCCGCTGTTCTTCCCCGGCGGCAGCATCGGCGACCTCGCGGTCAACGGCACCGTCAACGACCTCGCCATGAGCGGGGCCGCGGCCGCCTACCTGTCCTGCGGGTTCATCCTGGAGGAGGGCGTCGAGACCGCCACGGTGGGCCGCGTCGCCGAAGCCCTCGGCGCGGCCGCGCGCGCGGCGGGCGTGGAGGTGGCCACCGGCGACACCAAGGTCGTCGAAGTGGGCCACGGCGACGGCGTGTACATCAACACCTCCGGCATCGGCCTCGTCCCCGAGGGCGTGGACCTGCGCCCGCAGCGCGTCGTACCCGGCGACGTGGTCATCGTCAGCGGGGACATCGGGTTGCACGGCGTGGCCATCATGAGCGTCCGCGAGGGCCTCGGCTTCGAGGCGGACATCGCCAGCGACTGCGCGGCCCTGGGCGGCCTCGTGCAGTCCATGCTCGCCGTCACCCCCGATCTGCACGTCCTGCGCGACCCCACCCGGGGCGGCCTGGCCGCCGCCCTCAACGAGATCGCCGCCGCCTCCGGCACCGGGGTGGCCGTCCAGGAGGGCCGGGTCCCGGTCCCCGAGGCCGTGCGCAACGCCTGCGCGATCCTCGGCCTCGACCCGTTCTACGTGGCCAACGAGGGCAAGCTCGTCGCCTTCGTACCCCGCGAGCACGCCGACGCCGTCCTCGACGCCATGCGGGCCCACCCGCTGGGCCGGCGGGCGGCGGTCATCGGCGAGGTGGTCGAGGACCACCCCGGCCTCGTCGTGGCCCGCACCGGCCTCGGCGGCACGCGCGTCGTCGACCTGCCGATCGGGGAGCAGCTGCCGAGGATCTGCTGACTCCGGCCCGCCCGGGACTCCCGGGGCGGGCGCGGCGGGGTCAGGGCAGCTCGGGGATGAACGGCAGGTAGTCCTCCGGGCCGTCCCACGGCACCACCGCGTAGCTCGCCTCGGGCAGTTCGTTCCACACGCCCGGGAGGTCTCCGAGCGGCTCGGAGACCACCAGCCGCGTCTCGTCGGACACGGAGCGCAGGTACGGCAGCTCCGGGTACAGCTGGCGCACCGTCTCGGCCCGGCTGCTGTAGTACAGCGAACGGGACCTGCCCTGGCTGGAGTAGCGGAAGGCCCACACGCGCTCGCCCTCGCTGACCGCCACCGTCATCTGGAGCGGGTCCGCGACCCCGTGCTCCTTGCCGAGCCGTTCCACCAGGCCCGCCATCCGGGCGACCGCGCCGGGCGGGTCCTGGTCGAGGCCGAAGGTGACGGCCAGGTAGAACATCACCTCGGAGTCCGTCGAACCCTCGATGCAGGGGAACAGCGCCGGGTCCACGGCCATGCACAGGTCGCGCTGGAGCCGGTGGAAGTCGGTGATCGCACCGTTGTGCATCCACATCCAGCGGCCGTGCCGGAAGGGATGGCAGTTGGTCTGCTGGATCGCCGACCCCGTGGAGGCGCGGACGTGCGCGAAGAACAGCGGCGACCGCACGTGCGAGGCCAGTTCCCGCAGGTTCCGGTTGTTCCACGCCGGACCGATGTCCCGGAACACCGCGGGCGTGCCGTCACCGTCGGTGCTGTACCAGCCGATGCCGAAGCCGTCCCCGTTGGTGGACTCCACGCCCATCCGCGCGTGCAGGCTCTGGTCGATCAGCGAGTGTTCCGGCTGGTACAGGACGGCATCGAGCAGCATCGGGGAGCCGTAGTACGCGAGCCATCGACACATGTGCACCATCCCTCTCGTGCGCCACTCCGTCCGAGCCTAACCCGCCACGCGATCGCACCGCCTCCCGTTGCGCCGGGCGGGTGGCATCACCCGAGTCGTCCGCCGCACCGCCCCCGGCGGCCGCCGGATGCCGCGAACCTGTCCCTGCGACCGGGTGAGGGGGAGGCGTGTGAGGGGCAGGGTGCTGGAGTTCCTCCTGTGGTGGGCGGTCCTGACGGGCGTCACACTGCTGGCGATCACCACCCTCGACCCGGTGGAAGTGCTGGTGGCGGCCACCGGCGCGGCCGGGGCCGGCTGGGTGGCGGGCCGGCTGCGCCGGGCGGCCGGCGTCCGCGTGCGCGGCGCCGCCGGAGCGCCGCGCGCGGTCCTGGCGCTGCCCCTGGCCGCCGTCCGGGGCCTGGCCCGCCTCGTCCGGCTCCCCGCCGCCGGGCCCGCGGCCCGCCGCGGCCGGATCCGCACGGTGCGGCTGCGCGAGGGCGCCGACCCGGGATGGGCCGGGGTGCTGCTGGGCTGGTCCGCCGACACCTGCGTCGTCGACCTGCCCGAGGGGCGCCCGAGCACCGTCGTCCACACCTTCGCCGCCTCCCCCGGCGGGCCGGAGCGGGTGCTGGGCCGCCGAGGGGACGCCCGGTGAGCCCCGTACCGGCCGACACCTGGTCGGCGGCCGCCCTGGTACTGCTCGCCGCCGTCTGGCCGGCCTGCCTGTGGGCGGCGGCCCGGGGCAGCGCGGTACGCCGTCTGGCCGGACTGTGCCTGGCGGGCACGGCCACCGGCGCGCTCCTCCTGCTGCTGCCCATGGCCTACGGCCGCTCCTCGTACCAGGACCTCGCGCTCGTCTTCGCGGTGCTCTCCCCGGCCGGGGTCCTCGTCTTCACCCGGATCGCCGGATCCCGCCCACCCGACGGGGACGGCTGAGATGGCCGGAGCGGGCATCGCGCACCTCGCGGCCCACGTCCTGCTGTGGGCAGGCGTGGCCTGCTTCCTCGTCTCCGCGGCCGCCCTGCCCTTCCTGCCCGCGGGCCTCGCCCGGCTGCACGCCCTGGCCCCGGCGGGCGGCCTCGGCGTACCGCTGATCGCCTGCGCGGTGGCCCTGGAGCAGGGCATCGGCCGGGCCGCCGCGAAGACCCTCCTCATCGGCCTGCTCCTCGCCGCCGGATCCACCGTGACCACCATCGCCGTCGCCAAGGCCACCGCCGACGAGGACGAGGAGCACGCCCGGCATGGATGACGCCCTGACCGCCACCACCCTGCTCCTCGTGGCCGCCGCCGCCACGCTCGCCGTGCTCTGCCGCGAGCCCGTACGGCAGGCCGTGGCGCTCGCCGTCCTGGGCCTCGCGCTGACCCTGCTGTTCGTCGTGCTCCAGGCCCCGGACGTGGCCCTGTCCCAACTGGCCGTCGGCACGGCGCTCACCCCGCTGCTGATCCTGCTCACGGCCCGCAAGGTCCGCCGCCCGCCCGCCGAGCGGCACGAACGGGAGGACCGGACGTGAAGGCACGGGCCCGGGGCGCGCTCCTCGGCGGCGCCGCCGGCGTGCTCGCGGCGTTCTTCGCCGCCGCCTGCCTCGACCTGCCCGCCTTCGGCACCGACCGCCACCCCTACGGCGACCGCGCCGTCGCCGCCGCCCTCGCCCACCGCACGGCCAACACGATCTCCGCCGTGAACTTCGACCTCCGGGCCCTCGACACCCTCGGTGAGCAGTCGATCCTCTTCGTCACCGTCCTCGGCTCCACCCTGCTGCTGCGGCTCGCCCGCGACGAACACCGCGAACCGCCCCGCACCGAACGCGCCCTGCCCACCACCCGGCTCTTCGGCGCCGTCCTGCTGCCCGTCGCCCTGGTCACCGGCGTGTACGTGGTGGCACACGGGCAGCTCACCCCAGGCGGCGGCTTCCAGGGCGGAGTGGTCCTGGCCACCGCCCTCCACCTCGCCTACCTCGCCGCCGACTACCGGGTCCTCGAACGGGTCCGGCCGCTCGCCGCCCTGGACGTCGCCGACGCCCTCGCCGCGCTGTCCTTCACCGCGCTGGGCCTGGCCGGCCTCGCGGCAGGCGGAGCCTTCCTGGGGAACGTGCTCCCCCTCGGCACGTTCAACACGATCACCTCGGGCGGCACCGTCCCCCTCCTCAACCTCGCCGTGGGCATCGAGGTCGGCTCCGGGCTGATCGTGCTGCTCGCCCACTTCCTCGACCAGGCCGTCGAGATCACCGAACCCGGCCGCGGACGGCCCCGCCGCCCGGCCGCCACCGACCCGCAGGAGGAAGCGCGCTGATGGACGTCCTGCCGTTCCTGGCCGCCGGATGGGTGCTCCTGGTCGCCCTGTACGGCCTGGTCACCAGCCGCAACCTGATCCACGCCGTCGGCTGCCTCGCCGTCGCCCAGTCCTCCACCTACCTGATGCTGCTCGGCGTCGGATACCGGCGCGGCGCCACCGCCCCCGTCTTCGGGGACCTCCGGCACTGCTGTTCCTCGGCCTGCTCGTCGGCACCGTCCCGGCCGTCGCCGAGAGCCTGGGCCACGGGGCGGCGCTCTTCACCGACCCGGCCGGATACGCCGCCTCGGCCGGCGGCACCGGCGGGGCGGCCGCGGCGGCGGGGGAGGCCGTCGCCGCGGAGTGGACCCCGGCCGGCACCTGGCTCGGCCTGGCCTCCGCGGCCTTCGCCTGCCTGCTGGCCGCCGCCGCCGTACGAGGCCCCGAGCGGGCCCCGCGCAGGGCAGCGGCCGCCGTGCTGCTGCCGCTGCGCCGACTGCACTCGGGGCTGCTCGGCGACTACCTGGCCTGGCTGGCGGTGGGCATGGCCGCGCTCCTGGTCGCCGTCGCCCTCCAGATGTGAAGCGGGGCGCGGCGCTCGCTACAGGCGCTCCTCCATCCGGATCGCCGACTCCAGGTCCTCGTGGGCCTTCCCCTGCGCGCCCTCCTTGCCCTCCCGCTCCTCCAGGAGTGCCTCGGCGATCGCGTCGAGCTTGCGCTGGATCGCGTGCTCGGCGCGCCGCTCGGAGTTCTTCAGCAGGGCCAGCAGCAGCAGGGACACCGCGCCGATCGAGTCGCCGACCAGGTGCTGCCAGTCCGTGGGAAGACCCAGCACGTGCACGACGACGAAACAGGCCACCAGGGCCACGCACAGGGCGGAGAAGAAGGCGGAACTGGTGAAATTGGAGGCGAACTCGGCCAGCCGCTCGAAGCGGCCGGCCCGCCCGCCGTCCTCGCTCTTCTCCGCCGGATGACGGAAGACCATGCCGGGCGCCTGCCCGCCACGGCCCGCCGCACACCTACCGGCCGCCGCCGGAGTCGTCCGGCCAGCCGTACCCGGTGCGCGGGGCGTCGGGGGCGGCGCCCAGCGCGGCCAGGTCCTTGTCGGCGGCCCGGCTCAGCTGGCCGGCCAGGTCGCGCATCGCCCGGCTCGCCGCCAGCTCGTCACCGATCGCGGGGACCTCCACGTCCTGCGGATTGCACCGCGCCCGGCCCCGGCCGACGAGCGTGTCCTTCCCGGTCTCCAGCACCGCCCGGGCCTTCGTCGTACCGTCCTCCTCGATGAGGTAGACGCCGACCTTCCATTCCTCGGCGTGTGACATGGCGTGCCTCCTGACCTCACGGGGCCTCCTGCTACCAGGGTCTCACCAGGACACGTACAGCTCCTCCGGCGACCGGTGGATCAGGGTGGGCCGCATGCGCGGCGGCCGCTCCCCGTCCAGCCGCAGACCCGGCAGGCGGCGGACGAACAGGTCGAGGGTCAGGCGCAGTTGCTCGCGGGCCAGCCGGGAGCCGGGGCAGCCGTGGGGCCCGTAGCCGAAGGCCAGGTGCGGCCGTCCGGCGGCCCCGCGGCCGATGTCGAACGCGTCGGCGCGCTCGTGCCGCCGCCCGTCGCGGTTGGCCGACCCGTACGCCACCAGCACGGTCGCCCCGGCGGGCAGCCGGGTCCCGGCCAGCGTCACCGGGCGGGTGGTCCTGCGCCGGAAGGCCTGGACCGCCGAGTCGTGGCGTGCGGCCTCCTCCACCGCCGCCGGGACCAGGGACGGGTCGTCGCGGAGCATCCGCCACTGCCGCCGGTCGCCGAGCAGGTGCATCAGGGCGGTGGCGATGAGCGCGCTGGTGGTGAGGAAGCCGGCGATCAGCAGGTTCTGGAGGTTCGCCACCAGCTCGTGGCGCTGCTCCGCGGTCAGCGCGCCGGCCCCCGGGGCCAGGGCCGCGACCATGGCCGAGCAGAGGTCGTCCCGGGGCCGTTCGCGCCGCGCGCGTACGTATCCGTCCAGCAGGTGCTGAAGGGCGACCACGTCCCCGGCGGCCGCCACCTGCTCTTGCGGCGACAGCGGCCGGAACAGCAGCTCCTCCGCCCGGTAGCCGCCGTGCACGGCGGCCGGCACGTCCGCCGGGTCCAGCCCGATCAGCCGCCCGATCACCTGCCCCGGCAGCTGCCGGGCGTACGCCGCCACCAGCTCGACCGGCCCGTACGCGGGCAGGCCGTCCACCAGCTCCCGCGCGCAGGAGCGGACGTGCGGGAGCAGCGCCGCCACCCGGGCGGAGGACAGCCCCCGGTTCAGCGGTGCCCGGTGCCGGCGGTGGGCGGTGCCGTCGGAGGAGACGACGGTGGGCCGCGGCCCGAACCCGCCCGCCAGCACCCCGAGGACGGCGTCCGGGAGCGCGACGTCGGGGGTCAGGGCGTTCACCGAGGAGAAGTCCTCCGCGCGCAGCAACACCTCCCGTACGTCCCGGTCGCGCGCCACCAGCCAGGCGTCGAAGGCGGGCAGGTACGTCAGCCCCTCGGTCCGCCGGGCCCGGGCGTACAGCGGGTACGGGTCGCGGTACAGGTCGTCGCGCCAGGCGTGTCCCGGCGTCCGCTCGGGCAGGGTCACGAGGGCCTCCCGCCGAGCGGGGGAGCCAGCCTCGCCGGGGCCGGGCCGTCCGGCCGGACCGTGATGCCGTACTCCGCCCCGGCCGGGACGGAGTCGAACACCGGCACGTGGCGGGGCAGCAGCAGCTCCAGCAGGGCGGTCGACTCGCGCAGGGCGAACTGCGTGCCGAGGCAGGCCCGCGGGCCCATGCCGAAGGGCAGGTAGGCGCCCTGCCGGGAGGGCTTGGCGCCCGGGGTGGTGAACCGGCCGGGGTCGAAGCGCTCGGGGTCCGGCCACAGCTCCGGGTCGCGGTGCGTGAGGTACGGGCACACCAGCAGGTCCGTCCCCGCCGGGACGGCGTGGCCGGCGACGGTGTCGGCCACGGCCGCGTGCCGGGGCAGGATCCAGGCCGACGGGTAGAGCCGCAGCGTCTCGCTGACCAGCGCCTGCAGGGCCTCCCGGCGCTCCGGGGAGCCCTCCGGGCCGGCGGCGAGGGCCTCGTCGCGGGCCGAGGGGTGGCGGTCGAGGAGCAGGTACAGCCAGGTCAGGGTGGTGGCGGTGGTCTCGTGCCCGGCGACCAGCAGCGTGACGAGCTCGTCGCGCAGCAACCGGTCCGTGTACTCCGGGTACGTGTCGGACGCCTCCACCAGCACCTGGAGCAGCCCCGGACCCTCCGGGCCCGTCTCCCCGCCCCGGGCGGCGGCCACGGCGTGCCGGGCGACCGCGTCGATCCGGGCGAGGTCGGCGGCCACCGAACCCCGCGCCCCGACCTCGTCCGCGGGCAGGCTCGGCAGGGCCGCCACCACGGCCGCCACGGCGGTGAGTTCCCGCGCGGTGGCGTCGTCCAGGGGGTGGCCGGTGAGCGCGCGCCAGATGGTGTCCAGGGCGAAGCGGCGCATCTCCTCGCCGACGTCGAAGGCCTCCCCGCTGCACGCGTACCCGGCCCAGCGTTCCGCCGTGGTGCGGGCCGCGGCGGCGATCCGCCCCTCGTACCGGCGCATGCCCGTACCGGTGAACTGCGACTGGAGCAGCCGCCGTTGCCGCTTCCACGCGTCCCCGGTCGCCGCCAGGAGCCCGTCACCGATCAGCAGGCGGGCCCGGTGGGAGCGCTTGACGTACCCGTCGGGGTTGCGGGCCAGCACGTGCTGCACGGCCTCCGGCCCGGTCACCAGCACGGTGGGTTCCGGACCGATCCGCACGGCGGCGAGGCCGCCGAGCCGCTCGCGCGCCAGGCCCAGCAGCTCGATCAGCCCGCCCCCTCCGGCCCGCCACCGCTCGACGTCGGCGGCGTCGAGCTCGGGTACCGGCAGGCCCCCTCCGGAAGCCCCTCCCCGGGCGGGCTGCCCGGTAACGGCGTGTGTGGCCAAGGCTGTTCTCCTGTCCGGCAGAGGTCGGGCAGCACGGACTGTACGCGGGCGCGGGCCGGCGTACGAGGGCGCCTTGAGCCGACATCGCGTGGCCAACACGCCGTCGGCGGCTACTGGGGCGACCAGCGCTGTGAGGCGTTGCCGTTGCAGGAGTTGGTGACGAGGCCGCTGCTCATGCCCAGGTCCAGGCAGCCGCCGTTCCAGTCGTTGCGCAGGGTGCCGCCCGAGCCCGTGCGCCAGGTCCGGGCGAGGTCCTGGCCGCAGTCGCCCACGAAGACGGCCTGGCCGAGCATGTTGCCGTAGAGGCAGCCGCCCGTCTGCTGGTTGACCAGTTTGAAGCTGCCGTCGCCCTGGCTGCGCACCGTCCACCGGGCCGTGGAGTCGGAGCAGCTCCCGTAGTCGGAGGAGCCGAACACCTGGGTGATGCACTGGCCGTTGTCGCCGTTGCCGTAGCGGTGGGTGCCGGAGGCGGGGGGCTGCGGGGTGGGCTTCGGCGGCGTGCCGCCGCCCCCGGGCGTGCCGGCGGAGCCGCCGGGGCCGGTGGAACCGCCCGGGCCGTTCGGGGTGCCGGCCGTCGGGGCCGTGCCCGTGCCGGGCCCCGCGCCGGAGCCCGTGCCCGGTTCCGCGCCGGTGTTCGCGGCGGGCGGGGCCGGCTGGGCGCCCGGCCCCTGGCCCGGAGCCGGGGGCTGCTGCCCCGGCGGCGCGGAGGCGGGACCGGACGGGCTGCCGCCCGGCGCGGACGGCTGCGGGCCCGACGGCGCGGACGACGGGGCCGGGCCCGGGCCCTGGGCCCCGCCCGGAGCCGGGGAGGACCCGGAGGGCTGCGCGCCCGCCCGGGGCGGCGCGGTCACGTGCGGGATGTACTGGACGGCGATGGTGGTACCGCCGGCGACCACGACGACCGGGAGCACGGCCAGCAGGACCCTGGTACGGCGGCGCCGGTCGGGCCGGGCGGCGGCGGCCGGCGCCTCAGCCGGAGTCCCGGCATCCGGGGCGGGTTTCCCGCCGCCCAGCGGGAGCGTCGGTACGTCGATCTCCTGCACGTCCGCCGCGAACGCCGCCCGCTCGGCCAGCCGTCCGGCGACCGCCGCGGGCCACGACGGGGCCTCGAACGGCCCCTGCTCCGAGGCCCGTTCGAGCAGCTCGGCGGCGGTCGGCCGGCCCTCGGGGTCCTTGGCCAGGCAGGCCGCGACGACCTCCGCGAGGCCGGCGTCGATCTCCAGCAGCGGCTCCAGGTCGGGATCCTCGTGGACGATGCGGTACAGCACGCCGTGGCCGGACTCCTCGCCGAACGGCGGCCGGCCGCAGGCCGCGTACGCCAGCACCGAGCCCAGCGCGAACACATCGGTGGCGCCGCTCAGCGCCTTCGCCCCCGAGGCCTGTTCGGGTGCCATGTACGCCGGGGTGCCCACGACCATCCCGGTCCGGGTCAGCTGGCTCTGTTCGGCGGCCCGGGCGACCCCGAAGTCGATGAGGGTGAGCCCGTCGAGGGTCAGCATGACGTTGGACGGCTTCAGGTCCCGGTGCACCATGTCCAGCGCGTGCACCGCCGCCAGACCCTCCGCGGCCTCCCGCAGCAGCAGCCACAGCGCCCGCGCGGGCAGCGGCCCGCCGTGCAGGGCGAGCGCCTCGCGCAGGGTGAGCCCGGGTATGTAGGCCGTGGCGAACCAGGGGGGGTTCGCGGTGCGGTCGCTGTCGAGCAGCGGTGCGGTGGCCTTCTCGGGCAGCCGGGCGAGGTTGTCGAGTTCGTGCCCGAAGCGGCGCCGGAAGTCCTCGTCCTCGCCGACGACCGAGGCGAGGAGCTGTTTGACGGCGACGTACCGTCCGTCCAGGACCCCGAGGTACACCCGCCCCATGCCGCCGGCGCCCAGCCGGCCCGCCAGCGGCGTACGCCCGATCAGCCGCGGGTCGTCCGCCTCCAGCGGCTCGGCGCCGCTTCCCCTCAGCTCTAACACGTCAGCCCCGTCAGAATTGGAATGAGTTTCTAGAAATCTACCTGACGCGCCGCCATACTCCAGTGGTGATCCCGAACGAATTCCGCCCCATCGGGAGCGGCCACCCGGACTTCCCCCCGTTCCCGGAGCGCGTCGACCTGGCCGCCGCCCACCGGCGCGGGCCGGCCGCCGCCGTGGAGGCGAAGTGGGAGTGCGTGGCCCGGTCCTGGAAGTGGTCGACCGAATACGCCATGGTCCGCAGCCCGGGCAGGCGCCACCCCGGGATCGTCGAGCTCGTCGAGGCGGCCCGCGCCGTCCCGGAGCTGCGGCAGCTGTACCCGTTCACCAGTCACATGATCCTGAAGTTCAGTGCGACCACCACGATCCCGTACGTCACCCCGCTGCCCTCCGTCGAGCCGCTGGCCGACGGGCGGTTCCGGGTCCGCCACGGCCAAGGTGCCGGCGTCGTGGAGGAGTTCGGCACCCCGGAAGAAGCGCTCGCCCTCGTGCTGGCCCACCGCCCGGCGGACCTCGCGCCCGCCCGCCCGGGGGACGACACCCGCGGGCGATGAAGCGCCACGACGCCCGGGCCGGCCGGCCCGGGCGTCGTGATCAGAAGGGCGGGGACGCTCAGACCAGGTCGAACCGGTCCAGGTCCATGACCTTGCTCCACGCGGCGGCGAAGTCCTCCACGAACTTGCGCTCCGCGTCGTCGCTCGCGTACACCTCGGCCACCGCCCGCAGCTCGGAGTTCGAGCCGAAGACGAGGTCGGCACGGGTGCCGGTCCACTTCAGGGCGCCCGTCGCGGCGTCGCGGCCCTCGAAGGTGTTCCGGTCCGCCGAGGCGGGCTTCCACGTCGTGCCCAGGTCGAGCAGGTTGACGAAGAAGTCGTTGGTCAGCGTGCCGGGGGCGTCGGTGAACACGCCCAGCTTGGACTGCTGGTGGTTCGCGCCCAGGACGCGCAGGCCGCCGACGAGGACGGTCAGCTCGGGGGCGGACAGGTTCAGCAGGTTCGCCCGGTCGACCAGCAGGTACTCGGCCGGCAGGCGGCTGCCCTTGCCGAGGTAGTTGCGGAAGCCGTCGGCGGCGGGCTCCAGCGCCGCGAAGGACTCGACGTCGGTCTGCTCCTGGGAGGCGTCCACGCGGCCCGGGGTGAAGGCCACCTCGACCTCGTGGCCGGCGTCCTTGGCGGCCTGCTCGACGGCGGCGGTGCCGGCGAGCACGACCAGGTCGGCGAGGGAGACCCGCTTGCCGCCGGTCTGGGCGGAGTTGAAGGACTCCTGGACGCCCTCCAGGACGCGCAGCACGGCGGCGAGCTGGTCGGGCTCGTTGACCTCCCAGCCGGCCTGCGGCTGGAGGCGGATGCGGGCGCCGTTGGCGCCGCCGCGCTTGTCGCTGCCGCGGAAGGACGAGGCCGCCGCCCAGGCCACGGAGACCAGCTGGGACACCGTCAGGTCGGAACCGAGGATCCGCTCCTTGAGGGCGGAGATGTCCGCGGCGTCGACCACCTCGTGGTCGAGGGCCGGCAGAGGGTCCTGCCACAGCAGGGTCTCGGACGGGACCTCGGGGCCGAGGTAGCGCGCGACGGGGCCCAGGTCGCGGTGGGTCAGCTTGAACCAGGCGCGGGCGAAGGCGTCCGCGAACTGGTCGGGGTTCTCCAGGAACCGGCGCGAGATCTGCTCGTAGGCCGGGTCGAAGCGCAGCGAGAGGTCCGTCGTCAGCATCGTCGGCGCGTGGCTCTTGGACGGGTCGTGGGCGTCCGGGATGGTGCCGGCGCCCGCGCCGTCCTTCGCGACCCACTGCTGGGCGCCGGCCGGGCTGGTGGTCAGCTCGTACTCGTAGCCGAAGAGGTTCTCGAAGAAGTTGTTGCTCCACCGGGTCGGCGTCGTGGTCCAGGTGACCTCGAGGCCGGAGGTGATGGTGTCGGCGCCCTTGCCGGAGCCGTACGTGCTCAGCCAGCCGAGGCCCTGGGCCTCCAGCGGGGCGGCCTCGGGGTCGGCCCCCACATGGTCGGCGGGGCCGGCGCCGTGCGTCTTGCCGAAGGTGTGGCCGCCGGCTATCAGCGCGACCGTCTCCTCGTCGTTCATCGCCATCCGGCGGAACGTCTCGCGGATGTCGCGGGCCGCGGCGAGCGGGTCCGGGTTCCCGTTGGGGCCCTCGGGGTTGACGTAGATCAGGCCCATCTGGACGGCGCCGAGCGGGCTTTCGAGCTCGCGGTCGCCGGTGTAGCGCTGGTCGTCGAGCCAGGTGGTCTCCGGGCCCCAGTAGACGTCCTCGTCGGGCTCCCACACGTCGGCGCGGCCGCCGGCGAAGCCGAAGGTCTCGAAGCCCATCGATTCGAGGGCCACGTTGCCCGCGAGGACGAGGAGGTCGGCCCAGGACAGGCTCTGCCCGTACTTCTTCTTCACGGGCCACAGCAGGCGGCGGGCCTTGTCGAGGTTCGCGTTGTCCGGCCAGCTGTTGAGCGGGGCGAACCGCTGCTGGCCGGCGCCCGCGCCGCCGCGGCCGTCGCTGATGCGGTAGGTGCCGGCGCTGTGCCAGGCCATCCGGATCATCAGCGGGCCGTAGTGGCCGAAGTCGGCCGGCCACCAGTCCTGCGAGGTGGTCAGGGTCTCCTCGATGTCCCGCTTCACGGCCGGGAGGTCGAGGGCCGTGAAGGCCTCGGCGTAGTCGAACCCCTCGCCGAGCGGGTTGGCCACGGCGGGGTTCTTGGCGAGGATCTTCAGATTGAGGCGCTCGGGCCACCACTGGCGGTTTCCGCCGCCCTGGGTGGGGTGGGGGGCGCGCTCGTGCGCGACGGGGCAGCCGCCCGCGCCCTGTGCTTCGGCGTCTGCGACGACTGCGTCATGGTTCTCAGACATGCAAATCCTTCCGGACCAGGCGGATCACGCTGTTCAGGAACGGTCTTCTCAACCCTTGGCTATCAACGCGTCAGATCCTACGATCGACACAGTCCAAGTCAAGACGCAGACCAAGCCCGGATTCCGGCGGCTCCAGGAGGGCCTTCCGCGGCCCCGGGCGGACCGTCGAACCTGAGAGGGTGAGCCGACATGAGCGACCTGCTGGAACGGCTGCGCAGGCGCGGCTGGCGGTTGACGTCCCAGAGGCGCGTCGTCGCGGAGGTCCTGGGCGGCGACCACGTGCACCTGACCGCCGACGAGGTGCACGCCCGGGCCGTGGAGCGGCTGCCCGAGATCTCACGGGCCACCGTATACAACGCCCTGGGCGAGCTGGTCGCCCTCGGGGAGGTGGCGGAGGTCTCCACCGACGGCCGGGCGAAGCGCTACGACCCCAACGCGCACCACCCGCACCACCACCTCGTCTGCTCCGGCTGCGGCCTCATCCGGGACGTCCACCCCGCCGGGAACCCCCTCGCGGACCTCCCGGCGGGCGAACGCTTCGGCTTCTCGGTGTCCGGGGCCGACATCACCTACCGGGGCCTGTGTCCGTCCTGCACCGGCTGACTTCCGGCCCGCCGCTCCAGCGGCACTCCGTCAGGCCTCCGCTCGTGCTCTAGCGGTACGCGGCGAACGCCTTCGTGAAGGCCAGCGGCTCCTGGAGCACGGAGCTGCAGGTGGCGTCGGCGTGGCTGAGGGCGCCGGCGGCGCACTGCCGGTCGCGGGCCGACGACCACATCGCCAGCCGCCCGATCCCCTTCGCCTGGGCGAAGCGCACGAGCTCCGTCGCGTCAGCCACGCCGAAGACCTCGCTCGCCACGTCGTTGACCCCGATCATCGGGGTGACCGCCACCGCCTTCCAGGCCGCCGTGTCGGAGAGCCCGAGCAGGCCCTTGAGCTGGGCCTGCGTCGCGGTCGCCGCCTGGACCGCGTACCGGCCCATGTCCCCGGAGTACGCCGGCCCGTAGTCCATCGCCATGATGTTCACGGCGCCGATCCGTACGCCGTTCTCCGCGGCGTCCGCCAGCAGGGCCAGACCCGGCTGGGTCAGCCCCTCCGGCATCACCGGCAGGGTGAATGCCGCGTCGAGGCCCGGGTGGGACTTCTGCAGCCGGGCTATCGCCTGCGCGCGGCGGGTGTTGGCGGCGGTGTCCGGCAGGGCGGCGCCCTCGATGTCGAAGTCGACCTTGGTGAGCCGGTAGGCGTCGACCACCTTCCCGTACGCGGCGGCCAGTTCGTCGACGGTGGCGCAGTTCAGGGCCAGCTCGCGCCCGGCGGCGCCGCCGAACGACACCCGCACGTCGCCGCCCGCCTTGCGCAGCGCGCCGATCTGGGCCGCGACCTTGTCGTCGCCGAGCTGCGTGACCCCGCCCCACAGCGGCGTGCAGCCGCCGCCCGCGGTGACGAAGGCGAGGTGGAACTCCTTGACCCCGGTCCTCGCCGCCGTGTCGAGGAGGTCGTACGCGGGGTAGAACGAGGTGTCCACGTACGGGGCGAACCGCGCGCCGCCGACGGGGGCGCCGGTCGGCACGGCCGTCGGGGCCGTGGTGGCGGTGACCGTCGGAGCGGTTGTGGGAGCGGTTGTCGGAGGGCCGGTGGGCGTCGCGGTGGGCGCCGTCGTCGGCCGGCCGCTCGGCAGCGGCGTGGCGCCCTGGTCCACCGAGCACTTCACGGAGTTGATCAGGCAGCGGGTGGGGTCGCCCGGCGTCCCCGCGCCCGTGCCGCTCGCCACGAACCCGACGGTGACGGACGCCCCCGGCGCCAGCGCCCCGTTCCAGGCGGCGGGCTTCACGGTGACGCGCTGCCCGTCGACCGTGTGGGTCCCGTTCCACAGCGAGCCGATCCGCACCCCGGCCGGCAGGTCGAACTGGAGGGTCCAGCCCGACAGTTCCCGGCCGGTCCCGTTGGTGACCACGTACTGGGCGGTGTAGCCGCCGCTCCAGGAGCTGGACTTGGTGTACACGGCGCCGACGGACGTGGCCTGGGCCGTGCCGGTGAACGCGAAGGCCGCGCCCCCCAGCACCGCCGTCACCACGACCGCCCCCGCGGCCTTCGCCCTGCCGCTCGCCCTGCGCCGGTGCCCGCCCGTGCTGCTGCCCATGGAGTGCCTGCCTTCGTATGACCGGGGAGTTGGGTACGGGGCAGCACGCTAGCCGCCCGGAAACGGACATTCGTTCGCTTCGGGGCGCCGCCGGCGAGCCTTAGGTTCCGCTTAAGGCAGCGGAAAGGACGGCCTCAGGAAAGGCACCTCCCACCCGGTCGGAGTACCGGCGCGCCCTTCGGCACGGGAAGCCGCGCACACCCCGGAGAGCCTCTTTGACCTGCGCTTCCCGGGTGCGCTACTTCACTGGTCAACTCACGGGTCCCGGTTGGTGACCCGGGGGACGCGTTGGCTCTCGGGAGGCCCAGGCCATGAGCAGAAGGCGTTTCCGTACCAGGCTGATGACCGCGACGACCGCGACGGCCATACTTCTCGCCCTCGCCCCGGCGATGGCCGCCGCCGCGCGGCCCGGCGCCGACGGACCCGCGGACACCACCGTGCGCCGCGACCCGGCCACGGGGCACGCCCGGATGGTCTTCAAGTCGGGCGGATACCTCACCGAACCCGCCGCCACGCCGCCCGAGGAGGTGGCACTCGGCTACGTACGCGAACACCGCGAGCTCTTCGGCCTGTCCGAAGGGCAGGTGGAGCAGCTCGTCATCGCCTCCTCCTACCCGACGAGGCACAACGGCGCGCGCCAGGTGACCATCGGCCAGAGCATCGACGGCATGCGCGTCGAGGGCGGCCTGCTCACCGCCACCGTCGACAAGCGCGGCCGCCTGGTGATCATCGGCGGGGCCGCGGCGACCGGCGAACCGGCCGGCAGCGTCGAACTGACCGCGCAGGACGCCCTGGACGCGGCGGCCGACGCCCAGGGCGTACGGGTCCGGCGCGTGCTGAAGGGCTCCGACAACAGGGACAAGGGACGGCAGAAGTTCGCCAACCCCTACGCCCGGAGGCTGATGAAGCCCAACGACGTCACCGCCGAGCTGGTCTGGTACCCGAGCGGGTCCGGCCGCGAGCTGCACCCGGCCTGGCTCACCGACATCGAGGCCTCGGGCACCTCGTGGTACCAGACGCTGGTGGACGCCGAGGACGGCGACATCCTCAGCCGGGAGAGCCGCTACCACCACGACGGCCCCGAGGGCCGGGTGTTCACCGCGCAGCACCCGGACGTCCCCGGCGCCACCCGCGCGATCACCCCCTTCACGGGGCGGGACGGCTCCTGGGTGGCCGACCGGCTGACCCAGGGCAACAACGTCAACGCCTACCGGGACGAGGACGGGGACAACGCCGTCCCCGACACCGGGAACGACGCGCGCCGGCCGCAGTCGCCGCCCAGCGGCGACCCGGCCTACCAGCACTTCGACTACGCGTTCGGCGACGTCTGGCGCACCAACGCCGCCGCCACCCAGGCCAACCTCGACGCCGACGTCAACCCCGTCATCACGCAGCTCTTCTACTACAACAACGTGATGCACGACTACCTCTACACCCTGGGCTTCGACGAGGCCTCCCGCAACTTCCAGGCCTCCAACTTCGGCCGCGGCGGCGCCCAGAACGACGCCGTGCTCGCCGAGGCCCAGGACGGCTGGGACTTCGGCTGCGAGGACGACGCCACACCGCCGAACCGGATCCGCTGCCTCAACAACGCCAACTTCGGCACGCCCCCGGACGGCGCCAGCCCGCGCATGCAGATGTTCATGTGGCAGCCGTCGCGCCCGTGGCGCGACGGCTCGCTCGACGGCGACGTCATCGCGCACGAGTACGGCCACGGCGTCTCCAACCGGCTGGTCGGCGGCGGCGACCTCGGCGACGGCCCCCAGACCGGAGCGCTCGGCGAAGGCTGGAGCGACACGATCTCCTTCCTGAAGTGGGGCGACGCGGTCGTCGGCGAGTACGTCACCGGCAACGCCGCCCGGGGCATCCGCTCGCAGGCCTACGACACCTCCACCGAGGGCTGGGGCAGCTTCGACCCGGCCCGCGGCGTCCACCGCAACGGCGAGGTCTGGGCCGCCACCGTCTACGACATCCGCGAGGCCAAGGGCATCGCCTACACCCAGCAGATCGTCATCGACGGCATGAAGAACACCGTCCACCAGCCGAGCTACCTCGACGCCCGCGACGGCATCATGGCCGCCGACATGACCAACACCGGCGGCGCCAACCAGTGCCTGCTGTGGCGGGTCTTCGCGGGCCGCGGCATGGGCGCGAACGCCGCCTCCAGCGCCGACCAGCGGACCGTCACCGCGGACGGCACCGTCCCGGCCGCCTGCCTGCCCACCGCCGACGCCGGCGGCCCGTACACCACGGACGAGGGCGCCGACGTCACGCTCGACGCCTCCGCCTCGCTGAAGGGGACCGCCCCGTCGGCCGGCGCCCTGACGGCGTACGCCTGGGACCTCGACAACGACGGGCGGTACGACGACGCCACCGGCGTGACCACCCCCTTCTCCAGCGTCGGCCGCGACGGCGTCTTCACCGTCGGCCTGAAGGTCACCGACGGCGCCGGCAACACCGACACCGGCTCCACGACGGTCACCGTCAGGAACGTCGAACCGTCGGTCGTCCTCCAGGCCGTCCCCCCGGCCGCCGAGAACACCGAGATCACCCTGACCGGGAAGATCACCGACCCGGGCTGGCTCGACCCGCTCACCGCCACCGTCGACTGGGGTGACGGCAACGGCCCCCAGCCCCTGGACGGCACGCTGGAGAACACCCGGCCCGATGCGACGCTGACCCTCACGGCCCCGCACACGTACGGGGACGACGGCACCTTCGGCATCGAGGTGTGCGGCACCGACGACGACACCCGCAGCTGCGCCGTCACCGACGCGGTGATCGGCAACACCGCCCCGACCGCCGCGATCGCCCCCGACGGCCAGACCACGTACAACGGCCAGAAGGCCTACGTCGCCCACGCGGGCGTCCCGGTCGAGGTCACCGGCTCCTCGGCCGACCCCGGCAGCGACGACCTCACCCTGACCTGGAACTGGGGAGACGGCACCTCGGACGACCTGGTCTCCCTGGTGAACCCCCCGGCCACCGACCCGGACCCGAGCCCCTCGGTCCAGCCGCGCGCCCTGACGGCGAAGAAGTCGCACGCGTACGCGGCCGCCTGCCTGTCCACCCTCACCTTCACCAGCCGGGACGACGACGGCGGCAGCGCCTCCGACACCGCCGCGGTCATCACCACCGGCAACACCAGGCAGGCACACAACCAGGCCTACTGGATGAAGCAGTACGACGGCCTGGCACCCGACGACTTCACCCCCGCCCAGCAGCAGTGCCTGCTGGACGTGGCCTCGTTCATGAGCACGGTCTACGGCCCGCTGACCCGCGCCCAGGCGTACGCGGTCCTCGCCAACGGTTCGCCCGAGCCCAGGAAGCTGCTGTCCCAGCAACTGCTGGCGGCGTGGCTGAACTTCGCCAACGGGTCGTACGACCTGACCACCCGGGTGGACACGGACGGCAACTGGCTCCCGGACTCGACCTTCGGGGCGGCCGTCGCCGCGGCCGAGGCCGTCTACAACAATCCGGCGGCCACCCGGCTCCAGTTGCAGAAGCAGGTGGACACCCTGCTGCGGTTCAACGTCCGTGACGGCGGTTGACCGCCGCCTGGCCTGCCTCGCCGCCCTCGCACTCCTCACCGGGTGCGGGAGCGGCGTGCCGGAGGCCGCGCGGCCGGGCACTCCGGCGACGGGCACTCCCGTGACCGGCACGGGCGCCACCCCGGGCCCACCCGCTCCGGCACGCGGCCGGGTGCTCGGCCCGGCGGACGACGGCTTCACGGGACGGCTCGCCGTGGGTGAGACGGCCCTGCTGCGGCTGCCCGGGCGGGAAGAGCGGCAGCCGGTCCTCACCGGCGGATCCGTGCTGCTGATCCGGATCGAGAACCTGGCGCGGTCCGGCCACCGGGACTGGGAGATCCGGGCCGTGAGCCCCGGCACCAGCCGGATCTCCGTACCCCGGGCGGACCGCACACCGGCCGCCCTGACCCTGGTGGTCGGCTGAGGGGCCGACGGGCCCGCGCCGGACGCGGGCCCGTGCCGGGTCAGGCCGCGGTCCAGCCACCGTCCATCGGCACCGACGTGCCGGTGACATGGCCCGTGTGCGGCCCGCAGAGCCACAGGGCGACCGCCGCCACCTCCTCGGGCTCGATCAGCCGCTTGATCGCGGAGCCCCGCAGCAGCACCTCGGCGACCACCCGGGAGGCGGGGATGCCGTGCGCCTCGGCCTGGGCGGCGATCTGCCGCTCCACCAGCGGGGTGCGCACGTAGCCGGGGCTCACGCAGTTGCTCGTCACCCCGTGCGGGGCGCCCTCCAGGGCGGTCACCTTGCTGAGCCCCTCCAGCGCGTGCTTGGCGGTCACGTACCCGGATTTGAAGGCGCTCGCCCGCAGCCCGTGGACGCTGGAGATGTTGACCACGCGCCCCCAGCCGCGCCCGTACATGTACGGCAGGGTCCGCCGCAGCAGCAGGAACGGGGCGGTGACCATGACCTTCTGGATCAGTTCGAACCGCTCGGGCGGGAAGTCCTCGATCGGCGCGACGTGCTGCAGCCCGGCGTTGTTGACGAGGACGTCGGCCTCGGCGGGCAGCCGGCCGATCGCGTCCGCGTCGGCGAGGTCGACGGCATGGGCCCGCCCGCCGACGAGCTCCGCCACCGCCCCGGCGGCCCGCGCGTCCACGTCCACGACGTGCACGAAGGCCCCCGCGCCGGCGAGCGCCACCGCGCAGGCCCGCCCGATGCCGCTGCCGCCGCCGGTCACCAGGGCCACGCGCCCCGCGAGGACGGGCGCCGTTCCACCGGATGAGGTGCTGATCTCGCTGCTCATGCCCCGAACGTTAGGGACGTGCACGACCCCGTGCCGATGTGCGCCACCGCCACACTCGGCGGCCGCGCTGTGGCGGCGGGCACCACCGCGGGCCGGCCCGGGGCGCGGTGGTGCCCGCCCCGGGCCGCCCGTCCTACTGGTGGGGGCGCCAGTTCGGCAGGCCGGCCGACGAGGGACGCCAGGCCATCACCTGTGCCAGGTGGCGCAGGATCTCCTCCGCCTCCCGTCGGACCTGGCCGGGCACGTCGCCGCGCTCGCGTACGAGCTGGGCGTAGATCGGCGCATCACTGCTGGTGCTGCTCACTTAGGATTCACTCCCCTGAAGCCGGCACCGCGGGCCGGGCGGCACAAGTGTAGGCGGCGGCCTGGCGGCAGCCGAACAGAGGTCGGTACGGGCGGAGATGGGCGTTCACGAGCACTGGGTCCCGTCCGCCGGAACGGTGCCGTCGACGAGGAACGCGTCGACGGCCTTGGTGGCGCAGGAGTTCTTCCCGTAGGTGGCGTGCCCCTCGCCCTTCACGGTGAGGTTGACGCCGACGCCCCGGCCGAGCGAGTCCGCCATGCGCTTGGCACCCTCGACGGGGGTGGCCGGGTCGCCCGTGTTGCCGATCACCACGATCGGGGCCGCGCCCTCGGCGGCGACCTGCGGCTTGTCGCCGGTGCCGCGGACCGGCCACTGGGAGCAGCCGAGCAGGCCCTCCACCATCTCCGGCCCGAACACCGGGGAGGCCGCGCGGAAGGCGGGCTCCTGCGCGGTCTTCTCCTCGACGGTGTACCGGCGGCTGGTGTCGACGCAGTTGATCGCCGCCTGCGCGGCCTGCGAGTTGTCGTAGCGCCCGTCCTCGCCGCGCCCGGTGTAGTAGTCCGCGAGCATCAGCAGGTTGTTCCCCGTGCCCAGCTGGCGCAGCTCGCCGAGTCCCTGGACGAGGTACTCCCAGGTCTCCTTGTCGTAGAGGCTGGCGGCGATGCCGGTGAGCGCGAGGTCGGAGGTCAGCTTGCGGCCGCTCTCCGTGGCGGCGGGCTTCGCCTTCAGCTTCTCCAGCAGTTCGCTGATCCGCTTGTTGCCCTCGGCGTCGCTCGGGCCGGTCGGACAGTTGGCGGTGTACTTGTCCCGGCAGTACTTCATGGCGTGCTCCAGCGCCAGCTGGAAGCCCTTCGCCTGGCCGAGGCTGATCTGGGCCTCGTCCGCGGTGGGGTCGACGACGGCGTCGAACACGGTGCGGCCGACGTTCTTCGGGAACAGGTGGGCGTAGACGCCGCCCAGCTGGGTGCCGTACGAGATGCCGAAGTAGTTCAGCTTCCGGTCCCCGAGGACCTGGCGCATCAGGTCCATGTCGCGGGCCGTGTCGGCCGTGCCGACGTGGGGGAGCAGCTTCGCGGACTTCTGCTTGCAGGCGTCGGTGAACTTCTTGATGTCGTCGAGGGTGTTGCCGGATCCCGGGTCCTCGTCGAGCGTCCTGTCGTCCAGGCACAGCACCGGTGCGCTGTTGCCCACGCCGCGCGGGTCGAAGCTGACCAGGTCGTAGACCGCGCCCAGCTTCTTGTACGCGTCCGCGGCCTGCGGGAGCGTCCGGACGCCGGAGCCGCCGGGGCCGCCGAAGTTGTAGACGAGGGAGCCGATCCGCTTGCCGGCGTCGGTGGCCTTCTTGCGGATCAGGGCCACGTCGATGCTCTCGCCGGCCGGCTTGGCGTAGTCCAGCGGCGCCTTCATGCTCGCGCACTCCCAGGCCGCGCCCGGGGCCTTGCCGCCGCCCTGGGCCGCCGACGGGGCCGGGCAGGTCCGCCACTCGGGCTTCTGCCCGGTCAGGGCGGCGGGGAGCGGGGGCAGCGGGGCGGGCGCCGTGGCGCCGGCCGACCCGGAGGGCTTCGCCTGCGCCGGAGCCTTCGCATCGCTGCCGCAGGCCGCCAGGGCGGGGACCGCCAGCAAGGAGGCGGCGGCCAGGACCGCCGCCCGGACGGGGCGGCGTATGAGGTGGGGCATGCGTGGGCTCCTGCGCGGTTCGGAGGGCATGGGTAAACGAAGGACAAAGTGTAGGGGCGGATTCCGGTCAGTCTTCGCCGGGGTCCGTCCCCTGTCCGGCGGCCCCCGCGCCCGCCGCCTCCCGGGCCCGGTACCGGCCCGGAGTCGTACCGAACTCGCGGCTGAAGGCGTGCGACAGCGCGTACGGCGAGCCGTAGCCGACCCGGCGCGCCACCGCGGCCAGCGGATCCCCGGTGTCGCGCAGGAGGGCGGCGGCGAGGTTCAGCCGCCACCAGGTGAGGTACGCCATCGGAGGCCGCCCCACCAGGGCCGTGAACCGCCGCGCCAGCGTCGGGCGGGACACGCCCGCCTCGGCGGCCAGCCGTTCGTTGGTCCACGGGGCGGCCGGGTCGGCGTGCAGCGCCCGCAGGGCCGCGGCCGCCACCGGATCCCCCAGTACGGCCGGCCAGCTGCCCGCCGCGCCCTCGGCCGTCAGCCAGGAGCGGATCATGTAGACGAGGAGCAGGTCGAGCAGGCTGGGCACCGCGACGCCGGCCCCCGGCCGCTGCCCGCCGAGCTCGCGGCCCAGCAGATCGATCGCGGAGCGCAGTTCGGGATGGCGGCCCACCCGGTTCGGCAGGTGGACCACCGGCGGCAGCTCCGCCATCAACGGATGCGCCCGGCTGCGGTCGAGCCGGTACTTGCCGCACAGCATCTCCACCGCGCCGGCGCCGCCGCCCCGGGGCCCGGGGCCCCGCCACCCCGCCCTGAGCGACTCGAACGGCACCGCCCGCGCCACGGCCCGCGCGTCGGCGGGGGAGTCGGCGATCACGTGGCCCGTGCCGTGCGGGAGCAGCACCGCGTCACCCGCGCCCAGCGACACGGGCGGGCCGCCGTCGGGCAGCAGCCAGCAGCCGCCCTCCAGAACGACGTGGAAGCCGGCGCCGTCGTACGGGGCGAACCGCGCGCACCAGCTGCCGTCCACCCGTATCCGGTCGGACGAGGGCCTGCCGACCCGTACGGCCGAGATCGCGTCGCTCACCACATCCACCGCGCCAGCCTAGCGAAGGCGCTCGGCGTGAGCCGCTCCCGTATTCCGAAGAGCATCCGGAGCATTGAGCCGCTCACCGGAGCCTTCGTACAGTGACGATCATGGAGAACACGAACGGGAACGGCATGGTCCTCGGCGACGTCGAGGTCATCCGGGTGATCGAGTGGCAGGGACCCTTCGGCCCGGTGACGGACCTGGTCCCCCAGGCGGGGGAGCGGACGTGGAAGGACAACGAGCACTGGCTGGCCCCCGACCACATGCGGGCGGAGGACGGCCGGGCGGTGATGGCCCTGCAGACCTGGGTCCTGCGCAGCGGCGGCACCACCGTCGTCGTCGACACCGGCGTGGGCAACGGGCGCGAGCGCCCCGGCACCCCGCTGTTCCACCGGAGGGAAGGCGACTTCCTGGGAGCCCTGGCCCGGGCGGGCGTCGACCCGGGGGACGTGGACTACGTCGTCAACACGCACCTGCACGCCGACCACGTCGGCTGGAACACCGTCGACGCCGCCGGGGAGTGGATACCCGCCTTCCCCAACGCCCGCTACCTGATCCCGGCCGCCGACGACCACCACTTCGGCCCGCGCGGCGGGTACGCGAAGGGGGCGCGGGAGGACGACCGGCTGATCTACGAGGACAGCGTCGCGCCCGTGCACCGGGCCGGGCAGGCCGTGCTCTGGGAAGGGTCCCACCGCATCGACGAGCACCTGACCCTGGAGGCCGCCCCCGGCCACACGCCCGGTTCGTCGGTGCTGCGGCTGGCCTCCGGCGGTGACCGGGCCGTCTTCGTCGGCGACCTCGTCCACAGCCCGGTCCAGATCCTCGCCCCCTCCTGCAACAGCTGCTTCTGCGCGGACCCGCGGCAGGCCGCCGCCACGCGCCGGCAGGTCCTCGGCCGGGCCGCGGACCTGCGGGAGCTGGTGGTGCCCGCCCACTTCGGCGGAGGGGGAGCCGTCGAGGTCCGCCGGGAGGGAGCGGGCTTCGGCATCAGCCGGTGGGCGTGACCGTCGGGCGTGATCAGCGGGCGTGATCAGCGGGCGTGATCAGCGGGCGTGACCGGCGGCCGTGATCCGGGCCGGATTGCGGAATCGGATCATCCGACTGTTACGGTCCGGGGCATGCCCGAACTGGTCGCCCCCGCCCCCCGCCTGTATTCCTCCTGGCTCTCCGCGCAGGAGGAATGGGGGCCCGACGCCCACATGGACGGGGCCGGGCTGGGCTCCGCCGACGACGTCACGACCCCGCAGGGCTTCGCCGACTGGACCGACAAGCTCCGCCGCCAGGCCGACCGCACGGCGCCCGTCGAGCAGGGCCGGGTCCACGCCAGCCACTGGTGGATCACCGAGGGCGACACCTACCTCGGCGCCATCGACCTGCGGCACTACCTCAACGCCTTCCTGCTCGACGCGGGCGGCCACATCGGCTACAGCGTCCGCCCCTCGGCGCGCGGGCGCGGCCTGGCCACCTGGGCCCTGGGCGAGGTGCTGCACGAGGCGCGGCTGCTCGGCACGGACCGGGTCCTGCTCACCTGCGACCCCGGCAACGAGGCCTCCGCCCGCACCATCGAGCGCAACGGCGGCGTCCTGGAAGACGTGCGCGAGACCCTGGTCGGCCCGAAGCGCCGCTACTGGATCACGCTCTGACGGGAGCGGCCGGCGAGTCCTGCGCCAGCCCGGAGGGGCCCAGCGCGCGCAGCATCGCGGGCAGGTCCCAGCGGCCGCAGGCGCAGTCGGCGGCCAGCTCCTCCAGCGCCCCGGGCGTGAGCTCGCGGCGCACGGCGGCGTCCAGCAGCCCCGCCGCGGTCTCCCGGCGGTCGGCGGCCGGGGCGCAGCGGCAGCCGTCCCAGATCCCGTGGAAGAGCAGGTCGAGCACCTCCCGGCGCTCCGCGAAACGGCTCATCCCGCAGTCCAGGCCGTCGTCGTCCAGGTCGTCCGGATAGGGCGCCCGGGCCCAGGAGCCGTTCTCGTACCAGTAGACGCAGCCGAGCTCCCAGCTGCCGAGCAGGTCGCGCAGGGTCTCGTACGGCAGCCAGTCCGGGGCCTCCGCCAGCATGTCCACGGCCGGCTCGTGCCATTTCACGCCGCTCGACTCGTCCTCGCCGTAGAGCACGTACCGGCCCCCTCCCATCGGGGCGAAGGTCCACCAGGTGCAGCCGCAGTCGTCGAGGTGGAGCCCCTCCGCGTCGACCCAGTGCCCCGTGCGGTGGACGCCCTGGCCCTCGGCCTCGGTGGTGGCCCCCAGCACCGCGGTCAGGGCCCAGTGCGCCCAGAGCACCTCGGCGGGCGGCAGGTCCCCGGGCAGGCCGGGGCGGTGGATGGTCATACCGGTGGAAACCCCCTGGAGGTGACGGCCGTTCGCCGCCCGAGCCTACCGGGCCGGCGCCGGAAGGCCGCCGCGGGCCGGAGCCCGCGGCGGCCCGCCCTCATCGGGCGTTGCGCTCCGGCAGGTCCACGTCGGCCGGGGCCGCAGCGAAGCCGCGGGCGGTGGCCTTCACCGGCTTCTTGCCGCAGAAGGCCCCTTCGAGGGTGCCGCCCAGGGCGGTGTTCGCCGCGCCCTGGTTCGAGGTGTTCGCCATGGCGGTGAGGGTGCGGGCGCCGTCGCGCGTGGCGAACGCGTAGGTGTAGAAGCCCTGCACCGTGCCCGTGTGCCCGTAGACCGACGTACCGCACGACAGGTCGTAGCGGCGCAGGCCCAGCCCGTAGAAACGGGTGTTGGTCGCGTCGGTGGGGGTCATGGCCAGCATCTGGTCCAGCAGCGCGGGCGCCACCAGCTTCCCGCTCACCAGCGCGGACATGAAGGTGGCGAGATCCGCCGGGTTGGAGATCATCGCACCGGCCGACTGGGCCCACGACACCGTCTGTTCGGTGGAGTCGACCAGCGGGGCGCCGGCCTCGTCCGGGGTGAGGTACCCGTGCGTGTGCAGTCCCTTGATCTTCGCGTCGGGGTGCACGTACGAGGTGTTGCGCAGCTTCAGGGGCTTGATGATGCGGCGCTCGTACTCCTTGGCCACCGGCCGGCCGGTGGCCTTCTCGATGAGCATGCCGACGACCACGAAGTTGGTGTTCGAGTACTTGTACGCGACGCCCGGCTCCGTCGTGCGCGGCTCGGCCAGGGAGAGCTTCACCAGCTCGTCGTAGCCGAACACCTTGTTGCGCACGGCCTCGAAGCCGGGAACGGTCTTGTCGAACATGGCGTTCGTGTAGTCCGCCAGCCCGCTGCGGTGGTTCAGCAGGTGCCGCACGGTGATCCGGTCGTCGGGCAGCAGGCCTGGCAGGTAGCGGTTGACGGGCTGGTCCAGTTCGATCTTCTTCTCGTCCACGAGCTGGAGCAGCACGACCGTCGAGAACGTCTTGGTGACGCTGCCGATCCGGAAGCGGGCCTGGGGGTCCATGGCCTGGCCCGTGCCCCTGTCGCGCACCCCGACCTTCTCGACCAGGGCGTTCTTCCCCTCGCCGATGCGGGCCAGCGCGCCGGGGGCCCCGGCGGCGGCGGTGTTGCGCAACGCCTGGGACACGGCCTCCAGATCGGGCTCCGGCAGGGTGGCGGTGGCGGCCGTCCCGGCGGCCTGCGGGAAGGCGGCGGGCGCGGCCTGGGCGGTGGTGGCGGGCACCACGGCGGCGACCGTGGCCAGCAGGGCGGCGCTGACGGCCAGACGGCGGTTGTAAGGCAGGGGCACGGTGTTCCTCGTACTCGGTCGGTGCGGTACCCGGACCCGGAGGCCGGCCGCCGGTGGTGAGGGGCGGGCGGCGCTTCGAGTCGATCAAGGTCCTACGCAAGATGATGCAGAGCAGGGCATTGAGGTTCCGGCCGAAGCCCTGTCATTTTCAGTCAGAAAATGGCTTGTTGGCGGCCCGTAGGATCGGAGCATGACGACGACCTACGTGCTGGACGGCGAGCGGATCCGGACCCTGGACGACTTCTGGCTGGTGATAGGAGAGGCCGTCAACGGCCCCGGCGGCTACTTCGGCAAGAACCTCGACGCCTTCAACGACTGTCTGCGCGGCGGGTTCGGCACACCGGAGGACGGATCCTTCACGGTGGAGTGGCACGACCACCGGCAGTCCCGGCGGGCCCTGGGCCACGCGGAGACCGCCCGGATACTGGAGGACCGGCTGCGCCGCTGCCACCCCACGAACCGCGAACGGGTCGCCCGGGACCTCGCGGCCGCCCGCGAGGGCCGCGGCCCGACGGTCTTCGACCGGCTGGTGGACATCATCGAGTACCAGGCCCCCGGCGCCCTGGTACTGCGCTAGGCCGTGCCCGTCGGACCAGGCCGGGTCCGGCCCGGCAGCTGGCGCCCGGCGGAATCCGCCCGGCCGAAATATGATTGCCCTGGATCTTCGCGCGGCGGGAGCAGGGAGACCATGCACATACCCCGGAGGGGTCCGTGACCCCTCGGCGCCAACCGCACCGGCCCGACAGCGCCGACCTGCTGAGCATGCTGGGCCGGCTCAGCGCCCAGGCGCGGGAAGGGGCGAGGTTCCAGCACGCCCGGGTGGAGCTGGCCGAGGCCCTCCAGCGCGAGATGCTGCCCTCCTCCCTGCCCGTCCTGCCGGGGCTGCGCACGGCGGCCCGCTACGCGCCCGCCCAGCACGGCCTGGAGATCGGCGGCGACTGGTACGACGGCTTCCGTGTGGCCGAGGACGCCCTCGCCTTCTCCATCGGCGACGTACAGGGGCACGACGTGGCCGCCGCCGCCTTCATGGGGCAGGTCAGGGTCTGCCTGCGCGCCGTCGGGGCCGTCGTCACCGACCCGGGCGAGGTGCTCGGCCGGGCCAACGACGTACTGCTCTCCCTCGACAGCGAGCTGTTCGCCACGTGCAGCCTGCTCCGCTACGACCCGCGCACCGGCGACCTCGCCAGCGCCCGGGCCGGCCACGTGCCGACCGTCTGGGCCACCACCGCCGGCCGGTACGGCGTGGCCGAGGACGCGGGCGGACCGCCCCTGGGCACGGTCCCCGGGGCTCGGTACTCGGTCACCCGGCGCCGGCTGACCGAGGCGGGCTCGATCGTCCTGCTGACCGACGGTGTGGTCGAGGGCCCGGCCTTCCCGATCGAGGTCGGCCTGGAGCGGGTGGTCCGGATCGTCAGGGAGGCGGCCGGCGGCGACCCCGACGAGCTGGCGGCCGAGGTGATGAAGGTGGCCGACTCCACCGGCCACGCCGACGACGCCGCGGTGCTCGTGCTCAGCCACGACGCGGTGGGCCCCTGATCCCCGCCGGGCGTGTCACGCCCCGCCCCGGCGGCCGGGCTGTTGTCTGATGCTGTGGTGCGCACCGTGCAATGGCGAGGTCCGTCCGAGGCGCTCGTCCGGATCCTCGGGGTCGCCGCCGCCTACTACCTGAGCGGCCGGCTCGGCCTGCTGCGGCAGGTGGTCGTCGAGGGCTCGGTCGTCACGCCCCTGTGGCCGCCCACCGGCGTCGCGCTCGCGGCCCTGCTCTGGTTCGGACCGCGGGTCTGGCCGGGCATCGCCCTCGGCACGTACCTCGCCATCGAGGGGATCAGCGCGTTCCGTCCCGTCGACCTCGCCATCGTCGCGGGGAACACCCTGGCCCCGCTGTGTGCCTACGCCCTGCTGCGCCGCGTGGGCTTCCGGCCCGAGCTCGACCGGCTCCGGGACGGGCTGGCACTGGTCTTCCTGGGCGGTCTGCTGCCGATGCTGATCAGCGCCACCGGCGGCGCCGGGACGCTGCTGCTCACGGGAGACCTGCCGACGGCGAAGTTCTGGGGCGTGTGGTCGGCCTGGTGGGCCGGGGACACCATGGGGGTGCTGCTGGTCACCCCGCTGCTGCTGGTCCTGCGCGTGGCCCGGCCGCCCCGGGACCCCTACCGGGTGGCCGAGGCGCTCGCGCTGCTGGTGGCGGCGGGGGTGGTGACGGCGGTCGCCACCCGCAGCGGCCTGTCGCTGCTCTTCCTGGTCTTCCCGCTGCTCATCTGGGCCGCGGTGCGCTTCCAGCTGGCCGGCAGCGCACCCTGCGCCCTGGTGGTGTCCGTGGTGGCCGTCGGGTCGGCGATCGACCGGGCCGGGCCCTTCGCCCACCACAGCCTGCTGGAGGTCATGGTCAACCTCCAGGCGCTCAACGGGGCGGCGGCCCTGACGGGACTGCTCCTGTCGGCCATGGTCACCGAGCAGAACAACGTCCGCCTCAAGATCGAGGAGGTGTGCGATGACCTGGCCGAGGTGGTGGCCCACCTCGCCCCCGGCCGGCGGGACGAGTGATCAGGGCAGCGGTACGCCCGGGTGATCAGGGCAGCGGTACGCCCCGGGCCGTGGTCCACAGCTCGTACCACTCCTCGTGGGTGAGCCCGGACGGGCCCAGGGCCGCGTCGCGGCAGGCGCGGATCCGGTCGGGGCGCGCGGTGCCGATCACCGGCGCGATGCCCGAGGGGTGCCTCGTCAGCCACCACAGCAGTACCGACTCCGGGGTGGTGTCCTTCTTCCGCGCCAGCGCTTCGAGCAGGGCGGCGGTGGCGTGCTCGGCCGGTGTCCGCTGCCGCCCCGTGAACCGGCCCTGGGCGAGCGCGCCCCAGGCCTGGAGCCGGATGCCGTGGTCGAGGCAGTGCTCCAGCGTCCCGACGGGGAAGCCGTGGCCGGCGCCCTCGGGGGTGTTGAGCAGCACCCCGGACTCCACCCAGGCGCGGCTGTACAGGCTCATCTCCAGCTGGTTGGCGACCAGCGGTACGTCCAGCCGCGCCTGGAGGCGGGCGATCTGGGCGGCGCCCATGTTGGACACCCCGAAGGCGCGCACCAGCCCCCGGCCGTGCAGGGACATCAGGGCGGACGCGATCGAGTCCGGGTCGGCGAGGGGGTCGGGGCGGTGCAGCAGGAGCACGTCGATGACGTCGGTCCGCAGCCGTTCGAGGCTCTCCTCGACCCGGCGGACGATGCTCGGGCCGCGCAGGTCGTACATGCCGGGGCCGCCGTCCCGGCCGGGCAGGCGGATGCCGCACTTGGTCTGGAGGGTGATCCGCTCCCGGAGTCCGGGCGTCCGGGCGAGGACCTCGCCGAAGGCCGCTTCGGCCTTGCCGTGCCGGTAGATGTCGGCGTGGTCGAAGGCGGTGATCCCGATGTCGAGGGCGGCGCGTATCGCCTCCTCGGCGGCGTCGACGTCCCGGGGGCCGTACGGGCCGGGCTCCCAGCTCCCGCCCAGCCCCATGCACCCGTACAGCAGCCGTCCGCCGCCCGTCACCGTCTCCGCGTTCCTCGTCACGGGCCCAGCCTAGGGAGTGTCCGCAAGGTGGCGCCGCCCGCCCGGGCGTCGCGGAGCCGGTTTGCGGACACCCCCTGGGCAGGGGGGTCAGTGGCGCCGCCGGTGGGTGCGGGCCTGGCAGGTCCGCCAGGTGACGGCGCCGGTCAGCCCGCCCAGCCACCACACCAGCACCGCGGGGGCGGCCGCGTACGAGGGCCACATCAGCCATCCCAGCGCCCAGCCGGTGGAGACGACCGCCAGCGGCGGTGCGGCCGCGTACGCCCACGCGGGCGCGCGGCGCACCAGTCGGACGGCGAGGCGGCCGAAGGCGAAGGCGGCCAGGGCGAAGCCGTTCAGCAGGAGCAGGCCTACGAGCCCCATGGTCGGCGCCTCCGGTTTCGGGAACGGGAGGACGATACGCCACCCGCCCCGGGACGGAGATGCTCGACAGCTCCTTGACTCCTCAAGCTTTTTCCCTGATGCTTGAGGAGTCAAGGAGGTGTCAATGAGTGATGCGCTGGATGTGTCCCTGCGCCTGGTGAAGGCCCAGACGGCCCTGGTGCGACGGTTCGACTCCCGACTGGGGTCGCTGTACGGAGTCAGCCTGGCCGACTTCATGGTCCTGCTCCACCTCGGGCGGGCGGAGGGCGGCCGGATGCGGCGCGTCGACCTCGCGGGGGCGCTGGGGCTGACGGCTTCCGGCGTGACCCGGGGGCTGGGCCCGCTGGAGCGGATCGGCCTGGTGGTGCGCGAGGCCGACGCCCGTGACGCGCGCGTGGCCTACGCGGCCCTGACGGACGCCGGCCGCCGGCGGCTGGAGGAGTGCCTCAAGGCCGCCGGCCAGGTCGCCTCAGAGGCCTTCGCGGCACCCGAGTGGGCGCCGGCGGACGTCGAGGCCCTCAGCGGCCTGCTCGCGCGCATGGGCGGCACCGGACTGCCCGAGGACCACGGCGCCGGGGCCTGACCGGCAGCCGGCCGCCGACCGGGGTCCCGCGGGCGCCGCCGTACGGGCCGGAGGGTTCCGAACCCTCCGGCCCGTACGGCCGTCCGGCGCCGGGACGGCGCCCGGCCCGGTACCGCTACCAGTAATGCCGTCGGCCTCCGATGGCGTGTCCGACGGATCCGAGGATCCACAGGACGAGGCCGACGAGGACCAGGATGATGCCGATGGTCCAGAGGATGGCTATGCCGGCCACGTAGCCGACGATCAGTAGGATGACACCCAGAATGATCATGGCTTCTCCGATCTCCGGTGGGCGTCTGCCCACTTCCGGCGCCGCAATGCGTCGGTCGCCGGTCGAAACGGAACCGGGCAGGCCGGTCGCCTCCCGCCGTGACGGCGCGACTACCCTGGGGTGAACACGCGGCGTCGAGGCGCCGCGACGCATTCGATTCAGGGGGAATGGAATGGCACTTCAGCCTGCCGTCGTCGATCTGCTGGAACTCAGCCCGGACTTCATACGGGACCCGTACCCGGTCTACGCGGCGCTGCGGGAGCGGGGACCCGTCCACCACGTACTGACGCCCGACGACGAGCACATGTGGCTCGTCGTCGGCCACGAGGCCAGCCGTGCGGCCTTCACCGACCCGCGGCTGAGCCGCGACTGGCACCGGTCCGGGGACGTCGGCCAGATCATCAACGTCGAACAGGACCACCCCGCGCTCGCCCACATGCTCATGGCCGATCCGCCGGACCACACCCGGCTGCGCCGCCTGGTCGCCCGGGCGTTCACCCCGCGCCGGATCGAGGCGCTGGCCCCGCGCATCCAACAGATCACCGACGAACTCCTGGACGCCATGGCGGGGAACGAGGCGCGCCGGGCCGACCTCGTGGAGGCCTTCGCCTTCCCCCTGCCGATGACCGTCATCTGCGAACTGCTCGGTGTGCCCGCCCTGGACCGCGAGGCCTTCCGCGGCTGGTCCAACGAGGCGGTCGCCCGCACCAGCGCGGAAGCCGAGGCCGCCGCGTACGAGGAGATGACCCGGTACCTGACCGAGCTCATCGACGCCAAGCGCGCCGAACCGGGCGACGACCTGCTCAGCGCGATGATCCACGCCGTCGACGAGGGCGGCGACCGGCTCTCGCCGTCCGAGCTGATCGGCATGTGCGTCCTGCTGCTCATCGCCGGGCACGAGACCACCGTCAACATGATCGGCAACGGGATGCGCGCGCTGTTCGCCCACCCCGACCAGCTCGCCGACCTGCGCGCGGACCTCGGCCTGCTGGACGGAGCCATCGAGGAGATGCTCCGGTACGACGGGCCGGTGGAGACCTGCACCGAGCGACTCGCCCTGGAAGACGTGGAGATGGGCGGGGTGGTGATCCCCAAGGGTGCCGCCGTCCTGATCGCCATGGCGGACGCGGACCGCGACCCGGCGCGCTTCGAGGACCCGGACCGCTTCGACATCCGCCGTGACGCGCGCGGCCACATCGCCTTCGGCCACGGGCTCCACTACTGCCTCGGCGCGCCCCTGGCGCGGATGGAGGGCCGCATCGCCCTCCGCTCCCTGCTGGAGCGCTTCCCGGACCTCGACGGCGACGCCGACGCGGTCGAGCTGTCCTGGGTGCCCGGCATGCTGATCCGAGGCGTACGGGAACTCCCCGTCCGCTGGTGACCGGTGCTCCGGATCCGGTCCGGCCGGTGCGTGCCCGGCGGACCGGATCCGGAGGGGACGGACCGCGCGGGGCGCCCTACTCCGGGGCGCGCAGGTGCCGTTCGGCCGCCAGGACGGCTTCGTGCGTGGTGGGACGGCCCATCAGGACGCACAGGGTGTAGGCCACGTCGTCCATGGCCCGCAGCGTGCCCGGGTCCGCGGGGGCGGCCGCCAGGCGGGCCTGGCAGCCGCGCAGGCGCGACAGGACCTCCTCGGTCCGCAGCCGGCTGGGCAGGATCCCGACGCCCCGGAAGGCGCCCGCCGGCAGCGGGGTGCGGGCCGCCTGCACGGCCCTGTGCAGGGCCCGCGCGACCCGCCCCGGCACCGGCAGGCCCAGCGAGTCGGCCACCATCGCCTCCGCGGCCTGGGGCGCGGTGATCCGGGCCCGGTCGGCCGCCGCCAGCAGGATCTGCTTCGCCTCGCGGGCCGAACACGGTGCCGCGGCCATCACCAGACCCAGCGCCCACAGCTCGGTCGGCGCCTGCCCGAGAGGCCGTTCCGCGAGGGGACGCCCCGGCGCCGCGAGGGCGGCGGCGGACGGCGGGTCACCAGGAGACGCCACGTGAGGATCCCTTCGGCGGGGCAGGTGCCCTCTCACGCTGACACAGCCGCCGGGGATCCGCACTTCCCCGTTTCGCGCGGCTGTCGCCGGTCAGAACGCCGAGTTGGCGAACCAGCGGTCGAGCAGCTCCTCGTCCCCCGTGGTCGCGACGCCCGGCGCCGTACGGTCCAGCCGGCCGTAGAGCACGAGCAGGAGGTCCGCGGCGCCCGCCCGGACCTCCGCGTCCGCGGGTGCCGCGAGGGCGTCCGCGTCGAGGCCGAAACCGTCGGGCCGCAGCCGGACCAGCCAGGTCCCGTCCGTGTCGGCGCACCGGAACCGGATCGCCTCGCCGGATCCGCGCAGGTGCGCGACCCTGGGCGCGAACAGCGCGGCGAAGGGCAGGTTGGCCAGGAACTCGTCCACGCCGTCCCGCGCGAGCCCGGGGTCGACGACCGAGGCCAGGCCGAGTGCCCGTTCGGCGTCGACGCGGTGCACCAGGGTCTCGAACAGCATCCGGCGCACCCAGAACCGGGCGTGCCCGTCCGCGCCCCACACCCACATCGGGGCGTCCAGATCGATGCCCGCGAAGACCTCGGCCGCCTCGGCGGCGCCCGCCCTCAGCCATTCGGCGTAACCGTCCTGCCGCTCGGGCAGGCCCAGTTCCACTTCGCGGCCGGCCGGGGGCTGCTGGATCCGCTGCCGCAGCAGCACCGAGAACCAGCGGTGCACCCCGCCGGCGTGCCGGACCAGGTCGGCCAGCGTCCAGCCGGGGCAGGTGGGTACGGGGACCGTCAGGTCGGCGTCCGCGAGCAGGGCCGCGAAGCGGGCGGTCTCCGCCGAGACCGCCGCCCCGTGGTCGATCCGGTCGGCAGTGTGCATGGTGGGGGAGTCCTTCCGTCCTGTCGTTCGCGCTCCGCCGGCACTCTTTCACAGGCCCGCGGCGGCGGCTTCACCGGCTGCCGCCGGCCGGACCCTCCCACAGGCCGCGCAGGTGGGCGTGGAGCACCTCCTCGGCCTCCCGCGGGTCGAGGTGCCCGATCAGGACGTGCGTGGTCAGGCCGTCCGCGAGGGCGAGGACGGCGCGGGCCTCCCGCCGCGGATCGAGGCCCGCCGGTCCCTGCGCGTCCTCGCCGGCCTCCGCGATGAGCTGGGCGAACGCCGCCTGGAGGGCCGCGTAGTTCGCCCGCAGCGTCTCGGCCAGCGACGCGCTGACGGCGGCCTGTGCGACGAAGGCCAGCCAGACCCGGGCCTCGGCCCGGTGCTCCTCGCGGAGCAGCGCGACCTCGGTGGCCGCGTGGCCCAGGGCGGACGCCGGCGACTGGGCGGGGCTGCGGACCAGCCGGGCCCGTACGCGTTCGCCGATCGCCTCGCCGACGTACCCGAGGGCGAAGAGCAGCATCTCCTCCTTGGTGCCGAAGCACCGCTGCACGGCGCCCATCGACACCTGCGCGCGGGCCGCGACGTCGCGCAGCGTGACGCCCTCCAGTCCGCGTTCGTCGGCGAGGCGGCAGACGGCCTCGGCGATGAGACGGCGCCGCCCCTCGTGGTCCACCAGCCTGGGCATCGCGCCCGCCTTCCTGTCCCGGCCCGTTCCGGCCGTCCGCCGTACGGGACTTCGTACCCGCCCCACTCTATTCGATGCGCACGCATCGGTTCCTCGGTTATGGTTCCGATGCAAGTGCATCAGATCAGGAACGAGCAGGGGAGCACCCGGACCATGCGGGAAACACAGGAAGCCCTCTGGCGGCAGTCGGCCGCCGAACAGGCACGGGCCGTACGCGGCGGCGAGGTCTCGGCCGTGGAACTCGTCCAGAGCCACTTGGACCGGATCGCCGAGGTCAACCCGGAGGTGAACGCCGTGACCCAGCTCATGGCGGACCGGGCACTCGAAGCCGCCGCCGGGACGGACCGCCGCCGGGCCGCGGGCGAGCCGCTCGGCCCGCTCGCGGGCGTGCCGTTCACGGTGAAGGAGACCACCCCCGTCGAGGGCGTGCCGACCACCTTCGGCGTCGAGCGCTTCCGGGGGCTCACCGCACCCGCCGACGCGCCCCCGGTGGCACGGCTGCGCGCCGCCGGCGCCGTACCGATCGGGCACTCCAACATGCCCACCCTGGTCCTCGCCGGGATGCACACGCGCAGCGAACTCTTCGGCGACACCGCCAACCCGTGGGACCGCACCCGAACCCCCGGCGGCACCAGCGGCGGCGACGCGGCCGCCGTCGCCACCGGCATGGCGGCGCTCGGCCTCGGCAACGACTCCGGCGGCTCCCTCCGCATCCCCGCCCAGTTCTGCGGTGTGGCCGGGCTCAAGCCCACCACCGGGCGCTTCCCGGCCGACCACCGCGTCCTCGGCCCCGACGACCCCGGCCCGGCGTCCCAGTCGCTGGTCACCGACGGCCCCCTGGCCCGCCGCGTGGGCGACCTGCGGCTCGCCTACGAGGCGCTGGCCGGCGCCGATCCGCGCGACCCCCGCGCCGTACCCGTCCCCGCGTACGGGCCCCCGCTCCCCGGCCCCGTGAAGGTCGCGGTGGTGGCCGACCCCGGCGGGCACGGCGTCCACCCCGCGGTCCGCGCGGCCGTCGCCGACGCGGCCGGCGCCCTGCGCGACGCCGGCTACGACGTGCGCGAAGTGGCGGACGTGCCCCGGCTGGACGAGGCCCTCGACGCGTACGACCGGATCACCATGACCGAATTCGCCCCGAGCTGGCCGGTGGTGCGCACGCTCCTGGGCGAGGGCGGGGACCGCTACATCCAGATGGCGATGGAGAAGACCCCTCCCGCCACCGCCGAGGAGCTCGTCCGGCTGATGGGCACCTGGCTGAACATCCGCCGCTCGTGGGCCGAATTCCTCGACGGGTACCCGCTGTTGCTCGGCCCCTCCTTCACCGAACCGCCCGTCGAGCCGGGGCTGGAGTCCCGCGACCGCGCCGGCCGGGACCGTGTCGCGTCGGGCATGCGGCTGTGCACGGCCACCAGCTTCGTGGGCCTGCCCGCCGTGGCCGTGCCGACCGGGCTGTACGACGGCCTGCCCGGCGGGGTGCAGATCGTCGGACGGGCCTTCCGGGAGGACCTGTGCCTCGACGCGGCCCAGGCGGTGGAGGACCGGCTCGGCGTCCTCACCCCCGTCGACCCCCGCCCCGCGGGCTGACACCGGCCGCCCGGTGCCGGCCCGCCCACCGCCGGCCGGCCGGGCACCGGAAGGACCCGCGCATCACCGCGGAAACCCACCCTTTAGGGTTTGCCCATGGGTTTGACAGCAGGTCACGAACAAGGAGCCCCGCCCGGTCCGACGGCGCCGGCGCAGGGCTGGCAGGCACCGAGCGCGGTCGAGCGCGGGCTGTACGAGGCCAGGACGCGCGGCGACTGGCCCGCGTACTACGACCTCGTCGCCCGCGCGGACCTGTACATGATGCAGTCGCGGGCGGACGTCGACGCGAACCCGCGCAGCAGCCGCTTCCACCCGTACTGGAACCCGCAGACCCAGACCATGTGCCTGGCCGTCTACACGGGCGGAATGCTGCCGCCGCCCGCCGCCGACCCCGTCTACAACTGCTACGACCTGGGCTGGTTCGCGGAGGTGTGGGAGCCGGGCGACCCGCCCTACCTCGTCGTCAACCCCGGCAGCCCGTGCGAGGGCGTGCTGCCGGCCGGGCCGGAGGGCCGCGCCCTGTGGCAGCACCACTCCGCCCCGGTGAACCGGCCCGGGCTCGCCCCGGACGCCATCCACACCCTTGAGGTCGGAGGCCCCCGCAGCGGCCAGGTCGCCTTCGGCCTCGCGGCCGGCGCGCACATCAACGTGCACAACGGCCGCTACTGGAACTCGATGGCCTACCACGGCTGCGGCTACCTCGGCGAGAAGCGCGCGCTGGAGCGCTGGTGGGGCGTCACCACCCGCGAGGACTGGCTGGACACCGTGGAGCGGCTGCTGCGCGCCGACATGGTCAGCGGCGTCTGGGAGTTCGTCCTGCAACTGCGCCGCTCCATGGCGCTGGACTTCGCCGGCCCCGTCGAGGTCGACCACTGGCGCCAGGCGGCCGGCAACGTGGTGCGCCGCCGCGCCGAGGCGGCCGCCGAACCCCGGCTGACGGCCGACGGCGTCAGCCGGGGCCGCACCGTCACCGAGGCGGAGACCGAGGGCCAGGTCACCGGCGTACAGCGGCTGATCGGCCGCATCGCCCGCTACGAGGCGCGCTTCCGCGCCGACGGCCTGCTCCCCGAAGGCGGGTTCGTCCGCTCCGTCGAGGCGTGGGACTACGGCCGGGCCTCCTCCATGGCCCGCTGGGGCCTCGCCACGCGCCTGTGCTCCCTCCCCGAGGCGGAGGCGGCCGTGGTCCGCGCCGGCCGCCTGGTCCAGGTCAACTACCGCTCGTGGGAGGACTTCTCGGCCGCCTACGTGCTCGGCCGCTGCCTCCACTTCGACGAGGAGGAGTTCGGGGAGTGGTACGAGACCGCCCTCGGCACCCACCGGGTCCTGTCCACGGACCCCGCCAGCCCCTGGCGCACCCTCCCCTGGAACTGACGCGGCCCCCGGAGGCCGCGTCCCTCGGGCCGGGCCGGCTCAGCGTCCGGGCCCGGCGCCGCCCGGCACCTCGTAGACCATCCCGTCGACACCCGCCCGGTAGAGCCGGCCCGCCGAGAAGCCCCGGTCGCCGCGCCCGTAGGTGATCTGGGTGGAGAGGTGGAGTCCCGACTCGACGGAGCACAGCCGCCCGTCCTCGACCCGCCAGATCTGTCCCGCCGCGTGCGTGGCGATCAGCGGGCGGCCCAGGCCGTCCAGGGCCAGCCCGTCCGGCAGGGCCAGGGCGTCGAGGGCCCCGGCGGAGACCCGCAGCCGCGGGTGCGCCGGATCGCCGACGGGAATCCGGTACAGCCCGGGGGCGACGGTGGTCTGGACGACGTAGACCTCGTCCCCGTCCGGGGAAACGGCGATCCCGTTGGGCTGCGGGACGCGGGCCCACGCCGGGTCGACCCGGCCGTCCGGGGTGACCCGGCCGATGTTCCGGCCGCCCAGGGTCGTGGTGTACACGGTCCCGTCGGGCGCGAGGGCGACCCCGTCGATCCCGCCGAGGCCGGAGGCGTACGTACCGACCGCGCCGGAATCCGGGTCCACCCGCAGCAGCTTCGAGGTGGGGAAGAGGTCACCGGTCAGCGAGTGCGCGAGGTCGTTGCCCGTGCCGACGAGGAGCTGCCCGTCGTCGCGGACGACGATCCCGCCGTTGGCCCCGATGTCCCCGGTCAGGGCCGCCGGCGTGCTGCCCGGTGCGTCGATCCGGTAGACCCGGCCGCTGAAGTAGGCGGTGGCGAACATCCGGCCCCGCCCGTCGACGGCGATCGACTCGACCCAGTCCGGGAGCTGCGCGACCTGCACCGGCGCCGCCGCCGGCGCGCCGGCCGGGCACCGCGCCGCGGCGTACGCGGGCCCCGCCGCCGGAACGGCCGTGGCCGCGGCCAGTACGGCCGCGGCCACGAATCCCGCACGGGGTCCCCGTAAGACGGTGCGGAGCATCCTGTCGAGCCCCATCGCTTCCCCTCCAAGGCCAGATCCGACTGCCCGTGAAGTATCGGCGTGAGCCCGCCGGCGCACCACCCCGCGCCGGGGCCTCAGGAGGGCTTGACGGCGGAGAAGGCGGTGACGGTCGCCTTGTTGTCGCATTCGGCGAACACGCCGTCGGTCATGGCGATCTGGTGCGAACCGGCGCCCGGCACGCCGATCACCATGGTCGGGAAGCTCGCCGGAGCGGCACCCGACACACAGTACCCGTCGCCCTCGCCCTGGACGTTGACGAAGGTGAGCTTCGTCCACGCGCGGGCGCCCGGCGCCAGCGTGACCGCCGACGCCTTGCCGCTCTGGGTGACGGCCAGCGGCACGTTCTTGCCCGGCGAGCCGTTGCCCGCCCCGGCGACCGCCGGGAACCCGTTGACGGTGCAGGCGTGCTTCGAGGTGTTGGTGACGGAGACGACGGCGGCCCCCGTTCCGGTACCGGGCGGCCGGACCGCGGCCTGCTCGGCGTCCGAGACCTTGACCCCGTCGATCGTGCAGGGCTTCGCCCCGCCGCCGCCCGCGGCGGACGCCGAGGGGCTGGGCGCGGTTCCGCCCCCGCCGGTGGCGGAACCGCCCGTGCCGCCGGACGAGGAACCGCCCGTGGGCGTCGGCGCGGCCGGCACGGAAGCGGCGGGCGGCGCCGGCGGCGTCCCGGCCGCCCCGTCGTCGGCCGGACCGCAGCCCGTCATCAGGACGGTGGCCGCGGCGGCCGCCACGAGCGCCGCCGCCGAGCGGCGCGGGCCTGCTGTGTACTGCATGGGATGCTCCTCGGTGTCTCCCGGCCGGCCCCGCACCGGCACGCGTGCAGGGACACGGCGCCCAGCCCCGCCGGAGTTCCCGCGCTGCGCCGTTGTGGCAGTCCTGTCACGCAACCATGACGTTCCCCGCCGGCCGGCCGGGTGCAGCGGCGCGCGTACGGGGACCGCACCGTACGCTACGCCGCCCCGGGGCAGCCCCGGCGGAAGCGGACGGCGGTGTCCCGGTGCGGCGCCGGGCGGGCCGCACCGGGACACCGTGCGGAGAGTGGCTACGCTGCCGCCGTGACGGATACGGGGATGGGCCGCCGGCCCCTGATACGGGCCGGGCTCGGCGCGGCCGCCGCGGCGCTCGCCGGCTGCGCGGCGGACTCCGGCCCGGCGCGCCGGCTGCGGCTCGCCACCGGGCCGCGCGGAGGCCCGTACAACGCCTTCGGGCTGGCTCTGGCGCGGGCGGCCGCCGTCGGCGGGAGCCGGCTGGAGATCGTGCCGGTGGACACCGCCGCGAGCGTGGACAACCTGAGGAGACTGGACGAGGGCTCCGTGGACCTGGCCCTGGCCACCGCCGACGTCGCCGAGGACGCGGTGCTCGGGCGGGAGGCGTTCCCCCGGCCGGCCCCGGTGAGCGCCCTGGCCCGCGTCTACGTCAACTACACGCACCTGGTCGTCCCCGCCGCCGGACCCGTGCACGCCGTACCCGACCTCGCCGGACGCCCCGTCGCGGCGGGCGCCGCCGGGTCCGGGGCGCAGGTGGTCGCCCGACGCGTCCTGCGCGCGGCCGGGCTCACGGGGGCCGGCGCGGGGCCGGCCCCCGCGGACGTACGCCTGCTGGGCCTCGCCGAATCGGCGGCCGCCCTGCGCACCGGCGCCGTCGCCGCCTTCTTCTGGTCCGGCGGCGTCCCCACCCCGGCGCTGACGGAGCTGGCACGCGAGATGCCGCTGCGCTTCCTCGCGCTGGACGCCCACGTGGGCCCGCTGCGCGAACGCCACGGCCCCGTCTACACGGCCGTCACCCTCCCGGCCGGGGCGTACGGACTGGCGGGGCCGGTCGGCACCCTCGGCGTCGGCAACTACCTCCTGGCCCGCGACGCGGTGCCCGCGGACGCCGCGAGCGCCCTGCTCCGGGTGGTGTTCGACCGGTGGCGCGACCTGCTGCGCGAGGTGACGGCCGGCGTACGGCTGGAGCCCCGGTTCGCCATCTCGACCGGGCAGGTCCCCCTCCACCCGGGCGCCGCCGCCCACTACCGCTCGGTGTACGGCTGAGCCGTCACGGCGGCGGCAGCCGCAGCTCCACCGCCAGCCCCCGCGGCGCGTTGCCGCCGACGCCCAGCCGGCCGCCGCTGATCCGGGCGATCTCGTCGGCGATGGCCAGCCCGAGCCCGCTGCCGCGGACGTTCTGGTGCTCGGGCGCGCGGGCGAAACGCCTCGGCAGCAGCTCCAGTTGCTCCTCGGAGACACCCGGCCCGTCATCGGCGACCCGCACCACGGCCGAGCCGCCCGCACCCCGCCGCGCGCACACCTCCACGCGGCCGCCGCGCGGTACGAACTTCACCGCGTTGTCCAGCGCCGCGTCCAGCACCCGGCCCGCCGCGTCGGGCAGGCCACGGGCCGGCAACTCCCCTGGCGGGCAGGCGACCGCCAGCTCCAGACCGGCGGCCCGGAACACCGGCAGCCAGGCCCGCACCCGCTCCCGTACCGCCCGCGCCACGTCCTGCTCGCACAGCTGCGGCGCCGCCGACTCCACCCGGGCCAGCGCCAGCAGCCCGTCGAGCAGCTCCTCCAGCCGCTCCGTCTCCTCCAGCGCGCGGCCGTGCTCGGCCCGGCCGGGACCGGGCGCGACGTGCGGCTCGACGTTCTCCAGCTGGAGCACCAGCGTCGCCAGCGGATTGCGCAGCTGGTGCGAGGCGTCGGCGACGAAGTCCCGCTGGCGGCCGATGGACTCCGCCAGGGCCTGCGCCATCGCGTTGAAGTGCCGCCGCAGCCGCCGCAACTCCGGCGGCCCCGTGTCGGAGACCGCCCGTGCCTGCAGGCTCCCGGCGGCCAGCCCCTCCACCGCCCGGTCCAGGTCGAGCAGCGGCCGCATCAGCCAGCGCGTGATCCCCGCCGCGACCAGCGCGGCCGCGGCGAAGGCGGCGGCCGCCCCCGCCGCGATGAGCGACCAGCGGACCGCGACGTCCCGGCGGGCGGCCTCCGTGGGCACCGCCAGCAGCACCGCCCCGCTGACCCGCTCGTCCCGCCCCACCGGCTCCGCGAGCACCACCCGCGCCGGCCCCCAGGGCCGCACCGTGGGCAGCCGGTCGGTGGAACGCCCGGTCAGCGCCCGGTCCCGGGCCTCGGCCGCCGCGGAGGCCCCGGGCCCGGCGAGGGCGGCCGACGCGGGTCCCGAACCGGCCCGCGCCACCGTCGCCCCCGACGGGTCGACGACCAGCACCCCGGCCCCGTACAGCTCGGCGTACCGGCCGATCTCGGCCGACAGCTCCGCCCGGTCGGCGGCGCTGCCCGTCCGGTCCGCGAGGTCGGCGAACCGCACCGCCTCCGAACGCCGCTGAAGCAGCAGGTGCTCCGTCCGCCCGCGCGCGTACGCGTCGGCCAGGGGGACGCACAGCAGCAGCGCGGCGGCCCCCATGAGCACCGTCAACACCGCGAGGAGCCTGCGCCTCACGTGCCGGAGCCCCGCTCCTCGCCGCCGGCGGGGGAACCGAGCCGGTAGCCGAACCCGCGCACCGTGCGCACGAGGCCGGACCGGCCCGTCTTCGCCCGGATGCCCGCGACGTGCACGTCCAGGGAGCGGGAGGCGGCGAGGAAGGCGTCGCCCCAGATCCGGTCCAGGATCTCCTCCCGGGAGTGCACCTCGTCGGGCCGTGCGGCCAGGAACGCCAGTACGTCGAACTCCCGCCGGGTCAGCCTGACTTCGGCGCCGGCCACCGTGACGGTACGGCCCGCCGGGTCCACCTCGACGTCCCCGCTGCGCACCGGCCCGCCGGCGTACCGCGCGGGCTCGGCCCCCGTGCGCCCGCGCGACCGGCGGCGCACGCTGTCGATGCGCGCCATCAGCTCGGCCATCCGGAACGGCTTGACCACGTAGTCGTCGGCGCCCGCCCGCAGCCCCTGCACGATGTCGCGCTCCTCGCAGCGCGCCGTCACCACGATCAGCGGCGCGTCGCAGACCGTACGCAGCCGGCGCAGCAGTTCCAGCCCGTCGAGGTCGGGCAGTCCCAGGTCGAGCAGGACGAACTCGGCCTCGCGGACGTGCCGCAGGGCGTCCGCCGCCCGCGCCGCCCGGCGGACCGTGTGCCCGCGCTGGGCGAGGGCGGTGCCGAGGGCCCGGGCCATGCGGTCGTCGTCCTCGACCAGCAGTGCGTGCACAACGGACCTCCGGAGGGTTCAGGGATCAGCGGGCGGCCCCGGCACCGGCCTTCGCCGACGTGGCGCCACCGTCGGCAGCGCCCGCCCCGGCCGCCTCGGCCCGGCTCAGCGCCGCGTTGCGGGTGTCCGGCATCAGGACGTAGGTCACGAGCGAGACCAGCGCGCAGCCGGACACGTACCAGAAGAACATCTTCTCGTGCCCGCCGCTCTTGAACCACAGGGCCACGTACTCGGCCGTGCCGCCGAACAACGCGTTGGCGATGGCGTACGGCAGCGCCACCCCAAGGGCGCGCACCCGGGTCGGGAACAGCTCGGCCTTCACCGCCGCGTTGATCGAGGTGTAGCCCGTGACGATCACCAGGGCCAGCAGGGACAGACCCAGCGCCGGCCAGTACGAGTTCGCCGAGCCGAGGGCAGTCATGATCGGGTACGTGCCGACGGTGCAGCCCACCGCGAAGGTGATCAGCAGCGGGCGGCGGCCGATCCGGTCGGACAGCATCCCGGCGAAGGGCTGGAGCACGGCGAAGAGGGCGAGGGCGGTGAAACTGACCAGCGTCGCCGTGGTCTTGGCCATGCCCGCACTGCCGACCAGGTACTTGGTGAGGTACGTGGTGTACGTGTAGTACGCCACGGTGCCGCCGAGGGTCAGCGCCATCACCAGCCCGGCCTGCCGCCGGTGCTCCCACAGCGCCTTCAGCGAGCCGCGCGCGCTGTCGTCGCGGCCGCCCTCGTCCGAGGACTCCTCCTTGAACGCGTCGGTCTCCTGGAGCCGCCGCCGCAGCCAGAAGACCACCACCGCGAACAGTGCCCCGAGGACGAACGGGATCCGCCACCCCCAGCTCGACAGCTGGGCGGCGGTCAGCGTGTGCTGCATCGTGATCAGGATGCCGAGGCCCAGCAGCTGCCCGCAGGTCATCGAGACGTACTGGAAGGACGAGCCCAGCCCGCGCCGGTCGCGGGCCGAGGCCTCGGTGAGGTACGTGGCGCTGGCCGCGTACTCGCCGCCGATGCTCATCCCCTGCAGCAGGCGCGCCAGCAGCAGCACCACGGCGCCGAAGTAGCCGGCCTGGCCGTAGGTCGGAGCGACGGCGATCATCAGGGCCGCCACCGACATCATGGTGACGGTGAGGGTGAGCGCGCTCTTGCGCCCGTGCCGGTCCGCGGCCCGGCCGAGGATCCACCCGCCGACGGGGCGCATCAGGAAGCCGACGGCGAAGATGCCCGCCGTGTTCAGCAGCTGGGTGGTCGGGTTGTCGCCGGGGAAGAAGGAATCGGCGAAGTAGATCGCGAAGCTCGCGTAGACGAACCAGTCGTACCACTCGACGAGGTTGCCGAGGGACCCGCCGATCAGGGCGAGGCGGCGCCTGGCGCGCTCCTCCCGGTGCGGCGAACCGGACGTGACGGCGGACGAGGACATGGCGGCTCCAGACGGAATTCCCTGATGGGAGGGGGGACGCCCCGGATGAGGGGGGTGCCCAGAGCATGGATCCGGTGCCGGACCCGGACAAGGCCCGGCACCCAGATCTAACGTTCCGCTAAGAAACCCGCGAGCCCCGGCCGGCTCACGGCCGCTGGAACCGCACCTCCGGGTACCGCTCCGACGGCCGGTCGAGCAGCGGCGCCGCGCGGCACCCCAGGTGCTTCTCGACGAACGCGGACACGTAGGCGCGGGTGGCGGCGTCGGCGCGGTCGCCGTCCAGGGGCTGGAAGGACGGGATGCCGAGCTGCTTGGTCAGGACCGCGAGGTCGGTGAAGGAGAGGTGCTGGGTGCCGTCGACGCTCAGCCAGCGCTTCCAGCCCGTCGCCGCGTCCCACGTCTTCTGCCAGGTGCCGTCGGGGCCGCCCGGCACGCGGCCCGGCTGTCCCATCATCAGCAGCGGCCGGTCCAGCGGCCGGTCGGGCAGCACGTGGAAGCTGCCGTCCATGTTGACGCCCGCCTTGACGCGCGGGTCGGACAGCATGGCCGGGACCGTGCTGAAGCCGCCCGCCGAATGCCCGACCATCGCGATCCGGTCCGGGTCGACGGCGGCGCCGCCCTTCCACACCGGGTCCTTCCCGGTGAGCCGGTCCAGTACGAACGAGACGTCCCGGGCGCGGGCGGCCCCGACCTCGGGCCAGGGCGCCCTCCCGCAGGCGGTGCAGGTGGTCGTGTGCCCGTCGGGGAAGGTGATGGCGGTGGACTCGTGGTTGTGACCGATGCCGGCGACGACGTACCCGCGGCCGGCCAGCTCCTCCGCGAGGCCCGTCAGCGTGGCCCGGGGCATTCCGAAGCCGGGTGACAGGACGACCAGCGGCAGCCCGCCGCGCGCCCGCAGCGGCTCGGCGTCGACGGTCGCGTGGGTCGCCACCCGGGTGAAGGCGTCGTCCGCCAGGACCACTTTGTTCGCCTCCAGGAAGGCCTTGTTCGCCTTCACGTAGAGGACGGACTCCGCGCCGGTCATGTACGGCGCCGGCACCTTCGAGGGCCGCACCGCCGGATACCAGAGGGAGACCATCAGCTCCCGGCGCTCCTCGGGCACCCACGGATCGGCCCGGCCCTCGTCCTTCAGGTGGACCACCGTCCGGCCGACCGGCCGTGGCCCGCCGGGTGCGGGCAACGCCATCACGGTGCCCTGCGGTCCGGGCGCGGGCGTGGCGGCCAGGGCCGGGCCGGTGCCGGCGGCCGTCCCGGCCGTGAGCAGGGCGGCGACCACCACGGCCAGGGTTCTGCGCTTCATCGAACTCTCTCCGTCCTCAACTCCGTTGATCCGATGCCCGAACTCTAGGAACCCGCAACGGCCCGGCCATCGGCTCACAGGACTACATCCGCCGCCGCGTACATCCACGGGTGTACGTCCGGGGCGCCCGACATCCCCGCGGAGGGACGCGGACTTCAGCGGCCCCCGGCCCGCAGCTCCGCCATCTCCGCATCCACCGCCGCCAGTTCGGCCGGCGGCCGGTCCATGGCCTCCAGCTGCTCCCGGTAGCCCTCCAGCGCGGTCTGCAGCAGCGCGGCCCGACCGTGTTCCAGCGCGTGCATCCGCCGTGCCGCGTCGACCGCCTCGGCCCGCAGGGCCAGGGCTATCGTCGGCTGGAGCGCGAACTCCTGCTTGCTGTACTCGTACAGCGCCGCCGCCAGCCGGGGCAGGTACGCCAGCGGGCTCACCCGCACCAGCACCCGGTAGGCGGCGACCTCCTGACGGACCGGCAGGCTCCCCGATCCGAGGAGCGCCACCCGGGCGCGGAGGACGGCGTCGTGATTGATCTTCTCCGAGGGATTCATGAGGGAGATTCTGAAAGCCGCACAGGTGCCCAAACAAGGGCATTCGACTGTGCTTTCGGTCCTACGAAAACCCCCTCTGACCTGTCATGATGGATACGTCTTCACCCCTGCGCCCGGAACTCGCCCCGGGCCCCGGGTCTCCGCGCCGCCGTCAGCCGGCCGGGACCGTCGTCGTCGGGGTGTTCCAGCCGGAGATCCGCAGGGCCGGTACCGCCCCGCGCAGGTCGGCCGTGCGGTAGGCCGCCGTCAGCGTCGCCGATTCGCCCGGCCAGAGGGTTACCTGGTTGTCGCTCCACCGGACGGGCAGCAGCGGCTCGCCCCCCGCCCCCAGCAGGTGCACGTCGGTGAGCAGGGCAGGGGCGCTTCCCGTACCGGCGTGCCGTACGGTCACCGTCGTCGTGGAGACCCCCTGGCCGTCGGCGGTCGTGGCGGCCGTCGCGGCCACGGCCGACCGAGGCATCGAGTTCAGCCCCTTGAGGTCGGCGTACCCGGTGGTCGGCGTGTGGTACCAGGTGCTCCTGGAGTAGTCGAGCACGTCGGCCCGGGACGAGAGCCAGTAGACGTTGCGGCTCACCTCCCGCCCGGCGGCGTCCGTCAGCAGCAGCCGCGCCAGGTGGGTGGTGGCGAGACCCGGGACCGACGCGGGCAGCGTCAGCGCCGTGCTGCTCGCGCCGCCGCCCGCCACGCTCAGCCCCGTCACCGTCCGGTCGTACCGCTGCGTGCCGTCGGGGTCGAAGAGGGTCACGCGCGCCGTGAGGCCCGAGGCTCCGGACGCGCGGCTGTTGACGACCGACACGGCGCGGTTGTCGTAGCCGTACTGGACGTGCAGCGGCTCGTTCGCCTTCTTCGCGCCGAAGTAGGCCCCGCCCTGGTCCAGGTAGCGGTCCACCAGCTGCCAGTGCAGCGAGGTCCAGCCGCTGTTGAACATCCAGTAGACGACCCCCGTCGACGGGGCGGAGGCGTCCTTCGCGTTGCGGGCGTACGCCTCGAACTGCGCCCGCACGTTCTCGTACTGGGCGAGCTGCGCCTTGCGCACGTAGTCCTCCAGGCCCGTCGGGGCGCCGTAACGGCCCGTCAGGGCGGCGTCGTACAGCCTGAGCGTCGCGAACGTGGACGAGGGGGAGCGGTGGTACTGGGCTGCCGAGGGGTCCTTCCACAGGCTCTCCAGCTCCGCGGGCGACATCATCCGGCGCAGCGTGTCGAGGGTCGGTACGTCCGGCCCGGCGCTGGTCTCGGAGTTGAACCCGGTCGCCCCGCCCTCCCGCTTGCCGTACCAGTAGCCCGGCGGGACCCAGTCGTAGGGGCCGGTCATCTTCATGCCGGAGCGCCCGGTGATCGGGGAGGACCGCGCGGAGGCCGAGGGAACCACCGGAGCGGTCCAGTCTGCGGCCGCCAGTGCGTCGAGGTAGCCCTGCTCGATCGTCCGGTTCGGCGCGAAATCGCTGCCGATCAGGAAGGAGGCCACGCTGGGGTGGTCGCGCAGCCGTGCGGCCTCGGCGGCCATCGAGGCCTTCGCGACCGGGTAGTCGGCGCTCTCCCACCGCTCCCCGGCCTCCGAGCCGTTGACCTCCCCCTCCCACTTGTCGCAGCACTCCCAGCCGGGCAGGGTCAGGATCCCGTACCGGTCGGCGAGGTCGAAGAACTCGTCGGGCTCGATGTGCCCTTCCAGGCGCAGCGCGTTCAGACCCAGGTCGACGGCGTACCTCAGCCGGTCCTCGGCGTACCGGGCGTCCCAGCGCAGGAACTCGTCGGGGGACCAGCCGGCGCCCCGGATCAGCAGCGGGCGCCCGTTCACCACGTACTGGCGTGCTCCGTCGGCGTTCAGCGGTGCCCGCACGTCGCGGATGCCGAAGGACTGGTGCGCGGTGTCGGAGGGCAGGCCCTCCACCGACGCGGTCAGTTCGAGGGAGTACAGGGGCTGCCCGCCCATCGAGGCGGGCCACCACACGCGGGGCGACTCCAGCCGCAGGCCAGGGTGGTCGGCGGGGGAGAAGACCACGGTCCGGGTCTCGTGCGGGGCGAGGGCGACGCTCCGGCTGACCCGGGCCGGGCCGACGGTGCCCGACACCGTCGTGGTGACGGCCGCCGCCGAGTCGTTGCGCACCAGGGCCTTGACGGTCAGCTCCGCCGAGGACATCGAGGGCAGCGCCAGGGAGGTCACCACGTGCGCGTCGCGCAGGGCGACCGGGCCGCCCCGGCGCACCGTGACGTCGCGGACGATCCCCATGTTCTCGTCGGGCGGCGGCTGCAGCCAGTCGAGCCAGCCCATCGTGAGGCGCTTGCGCGGGTTGTTGGGCTGGATCCGGAACGCGACCGTATTGGTGCCCGCCCTGACCAGGCCGGTGACGTCGAGCTCGTGCCGGGTGTAGGTGCCGGTGACGGTGCTCGTGTCGGCGATCCGGCGTCCGTTGACGTAGACGTCGGCGGCGGAGATCACCCCGCTGAAGTCCAGGTACGTACGGGCGTCCGTGTCGGCGACGAGGAAGTCGGACCGGTACCACCACGGCACGGTGAAGTCCCCGGCCGGGATCCGCTTCTGGTTGACCGAGTAGAAGGGGTCGGGGTGGACCCCGGCCGCGAGCAGCGCCGCGAGCACGGTGGACCGGGAGCCGGCGGGGTACCAGCCCGCCGCCGGGTACCCGGGGCTGGACACGGCGGCGGCGGTGTCCGGGACCTTCGCCGTCGACTGGATCGCGTACCCCGCCAGGGCCGTCGTGCTCCCGGGCGCCGCCGCGACGGCGGTCGCCCGCGGCGCGGCGGCCGGCGGGGGTGCGGGCGCCGGCGCGGCGGGGGAGGCCCCGGCGGCGAGGACGAGGACCAGGGAGCCGGCGGCGAGGGCGGCGGTCCGGGCGTACGCGGGGGCGGTGCGGTGCGGCACGGGGAACCTCCCGTGGGGGACGGGGCTCGGGACTCCGCGCGGAGTCTGTCACGGCCGGCCCCGGGACACGCCGCGACGGCCCGTGCCCGGCGCGGCGCGCGCGGGCCGCGCGGTGCCCCCCGGCGGCCGTGCGGGAGCCGGTGACGGGGCCGGGGCGGGAGCCGATCGGCTGATCCCGCACGGCCCGGCCCGCCCCGGCGTGTCCCGCGTCCGCGGGGCGGGCCGCGGACCACCGGCTCCCGGGCCGTCCCCGCCGTCGTTCTGCCCGCCTCGGAGTCCTCCGACATGACCGCGTCCCGGTTCAACTCGGCTGTGGGCAAGTGTCATCGACGGATCATCGGATGGGCGGGCGGATCCCCTCGGACGGGTCCGTCCGCCCGGTGGCGGCGGACCGCAGCAGGGACAGGAAGGCCCCGACCGCCGGGGAGTGGCGCAGTCCGCGGGGGGTGGCGGCGTACACCTTCCGGCAGGGCAGGTCCGCCGGGTCGACCGGGACGAGGACGACGTCGGGCCGCACCGCCCCGGCCGCCAGCTCCGGCAGCACCGTGATCCCGAGTCCGGCGGCGACGAAGCCCTGCTTGGCGGTCCAGTCGTTGACCCGGAACGCCACGCGCGGCCGGAAACCGGCCGCCAGCGCGGGCGCCAGCAAGGTCTGTTCGGGGCGGACGTCCCCCTCGATCCAGTCCTCGTCGACAAGTTCGGACAGGCGCAGTCCGGAGCGCCCCGCGTACCGGTGGCCGCGCGGCAGCGCCACGTACATCGGCTCGTCCACCAGGTGGTACAGCTGCGGTCCGGGCGGCGCGATCCCGGCGGCCGTGCTCAGCACGGCCAGGTCGAGCCCGCCCTCGGCCAGCAGCGCCGCGTGCTTGGCGGTGGGCCCTTCCGAGTGGACGACGGTGACGGCCGGGTACCTGTCCCCGAAGGCGGCGAGGGCACGCGGGACCAGGGACACGTTGGCGGCGGCGAAGGCCCCGATCCGCAGCGTGCCACCGCCCAGGGAGCGCAGCGCGGCCAGCTCGGCGCGCGCCGTCCGCAGCCGGTCCCGCATTCCCTCGGCGTGGGGGAGCAGGACCCGCCCGGCCTCGGTCAGGCGCACCCCGCGCGGCAGCCGGTCGAACAGCTCGGCGCCCCACTCCTCCTCCAGGGCCTGGACCTGCCGGGAGACGGCGGACTGGGTGTACCCCAGGGCCCGGGCGGCGGCGGTGAAGGAGCCCTCCCGGGCCACCCGCAGGAACACCTCGTACAAGCCATGTGAATCAGGCATGGCAGCCATGCTAGACATTCGCTTGTCGCATGTCCCAGATGGTCCTAGCGTCGGGGCCATGGAGAAGATCGCATTCATAGGCCTCGGCACCATGGGCCTGCCCATGGCCCGGCGCCTGCTCGCCGCCGGCCACCCGCTGACCGTCTGGAACCGCACCCCGTACAAGGCCGGCCCGCTGGTCGCGGCCGGCGCCCGCCTCGCGGACAGCGCGGGGGAGGCGGTCGGCGGAGCCGACGTGGTCGTCACGATGCTCGCCGACCCCGCCGCCGCCCGGGACGTGGCCGGCTCCGTCCTCCCGGCCCTGCGGCCGGGCACCCACTGGATCGACACCTCGACCGTGGGGCCCGACGCGATCGCCGAACTGGCCGCCCGCCTCCCGGAGGGGGTCACGCTGACCGACGCGCCGGTGATGGGCAGCGTGGACCGGGCGGAGGCCGGACAGCTGTCGATCCTGGCGGGAGGACCGCTCCCCGACCCGGTGCGCACGGTCCTGGACCGGCTGGGAGAGGTCACCGAATGCGGTGGCCCCGGTTCCGGGGCCGCCCTCAAACTGGTCCTCATCAACGCGGTGATCGGCGGTGTGGCCCTGGTCTCCGAGGCCCTCCGGCTCGGCCAGGACCTCGGACTCCCCGTGGAACTGGTCCGCGGCGGGCTGGCCAAGGGCCCGTTGGCGGGAGCCGTCGCCCGCACCTTCACCACCGGCTCCCACTTCCCGGTGGCACTGGCCGCCAAGGACGTTGCCCTGGCCCTGGACACCGCCGCCACCCCGCTGCCGCTCCTGCGGGCCGTCCACGGCGAACTCACCGTCCGCCCCGAGCTGGCCGGCCAGGACCTGTCCCGCATCCGCCCCCTGGCCCCCTCTCCGGGACCGACCGCGGCATGATGGCGGTGTGAGCCCGCCCCCGGCCGCCGGCGGCGCCGCAGCCGCCGGGGTCCCCGGAATCCTGGACGTCGCCCCCACGCCCCGGACGGCCGTGGTGTGGCTCCCGCCGTCCGGCCTCTGGCCGGCCGTGCAGGACATCAGGGCCGAGCACGACCCCCAGATCCGCCGCTGGCCGCCGCACGTGAACCTGCTGTTCGGCTTCGTGCCCGAGGAGGAGTTCCCGGCGGCCGTCCCCCTGCTGGCGGCCGCGGCCGCCGGCAGCGCCCCCTTCACCGTCCGCCTGAGCGGGGTACGGGTCTTCCGGCACCACGCGTACGCCACCGTGTGGCTCGACCCCGCGGCGGCCGGACGGCGACCCTGGGCGGCGCTCCAGGAGGCCCTGGCGGAACCCTTCCCCCGCTGCCGGGGCCGGTTCGCGCAGTTCACGCCGCACCTTTCGCTCGGCCGCACCCGCGATCCGGGCCGGCTGGCTCCGGAGTGCGCAGCCCGGCTGGGCAGTACGCGGGCGCGGGTCGAGGAGGTCGTGCTGCTCTCCCGCCGGGGCGCGGGGCCGATGCGCTCCCGCGTCACCATCCCGCTCGGCACCGGGGAACCGGCCCGGGAGCTCGCCTGAGGAGCGTCAGCCGGGCCCGGCCGCCAGCAGCCTCGTCCGGAACAGGTCGAGGACGGTGTCCAGCGCCTGCCGCGTGGGCTGTCCCGGCTCGTCGACCAGGTGCTCCGTCAGGACGGAGTGCGGGGGCAGCGCGCTGTCGGGGTTGGCCGCGTCGTCGTCCAGCTCGACCGCGACGAAGGCGTCGCCCAACTCGCGGCGCAGGTGCGCGAACCGGTCGCCGGGCACCAGCCGGTCGCCCCGGAAGCGGAGGCCGAGCACCTGGAGGCCCTCCCGCTCGCAGCGCCCGCGTACGACGGCCAGGTCCTCGGGGGAGATGTCCATGCGGCCCGCACGGCCGGGGGTGCAGGCCAGCGGCAGCGACGGCTGGGACAGCACCGGGGCGAGCAGCCGCGGGTCGGTGGCCATGGCCAGCGCGAAACCGCCGGTCAGGCACATTCCGACGGCGCCGACCCCGGGGCCGCCGCAGCGTTCGTGCTCGGCCGCGGCGAGCGCCCGGAGCCACGACACCACCCTCGACGCGCGCCCGGTGGCGAGCAGCGTGAACTCCCGGCTCACGCACACCCGCCACATGGTCGACGCCAGGTAGCGCCCGGCCTTCGGCCAGCCGGCGCTGCGGGGGTCCGCGTCCCGGCCCGGTTCGCCGAACAGTACCGGCAGCACGGCCGTGCAGCCCGCCTCCGCCACCCGCTCCGCGAACTCCAGGACCCTGGGAGTGATGCCCGGGATCTCCGCCATGACGATCACCGCCGGGCCCGAACCCCGGCGCAGCAGCCGCCGGGTGGCACCGTCGTGCGTGAACGTGCCCTCGGTGAAGCCGGTCAGGTCGTGATCTGCCACGGTCTTCCGTTCCCTCCGGTCGAATCCTCCTGGGCGGCCACCAAGTTACCGGCACGTAGGGCCTCGCGGTCAATGGGACCCCCCCGTGGAGTCCAAGATCATCCATATGCAGAATGACCCGTATGTCGATGACAAACCTGCCGAAGACGGCCATCGTTGACGACGCCCCGTCGATCAGCCGTGCCCTGGCCCGCGCCTTCCACGACGACCCGATGATGAACTGGTTCTTCCCCGCGGAGGACTCGCGCGAGGAGAACCTGACCCGCTACTTCAGCACCATCTACACGCGCCAGTACGTCCGCCACGGCGTGTGCGAGCGCACCGACGCCGCGGCCGCCTTCTGGGTGTCGCCGGAGGGGCACGAGAAGTCCGTCCCGGACGCGGAGACCATCCGGGAGCTCACGGAGATCCTCGGCGACCGGGCCCACCTGTTCCGCGACGCCGTCGAGCTCGCCGCCCGGCACGCGCCGCAGGAGCCGCACTGGTACCTGGCGCTGATCGGCGCCGACCCGGCCGGCCAGGGCCGGGGCCACGGGTCCGCGCTGCTGCGCTCGGGCCTGGCCAAGGCCGACGCGGCGGGCCTGCCCGTCTACCTGGAGTCCTCCAAGCCGTCGAACCTGCCCGTCTACGAGCACTTCGGCTTCGAGGTCCTGGGCGAGGTGGAGCTCCCGGGCGGCGGCCCGACCCTCTGGGCCATGCGCCGCGCCCCGCGCGACGCGTAGCACCCCCCGTTCCTCCCCGGCCCCGGGACGGGCCGGGGAGGAACGGTTCAGCAGTCGAACCAGACGGTGAGCCGGACGTTCTCGTCGCCGTGCAGGGAGGCGAGGGTCTCCATCACCGTCCAGACCGGCTTCCACTCGCCGTCCGGCGGCACGGCCCCGCCCCGGGTCATCCGCCCGACGCGGTAGCGGACGTCGTCGCCGTCCGGCCATTCCGTGCCCTCCGGCCAGTCGTGCTCCTCGTACCGCAACAGCCTGCCCGGATCACGCTGCGTGGTCAGGCCCGTCACCTCGGCGACCCGGGTGCTCCAGGAGGACTTGCCCGTCATCACCCAGCCCTCGGCGGTGCGCCGGTACTCGTGGATCCGGCCGTCCACCCGCTCCGCGGGCTCCGACCAGTCGACCCGCTTGAGCTCGGCCCAGCTGATCCAGGTGGCGCTGTGCGCGTCGGACTCCCAGGCCGTGAACTCCGCGCGGACCGCCGGGGCGACGTCCTCGGGCAGCCCCCGCTGCTCGGCCAGCGGCCGGAAGCCCGCGAAGTTCCGTACGCCGAAGAGGCAGCCGAAGGCGTCGTAGTGCCGGCCGTGGTACAGCAGATCGAGGTCGATGGCCGCGCTCCACGGCCCGTCGCCGTCGCTGTCCGCGCATTCCACGAAGCCGTGTATGTCCGTTCCCATGGATGGCGATTCTCCGGACGGGGAGCCGCGCGCGCCAACGGATTTGCGGACGGGCCCTGGCGCGGCCCCTTCCAGCGGGTGCGGGCCGCGCCCGGATGCGGAAAGCTGGGCAGTGCCGCGGCGCCGACGGCGGGGCGGACTGGCGAGGAGGGGCTGATGGAAGCCATGGAAGCTTCGCGGGAGAACCGGCCCGTACGGGTACGCCGGCACGCCGTGCGCAGGGCGGGGCTGCTGTGCGCACTCGCGGCCCTCGCGGCGGCCGCGGTCCCGGCCTCCGCCGCCCCCACCCCCGCGGCCCCGGACCCGGACCCTCTCGTCGTGGTCGACTGCTTCGCGAAGCCCCAGGTCCGCCCCGAGGAGTACCTGCTGGCCTGCGGCGACGGCAACAACCGGCTCGTCGGGCTGCGCTGGGAGAGCTGGGGGCCGGGCACCGCGACCGCCACCGGGACCGACATGGTCAACGACTGCCGCCCGTACTGCGCGGCGGGCCGCTTCCGCGCCTACCCCGTGACGGTGACCCTGAGCAAGCCGCAGCCCTGGCCCGACCACCCCGACGTGCGGCGGTTCACCACGATCCGGCTGCTCTACACGGACACCGCCCCGCACCCGGTGCCGAAGGACGTGACGTACAAGCTCGTGTACTGAGGCTCCGGACGTGCGAAGGGCCGGCCCGGCGCCCCGAAGGCGCCGGGCCGGCCCGTTGCGTCGTACCGCCCGCCGGGGGATCAGTCCGTGCCGAACTCCATCGCGGCGCGGTCCAGCATCTCCTCGTCGGCGGAGACCTCGCCGCGCGAGGCGATGGCCTCGGCGCCGCCCTCCGGCATCTCCGGCATGGTGCCGATCAGCCCGGTCGCGGCCGCCTGCGCGGCGCCGACGGAGGGGCTGCCGGTCCCGATCAGACCGAGGACCGCGTACTGCTCCAGCTTGGCGCGGGAGTCGGCGATGTCCAGGTTGCGCATGGTGAGCTGGCCGATCCGGTCCACCGGGCCGAAGGCGGAGTCCTCGGTGCGCTCCATGGAGAGCTTGTCCGGGTGGTAGCTGAACGCCGGACCCCGGGTGTCGAGGATCGAGTAGTCCTCGCCGCGCCGCAGCCGCAGGGTCACCTCGCCGGTGACGGCCGCGCCGACCCAGCGCTGGAGGGACTCCCGCACCATCAGGGCCTGCGGGTCCAGCCAGCGGCCCTCGTACATCAGGCGGCCGAGGCGCCGGCCCTCGTTGTGGTACTGGGCGAGGGTGTCCTCGTTGTGGATGGCGTTGACCAGGCGCTCGTACGCGGCGTGCAGCAGGGCCATGCCGGGCGCCTCGTAGATGCCGCGGCTCTTGGCCTCGATGATCCGGTTCTCGATCTGGTCGGACATGCCCATGCCGTGGCGGCCGCCGATGGCGTTGGCCTCCATGACCAGGTCGACGGCGGAGGGGAACTCCTTGCCGTTGATCGTGACGGGGCGGCCCTGGTTGAAGCCGATCGTCACGTCCTCGGTGGCGATCTCGACGGACGGGTCCCAGAACCGGACGCCCATGATCGGGTCGACGGTCTCGACGCCGGTGTCCAGGTGCTCGAGGGTCTTGGCCTCGTGGGTGGCGCCCCAGATGTTGGCGTCGGTGGAGTACGCCTTCTCGGTGCTGTCGCGGTAGGGCAGGTCGTGGGCCAGCAGCCACTCCGACATTTCCTTGCGGCCGCCCAGCTCGGTCACGAAGTCCGCGTCCAGCCACGGCTTGTAGATCCGCAGGTGCGGGTTGGCGAGGAGGCCGTAGCGGTAGAACCGCTCGATGTCGTTGCCCTTGAAGGTCGAGCCGTCGCCCCAGATCTGGACGTTGTCCTCGAGCATGGCCCGGACCAGCAGGGTGCCGGTGACGGCGCGGCCGAGCGGGGTGGTGTTGAAGTAGGCCCGCCCGCCCGAGCGGATGTGGAACGCGCCGCAGGTCAGTGCGGCCAGGCCCTCCTCGACCAGCGCCGCTCGGCAGTCGACCAGGCGCGCGATCTCGGCACCGTAGGTCTTCGCACGGCCGGGCACCGAGGCGATGTCGGGCTCGTCGTACTGGCCGATGTCGGCGGTGTAGGTGCACGGGACGGCACCCTTGTCGCGCATCCACGCGACCGCGACGGAGGTGTCGAGGCCGCCCGAGAAGGCGATGCCGACGCGCTCGCCGGCGGGAAGGGAGGTGAGGACCTTAGACATAGGAAGATTATGCATGCTGCCGCATGTTCATGCAATTCCGGATCGAATCCCGGATCGGCGGAGGCTCCGGTTCCTCAGTTCCCGCCGTCGAAGGCCCACGACTCGATGTCCCGGTAGTGGATCGGCCCCGGGCCCCGGCCGATGTTGCTGCCGACCAGGTGCAGGCGCTCCGCCTCCCACTCCCGCCCGCCGAACCCGGCGAGTCCGGCGGCGGCCTCCAGTGCGGCGGAGGGGTCGCTCCGCCGGGCCCGGGCCAGTGTCAGGTGGGGGCGCAGCGGCCGGTCCGGGAAGGCGATGCCGCACTCCTTGACCACGGCGCGCACCTCGGAGGCCAGTACGTGCAGCTCGTCGAGCTCGCCGCCCATCCCGCTCCACAGCACCCGCTCGTCGAAGTGGCCGCCGCCGCGCAGGGACAGCCGTACGGGCCGGCGCGCCGCCGCCAGCTCCGCGAGCCTGGGGCGCAGCGGCGGAACGGCCCCGACCGGGAGCTCGCCGAGGAACGCCAGGGTGATGTGCCAGTCCTCGATGCGGTTCCAGCGCATGCGCGGGTACGCCTCGTACGCGGGGGCGAGCGCCCGCTCCAGCTCCTCCTTCGCGTCGTCGGGCGGGGCGAGGGCGATGAAGACGCGGACGGTCGCGGCCTGGCTGTGTTGCTTCACGTACGCCTTCGTACCGCCTCCCGGCCTCCCCGGTCACCTTCCGGCCCGTCAGGTCCGTCCGGCGGGCCGTCCGGCCTTCTAACTCCAACCTGGGTTGTTCCTAGAATGGCGAGATGGAGGACATCGATGCGATCGCGGTGCTGCAGGATCCCGTGCGGCGCCGGCTGTACGAGTACGTGGTGGCGCAGGGCCGTGAGGTGGGCCGGAACGAGGCCGCCGAGGCGGCCGGGGTGGCGCGCACCCTCGCCGCCCACCACCTGGAGAGGCTGGCCGAGGCCGGGCTGCTGGAGAGCGGCAGCCGCCGGCTGACCGGCCGCTCGGGGCCGGGGGCGGGCCGTCCCGCCAAGGTGTACACGCGGGCGCGCACCGAGTGGTCGGTGTCCTTGCCGGCCCGCGACTACCGCACCGCCGCCGAGCTGCTGGCCGAGGCCGCCGAGCGGGCGGGGCTGGACGCGGGGCTCTGTGATGCGGCGCGCCGCCGGGGTGAGGCCCTGCGCGGTCCGGGGGCGCCCTGCGGCGGGCTCGAAGAGGCGATGGCGGTGCTGGCCGCCCGCGGCTACGAACCGCATCTGGAGGGCGCCGGGGGGGAGGGGCGGGGGGACGCCGGGGCGGCCGGGCCCGTCGTCCGCATGCGCAACTGCCCCTTCCACGCCGTCGCCGAGCGCTTCCCGCCCCTGGTCTGCGGGATGAACCTCGCCCTGCTGGAGGGGCTGCTCGGCGCGGACGGTCCGGTCCGCGCCCGGATGGACGCCCGGCCGGGGGAGTGCTGCGTGGTGGTCGAGCCTTCTAAAAACAATATTGATTGACATAGAAACGAGTGCCGTGCTGGGATGAGGGCCATGACCGCATTCCCGAACGGCCCTGCCGCCGCCCACCTGGCCCAGCTCAACGTCGCGACGCTCCGCTACCCCCTGGAGGACCCGCGCGTCGCTCCGTTCGTCGAGATGCTCGATCCGGTCAACTCCGCCGCCGACGCCGCGCCCGGGTTCGTGTGGCGGCTCACGGAGGAGGGGGAGGGCGACGCCACCGCGCTGCGCCCCCTGGGCGAGCACGTCATCGTCAACATGTCCGTGTGGGAGACCCAGGAGGCCCTGTGGGACTTCGCCTACCGGAGCGGGCACCTGGAGGTGATGCGGCACCGCCGCGACTGGTTCGAGCGGCACGCCGAGGCGCACATGGTCCTCTGGTGGGTCCCGGCGGGCCATGTCCCGGGCGTCGAGGAGGCCCTGGAGCGGCTGGCGGACATCCGGGCGCACGGCCCGTCGCCGCGTGCGTTCACCTTCGCCTCCTCCTACACCGCGGCCGAGGCCGCGGCGCACACCGCCCCCGCGTAACGCCCGACGGCATATGGCTCGGCCATCGACATATGTCGGTGGCCGAGCTATTGTCATGCTCGTGAACGATCAAGCTCTGCGCGAGCCGACTCTGCTCATCCTCACCGCGATCGCCGACGCCCCACGGCACGGATACGCGATCGCCCAGGAGGTCGAGAAGATCTCGGAAGGCCGCACGAAGATGCGTACCGGAACGCTGTACGGGGCCCTGGAACGGCTCCTCGAACAGCAGCTCATCGCCGTCCACGACGAAGAGGTGGTCGACGGCCGCAGGCGGCGCAGCTACGCGCTCGCCCCCCACGGCCGCCAGGTCCTGGCCGCCGAGGCGGCCCGGATCGCCCGCACCGCCCAGGAGGCCACCCGGCGCCTCGGCCTCGGCGCGAAGGCCGCGTCCGGCCCGCTCGGCTCCTCCGGCGGGACGGTGACCGCATGACCGCCCTGCTGAGGCTCTACCCGGCCGGATTCCGGAGGGAGTTCGGCGACGAGGTGGCCATGGCCTACCACGAGGCCACCCGCGACGCGGGCCGCGCGACCCGGACCCGGGAGGCGCTGGACGTCGTCGGGCACGCACTGCGCATGCGGCTCGGGCTCGGCTCGGCGGGCCGCGCCGGCCGGCTGGCGGCGGCGGTGGCCCCCTTCGCCGTCGCCGCGGTGGGCGCGAGCGCGCTCTGGTGGGCCGGCCTGATGGTCCCGGCCGCCCGGGCCTCCTGGCTGCCCGCGGAGCTGACGGTCCCGTTCCTGCTGCTGGCGGTCACCCACTTCGTCATGGTGCTGGGCGCGGCGACCGCCCTGGCCGGCCGCTGGACCGCGGGTACCTGGACCGTACTGGCGGGCTGCGCGGCGACGGTCGTGACCGACCTCTTCCGGGTGGGGGGCGACCTGGAGGGCACCCTCCCGTCGCGGTCCCCGCTGTTCCTCGCCGCGCTCGTGGCCCTGCTCTGCCCGGCGGACCTCCGCCCGCAACCGCGCGTCCGAACGGCGGCCGGGCTGGGTGCCGTCGTGCTGTGGGCCACCCTGCTGACCGGCGTGCTCACCCTGAGCCCCCTGTCCGGACCGGCCGTCGGGCTCCGCTTCGCCGTACCGGCGGCAGCCGCACTGGCCCTGGCCGGGCGGCCCGCGTTCGCCCGGCTGCGCACGGCGCCCGCCGTGCTCCTCGCGGCGCTGCCCCTCGCCGTCCTCGGCACGCCGCTCTGGACGCAGGACGTCTACACGGGCCCCGTATCGCTCGGCCTGCTCCTCGCGGCGGCGACCGCGGTGGCCGTACGCCGCCGCAGGGGCGGTAACCCGCTGGGCAGGTCCTGACGCCGCCGCCGCCGGCGCCCCGCACCGTACGGTGTACCCGGGGCGCCGCACGGCCGGCGGCGGCCGACGGGAGCGACGGGGGAAACGTGTTCGCGGTGATCTACCGGTGGCGGCTGCGACCGGGCACGGAGGAGCAGTTCCGCGAGGGCTGGCGCCGGGTGACGGAGGCGATCCTGCGGGACTGCGGCAGCTACGGCTCGCGGCTCCACCGCGCGGACGACGGCACCTGGGTCGCGTACGCCCGCTGGCCCGACGAGGAGACCCGCGAGCGCTGCGCGGTGCCCGACCCGGAGGGCATCGCGATGATGGCGGGGGCGATCGAGGAAAGGATGCCGGAGACGAGGCTCGGCCTCGTCGACGACCTCCTCGCCGAGCCGACGGTTGCGGCGGCGGAAGCCGAGTCCGTCACGACAGAGGTGCACTGACACCGCATCAGCCACCGGGAGGCCGCCCCGCCCGCCCGGGACACAGGCGGCCGAGCCCCGGCCCCACGACTGTAGGGTCGGGGATCCGCCCTCGTGGACGGTGCGCGGGGCGGACGGAAGGGGTGTCGCATGCCGAAACGTCACGCGGTGGTGGCCGGCGCCGGAATCGGCGGTCTCACGGCGGCCCTCGCACTGCGCCGCCGGGGCTGGCACGTGACCGTCTGCGAACGGGCCCCCGAACCCCCCGCCACCGGCGCCGGCATCGGCCTCGCCCCCAACGCCCTGCGCGCACTCGAAGCGATCGGCGTCGACGCCGCCCACGCCGCGGGAAGCTCCGTGCCCGGTGCGATGGGCGTACGCCGCCCGGACGGCCGGTGGCTCACCCGGGCCGCGACGGGGGACATGGCGGCCCGCTACGGCATCCCGCCGATCGCCGTCCCGCGCCCGGCCTTCACCGCCGCCCTCGCCGCGGCCCTCCCGCCGGACGCGCTCCGCTACGGCACCGCGGTGACCGGCGTCGACCCGGCGGGCCCCGACGGCCCCGGCGGGCGGGCGACCGTCCGGACGGCGGCCGGCCCGGACCTCGCCGCCGACCTGGTCATCGCCGCCGACGGGATCCACAGCGCGCTGCGCCGCGCGCACTTCCCCGCCCACCCCGGCCTGCGCTACCTCGGCGAGACCGCCTGGCGGACCCTCGTGGACGCCCCGGAGCTGCGGATCCCGGCCATGAGCGAGACCTGGGGGCGGGGGGAGAGGTTCGGGGTGACCCCGCTGGCCGACGGCCGGTACTACCTCTACGCCACCGCGCGCGTCCCGGCCGGCACCCGCTCGTCCGACCCCCGCGCCGAACTCCGCCGCCGTTTCGGGTCCTGGCACGACCCGATCCCGGCCCTGCTGGACCGGGTCGCCCGCCTCGTCCCCGCCGACGTCCTCCAGAACGACCTGTACGAGCTGGCCGCCCCGCTCCCGCGCCTGCACCACGGCCGGACCGCCTGGCTCGGCGACGCCGCCCACGCCATGGCCCCCAACCTCGGCCAGGGCGGCTGCCAGGCCATCGAGGACGCCGTGGTCCTCGCCCACCTGCTTCCCGCGGGGGACACCGGGCACGGCGAGGGCGGTGGGGACCCCGTCCCGGCCGCCCTCGCCGCCTACACCGCCGCCCGCCGCGACCGCACCGACGCCGTACGCGTCCGCGCCCGCCGGGTCGGCCGCCTCGGCACCCTGCGCAACCCCCTCGCCGCGGCGGCCCGGGACCTCGCGGTCCGCGCCACCCCCGACCGGCTGGCCCTGCGCGGCATGGACGACCTCTTCAACGGCTTCCGCCTCCCCGGGCTCCCGGGATAGCGCTTAGGCCCGGATGACCTCCGGACCGCGGCCGGCGATCTCGTCCGCCTGCCCGTCGGTCAGGCCGGTGTCCGTGACCAGTACGTCCACCTGCTCCAGGGCGGCGAACCGGGCGAAGTGCCGGGCGCCGTACTTGGAGGAGTCGGCGACCAGCACGACACGGCGCGCTCCGGCCACCATGGCCCGTTTGACCGCCGCCTCGGCCAGGTCGGGCGTGGTCAGCCCGGTCTCCGCGGAGAAGCCGTTGGTCGCGATCACCGCCACGTCCGGCTGCAGTTCCGCGAGGTCCCGCAACGCCCAGGCGTCCACCGCGGCCTGCGTACGGTGCCGCAGCCGGCCGCCGACGATGTGCAGGTGCAGCCCCGGATGCTCGGCGAGCCGGGCGGCCACCGGGAGGGCGTTGGTGACCACCGTCAGGGTGGAATCGCGTGGCAGCAGGGCCGCCAGCCGGGAGACGGTGGTACCCGCGTCCAGCAGCAGGCTGCCCTCCTCCGGCAGCAGCGCGAGCGCGGCCCGGGCGATCCGCTCCTTGGCGGCCGCGGCGGTGGAATCGCGCTCGGCGAGCCCCGGCTCCAGCCGCAGCCCCCCGGCGGGAAGGGCGCCGCCGTGCACCCGGCGCAGCAGACCGGCCCGTTCCAGGGCCGTCAGGTCCCGCCTGACGGTCTCCTGGGTGACTCCGAACTCCTCCGCCAGGGCCGGGACTTCGACGCGCCCGCGCTCCTGGGCCAGCTGGACGATCCGGTGCTGACGCTCGGGTGCGTACATGGGGATCGGATCCGTTCCATAGGGGTTGGTCCCTGTATAGGACGGACCCTACTCGCCATCCCGCCCGACGGCGGGCCGCCCGGCCCGCGGAAGGGCGTCAGCCCTCCCCGCCCGGGGTGTACGGCGCGAACGGCGCCCAGCCCTTCACCGCGAAGGCCCCCGCGTCCCGGGCGACCTCCAGGGCGCCGTGGGAGCCGAAATGCGCCGGAACCAGCAGCGCGTTGTGGTCGGCGGCCCAGCCCAGCAGCCGGCGCCGGGTGGCCCGGGACTGCGCGGCGTCCTCGCAGAAGCAGCTGTTCGCGTCCGGCTCCATGACCTGCACCGGGCTGTGCAGCAGATCGCCCACGAACACCGCCCGGTCGCCGCCGGAGGCGAGGGTGAGCACGCTGGAGCCGGGGGTGTGTCCGGCGGCGAGGTCCAGCCGCAGGTTGGAGTCGATCCGGTGGCTGTCCTCCCACAGCACGACCTGGCCCGCCTCGTGGACCGGGGCCACGCTGTCCTCGAACACGCCGGCGTTGCCGTCGCCGAGGACGGACGGGTGGCCGTTGGCGGGGTTCCAGAACTCGAAGTCGTTCCGGTTGATCAGGTAGCGGGCGTTCGGGAAGGTCGGGACCCAGCTGTCCCCGTCCAGGCGGGTGTTCCAGCCGACGTGGTCCCCGTGCAGGTGGGTGTTGACCACGAGGTCGACGTCCTCGGGCCTGACCCCGGCCCGGGTCAGCTCGTCCAGGAAGGCCGTCTCCTGGCGGTCCCAGGGCGTGCCGGGCCGTGCCTTGTGGTTGCCGCCGCCGGTGTCGACGAGGATCACCCGGCCCTCGCTGCGCAGCACCCACGTCTGCAGCGCGACCTGCGACACGGGCGGCTCGCCGTCCGCGAAGTCGGGCCGCAGCCAGCCGGAGTGCGCCGACCAGACGTCCTCGCTGCTCCCGGGGATGAATTCGTGCGGGGTGAGCCCGAGCGGCCCGTAGTACTCGCGGACCCGGGTCACCCGGACGTCGCCCAACTCGATGGTGTCTGTGGTGGTGTTCATGGCCCCAACCCTGCGGGCGGTCCGGCGGGACAGCCACACCCTTCCCTGCCTATCCCCGGCAGGGTGAGGCAGGCGCCCGCGCGGCCCGCGATACTGGGCCGCATGGACGGACAGAGCAGCCTCGGCGCGTTCCTGCAGGCCCGCCGGTCCCGGCTGACGCCGGCGGACATCGGCCTCGACACGTACGGCGAGCGGCGCCGGGTCCCCGGCCTGCGCCGCGAGGAGCTCGCCCTCCTCGCGGGGGTCAGCGCCTCGTACTACGCACGGCTGGAGCAGGGGCATTCGCACAACGCCTCGCCGGAGGTGCTGGACGCGCTCGCCCGTGCGCTGGACCTGGACGAGGCCGAGCGTCGGCACGTGCACGACCTCGCCGGCCAGGCCGTCCGGCGGCCCGCCGCCCGGCGCCCGCCCGCGGAACGCGTCGACGGGGCGACCCGTCGGCTGCTGGAGTCCATGCCCGAGGTCCCGGCCGTCGTCACCGGCCGCCGGGCCGACATCCTGGCGTGGAACCCCCTGGGGCACGCCCTGTTCGCCGGTCATCTCGACGCCACCGCGCCCGACCGGGCCGCGGACCGGCCCAACATGGCCGCGCTGATCTTCCTCGACCCGTACCTGCGCGAGCTCTACGGCACCTGGGAGTCCAAGGCCAGGGCCGCCGTAGCCAACCTCCGGTACGCGGCGGGCCGCCACCCGGACGACGCGCTCCTCGGCGCGCTCGTCGGCGAACTCAGCATGAAGAGCGACGAGTTCGCCACCATGTGGGCCGACCACCGGGCCCGTCCCTGCACCGCGGCCGAGCAGCGGATGTGGCATCCGCTGGTCGGGACCCTGACCGTCACCCAGCAGGCCCTGCGCGTCACCGACGACCAGACGCTCCTGGTGGCCACCGCCCCGGCGGGCTCCGAGGACCACACGGCCCTCAGACTCCTCGCCCAGGCCACCGCCCGACCCGGGGCCTGACCCCGGACCCGGGGCCTGACCCCCGACCGGGGCCTGACCCCCGACCCGGCCGCCGGTCAGCCGCCCGGCTGCGGGGGCCGGACCAGGCGGCGGACGGACTCCACCACCGCCTCGCGGTGCCGGGCCAGCCGCGCGGCGGGCCAGGACTCGCCCGTGCCGCCGGCCGCCGGGCCGCCCACCGCGCCGGTCCACGCCTGCGCCAGCCCCATGACCAGGGTGAGCACGTCCTCCGGATCGAGCCCCGGGTCGACCAGCCCCGCACCCTGTGCCCGCTCCACCGCCGCGATCTTGCCCCGGTAGGACTCGGCCACGGGCTCCGTGGTCTCCGGCCGCTCCAGCTGCTTCCACTGCACCAGGCGCATCAGGTCCGGGTACGCCACGAAGTGGTCGAAGACCGCCCCCGCGTACCCGGGCAGGTCCTCGGCGTCGAACGGCACGGATTCCGAGCCCGTCTCCAGGGCGCGCTGGAGAACGGAATCGAACAACTGTTCCTTGTTGCCGTAGTAGACGTAGATGAGCCGCTTGTTCGCCTGGGCGGTCGCCGCGATGCGGTCGATCCGGGCGCCGGCGATGCCGTACGCCGCGAACTCGGAGAACGCCGCGTCGAGCAGGCGTGCCTTGGTTGCGCTGGAATCCCGTGCCATGGCGGGCAGCCTAGCAAGTAACTATCCGGTTATTGACATGTGGGGCACCCCGTGTGCAGACTCGAACTATCCAGTTAGTTACTTGTTCGCATCTCACCCCACGGAGGACACCATGGAGATCCGCGCACTGGGCGGCCAGGGCCTGGAGGTCGGCGCCGAAGGCCTCGGCCTGATGGGCATGAGCGCCCACTACGGCGCCACCGACGAGACCGAGTCCCTCGCCACCATCGACCGCGCCCTCGCCCTGGGCGTGACCCTGCTCGACACCGCCGAGGGCTACGGCCCCTTCGTCAACGAGCAGCTGCTCGGCAAGGCCCTCCGCGGCCGCCGCGACGCCGCCGTCATCGCCACGAAGACCGGCGTCGAGTTCACCGACCAGGGAGCCTTCCGCGGCCACAACGGCACCCCCGAATACATCCGCCGCTCCGCCGACCGCTCCCTGCGTCACCTGGGTACCGACCGCATCGACCTGTACTACCTGCACCGCGTCGACCCGGCCGTGCCCATCGAGGAGAGCATCGGCGCCATGTCGGAGCTGGTCGCCGCCGGCAAGGTCGGCCACATCGGGATCTGCGAGGCCGCCGCGAGCACCATCTCCCGCGCCCACGCGGTGCACCCGCTGGCCGCCGTGCAGACCGAGTACAGCCTCTTCGAGCGCGGGATCGAGCACGACGGCGTGCGCGAGATCCTGCGCGAGCTCGGCATCGGCCTCGTCGCGTACTCCCCGCTCGGCCGCGGCTTCCTCTCCGGAGCCGTGACCAGCCCGGACGACTTCGCGGCCGACGACTTCCGGCGTACGGACCCCCGCTTCCAGGGCGAGAACTTCGACCGCAACCTGGCCGTCGTCGACCGCGTCCGGGCCCTCGCCGCCGAGAAGGGGGTCACGCCCTCGCAGCTCGCGCTGGCCTGGACCCTGCGCATGGGCGCCGTGCCGATCCCCGGCACCAAGCGCCGCCGCTACCTGGAGGAGAACGTCGCCGCGACCGGAGTCACCCTCACCGACGCCGATCTGGCCTCCATCGACGCCGTCGCGCCGCACGGCGTGGTCTCGGGCGACCGGTACGCGCCCGAGCTCATGGCGTCGCTGAACGGCTGATCCCGCCGCCCCGCGCGGGTGCCGCGGGGCGGATCAGCGGAGGCCGATGGAGCGGAACTCGTCCAGGACCGCGAAGCCCGTGCTGTCGTACAGGCCCATCGCGACCTCGTTCCCGCCGAAGACGTTGAACATCATCGCCCCGTCGCCGCCCTGCCGGGTGGCCCACTCGCCGACGGCCATCGCGGCCCGGCCGTAGCCCTTGCCGCGGTGCTCCTCGTACACCTCCAGGGAGAAGCCGAAGGTGACACCCGGCAGGAAGCCGTGGTTCACCCAGCCCGTGCCGATCACCCGGCCGTCTGCCTCCATCGCGTAGAAGGCGTGCCCCGGGGTCAGGTACCCCTGCGGGAGGTACTGGGCGAAGTCCCGGTCGGACTTCTCCTTGGCCTGCTCCGGGGTGAGGGCCCCGGCCCGCACGATGTCCGCGATGTACGCGGCCTCCTCGCCGGCGTACCAGGCCGGGTACTCCTCCTCCGTGAGCCGGCGGACCGTCAGCCCCGGCGGCAGCTGGGGCTGTTCGGCCACCGCGCGCATGCGGTTCTGCCCCCGCACCGGGTAGTCGGCGAAGGCCCCCGCCCCGCCGGTGAGCCGGACCTCCACCCGCTCGGCGCCGTGCTCGGCACACCACCGCTCGGCCCACTCGCGCCCCCGCGCCACCGTGAGGTCGTGGATCCGGCCGACCAGCGCACCGTCGTCCTCCGTCACCGCGACCGCTATCCAGCCGGTGCCGTCCGTGGCCACCGTCCAGCCGTCGATCCCCTTCACGGCCCGCTCCAGCAGTGCCCGGGCCAGCGGCTCGGGGCAACCCGCGGCCCGGTATCCGGCCAGCACCCGCTCCTCGAACCCGCCCCGCCACGCACCCTGTCCGGCAACGATCTCGATCTCGCTCATCCCTCAACCCTAGCCATCGGCACCGACAGTGCAGGGACTGGATCTTGACGGCTCCTCAGGGCATAAGTATATCTTGATGCAGTCACTGCACAGCAGTGCAGTGACTGCACTGCTGTGGACTGCGAGTGGCGCAGCTCACACACCCGCACCCGTCACAGGGGGCGGGGCAGCGGTGTCTTGTGCCCGAACCCCTCGAAACGAACGAAGGAGAAGCCATGAGCGAGAAGACCGGTGTGGTCGTGATCGGCGGCGGTTACGCGGGCGTGATGGCGGCCAACCGGCTGACCCTGCGCGGTGATGTGACGGTGACTCTGGTCAACGCGCGCCCGTCGTTCGTCCACCGGATCCGGCTGCACCAGCTGGCCGCGGGCAACGACCCGGCCGTCGTGGAGTACGCGGACGTCCTCGCCGACGGCGTGCGCCTTGCCGTGGACACCGTGGACCGCATCGACGCCCCCGCCCGCACCCTGGAACTCGCCTCCGGCGAACGCCTGGGCTACGACTACCTCGTCTACGCCGTCGGCAGCACCGGCGCCGACCTGCGCGTCCCCGGTGCCGCCGAGCACGCCCACCCCATCGCCACCCTCGAAGACGCCCAGCGCCTGCGCCCGGTCCTGGACGCCGCGCCCGAAGGGGCCCCGGTGACGGTGGTCGGCGCGGGCCCGACCGGCATCGAGACCGCCGCCGAACTCGCAGGCGCCGGCCGGCCCGTCACCCTGGTCTGCGGCGGCACCCTCGGCCCCTACCTCCACACCCGCGGACGCCGCTCGGTCGCCCGCCGCCTGGCCCGCCTCGGCGTCACCGTCGTCGACGGCCCCGAAAGCACCGTCACCCACGTCAGCGCCGCCGCGGTCCGCCTGGCCGACGGCCGCGAACTGCCCAGCCGCGTCACCGTCTGGACCGCCGGCTTCGCCGTCCCCGACCTCGCCGCCCGCAGCGGCCTGGCCACCGACACCGCCGGCCGCATCCTCACCGACGAGACCCTCACCAGCGTCGACGACGACCGGATCGTCGCCGCCGGGGACTCGGCCGCCCCCTCGGGCCTGCCGCTGCGGATGAGCTGCCAGGCCGCGATGCCGATGGGCGCCCGGGCCGCCGACACCGTCCTGAGCCGCCTCGCGGGCGAACGCCCCGAAACCCTCAACCAGCCCTTCGGCGCCCAGTGCATCAGCCTCGGCCGGGCCGACGGCATCTTCCAGTTCGCCAAGGCCGACACCGCGATCTGGTTCCACGTCGACGGCAAGCCCGGCGCCAAGCTCAAGGAAACCGTCTGCAAGGGCGTCGTCAAGCACCTCGCCGACGAGGCGGAGAAGCCCGGCGGTTACCGTCTCCACCTCATGGGCGCCGCCACCCGCCAGAAGAAGCTCCAGGCGATGCAGAGCGAGCCGGCCGCCGCCGAACAGGTGGCCTGATCCGGACAGGTCGGGTGCCCGGGGGAGGGCCGGGAGGCGGGGCCGACCGGATTCGAACCGGCGTCCTCACGGTTTTGGAGACCGCGCGCGTCGACCCCTGCGCTACGGCCCCGCCCTGCCCGGCAGTCTAGGCCTGTCCGCCGTGGATGATCTGGATGAGGTTGCCGCAGGTGTCGTCCAGGACCGCGGTGGTGACCGGGCCGGTCTCCCTCGGCTCCTGGGTGAAGCGGACCCCGAGCCCGCTCAGCCGGGTGAACTCCGCCCGTACGTCGTCCACGGCGAAGGAGGCGGCCGGGATCCCGTCCTTGACCAGCGCCTCCTTGTACGGCCTCACCGCCGGGTGGCCGTCGGGCTCCAGCAGCAGCTCGGTCCCGCCGGGGTCCTCCGGCGAGACCACGGTCAGCCACCGGTCCGCGCCCAGCGGCACCTCGTGCTTCTTCACGAAGCCCAGTACGTCCGTATAGAACCGCAGGGCCTTGTCCTGGTCGTCGACGAAGACGCTGGACAGGTGGATCCTCATCGGGTGCTCTCCCTCGTATCGGGCTGCTGCTCGACCACGCTGGTGCCGCTTCCCTCCTGGGACTCCCACGTCCACGTCTCCTCCAGCCGGAGCCGCCCGTCGGGGAGTTCCGTCACGAGGGAGACGCAGTGCCCGGAGGCGGTCGAGCCGTCGTGGCGGAGCTGGACGTAGCGGAAGTCGACGGTGTCGTCCGCCCGGGTGCCGACCAGGTGTCCCCTGGCCACGTCCCCGCCACCGTAGTCGGCCCAGACGCGGCCGTCCTGCTCGTGGTACTCGAAACGGGTCTGCCGGCCGACCTGGCCCGGCGCCTGGTCGGCGACGGGGACGAAGACGAGGCCGTCGAGCGAGCGCGCCACGGTTGCTCCCGGAGGAAGGCGGTCGGGGGCAGGGCCCCGCCCGGATGGATGTCCCGGCCACCCTAAGGCGCGGGCCGGCGGCGGAGGCCGATGGGAGCAACGGGAGCTGCGGAACAGCCCGGCGCGTGGTGGCATCGGTCGTATGAAGGATCCCTTCGGATGTGACGAGCCCGCGCTGCCGGCCCGGGCGGGCACCGTGGACCGGGCCGCCGCCCGCCGTGCGGTCGCCTCGCGAGCCATCGGGGCGGAGGACCTGGAGGCCCTGCTCGACATGATCGGCCTGTGGCCCGACGACGATCCGCCACCGCGGGGGAGCCGGCCGGCCGCCGGCTGAGGCTCAGGAGCCGTCGTCGCCCCGGTGCTCCCGCTCGTCGCGGCGCCGCCCCTTCTCCTCGGCCCGCCTGCTGCGGGCCGGGGAGATGGGCTCGGGGTGGACGGGGTCCTGGCTGGGCGGCTGCGGGCGCCCGCGTTCCTCGCGGGGTTCGCCGGGCTCCTGGCGCTTGTCCTTCTTACCGTCCATGTCGGGTGACTCCTCGGTGCCGGGTCGCGGATTCCTCACGTTCACCCTGACACGCATCGCCGCAGGCCGCGCCCTGTCGGGTCGGTGGGCGCGGCGTGGGGGTGATGTGACAATCCGGTGCGGATGTGCCGTGGGAGGCGTGTGCGTCCGTGCCCGTCAAGACGCGGACCCCCGCCGCGACTTGCGGACGGGTACCCCGAGGGGGCGCGCCGGGGTCCCGAAGGGTGTCCGGATCACCCTTCCGTCGGCTGTAGGGTGACGTGCGCCCGTCAAGGCGGGCCCTCCTGCACACTGATATTCCAACGGGGTTCGAACGTGAAGCTTCGCCATGTCCGCGCGGTCGCAGTATTCGGTATCGCCGTCGTCGCACTGACCGGAGCCCGTGGCTCGCACGGTGCCAGCTGTGGCGGTGGCAGCAGCCACGGCTCCAGCAGCACCAGCGGCGGCAGCACCGGCGGCAGCCTCGACAGCAGCGGCACCACGGGCAGCACCACCACGGGCAGCACCAGCTCCAGTTCCAGCACCGGCTCCGTCACGGGCGGTTCGAGGGACAAGGCGGAGCGCGACGTCCGGATCGACGGGTGCAAGCTGGACAGCTCCGGCAAGAACCTGGTCGCCAAGCTCACGGTCACCAACAGCAGTTCGCTGGACTACACGTACAACATCACGATGAAGTTCCGCGGCGACGCGACCTCGACCGCGGTCCCCGCGACGGCCATGGTGAGCAGCCTGAAGGTCAAGGCGGGCGCGTCCCAGCCGGCCGAGGCCACGACTCCGTACTTCGGCAAGACCAACGGCACCGAGTACAAGGAGTGCGTCGTCGTCAGCGCGTCGAAGAGCTCCTTCTGACCCAGGACGGGACCGCACCGCGGAGCCCCGCACACCGTCGGCCGACGGTGTGCGGGGCTCCGCGGTTTCGTGACATGCGACACACGGCCCTCTCCGCTCCGGCGGGCCCGGCGGAGATCGTAGGCGGGCGTACATTTCGCTATTTGTCCCCGTTTGGCATTGACATGCCGCACACCGCCAGAAACGGAATTGGGGACTCTCATTTCACCTCTCCCAACGCTCCTGCTGAGAGGTGGTTCTAGCGGCGCGTCAGCTGTGCCGGGGCGGGCCCGTGCGGGGCCATGCACGTTCTTCCCGCCCTTTCAAGCCGGAACCCGGGGCACCCGCGCGGCCGGCCGGCACCGGCTTGCCATGCCACTGCGGGCCTTCTAAGAATGGCGACTCCTCCGGCGCCCCAGCGGTCCGGCGCCGGGAGCTTCGCGATCACCGAGTGAGGTCCCGCATGAAGAAGCACCGTAAGAAGACGCACTACCGGAAAATAGCCGTCGCCGTCGGCGCGCTGGCCGTCGTGGGTGTCCCCACCGCCGCCATGGCCTGCCTGGACACCGAGGACACCGGCCGCGCACGGCCCGCCGCGGCGCAGTCGGACGTCCCCTTCGACGCGTCCGAGGCCCCGCTCCCGGAGCAGGTTCCCGTCCAGGCCGAAGTGCCCGCGCTGCCCGACGCCGATGCGGCGCCCGTACGGCCCGCCGTCGAACAGCCGGCCGAACAGCCCGCCGAGCCGGTCGTCGAGGCCGCGCCGCCCGCGCGCCCGCAGCAGCCCCGGCCGGAGCCGGTGGAGTCCTCCGCCGCGCCCGCCGCGCCGCAGGCCTCCGGGGCGCAGGCCAAGGTCCTCGAACTCGTCAACCAGGCGCGCGCCGCGGCCGGCTGCCCCGCGCTCACCGTCAACGCGAAGCTGACGAAGGCCGCGCAGGACCACAGCGCCGACATGGCCGCGCACGGCAACATGTCCCACACGGGGTCCGACGGTTCCGACGCGGGCCGGCGGATCACCCGCGCGGGGTACGAGTGGCGGACGTACGGCGAGAACGTCGCCTATGGGTACAGCTCCCCCGAGCAGGTCATGGAGGGCTGGATGAACAGCCCCGGCCACAAGCGGAACATCCTCGACTGCTCGTACAAGGAGATCGGCATCGGCCTCGCCCAGCCGGGCCAGTACTGGACGCAGGACTTCGGCGCGGCGCGCTGACCGGCCCGTACGCCGTCGGCCCGGGGCGCCCGTCAGGGTGACGTGGAGCCCTGGCCCGGTGTCGCGGCGGGGTAGGCGGCGGTGATCAGGGCCGGCGCGAGGTCCTCCTTGCGCATCCGCTGGTCGACGTACAGCAGGGAGACCGCCAGCTGCGGGTAGCCCAGCTGGAACAGCGCGCTGACCACGCCTCCGGCCATCAGGCAGACCGCGTACACGACGAACCCGAGGATCATCGTGGCGGGCACCGCGCCGTCCGAGCCGGTGTCGAGCATGGCGGGGAAGAGCGCGAGCATGCCGACGAAGCCGAACGGCAGCTGGATGGCGTAACCGCCGACCATCCCCACGCCGTACGCGAGCAGCGAGATGCCGAAGACGCGCCACCAGTCGTCGCGCACCAGATGGGCCGACCGCCGCAGCGCGGCGACGGGGCGGAGGTCCTCGAAGACCGCCACGGCGGGTGCCAGGCTGAACCGGGTCGCGAGCCAGACCGCCACGGGCATCCATGCCAGGACCCCGGCGAACAGCAGGAACAGGCCGGCCGGCGGGCCGGAGCCGTCCAAGTTCATGATCACCAGCGGGAAGCCGATCGCGTAGATCAGGATGGCCGGCCCGCCGGCGATCAGCCCGATCAGCGAAAAGGTGCCGAGCACGGAAGGCAGCCGGGACCAGCTGCGGCGCCACATGTCGCGGAAGGTCGCGGAGCGGCCGAGTACGGCCTCCTGCACCACCGCGGGGCACAGGGCGCCGATCGCCGCGGTGCCCAGCAGCATCACGAGCAGCAGGATCACGCCCCCGGGCAGCAGGGCCAGGAACACGGTCGCCACGTCCGCGCTGTCGGCGGACGACTCGGGGTCCAGGTCGAAGACCTCGGCGAAGCTGCTGCTCGCCGCCGCGACGCCGATGGCGATCGCCGCCGTCACCAGCAGGAATCCGGCGGCCTGTATCGCGAGCATGACGCCGACCAGCGGCTTCCAGTACTGGCGGAAGGCCTTGAAGGCCCCGCCGATCATCTCGCCCGCGCCGAGCGGCCGCAGGGGTATGACCCCCGGCTGCGGAGGCGGCTGGATCCAGCCGCCTCCCCACTGCGGCGTGGGCTGCTGCGGGTGTTGTCCCCATCCCGCGTTGTACGACATCACTGTTCCCCCTATTGACCTGGAGGAACACGGTATCCCCTCGCACCCCGGGACGGGGCGCGAGGGGTCCGGCCGTACGCGGCACCGCAGGGGGCGCCGCGCCGCGGTCAGGTGTTGATGCAGGTGTTGGCGGCCGCCGGGTTGATCAGGCCGATGATGTTGATGGTGTTGCCGCACACGTTGAGCTGCGCGTGGATCGGCACCTGGACGACGTTGCCGGACAGCACGCCCGGCGAGCCGACGGCGTAACCCTCGGCGTGGGAGTCGGCGACGGCGGAACCGCCGGCGCCGAGGATGCCGGCCGCGGCCAGGACGGTGGCGGCGATCGCAGTTCGAATACGCATGTCACTCCAAAGTCGATGACGGAACGTCGAAGCAGGATCACACCGCCTCCGGGGGCTCCGTGCCCGGCATTCACCTGACCACCGGCGTGTTCCGGCGGACAGCATGACCGGGCCGCCCGATCGGGTGCCGCCGCGGGACGGGGCGGCCACCGCCGGCCAAAGCCGTTGTGTCGCGCGTCACGTGTGGCGCCCTTGGGCCCCGCGCCCGCCCCGCGTCCACGATGGGGCCATGGAGATAGGCATCGCACTGCCCCAGTACGGCACTCACGCGCAGGCCGCCCGCATCGCCGGCTTCGCACGCGACGCGGAGCGCGCCGGCTTCGACTCGCTCTGGGTGGGGGACCGCTCGCTGACCCCGGTCGAGCCCAGCGACATCTACCCGGGCCACACGCCGGAGAACCCGTACCCGCCCGAGTACCGGACCTTCCTCGACCCGCTCACCGTCCTGACCGTCGCCGCCACCGCGACCGACCGCGTCCGCCTCGGCACGAGCACCCTCAACGCGCCGTGGTACCCGCCCCTGTTGCTCGCGCGCAGCCTCACCTCGCTGGACCAGGTGAGCGGCGGCAGACTGGACGCCGGCTTCGGCATCGGCTGGCTCCGCGACGAATACACCGCCGTCAACGCGGACTTCGGCCGTCGCGGCGAACGGCTCGACGAGATCCTCGACATCCTCCAGGGCATCTGGGCCCGGGAGGACTTCGAGCACGACGGCCCGCACTGGCGCGTCCCGCGCGCCCACGTGGGCCTGCGCCCGGCCCAGCAGCCGCACCCGCCCCTCTACTTGGGCGGTTTCTCACCCGCCGCGATGCGCCGGGTCGGCCGCCGCGCGGACGGCTGGGTCGGCGCCGTCCTGCCGGCCGAGGCGCTCGCCGGACTCTGGGCCGTCGCACGGCGGGCCGCCGAGGAGGCCGGCCGCGACCCCGACGCCCTGCGCCGCAACATCCGCTTCAACGCCAAGCCGGGTGCCGGCCACGAGGAGATCGCGGCCGTCCTCGCCGGCATCCGGGACACGGGTGCCGACAGCTGCTTCGTCGACCTCCAGCAGTGCGTGCGCGAACCGGACGAGGCGCTGGAGCTCGGCATCAAGGCCCTGGACCGCGTACGCGCCGGCTAGGGAGTCGCGGGCCACGCGGCCGGGCGGTCCGCACGGCCCGGCAGCGTGCCGTATAGTTGATCTCGAGCTCGCCGCCGCGGAACACGGTGACGGGACGATGCGTTGGTGGTCCAAGGAAAGACACCCCACTTCCCGTGGGGGAATGCAGGTGCAAGGCCTGCCCAGCGCTCTGACCAGGCCCCGGTCTCCTCATGGAGACCGGGGCCTTTTCGCGGATCCGAACAGGCCCTGTGCCGGGCGGTGTTCGCCGCCGGGGCACAGGGCCTGCGGATCCCCCCGGTCACGGTCAGACCTCGCCCCGCCAGGCGCCCGTCTCGCATCCGCGTGCCTCGATGAACATCTTGAACCGCTTCAGATCGCCGGCGACCTGGCGCTTGACGAAGCCGAGCTTGTCGGCGGCGGTCTCGGCCAGCCCGTCGGGCACCCAGTTCATGTGCAGCACGACCTTGGTGGTGCTCGCGTCGATCGGCTGGAAGGTGACCAGCCCGGCCTGGCGGGCCTCCCCGTCCACCGTCATCCACGCGACGCGCTGGTCCGGGAGCTGCTCGGTGATCCGCGCGTCGAACTCGCGCTGCACACCGTTGACGTTCGTCACCCAGTGGGTGAGGGTGTCCGTCCGTTGCTCGACGCGTTCGACGCCTTCCATGAAGGCCGGGAAGTCCTCGAACTGCGTCCACTGGTTGTAGGCCGTACGCAGGGGGACGTTGACTTCGACGTACTCCTCGACGTGCGACATGTGCACCCCTTTCCGTGTCCCCGGCAGCCCCGCACCCCTCGGTGCCGGTCGCTCCGTCAGGACGTCCACGGGCCCGGCTACCCGCCTTCGCGGTGCCCATGCGCCGGCCCGGGCCGGCGGAGGGCGGGTGTCGGAGCCCCTCGTCGGGGCAGGGGCGTGGAGGTCCGGGGCGCCGCCGTCCGCCCGTCCGCACCACCGAGGAGCTGAATGAACGCCGCCGTCCGCCCGCTGACCCTCCTGGGAGCCGCGATACTGCTGACCGGCGCGGCAGGCTGGGCCGTCGACCTGCTGCTGCGCCGGGCCGACGCGCGCCACCCCGAGACCCCGCTGTGGAACTCGCTGCGCCGCTGCCGGCCGGCCCTCCAGATCGTGCTGCTGGCCGCCCTGCTCAGAGGGGCCCACCAGCAGACCGCGTGGCGGCCGCTCCAGGAGAACGAGGCCGCCGTCGGCCGGACCCTCTCGCTCGCGCTGATCGGGGCCGGCGCCTGGCTCGTCGTCGGAGTGACCCACGCCGTCGTCGAATCCGGGTACGCCCGCTACGCGACCGGCACCCGCGACCCTGCCCGGGTCCGCCGGGTCCGTACCCAGGTGTCCCTGATCATGCGGGTCGTGACCGCCGTCGTCGCCGTCGTCGCTGCCGCGGCGATGCTCCTGACCTTCCCGAGCTTCCGCGCACTGGGCACCTCCGTGCTCGCCTCCGCCGGGATCATCGGGATCGTCGCCGGCGTCGCGGCGCAGTCCACGCTGGGGAACCTCTTCGCCGGGTTCCAGATCGCCTTCGGCGACATGGTCCGCATCGGGGACACCGTCGTGGTCGCGGGTGAATGGGGCGTGGTGGAGGACATCACTCTGACGTTCCTCGCCGTCCGGACCTGGGACGAGCGCCGGATCACCATGCCCGTCTCGTACTTCACCACCCGCCCCTTCGAGAACTGGTCCCGGGGCGGCGTCCAGATGACCGGCACCGTCTTCGTCCACTGCGACCACGGCGCCCCCGTGGACCTCATGCGCGGCAAGGTGCGCGAGATCCTGGACCGGTGCCCGGAATGGGACGGGCGCGGCTGGGACGTCGCCGTCACCGATACGACGCCCTCGGGCATGGTCGTGCGCGCGATCGTCACGGCCAAGGACGCCGACGACCTGTGGACGGTCCGCTGCGCGGTAAGGGAGCAGCTGATCGCCTGGCTCTCGGAGAAGCACCCGGAGGCCCTGCCCCGCGTCCTCCTCGCGCCCCCGCCGGGTGCCCCGGGCTTCCGGGGGACGGGCCCCGCCCCGTCAGCGGAGGCCTGAGCCCGCCCGGAGCCGGGTCCGCTCAGAACGTCCACCGCGTATGGGTGTACACCCCGTCGTCCCGGCCGAACCCGTAGGCGGTGTCCGGGGCCACCGCGAAGAGCACCGCGTCGCCCCTGCGGAACGCGTCACCGATCCCGTGGAAGGTGCCCTCGGGCGAAGTGATGTGCGCCCCGTACTTCGACTCGTACGCCGCGATCACCTCCTCCAGCGCCGCCGGGTCGGCGACCCGCACGGCCGTGCCCTCCACCACGAGGTCGAGTCCGGCCGTGAGCGAGTTCCCGCCGGTGGTCAGCGCGCAGTGACCGTCATGAGCGAGGTTCTTCGCCTTCTGTTCCCCCGGCCCGGTCGAGAAGTACAGCGCCCCGTCGTGCGAGGCGGCGATCACGGGGGTGACGTGCAGCCGGCCGTCGGGCCGTACCGTCGAGACCCAGAAGATCTCGGCGGCCTCCAGCTGCCGCAGGGCCTCGGCCCACTCGGTGGCGGTCGCGTCGGCGGCACCCGGGCGCGGGTTGAGGGCGGAGCTGTAGCGGGCGTCGAGTTCGGTCGTGGGCTGCTTCGCGGATCCCAGGGTCGGCATGGCGGAGCTCCTTTCCGCCCCCATGATGGCGGCCGGCGGCGCGCGCGGCCGGATGCCGCGCGCGCCGGCCCGGCGGGACTCAGGCCGGGTAGGTGAGGGAGCCCGGCGGCGGCCCGGGGACGATTCGACGACCCCGGCCTACGGCGACCGGTCCCGAACGACCCGGTCCCTCACGACCCGGCCTCTTCGCGGGCTCCGGCGGCATGTTGACGCACCGTCCGCTGCCGGCCCGGCTCAGGGCGCCGGCAGCACGCGTGCGCGTGCGGCGGCCAGTGCGACGTCCACCGCACGGTCCGCGGTCCTCGCGTCGACCGGTTCGCCGGTGAACACGAGGCGGAAGTAGACCGGCGCGACGAGGGCCTTGAGGAGTTCGGCGGGATCGGTCTCCGGGGGCAGTTCGCCGCGCTGGACGGCTCTGGTGACGACGGGCTCCGCCCGGCGGAAGCGGTCCTCGAAGAGCGCGCGCTTGATTTCGGCCAGCTGGGGCATCCGGACGGCGTCCGAGAGGACGGTCGTCAGCAGGGCGCGGCCCGCGTCCGTGGTCATGGTCGCGACCAGGGAGCGGGCCAGGGCGCGCAGGTCGCCCTCCACCGCGCCGGTGTCGGGGATCGGGACGTCGGTGGCGAAGTGGCCGGCGAGCGCGTCCGCGACCAGGCCGTCGGGGGTCTTCCAGTTCCGGTAGATCGTCGTCTTGTGCACGCCGGCCCGCTGGGCGACGGCGTCGACGGTCAGCGCGGCGTACCCCGTCTCCGTGAGCTCGGCGAGGGCCGCCGCCAGCACGGCGGCGCGCATCTTGCTGCCGCGTCCGACGGCGGGGCCGCGCCTTGGGGCCGACTCGGCAGAGGTCATTGCAACTCCCGGTTGCTTTATGGGCGGTCCATGCGACAGCATCAGCATATTGCAACTGGTGGTTGCGATACGGCCGCGCTTCCCCGCGCCACCAGGCCGCCGACCCATGGAACGAGGTTCCCCATGAGCACCCGTGCCCCCCGGGCGTCCGCCCGAGGCTCATCGAACGAGCGCTGGACGCCGGACTCCATCCCCGGCCAGTCCGGGCGCCTGGCCGTGGTGACCGGCGCCAACAGCGGCATCGGGTACGTCACCGCCCGCGAACTCGCCCGCCGCGGCGCCCACGTCGTCCTGGCCTGCCGCAGCCGCGAACGCGGGAACGAGGCGCTGGAGCGCCTGCGGGCCGAAGTCCCCGGCGCCCGCGCCGAACTGCGCCCGCTCGACCTGGCCGACCTGGGCTCCGTCCGCCGTTTCGCCGAGGACTGGAGCCATGACCGCCTCGACCTCCTGGTCAACAACGCCGGCATCGCCATGGTGCCGTTCGCCCGGACCGCCGACGGCTTCGAGTCGCAGTTCGGCGTCAACCACCTCGGCACGTTCGCGCTCACCGGCCTCCTCGTGCCCCCACTGCTGGCCGCCCCGGACCCGCGCGTGGTGACGGTCAGCAGCGAGGGCCAGCGCTTCGCCCGGTTCGACCTGCGCAACCTCGACGCCGAGCGCGGCTACCGGGCGATGTTCGCCTACCTCCAGTCGAAGCGCGCCAACCTGTACTTCGCCACGGAACTGCAGCGCAGGGCCGACGCCGCCGGGCTGGGGCTGCGCAGCATGGCCGTCGCCCCCGGACTCACCCGCTCCAACGTGCTCACCGGCGGCGCCAACAGCACCCGGGGCCGGGCCTACGGCACCCTCATGAGGTTGCTCCTGCGCAGCGCCTTCCGCCCCACCCCGGAGGGCGCCAAGACCTCCCTGTACGCGGCGACCGTCCCCGGCCTGCCCGGAGGGAGCTACGTCGTACCCGACGGCCCCCTCCAGCTCCACGGCGAACCCGTCCTCCGCGACCGGGAGCGCGCCATCCGGGACCCCGCCACAGCCCGTCGGCTCTGGGCCCTCTCGGAGCGGCTGACCGGCGTCACCTATCCCCGTTTCTAGGGCTGGATGACCAGCGCCCAGATCCCCCCCCACATGGGTAAGGACCGCGTTAGGCCAGCAGTGGCACGCCGAGCCCGACATGATGCCTGCCCGGCGTCCGCCGACGACCGGGGGTTCAGCGGAAGGCGGGGGCCGCGCGGGCGGCCTACGGGGCGAAGGTGCGCGGTGCCCGGCCCAGGACCCGCTCGACGTCGGGGCGGTTTCGAGTTCGGCGGGCAGCGGCCGGCCGAGGATGGCGAGGGTGCCCTCCACCACCGGTTCGGGCATGAAGGCCGGCATCTGCGCACGGGCTTCGGCGCGGGTCTGCTCGATGAACCGCACGGGTTCGCCGATCGTCCCGCCGATGGCCTCGGCCCGCTCGCGCGGGGTGACCGGGGCGGACCCGGACGGGGGAACGGGCGGCGCGGGGTGGCGCCCGCGCGGTGAGGATCGGGGCATGGGCTTCCTCCTGCCGGTCCTCTTCGCACTGTTCGCGGCGTTCAGCAACGCGCTCGCGACGGTCCTCCAGCGGCGGGCCTCGCTCACCGTGCCGCAGAGTGACGGCTTCAGGTTCGGGCTCGTCCTCGACCTGCTGCGGCGGCCGCTGTGGATCGGCGGGATCCTGGCGGTGATCGCGGCCGGCGTGGGGCAGGCCCTCGCGCTGGCCACGGGTGCGCTGGCCCTCGTACAGCCCCTGTTCGTACTGGAGCTGCCGCTCGCCCTGCTGATCGCCTCGCTGCTGGCCCGCAGCCTCCTGCCGGGCACCCTCTGGCTCGCCGTCGCGGGAGTCGTGGCCGGGCTCGGGATCGTACTGGTGGCCGCCGCCCCCGCCGGGAACCGTACGCACGTCCCGTTCGACCGCTGGGTCCTGGCCCTGGCCGCGTGCGCGGCGGCGGTCGCCGTGCTGGCCGCGACGGGGCTGCGGCGGCCGCCCGGCCGCATGCGGGCCGGATGCCTCGGCGCGGCCACCGCCGTCTGCTACGCGCTCACGGCCGCGCTGATGAAGTCCTCCGTGCACGTACTCCAGGGCGGCGGCATCGGCGCCTTCCTGACGGCCTGGGAGACGTACGCCTTCGGCGCGAGCGGCGTCTGCGCCCTGCTGCTCCTCGAACACGCCATGCAGGGCGGGCCGCTGGTCGCCTCGCAGCCCGCGCTGACCCTCGGCGACGCCGGCGTCAGCATCGCGCTCGGGGTCCTGCTGTACGAGGAGCACCTGCGGGCCCACTGGTGGCTGCTCCCGCAGCTCCTGGGCCTGGCCCTGATCTGCGCCGGGGTACTGGCCCTGGCCAGGACCGGGGCCCCGGTGGACGCCGGCACCCCGTAGGGCGCCACCCGCACCTGCATGGGCGACCACGCCCGGACCGGACGAACGCCCGGACGACGGCTCATCGGCCCGGACGTCGCCGCGCCCCCGGAAGTCCTCTGCACCTCCCTCCTCGGCGGCCCCCTCTCGGTGACCGCACTCTCCGCCTGGGAGGTGTGGCGCCTGCGCACCCGCTACGGCATCACCCTGCGCGGCGCCCTGGGCCGCTGACCCACGGACCGTGGAGCCGCCCTCCACACAGCGTCACCGTCCCGATTTCGCAGGGGACAACCGCGCGCCACGGGGCAGACGCCCCGGCAGGGAGCGCACCCGTGCTCCGGGACCGGAGAGCTGGACATGCAGTCGACTTCTGAGGGGACCCGGGTCCAGGACGGCGCGCCGCGCACCGGGATCGTGGTCGCGGCCCGGGCCGGGCTGGCCACGCGCGGGGTCCTGTACGTCCTGGTCGGCGTGATCGCCCTGCGCATCGCCTTCGGCGACGACCCCGGACGGGAGGCGGACCGGCAGGGAGCGCTCGCCGGGCTGGCGGGCGCCCCCCTGGGCCGGGTGCTGATCTGGGCCGTCGGGATCGGCCTCGTGGGGATGACCCTGTGGCGGCTGTCGGAGGCGGTCTTCGGCGGCGTCGGGCCCGACGGGCGCAAAGCCGGCAAACGGCTGGCGGCGGCCTGCCGGGCCGTGTTCTACGCCGCCGTCGCCGCGTCCGTGATCGCCTTCGCGGCCGGGCAGGGCGGCGGCAGGTCCAGTGACGAGCAGTCGCGCGACGCCACCGCGAGCGTCCTGGAATGGCCCGGCGGGCGCTGGCTCGTCTTCCTGGTGGGACTCGGCGTGGCGGTGGGCGGAGTCGTGATCGCGGTGTCCGCGGTCCGGCGGAAGTTCCGCGACGACCTGGCACTGCCCTCCCGGCCGGCCTGGCTGAGCGGCGCCGTCGACGTGCTCGGCGTGGCCGGCGGCCTCGCCCGGGGTGCCCTGTTCGCGGCGGCGGGCGCGTGCGCGCTCTACGCGGCACTGGAGTACGACCCGGCCAAGGCCAAGGGCATCGACGACACCCTGCGCGCCTTCGCGGACACCCCCGCCGGACCGTGGCTGCTGGTGGCCGTGGCGGCCGGACTGGTCCTGTTCGGCCTGTTCTCGTGGGCGATGGCCGCCTGGGAGCGGGTCTGACACCCCGCCGCGGCGGCCCGCCCCCCGGCCCGCGGTCGCCCGTACGCCGCCGATCGGCTCCCCGGGCCGTGTCGCCGCGCCCGTCACCTGTCACGGCGTGCAACCGTCTCCCCATGACCGAAGGCTTGACACCTCACCTCTCCCCGGCGCGCATCACCGTCCTGGGCGTCCAACCCGGAAGCCCCCCCTTCCGGATCATCGAGCTCGACGGCGAGTTCGTCGGCCGGGCGGAGTCGATGACGGACGTGCTGCTGGTCGCCGCGGAGGCGGGGATCACCATCCACGACCTCGACGACCTGGACGAGGTCCGGTGGGTCGGGGGCGGCAAGTTCACCTGGACCCTGCACTGACGGGCCCGCCCGCCGCCCACCGGAACGCACCGTGCCGCACCGCCCGCCGGCCCCTGGCCGGACGGGCGGCGCTCAGGCCCCTTCGCCCAGGACGGTACGGATCAGCGTCCGCTGGTCGTCGGACAGGCACGGGTCCTCGACGTCGAGGACCTCGCCGTCGACGGTGATGCGGTAGTGGTAGCCGTCGGCCACGGACGAAACGGCCCGGCGGGCGAGCTCCTCGATCCGTGCCGCGTCCTGCCGGCCCGTGGTGTCGAGCTCGCGGAGCTTCTCGGCTCCGGTGAAGCCGCCGGTGCGGGTGACCGTGATCAGCATGATCGTTCCTCCGGTTCCTGTGTGCCGGCGCGGGGTCCGCGCGGGGCGGCGGATCGCCGCCGTTGGCGCGGGTGCCCCCGATGCCGGCCCGTTCCCTCGGACGGCGGGGAACGGCCGGAAACCGTCGCGGTACGGCTGGAGGTGTCCTGCGGATCAGGCAGGAAGGGGCGGTCAGGCGCGGGGCGCCGGGCGGCGGCCCCACGCGGTGAGCATGCCGGGGCCGAGTTCGGCCAGGCCGGGGGAGTCCAGGTAGGCGAGCGCCTCGTCGAAGACGACCGGTTCGAGCCGGCCCGGAGCGAGCAGGTCCGTCCGCATCCGCTGCCAGGTCTCGCGCCAGAAGGCGGCGAGCGGAGCGCCGGGCGTCAGGGGCGGGCAGACCAGTTCCGAGGCGACCTCGGCCAGACCGGCCGCGCGCAGGACGTGCGGGTAGTCGAGCACCGCCGCGACGTCCGTGCCGATGGTCTCCGAGAGCGTGCGCCACATGGCGTCCAGCGTGCGCCGGTACGCCGAGCGCGCGTCGGCGGGGTCGGGCACGTCCGCCGCGTCACTGAGGACGAGGTACCCGCCGGGCCGCAGGCGCTTCGCGAGGCGGTCGACGAGGGCCCGGCGTTCGGGGAGGTGCATCAGGACGAACCGGGCGTGGACCAGGTCGAAGGAGCCGAGCTCCGCCTCGTCGTCCAGCCGCGTCAGGTCGTCGGTGAGCACCCGGAGCCGCGGTCCGGCCAGCGGGGCCAGCCGGCTGGTGTCGCGGTCCAGGGCGACGACCTCGTCCACACCGGCTTCCTCGGCGAGCCAGCGGGCGACCGTGCCCGTACCGGCGCCCACCTCCAGGCAGCGCCAGCCGGGACCGACGCCGAGCGCGAGCAGCCGCTGCCGGGTGAGCGGGTCGTAGACGAGCGCGGCGTGGTCGATGCGCTCGCCCTCACCGGGCCCCTCCGGCCGGAAGAGCGCCTCGCCGTACCGCCCCGCTGGCACCGGGCGCTCCTCGGGGGATGCTGCTGCCACCGGGACTCCTTCCGCCGGACGGCCCCGTACCGTCCGGTCTGCAGGATCGCCCGCCGGCGGCCCGGACCCCGGCATTGGGCCGGACGGCGGCGCGCCCCGGCGTCATTCCGGCGTCATCCCGGTCATCCCGCCGTCGCGGTGCTCCGCCGGGCGGTGAGCAGCAGGTACTCCCACTCCATGGCCCCGTCCCGCATGGCGCCGGCCGCCAGGTCGGCGAGGGCGCCGTCCAGGGCGGCGGTCCGCTCGGGATCGTCGGCGATGTTCCGGTAGACCGCGATCGTCGGCCCGTAGGCGGCCTTGAAGAACTCCCGGAACTCCTCCGGCTCCCCGAACGCGTCCACGCGGATCGTCCGCCGCCGCGCCTCGACGCCGGTGACGCGGTCCCCGAGCAGCGTCCGTACGTGCTCCTCCTTGCCCCACAGCGGCGGCGGCTGCGCTCCCGGCGGGGGCGGCGGCGCGTACGACTTCATGGTGGCGAACATCTGCCCGATGAAGCCCTCCGGGGTCCAGCTGAGCAGCCCGATCGTGCCGCCGGGCCGGCAGACCCGCACCAGCTCGTCGGCGGAGGCCTGGTGGTGCGGGGCGAACATGACCCCGACGCAGGACATCACCGTGTCGAAGGTCCCGTCCTCGAACGGCAGCGCCTCCGCGTCCGCTTCCTGCCAGCTCAGCACGGCACCCCGCGCCTCGGCCTCCTTGCGCCCCACGGCCAGCAGCTCGGGCGTGAGGTCGGAGGCCACCACGTCGCCGCCGGCCAGCGCGGCCGGGATCGAGGCGTTGCCCGATCCCGCGGCGACGTCCAGCACCCGGTCCCCGTCCTTCACCCCGCAGGCCTCCACCAGCGCGGGTCCGAGCGCCGCCACGACCTGTCTGGCGACCGCCGGGTAATCGCCGAGCGCCCACATCGTCCGGTGCTTCGCCTTGAGCGCACGGTCGGCCTCGCGCGCGTCCGCCGTCTCCGTCATGCCACCCGCCTCCCTCTTCCGTACGGTGCCGATGGCCGTCCTCCTTCGAGCATAGGAACCCGGCGGGCGCCCGGCCCGGTGGGACCGCGACGGCTCCGTACGGGTGAAATCCCGGTGACAGACCGGCGCGCCACGGGTGCTGCCGCATCCGCAGAAACGATCGGGCCTTGGTACGACGGGCGCGTTCCCGCTCGACCGAAAGGTGCCCGCCCATGCCTCCCACCCGCAACGCGCCGGAACCAGCGGATCCCAGGCCGCCCCGACCCCGCCGCCTCGGCCGCCTCGCGGCGCTGCTCTCCGGCGCCCTGCTCGCCGCCGTCCTGCCCCTGGCCACGGGCGCGCCACAGGCGCAGGCGGCCGTGAACCTCGTCGAATACCCCCTCACCAACCCGAGCACCCCGGTCGGCATCACCAGCGGCCCGGACGGCAACCTGTGGTTCACCAAGGTGGCCGCCGACAAGATCGGCCGGATGAGCCCGACGGGCACCCTCATCGCCGAGTACTCCGTGCCCCCGTTCAGCGCCCTGCACGACATCACCACGGGGCCGGACGGGAACGTCTGGTTCACCATGCAGACCTTCGACTCCCGGGTCGGGAAGATCGACATGGACGGTACGGTCACCGTCTACCCCCTGCCCGAACAGTTCGTCGAGCCCACCGGCATCACCGCGGGCCCGGACGGCGCCCTGTGGTTCACCGAGCAGAACGCCCACCGGATCGCCCGGATCACCACGACCGGCGCCCTCACGGAGTTCCCCCTGCCCGCCGGCTCCGGCCAGCCGTCCTACATCACCACCGGACCGGACGGGAACCTCTGGTTCACCGAGATCGGCGACAACCTGATCGGCCGCATGACCCCGTCCGGCGTCGTCACCGAGTTCCCGGTCCCCGACGGCGGGGGCCCGACCGACATCACCACCGGCCCCGACGGGAACCTCTGGTTCACCGTGTTCGGCGGCAACCGGATCGGCCGGATCACCCCGGCCGGCGTGATCACCCAGTTCGACGTCCCCTCGGACGGCGCCTCGCCCCATCCCCAGGACATCATCGCCGGGCCGGACGACAGCCTGTGGTTCACCGAACGCAACAGCGGCCGGATCGGGCGGATCAGCACCGCGGGGGTCATCGCCGAGTTCCCCCTGCCCTCCTCGGAGCGCGGCCCCTGGGGCATCACCAAGGGCCCGGACGACAACATCTGGTTCGCCGAGACCGCCGGCTTCATCGGGCGGATCGCCCTGACCGAGGCCGACCTCGCCGTCACGAAGTCCGACACGGGATCCGACCCCGTCGTGGAGGGCCAGAACGTGACGTACACCCTCACGGCGTCCAACAACGGCCCGCAGACCGCCGAGGGGGTCGTCCTCAAGGACACCCTGCCCGCCGGACTCCAGTTCGTCTCCGCCTCCGCCGGGTGCACCGCGGCCGGGTCCGCACCGGACGTCGTGACCTGTGACATCGGCACGCTCACCGCCGGGGCGAGCGCCGCGCGGACCATCACCGCACTGGCCACGACGGAGGACGTCGTCACGGACACGGCGGCCGTGGCCGGCGCGGTCTCCGACCCGTCCCCCGCCAACGACGTCGCGCAGGAGACCACCACCGTCGACGCGACCACCTGCTTCGGCGAGCAGCCGACCATCACCGGCACCCCCGGCAACGACCTGATCAACGGCACCCCCGGCCGCGACGTCATCCTCGCCCGCGGCGGCAACGACACCGTCAACGCCGTCGTCGGCAACGACCTCGTCTGCGCCGGCCCCGGGGACGACCGTGTCACAGGCGGCCCCGGTGCGGACCGCGTCGCCGGCGGTACGGGCAGCGACATCCTGCACGGCAACCCCGGCGACGACACCCTGACCGGCGGGGACGGCGACGACTTCCTCTTCGGCGACGCCGGCAACGACAACCTCGACGGCGGCCCGGGAACGAACGCCAACGACGGCGGCCCCGGCACCGACGTCTGCACCAACCCCGCGACGGGCACCAGCTGCCCCTGACCCCGACGGGGTGCCGGCGCCCGCGGGAGCGCCCCCCGTACGCCCTCACCCGTCGAGCAGCCTCCAGGCGGCCAGCGCCAGCCCGGCCCGGGCCAGGCCCGGCGCCCCGGTCAGGTCGAGGTCCAGGGCCCGGCCGATCTGCTCGATCCTGCGGGCCACGCTGCTGTGGTGCAGGTGGAGCAGGTCGGCCGCCCGGCGCAGCGACCCCGTGGCGCAATAGGCGTCCAGCGTCTCCAGGTCCTCCGGACTGCCGGCCAGGCGGGCGAGCGCCGCCACGTCGGGGTTGCGGCGCAGGGCGTCCCGCGGCACCTCCGCCAGGAGCGCCAGCGCGCCCAGCGCGGTGTGGCGGACGACGGGTTCGCGCGCGGTGGCGAACCGCAGGGCGGTACGGGCCTCCCGCCACGCCACGTCGGGCCGCTCGGCGGCGCCGATGCCCGCACGCACGCCCTCCGGGAACCGGTCCGGCTCGACGGCCGCGGCCAGGATGACCCCGACCCCGGCGACCACCGCCCCCTTCACCGGCCGACCCGGACAGACGAGCCCGCCCACCCGGTCGAGCGGCAGCCGCTCCGACCGTACGGCGGCGACCCGGACCGGCGTCCCGGCGGCGAATCCCAGCAGCCGCAGCGCACGGGCCCTGGCCGCCTCGTCGGTGCCGGCCCCGATCACCAGCTCGACCAGGGCCGGGTCCGCCATCGTGGTACGGGCCGGCCCGTACCGTTCGACGGCGGCCGCCACGGCGATGGCGAGCCGCTCCAGCAGCACCTCGTCCAGCGGCCCGGCCGGGCCCGGCCGCTCCAGCCACACCGAGCCGATCTCCTCCTCGTCGAGGACGACCGCCACCGAACCGGACACGGACACCGGCGGCGCGCCCTCCGGAGCGTCGCCGCCGTCGGGCGAGACCCGGATCGTCCGCCCCGTGCCGTACAGCCGGATCCCGGCGACGCACTCGGCCAGCCCCGCCGAGGCGCGGGCGAGCGCCGGGAGGTCCACCCGCCGGCGCATCAGCGTGTCGTAGAACGCGACGATGCGGAGCGCCCCGTCCACGTACGGATCGAGTCCCGACAGCCGTACGGCGAGTGCCTCCATGGCGCCAGCATAGAAGGCCCGACGGGGAGTCAGGGGGCGCCGATCGGCGCGCGATCGGGCCGGTATCCGCGACGGGCGGCGGGCGACCCGGGCCCGCCCGCCCCCGGAGGATGTTCGCCATGGACCCCGAACTCGAAGCATTCGTACCGTTCTTCCCCCGGACCGACCTCGGCGACCCGGTCGCCGCCCGCAAGAGCTTCGCCGAACTGGCCTCCGCCGTACCGGCACCGGACGCCGCGGACATGGAGGTGGAGGACCGCACCGTCGCCGCCGGCCCCGACGTCCCCGTCCGCGTCTACCGCCCGCACGGGGCGGAGGGTGCCGTCGTGTGGATGCACGGCGGGGGATTCACCATGGGCGACCTCGACACCGAACACCCCTGGGCGAGCCGCCTCGCCGCAGGCTCCGGAGCGGTGGTGATCTCGGTGGACTACCGCCTCGCCCCCGAGCACCCCTTCCCCGCCGCCCTGGACGACGCCTACGCCGTCCTGTCCTGGACGGCCGACAACGCCGCAGGCCTCGGCATCGACCCGGCCCGCATCGCGGTCGGCGGCCACAGCGCCGGCGCGAACCTCGCGGCCGCGACCGCCCTGCGGGCCCGCGACCACCGCGGACCGGCGATCCGGTTCCAGCTGCTCAACCAGCCGGGCCTGGACGACCGCCAGGACAGCTGGTCGGCCCGGAACTTCACCGACACGCCCTGGTTCTACCGCGACAAGGCCGCCGCGGGCTGGCGGCACTACCTGGGCCCGGGGCCCGCGACCCCGTACGCCGCGCCGGCCCGGGCGACCGACCTGTCCGGCCTGCCCCCGGCCTACATCTCCACCGCGGAGTTCGACCCGAACCGCGACGAGGGCCTCGACTACGGGCTGCGCCTCCTCCGGGCGGGCGTACCGGTCGAGATCCACCAGTGGCCCGGCACCTTCCACGGCTCGCAGGCCCTCCTCTCCGCCGAGGTCTCCCAGCGCCAGAACGCCGAACTCGGCTCCGTCCTGCGCCGCGCCCTCGCCGGCTGAACCACTCACCGCCCCCTGAAAGGAACAGCACCTTGCCGATCCGACCGAAGCTCCGCCTCGCCCTCTGCGCGGGCGCGGCCGTACTCACCACCGCCACCGCCGCCCCCGCGGTGGCGGCCCCCGCACCGCACGGGACCACCCCTGCGGAGCTGCGGGCCGCCATGGACGCCGTCCACCGGGCGGGCATACCCGGGGTGTACGGCGAGGTACGCGTCGACGGCCGGACCTGGCGCGGCGCCTCCGGGGTCGCCGACGTCACGACCGGACGCCCCGTCAGCCCGGACATGCGCCACCGCGTCGGCAGCGTCACCAAGACCTTCACCGCCGTCGCCGTCATGCAGCAGGTCGAGCGGGGCCGGATCCGGCTCGACGCGCCGATCGGCGACCACCTCCCCGACCTGGTGCCGGGGGAGCGCGGACGGAAGATCACTGTCCGGATGCTCCTCAACCACACCAGCGGCCTCCCCGACTACATCGCCTACGCCTTCCCGTCCCTCCGGACGGGCTCGCCCGCGAGCCTCGACGACAACCGCTTCCGGCACTTCAGCCCGGCCGAACTGATCCGCCTGGGCCTCGAAGCACCGCCCGCCGGCGAGCCCGGCGGCCCGACGGGCGTGTACTCCAACACCAACTACCTGCTGCTCGGCGAACTCCTGGAGCGGGTCACCGGCACCCCGGCCCTGGAGTACGTCACCCGCGACGTCATCCGCCGCGCCGGTCTGCGGAACACCTCGTTCCCGTCCGGCCCGGCCCTGGAAGGCCCCCACTCCCGCATGTACGAGGCCGCGTTCGGCCTGCTCGACCCGCCGCGCGACTACAGCGTCTACGACATGTCCTGGGCCGGTACCGGCGCAGCCCTGGTGTCGACCATGGCGGACCTCAACCGCTTCTACGCCGCGCTCCTCGACGGCAGGATCGTCAGCCGCGCCTCCCTGGACGAGATGCGGCGCACCGTCCCGGTCCGCCACCTGGACGGCAAGACGATCCAGTACGGCCTCGGCCTCCACAAGGTCACCGTGCCGGGCTGCGGCACCTTCTGGGGCCACGACGGCTCGGCCTGGGGCGCCGGAACCATGTCCCTGACCCGGGCCGACGGCAGGCGCCAGATGTCCGTGGCCGTCAACCTCCAGCGCTGGACCGCCCCCGACCCCACCGGCGACCGGCCGCCCCACCCCATCGACACCGCCCTGACCGAGCTGTACGGCGAAGCGATGTGCGACGGCACGAACACCGACGGCGCCCACCCCTCCTAGCCCGGAGCGGCCGCCCCGCGCTCAGGCGGCACCGGCCGCCGGGGCGCGGAGGCGGCCGCCCAGCACCGCGTGCCCCAGCTGGAGGACGCTCAGCCCGAACATCAGCACGCCCAGCGGGACGTGGAGCGAGGACACGTGCGCGATCCCCAGGACGACCTGCACCGAGGCGAGCACCAGCATGCCGACCGCGTACAGGACCGGTCTGACCGACCCGCCGCCGGGCCGCCACCCCAGGACCGCGGCCAGTACGTACAGCATCGACGCCGCGTACATCCCCCGCGCTCCCGCACCGTGCAGCGCCTCCCCGTACTCCGTCGACAGCAGCATCCCCGCGGTGACCGCCTGGAAGAAGATGCCCGCGGTCTGCAAGCCCGCCGCGATCCGCATGAACTTCCGCACCGACGTCTGCTCGGGCACGGTGAGCCCCTCTCAGTCTCCGGCGGTGCTCCGGGATGGCCCCGCCGTCTCGTCATGACGACGACGCAGCCGCCGCAGATGTGAGGTGACGCACCAACTCGCCCCTCACCTCGGTGTTTCGCCGAGGATGGCCTCCGAACAGAGAGCCGAACGAGGGAGCCGCCGAGGCCATGACCACACAACCGAGCCCGAGCGCGATCACGGGGGAGCGCACCCGGCTGACCAACCTCGCCTACCGCTTCCTCGGCTCCCTGTCCGAGGCCGAGGACGCCGTGCAGGAGGCCTACGTCCGCTGGTACGCCATGCCGCGGCAGAAGCAGGAGGCCATCGAGTCGCCCGGCGCCTGGCTGACGACCGTGGCGAGCCGCGTCTGCCTCGACGTCCTCGGCTCCGCCCGGGCCCGGCGCGAGAGTTACGTCGGCCAGTGGGTTCCGGAGCCGCTGCCCGACCGTACGGAGTGGATGAACGCCCACGGCGACGCCGGCGCCGACCCGGCCGACCGCGTCACCCTCGACGAGTCGGTCGACATGGCCTTCCTCGTGGTCCTCGAATCGATGACCCCGGCCGAAAGAGTCGCGTTCATCCTCCACGACGTCTTCCGCTACCCCTTCGCCGAAGTGGCCGACATCGTCGGCCGCACCCCGGCGGCCTGCCGCCAACTGGCGTCATCGGCCCGCCGCCGCATCGGCACGGAGCGCCCCGGGCAGGGCCCGACCGCGGGACGGGCCGGCGTCATCAGGGACTTCAAACAGGCCTGGGAGGCCAAGGACGTCGCTGCCCTCGTCGGCCTCCTCGACCCCGACGCCACGATGGTCGCCGACGGCGGCGGCCTGGTCGGCGCCGTGCTGCGGCCGGTCGTGGGCGCGGAGCGGATCGCCCGCTACATCACGGACACCGGCGGGAGGTCGACGCCCGGCATGACCCTCCTGGAACGGTCGGTCAACGGCCGCCCCGGCCTGGTGGCCCGCTTCGGCGGCACCACCGTCACGGTGGCCGCGTTCGGCCTCACGGACGACCGGATCACCCACATCTGGGCGGTGCGGAACCCGGAGAAGCTGCGGATCTGGAACTGACGGGCACCGGCCGTCCCAGGGGGTGACCACAGGTTCGAGCCAGGCGTTCCCACGCCACCGGAGCGCCTAGTTCCGTAAGGCCGGTGCTTCCGAGATGATGTGCGCCCGTCACCCCCGGCCGAAAGGAACGGAGCATGGCCAGCCTGTGGTCAGGGCAAGGCGTACTGCGCCGCAAACCGATCGAGCACATCGAAGAGCCCGAAGGCGCGCCCAGCGAACAGCTCACCCGCACCCTCGGCCTGTGGCAGCTCACCGCGATCGGCGTCGGCGGCATCATCGGCGCCGGCATCTTCACCCTCGCCGGCACCGTCGCCAACGGCGTCGCGGGACCGGCCGTGCTGCTCTCCTTCCTCATCGCCGGCGTGGCCAGCGCCGCGGCGGCCTTCTCCTACGCCGAGTTCGCCGGCCTCATCCCGAAGGCCGGCTCCGCCTACACCTACGGGTACGCCGTCCTCGGCGAGCTGGCCGGCTGGTTCATCGGCTGGGACCTGCTGCTGGAGTACACCGCCATCGTCGCGGTCGTCGCCATCGGCATCTCCGGCTACTTCAACTTCCTCCTGGAAGAGACCGGCGCCTCCCTCCCCACCTGGATGCTCGGCGCCCCCGGCACCGGCGAAGGACACCGCTTCGACCTCATCGCGGCGGTCCTGTGCCTGTTCACGGCCTACCTGCTCACCCTCGGCATCAAGAACGCCGCACGCTTCGAGACGGTCGTGGTCGTCCTCAAGGTGCTGGTCGTCCTGCTGGTGGTCGTCGTCGGCTTCTTCCACATCAAGTCCGACAACTACACGCCGTTCTTCCCGTTCGGCGTGGGCGGCGCCTTCACCGGCGCCGCCACCGTCTTCTTCGCGGTCTTCGGCTACGACGCCATGAGCACGGCGGCGGAGGAGTCCAAGGACGCGCAGCGGCACATGCCCCGCGCGATCCTCTACTCCCTCGCCATCGCCATGGTGCTGTACGTACTCGCCTGCCTGGTCCTGACCGGCATGCAGAAATACACCGAGATCGACCCGGAGAGCGGCTTCTCCAGCGCCTTCAAGGCGGCCGGGCTGCCCGTCGTCGCCGACATCATCGCGGTCGGGGCGATCATCGGCATCCTCACCGTCATGTTCACCTTCATGCTCGGCGTGACCCGCGTGTGGTTCTCCATGAGCCGTGACGGACTCCTGCCCCACTGGTTCGCCAAGACGCACCCCACCCGCCACGTCCCCACCCGCGTCACCTGGATCGTCGGCGTGGCGTCGGCGGCCATCGCGGGGTTCGTGCCGATCGGCGAGGCGGCTGAGCTCACCAACATCGGGATCCTGCTCGCCTTCGCAGTCGTGTGCACCTCGGTCATCGTCCTGCACTACAAGCGCCCCGACCTGCCCCGCACCTTCCGTACCCCGCTCATGCCCTTCACGCCCGCCGTCGGGGTCATCGCGTCGATCTGGCTCATCACCTACCTCCGCGCCGAGACGTGGCTGCGCTTCGTGGTCTGGTTCCTCATCGGCCTGGCCGTCTACTTCGGATACTCCTACCGCAACTCCAAGATGGCCGGGCAGACGACCCCCGGCCGGTGAGCGCGCGGTGAGCCGCCGGTGAGCGCTCCCCCCGAGAGTGACGTCATCGGGCCCCAGCGGGGGCACCGGGCGGACACACGACAGGGGAGCCACGGACATGGGCGAGCAGCTGAGGGAACTCCATCGGGCAGGTCACCGAGGCGCAGTTCGCCATCCTGATGGCCGCCAACGTCAGCACGCCGTTCTTCGTCGTGCAGCGGGCCCTGCCGCTCCTGAACGACGGCGGCCGCGTCATCAACCTGGGCTCGACGGCCAGCCGCTTCGCCGTCTCCACCCAGATCGGCTACACCGTCAGCAAGGCGGCCCTGGAGGCCATGGCCCCCTCGCTCGCCAACGAGCTCGGCCCCCGGGACATCACCGTGAACACGGTCGCACCCGGCGCCGTACGCACCGACCTGACCGCCGGCCACACCGCGGTTCCGGAGGTGGTCGCCGCCTGGAGGCCATCACCGCGCTCGGGCGGATCGGCGAACCGGAGGACGTCGCCGACGTGGTGGCCTTCCTCGCGGGCCCCCAGGGGCGCTGGGTCACCGGCCAGACCATCGACGTCTCGGGCGGCACTTGGCTCGGCCCGATCGCCCCACCGCCTGAACTGCCGTGACCGTCCCGGGAGATAACCGCCGGCATGTGGTTCGGCATCCTCGGAGGGACCCAGGCCCGGCACGACGACGGAACCGAGGTACCGCTCGGCGGCCCCGCGCGACGGACCCTGCTCGCGCTGCTGCTGATCCGCCCGGGCGCCGTCGTCCCCGCCGAGCGCCTGGCCGAGGAGATGGAACCCGGCGGAGCGGTCTCCGCGCACGCGCTCCAGTCGCAGGTCTCCCGGCTGCGCACCGCCCTGGGCCGGGCGGCCCCCATCGCACGGGTCGGCACGGGCTACCGCATCGCGGTGCCGGAAGAGGCGGTGGACGCGGCCCGGTTCGAGGGGCTGGCCGCCGAAGGGCGCGCCGCGCCGGCCGACCGCGACCCGGCACGCGCGGCCGACGTACTGCGCCGCCGCCCCGGCCCGAGGCAGCGGCAGCGCCGCGGCCCTGCGCGGCCTCGGCGACATCGCCCTGCTGGAGGGTCGGCCGCAGGAGGCGGAGCGGCTCCACGCGGACGCCCTCGACCGGATCGACCCGCACTGGGTCAAGAGCCTCGGCAACCGGCTGCGCTGCCTCGGCGGACTCGGCCGGACTGCCGAGGCCCGCGGCGACCGCGCCACGGCCCGGACGCACTACGACGCCGTGGCCGCGGCGGTGTCCGCCCTGGGCCCCTCCGTACCGGACGCCCTGCGCCTGCTGGGCCTGCCGGAGGAACTCGTCACGGCGGTGTGCGCGCGCTGAACGCCCTGCGGGGCGCACGGGTCAGCGCAGGCGCCGCCAGAACGGCGGGACCTCGCCCTCCCGCCGGTTGGGGTGCGGGGTGACCTCGCGGGGGGTGAGGGACCAGGCGCTGTCGTACCGGACGATCAGCAGCCGTGCCCCGCGCGTCAGCGCGACCGTGCTCCGCCCCGGCCACCTGTCACCGCTGTGCAGGGTACGGCGCGAGGCGCTGCGCCGGAGGGACTCCAGCTCGAACCAGGCGTCGTCCTTGCTGTTGCGGTACCTGACGGCGAGGTCGACGGCGGGCCCCGAGTACGCCAGGACGTCGCAACCGACGCCTTCGACGCGCTCGGAGGCGTCCCGCAGCACGGAGACCGGGCTGACGGTGATCTTCCACTCGCCCCGCGCCTTCACGCGCAGCCGCAGCGGTCCGTTCCCCTCGTGGTCCACGATCCCGCGCCCGGTGAAGTCCTCGTTCCAGCCGCTGAGGGCCGAGGGGGTCCTCTCGCGGTTGCGGTGGTTCAACGCGTGGACCTCCACGAGGCCGTCCCCCAGCCGGACCAGGTCGACCACCGCGAAGCCGGGCGCCGTGGCCGCCTCCACACGGACGATCTCCTCGCCCCTGCCCTCCTGGGTGAAGACGGGGAAGTCCGGACCGAAGTCGGTCGGAAGGCTGTTGATCCGCCGGGTGATGGTGCCGAGCAGAGGCGCACCGGACGTGGAAACGGGGACGCCGGCCGGGACGGCGGGCGTGGCGGCGGAGGCCGCTGCGCCGCCCTCCGCCCCTGCTCCGGCCGGGACGGCCACCGCCTCCGCCTCCGCCCGGACGGCCTCCGCCGCGACCGCCGTCGCCGGGAGCGGCGGCGCGGGCGGCGGAGCCTCGGGCAGCGCGGGTGCGGGCGGCGGGCCGGAGTCCGGCTCCTCCGCCTCCGCCTCGTCCTCCACCGTGAACCCGTAGTCCTCGGCCAGCCCGGGAAGCCCCGAGTCGTATCCCTGCCCGACCGCGCGGAACTTCCAGCCCCCGTCGCGGCGGTAGAACTCGCCCAGCACGTAGGCGGTTTCGGTCGAAGCGTCGTCGCCGTCGACCGAGTACACCACCATCCTCTTCCCCGTCACCGTGCTGACGGCCTCCAGGTACAGCCCCGGTATCTCCCCGAAGGCCGCGCCCTCGGAGGAGGCCGCGATGACGATGCGTTCCACCTCCGCCTCGACCCGGCCCGGGTCGATCTCCAGCCAGTCCGCCATCCGCCCGTCCTCGCTCCGGGCGTTGCCCAGGAGCTCCACGGCGCTGGTGGCGTGCGAGCGCTGGTTGTAGAAGATCAGGTCGCTGCGGTCCCTCACCTTTCCGCTGTCGTCGAGCAGCAGTGCCGCCGGGTCGATCTCGGGCACACCGGGCCCGGCCGCGCGACGGACGACGGCGACCCGCATGGGCTCGCCGGACATGGGCAGATTGCCCCCCTTGATGATCTGCGTCATGACGGCATCGTCGCAGGCCAGTCGGCCACAAGTCGAGCATTTGCGGCCCGGTGTGACGATCCGTCGGCAACCCCCTAGCACACTCGGCCCGGCCGGGCGCGAACCTCGGACATGCCCGCCCCGGCCCCCACTGCTCTGGATAGCGTGCTCTGGACGGCCGGGCCCGGGCGCGGTGGCGGCCGGGGGAGGAGCGGGCGTATGGCGACCACGGTGGTGGGGTTCCGGCTCGGCTGGGACAGGAAGGGCCGGCAGGCCACGGTGGTGCTCACCCAGGCGGGCGTCCTGCACCACAGCAGCGGCCTCCTCGGGCTGGCACCGCGCCCCGCCAGACCGCAGGCCCCGGCCGCCCCGGACGCGCACCCGGTTCCGCGCCAGGCCGCGACCCTGCGCCGGGCGTACGCGGGACTGGTCCACCAGGGCTACGGCCGGGAGTTGATCCCGCCGGTCTGCGTCCGGCTCGACACCGACGAACGCCCCCTCCACCCCCGCCCCTGGGGCGAGCACGCGCCCCGCGCGCACCCGGAGCTGATCGCCGACTTCACCGGCGCCGCCCCCTCCGGCCCCGGAACGCTCGACGACGCCCTGGCCGCCTTCTACGCCGCGATCGGCCTCGTCCCGCGAGCGCGCACCGCGGCCCTCGTCCCGCGGGCACGCACCGCGGCCCTCCCGCCCGGGCCTGCCGTCGTCCCCCCGGCGGTCCGGCAGGCGCTGGGCGCGCTCGCCCAGGGCCGGACCCTCGCCTCCCGCCCGGGGCGCGGGGCCGGGTGGAGCGTCACGGGGGCGGGCGTGCGCCTGCACGCCGGGCCGGGCGGCGAGGACCTCACCCACCGCGAAGTGGCCGAGCTCCAGGCCGCCCTGACGGCCTGGCTGCGCCACCAGCGGGGTCGGGGCGCCGGCGCCGGCGCGAGCTGACCCGAACCGGACGCCCGTCCGCTCCCGTCACCCGGAACGCCCAGTCTTCCCGGGCCTTCGGTGCGGGGAGGCCCGGGCGTGTGGTTTCCTGGGCCCGCTCCGCACCGTCGCGGAGCGGCTACTCGGAGTGAAGGGGATGCTGTCGTGAGCGTTCTGGACATCAAGCTGGACCGGTCGTTCGACGTCTTCGACTCGGACCGCGACGGGCGGCTCGACAAGTCGGACGTCATCGCCCTCTCGGACCGGCTCGCCGAGTCCCTCGGCCTCACCCCGGACGACGTCGCCGGGCTCCGGGATTCGCTGGCGGAGCTCTGGGACACCGTCTTCGAGCGCATGGACCGCAACGACGACGGGGGCGTCGACCGCCAGGAGTTCCGCGCGGCGTTCCGGGCGCGGATCGTCACCGACCAGAACCGGATCTGGGAGCGGATCCGGAACATGAGCAACGCCTGGACCCAGCTCGGCGACCGCGACGGAGACGGCATGCTCAGCCGTGACGAGTACACCTCCCTGCTCCACGGCATGTTCCGGCTGCCCCGCCAGACCTTCGACGAGGCGTTCGACCGGCTGGACGTCGACGGCGACGGACAGCTGAGCCGCGAGGAGATCAGCTCCGCGATGAAGGAGTACTACACGAGCGAGAACCACGCGGCCCGCGGGAACCAGTTCTTCGGCCGCCTCTGAGGCCGGCCGAGGACCGCCTCCGAGAACCGCCCGGGGCGGTGACGGGCGCCCGCGCGCCCGCCGCCGCCCCGCCGCCCGCAAGGGCTCCTCCACAGCCGGTTCGTATCGCCTCCCCGCTCGTTGACCGGAGCGGAAGCCGATCTTTCGATCCTTGTTGGAGGACCCCTTGATGGCCGATGCCGCACTGCCGGTGATCGTTCTGTCCGACTCCGATCCGCTCCGCCGGCACGAGACGGCCGAGCTGGTGCAAAGCTGGTACCGGACGTCGTTCCGCGTGCTCCAGGTCGGCGGCCCCGCGGAGGTGGTCCGGGCGCTGAACTCGCTGGCCGAACGGAAGGTGCCCGTCGCCGCCGTGCTCGCCGACGAGGCGCCCGAGCCCGGGGCCGCGCACCCCGGCGTGCGCTGGCTGCCCCTGGCCCGGTTGTCCGGCGACGCACCCGACGCCTACGGCGCGCCCGACGGCGGTGAGCACCCGGCCGGGCACCTCCGGGGCGTGCTCGACGACTCCCTGTGCACCTGGAACGCCGACTGCCGGGGCGACCTGCCGACCGCCGAGGTGCGCGGCAGCCGCTTCTCGCCCGCCGCCTACGCCGTACGCGACTTCCTCGGCCGCAGCGGAGTGATCTTCCGCTGGCTGCCCGACGAGGACGCCCGCGACGCCCCCGTGACCGTCCGGCTCGGCGACGGCACCGAAATGACGGACCCCTCGATCAGCGAGCTGGCCGAACGGCTCGGCCTCATCCGGCCGGCCGGGCAGGACCACTACGACGTCGCCGTGATCGGCGGCGGCCCCGGAGGACTGTCCGCGGCGGTGTACGCGGCGGCCGAGGGCATGAGCGTGGTCGTGATCGAGGACGACGCCCCCGGCGGACAGGCCGGTTCGACCTCGCGCATCGAGAACTACCTCGGCTTTCCCGTGGGCCTGACCGGCGGTGACCTAGCCCAGCGCGCCCTCCAGCAGGCCCGCCGGGCCCGCGTCGAGTGGCAGCCCACCCGCGTGGCCGGCCGGGTGGCCCCCACGGGCACGGGCGACCACAGCGTCGAGTTCGTCAAGGCGGGCACCGAGGAGAAGGCCTCGGTGACCGCGGCGGCCGTGGTGGTCGCCACCGGAGTGGACTGGAACCGCCTCACGGCCCCCGGCGTCGACCGGCTCCTCAACTCCGGCGTGTACTACGGGTCCTGCCTCTCCGACGCCCCCTCGACCGCCGGCGAGGACGTGTACATGGTGGGCGCGGGCAACTCCGCCGGACAGGCCGCCCTCTACTTCGCGCGCTACGCCCGCTCCGTCACCCTGCTGGTACGGGGCACGGACCTCGGCTCGTCCATGTCGAGCTACCTGGTGCAGCGCATCGAGCGGACCCCGGGCCTGCGGGTGCTGCTGGGCACCGAGGTCGCCGAATGCCTCGGCGGGGACACCCTCACCGGGCTCAGGCTGCGCGAGCGCGACGGCGGGGAGCGGACCGTCGGCGCGCACTGCCTGTACGTCCTGATCGGCGGCCGCCCGTCGACCGAGTGGCTCGGCGGAGCCCTGAAGCTCGACGAGCGCGGCTACGTCCTGACCGGCAGCGGCGGGGCGGGCCCGGACGCGCTCCAGATGGAGAGCAGCGTGCCCGGGGTGTTCGCCGTGGGCGACGTCCGGTCCGGATCCGTGAAGCGGGTCGGGGCCGCTGTGGGCGAGGGCGCAGCGGTCGCCCAGTCGCTGGTCGAGTACCGGCGGCGGCACCCCGACCGCTTCCGGGACGCGCGGGCGGCCTGCGGCTTCTGACCGGCACCGCCCCCTGCCGCCACCGGGCGGCGACGGCAGGGGGCGGCAGAGGGGCGGACGTCAGGGGCCGGTGTCCAGGGCCGCGGTGAGCACGGTCGGCGCGTTGCGGTGGGGGTTCATCGTGAACAGCCGCCGGAAGCGCGGTTCCTGACGGTTCAACGGCATGCCGGGCCGGCGGCTGACGCAGGCGAGGTCGTCGCCCGTGTCGCCGAGACTCCAGTAGTCGAGGCTGAGGCCGCGCACCCCGTTGTCGAGCTGGGCGCGGACCGACTCCGACTGGTTCACCGAACTCCATGGGGAGTCCTCGTAGTTGGTGAAGGAGTGGGCCGGAGGGTAGCGCTCCGCGCGGCGATGCGCCCGTACGGGGCCGGGGTCGACCGATTCCCGTTGCCACGGTTCCGTCCGCCGTTGGGGTGAGGAGCAAACGATCCGGCGTCGGCAGGGGGTTCTGGAGCTGTCGAGGGCGGCGGCAGCATGGCGCTGAACGCGGGCACGAGCGCGCCCCACCCCCCCTGGAAGGAAGTGGTTCACCGTGGCTCTGACGACCGCGACGATCGCCGCCGAGCTGGAAGCGGCGAGCAAGGTCGGCGATCCGAAGGCGGACGAACTCGTGTCGGACCTGATCGACAACAAGGAGATCGACGGGGTCAACGCGCTGTTCCGCACGATCGGCACGCTCAAGCCCGGGATGGATACGTCCGGCCTGCCCGTCCGGCTGGCCGCGTTCCTCCAGGAGGCGGCGGCCCCGCCGCCGGACTGGTCGGAGGCGGACGTCAAGGCCGCGGAGAGCTTCTTCGCGCACCACCACGGAGAGGTGTCCATGCTCCAGGGCACCGTCGGCCTGATCGGCACGTACCTCTCCCCGACCGGGGCGTTCACCCTCCGCTCCACGGGCAGGCTCGGCGGTGTCCAGGGGCCCGGCCGGCGCCTTTCGCAGTCCTCCCGCCTGTTCATCGACATGGGCAACAAGAACGCCATGCGGGACGGCACCCTGGCCGCCAACGTCACCAAGGTCCGCCTCGTGCACGCCTCGGTGCGCCGGCTGCACAAGAAGAGCGGCGAGTGGGACTACGCCAAGTGGGGCGAGCCGGTCTCGCAGAAGTACACCACCGGTGCCGCCTGCGTCTTCTCCACCCAGATCATCCAGGCCATGGACCGGCTGGGCATCGACGTCTCCAAGGACGACGCCAAGGGCTTCATGTGTGCCTGGCACTACGTCAACCACTACCTGGGCACCCCCGACAAGTGGCTGCTGCCCAAGGATCCGGACCTGGTCGCGGCCCTGTGGAACCAGGAGCGCGACAGGGAGTGGAAGGAGACCGACGACGGCGTCTTCATGACGAAGCAGGCCGTCGACTTCTACAGGAAGTTCTACCCGGGCCCCACCCACGACGCGTTCGTGGCGATGGTCCGCCACGCGCTGTCCGACAAGTACGCCGACATGGCGGGCCTGCCCAAGAGCGTCCTCGACGCGGCCGCCAAGCCCCTCGCGGCCGGCCATGACGTGGTCAGCGGCATCGGCGGCGGGCTGCTGGGCGGGGGAGCGAAGAAGGCCACCGGCGTCAACCCGTACAAGGAGATCGTCGGCGTCGCCTCCAAGGGCTTCAACGAGATCCAGAAGTTCGCCCTCACGCACAACGAGGACGACCAGCCGCAGATGCACCAGGAGCTGCACGACAACCGCTGACCCGTCCGCAGGAGCCGCCCGCCGCCCGTCCGGTACCCGGACGGGCGGCGGGCGTATCGCGGCTGCCGGGAATACGGCGACGGCGCCCGCCGTTCCGAGATATGATTGAATCATAAACAATCTTGGGAAGGGGAGCCATGCAGTTCGGGATCTTCACCGTCGGTGACGTCACACCGGATCCGACGACCGGACGCGCGCCCGGCGAGCACGAGCGGATCAAGGCGATGCTCGCGATCGCGCAGAAGGCCGAGGAGGTCGGCCTCGACGTCTTCGCCACCGGCGAGCACCACAACCCGCCGTTCGTCCCCTCCTCTCCGACGACGCTGCTCGGATACATCGCCGCACGCACCGAGAACCTGATCCTGTCCACGTCCACGACGCTGATCACCACGAACGACCCGGTGAAGATCGCCGAGGACTTCGCGATGCTCCAGCACGTCGCCGACGGCCGCGTCGACCTCATGACGGGCCGTGGCAACACCGGCCCGGTCTACCCCTGGTTCGGCAAGGACATCCGCGACGGCATCGACCTCGCCATCGAGAACTACGCGCTGCTGCGCCGCCTGTGGGATGAGGACGTCGTCACCTGGAAGGGCAAGTTCCGTACGCCGCTCCAGTCCTTCACCTCGACCCCGCGCCCGCTCGACGGCGTCGCCCCCTTCGTGTGGCACGGCTCCATCCGCTCGCCGGAGATCGCCGAGCAGGCCGCCTACTACGGCGACGGCTTCTTCCACAACAACATCTTCTGGCCCGCCTCCCACACCCGGCAGATGGTGAACCTCTACCGCGAGCGCTACGCCCACTACGGGCACGGCACCCCCGAACAGGCCGTGGTCGGGCTCGGCGGCCAGGTGTTCATGCGCAGGAACTCGCAGGACGCGGTCCGAGAGTTCCGCCCGTACTTCGACAACGCGCCGGTGTACGGCCACGGCCCGTCGCTGGAGGAGTTCACCTCGCAGACGCCCCTGACCGTGGGCTCGCCGCAGCAGGTCATCGAGCGGACCCTCTCCTTCAGGGACTACGCCGGCGACTACCAGCGCCAGCTGTTCCTGCTGGACCACGCGGGGCTGCCCCTCAAGACCGTCCTGGAGCAGCTCGACCTGCTGGGCGAGGAGGTCGTGCCGGTGCTGCGCAAGGAGTTCGCGAACCTGCGCCCGGCCGGCGTCCCGGACGCGCCGACGCACCCGGCCCGCGTGGCCGCGGCCCGGAACACCACGGCCCGGGAGGAGCGGGCATGAAGCTCGTCGTCGTATCGGCGGGGCTGAGCTCGCCCTCCTCGACCCGGCTGCTCGCCGACCGCCTCGCGGCCGCGACGCTCGGACGCGCGGCCGCCGACCCCGAAGGGATCGGGCCCGAGGCGGTCGGGGCCGAGGTGATCGAGCTGAGGGAACTGGCGACGGAGATCGCCCAGCACCTCGTCACCGGGTTCCCGCCCGGCCGGCTGGCCGCCGCACTCGACGCGGTGGCCGCCGCGGACGGCCTGATCGCCGTGACACCGGTGTTCGCGGCCTCCTACAGCGGCCTGTTCAAGTCGTTCTTCGACCTCATCGACAAGGACGCCCTCACCGGGAAGCCGGTGCTCCTCGGAGCGACCGGCGGTACCGCCCGGCACTCCCTGGTCACCGAGCACGCCCTGCGTCCGCTCTTCACCCACCTGCGCGCCCTCGCCCTGCCGACCGCCGTGTACGCGGCCTCCGAGGACTGGGGCGGGGAGGGGCTGGCGCAGCGGATCGCCCGGGCCGGCGCGGAGCTGGCGCGCTTCATGGCGCCCGCCGGGGCGGCGGCCCCGGACGTCGACACCGCCGCCGCGGTCGCGCCGCGCTCGCTGACGGGTGCGATCACCTCGGTGGACCCGGCGGACGGCTTCACGGTGGTGCCGTTCGAACAGCGGCTGGCCGCGCTTCGGGCCGGTTAGCCCGTCGGGCGCGGCCCAGGGCGGGGCGGCGGGGCCTGCTCGGCGGCATGGGCGATGTTGCGGGCCATGCCGCCGAACACCATCGAGTGGAAGGGGCTCACGGCCCACCAGTACAGGTGGCCGAGCAGGCCGCGCGGGTGGAAGAGGGCGCGCTGCCGGTAGCGGGAGCGGCCCTCGTCCACCGGGTCCGGTTCGGCGTACATCTCCAGCCAGGCCAGACCGGGCACCCGCATCTCGGCGCGCAGCCGCAGCAGCCGGCCCGGCTCGATCTCCTCGACCCGCCAGAAGTCGAGCGCGTCGCCCACCCGCAGCCGGCCGGCGTCGCGCCGGCCGCGGCGGGTGCCGACGCCGCCCGCCAGCCGGTCCAGCCAGCCCCGTACGGCCCAGGCGAGGGGGAAGGAGTACCAGCCGTGCTCGCCGCCGATGCCCTCCACCACCTGCCACAGCGCCGCGGGCGGGGCCGCCACCCCGGTGCTGCGGTGGTCGGTGTAGAGGCTGCCGCCGGCCCAGTCGGGGTCCGTGGGCAGGGGGTCGCTGGGGGCGCCGGGCAGGGCGGCGGAGGACCACCGGGTGCTCACCTGTGCCTCGCGGACCCGCTGCAGGGCGAAGGCCAGCGCCCGGTCGAAGGCGAGGGGCGCGCCCGGCGGGTCGGGCACCCAGCGGGCGATGTCGTGCTCCGCGCACACCACCTCGTGGCGCAGGGACTCGGCGAGCGGCCGGGCCAGTGCCCGGGGCACCGGGGTGACCAGGCCGATCCAGAGGCTGGAGAGGCCAGGGCTGAGCATGGGCACGCGCAGGATGCGCCGGTGCGGGAGCTCGGCGACCGCGGCGTAGCAGTGCATCATCCGCTCGTACGTGAGGACGTCCGGCCCGCCGATGTCGAAGGCACGGCTGACCTCGGGGGGCATGCCCGCGCTGCCGACGAGGTAGCGCAGCACGTCGCGGACGGCGATGGGCTGCACCCGGGTGCCCACCCAGCTCGGCGTGATCATGACGGGCAGCCGTTCCGTCAGGTAGCGCAGCATCTCGAAGGAGGCCGAGCCGGAGCCGATGACCACCGCCGCCCGCAGCACGGTGCAGGGGACGCCCGAGGCCAGCAGGATGCGGCCCACCTCGGCCCGGGAGCGCAGGTGCGGTGAGAGCTGCTCGGGGGGCAGGCCCGCCGGGGTGAGCCCGCCCAGGTAGACGATGCGCCGTACGCCGGCCAGCCGGGCCCGCTCGGCGAAGAGGCGGGCCGCGTCCCGGTCGCGCTCCTCGAAGCCGGGACCCGCGCTGAGGCCGTGGACCAGGTAGTAGGCCACGTCCACCCCGCGCAGGGCCGCGTCCAGCGAGTCCGCGTCGGTGACGTCGCCCCGCACCACCTGGGCGCGGCCGGCCCAGGGGTGGTCGCGCAGCCGCTCCGGGGAGCGGGCCAGCGCCCGGACCCGGTAGCCGGCGTCGAGCAGCTCGGGCACCAGGCGGCCGCCGATGTAGCCGGTGGCGCCGGTGACCAGGCACAGGCCCCCCGTCGCGGCTCGTCCCCGCTCGTCACCCGCCATGGGCCGGCTCCTTCCCTCGGCACCGCACCCTCCGAGCCTGGACCGGGTGCGGCCCACGCGCAAAACGCATCGGTTGCGCGTCGTTGCGCCGTCCGTGCTACGCCGTGTCGTCCGGGCGGAGCGCTGTGCGGACGCCGGTGAGGACCACGGCGAGCAGGCAGAGGGCGATGACGGTCTCGGCCCACAGGAAGGCGAACCAGTCCAGTACGCAGCCGATGGGGGGCGTGCCGGGCGCGGTGTTGCGGAACGCGGCGAGGGCGAACAGGGTGGCGGCCATCCAGGCGAGGGCGGGCCAGACCAGGCCCTCGCCGCGGGTCGTCAGGTACCAGGCCCCGATGAGCACGGACGCCGCCAGCGCCCACATCACGCCCATCATGAAGACCGCGAAGACGAGCAGGCTGCCCGACCGGACCAGTTCCAGCCCGAGGACGGCCTCCTGCCGGGCGTCCGAGGGCGTCACGGACACCGAGAAGAGGGGGTCGTTGTTGGAGAACAGCAGCCGCACCGGCACCTGCCTGCCGCCCAGCTGTGCCCAGAACTCGACGTCGGTCCCGTACGTGTCGAACGGGTAGTCGCTGACCGACCCGCCCGTGACGGCGACCTGCACGTCCCGGGTCGCGATCCGCTCGTGCGCCTTGAACGCCAGGTCGCCGAGGGTCGCGGTGGAGGTCTGGAGGCCGAGGTCTGCCACCGGGGCGGTCCCGTCCTCCTCGCCCAGGGTCCCGCGCGGGACGACCCGGACCCGCAGGACCAGCTCCCTGGACGAGGCGTCCACGCGCTGGACGGTGGCCTCGACGTCCACCCGGTCGGCGGCCGCGGATCCGACCGTGTGGACGGTGTCGAGCGCCTGCCGTTCCCTGAACTGCAGCCACGACCCGACTCCCACCGCCGCCACGATCAGGAACGCGATGGGGAGCAGGACCGGCAGGAGCGACGCTCCGGAACTGCGGGGGCGACGTGGGTCCCAGGTGGGGGCCATGGTGACTCCGACGGGAGGGGGGAGGGGCGGTGACCGCGGTGCGATCCTCGTCCACCGGCCCGGCGATCCGCCGCATCCGACCGGGGCGTGTCGGGTGGCCGATCACGGCCGGCCCGCGTGGACCCTGCCGGAGACGAGCAGGCCGCGCGGGCGCCGGGTCCGCGGGCCCCGGACACGCCCCGCCGAAGGACCTGCTCGGCGGCAGCCCGAGCCCGATACCCGGCACCGGCCGGCTTCGAGCCCGCCGGCGCCCCCGTCACCCTGGGCCCCCCGGAGGGCCTGCTCAACCCGCCGAAGCCGGCCCCGACGGGTAACCGATCCCGGCCGGGGGTGCTGTGCCGGGTGCCGTCCTCCCGGGACGGCTGGACATCAACCCCCCTGTCGTAACAATATTGGTTACGACAGAAGTCGGGCCGGCGGCATCGGGGACGGCGGGAGGTTCCGTGAGTGCGAGCAGTCGGATGACCGTGGCCACGCACACGCTGACCTGGATGGCCCGGGTCTGCCCCAAGCGGCCCGGCGGCATCGTGACGTCCGAGCAGATCGCCGCCAGCGTCAACACCAACCCCGTGGTCATCCGCCGCACCCTCGGGAGCCTGCGTGACGCCGGGCTGGTGGAGTCGCAGCGAGGGCAGGGCGCGGGCTGGAGGCTGGCGCGCGCTCCGGAGTCGATCACCCTGAGGGACGTCTACCTCGCCGTCGAGCCGGAGCCGCTCATCGGCCTGCACTCCTCGCCGCCCAATCAGGAGTGTCCCGTCGCGCGGGGCATCCCGCCCGTGCTGCGAGCGGTCTACGACCGCGCGGAGGAGTCGATGAGGGCCGAACTGGCGGCCGTCACCGTCGCCGACGTGGCGAGGGCGGCGGTTCCCGGAAGCTGAACGACACCCGATCCGCCCCGGCCGGTCCACTGGGACCGGCCTCCCTTTCGACCACTGTCGTAACAACATCTGTTACAACCGGATCCCCCGGACGACACGACCATCCCATCGACATCGAGGACCGTAAGAAAGTGATCACCACAGAACGCCTCCGACTGCGCCCGCTCACCGAAGCCGACACCGATTGGTGGGTGGCCCTGCACGCCGACGAGGAGGTCAACCGGTTCGTCGGCGGCTACACCCGGGAGCAGGCCGCGGCACGCCTGCGCGCGATCCGGGACCAGTGGGACCGGCGCGGCCACGGCCTGTGCGCCGTCGAACTGCGCGGAACCGGCGAGTTGATCGGCCGCAGCGGCCTCAACTGGTGGGAACAGTTCGACGAGACGGAGATCGGCTGGACCTTCGCCCGCGCCCACTGGGGGCGCGGCTACGCCACCGAAGCGGCCGAGGCGGTGCTCGCGTGGGGCTTCGGGACGCTGCGGCTCCCGCAGATCACCGCCATGATCCACCACGGCAACACCGCCTCCACCGCGGTGGCCTCGCGCCTCGGCTTCACGCGCCTGCGCGAGGACACCGTCCTGGACCGCCCCTGCACCGTCTACGCCCTGGCCCGCGACGACCACGCGTCCAGCTGACCGTACGGGGGCGGAGCCGCTACTGGTTCGGGTCGAAGGGGATGCCCGCCGGTTTGGCCTTCGCGAGGTGGGAGGCGAACGAGCCGTCCTTCAGGCCGAAGTGCGCGCTGCCGAAGTCCGCCTGGCTGAGCTTGTCCCGCAGCGTCGCCGGATAGCCCGACCAGCCGACGAGCGCCGGGAACTGCCAGGTGCCCCGGTGGTTCTCGGGCGGTTCGTCATTGGCGTTGGCCGGACGGAAGCAGTGCGTGCCGACGCCGTCCTTGTGGTAGACGATCTTGGGGTGGGTCCCCTCCCAGCGGATCTGGTCACGCGTGTGGACGTTGAAGTCGCCGTGGGCGGAGGTGGAGACGTACTTCGCCTCGCCGCCCTGGATCCACACCACCACGTGCTCCCAGTCGTGGCGGTGGCCGCCGAGGCTGATGCCCGGGATGGCCTGGTCCTTCTCGAAGTACAGCGCGTACGCCACGGCGCACCAGCCGTTGTTGCAGGCGGCCCGGGAATAGCCGTTGGTGTTGGCGAGGTCCGAGGCGTCGCGGCAGTTGCCGTTGAGCGCGCCGGTGGGGTTCAGGCCGCCGTTCAGGACCCCGGTCGGGCCTATGGCGGGGGTCGGGTAACAGCCGTCCGTGTCGTAGTCGTACGCCGGCTGGAAGGTCAGCTCGACGGCCTCGGCGTTCACGGGCAGGGCCGGCGGCGGGGCGGCGAAGGCCACCTGCGGCACGGCGACGACCAGTGCGAGGGCGGCGCCGACGGCGACGGATGCCCTCCGGATGTGACGACTCGTCCGCAAAGCATCCTCCGGCTGGTCGGGGTTCGGTGCGGCGCGGAGCCCGGCCGGTCCGGCGGGCGCGCCGGAAGCATCATTCGCGAACCCCGACCACACGACAAGAGCCGTGGCGCCACCTCTTCACCCGGCGGCCGCAATCGGCAACATCCGTGCGTTCAGGCCCAGTTGTGGCTCAACTCCGACGGATCGCACGGGCGCCGGCCCGAGCGAGCGCCCGGGGAGTCCCCGGGCGCACGCCCGCCGTCGCTCAGGTCCGGTACCGGTACATGATCCGGCCGCGGGTCAGGTCGTACGTGCTCACTTCGACGAGCACCCGGTCGAAGGGGAGGATCCTGATGTAGTTCTTCCGGATCTTCCCGCTGATGTGCGCGAGCACGTGGTGCCCGTTCGGGAGTTCCACCTTGAAGGTGGCGTTGCGCATGCACTCGATGACGGTGCCCTCGACTTCCAGGCCCTTCGATGTTCTTGCCAATGTCCCTCGTCTCTCGGATGGGGTGTCGATGCAGATGTCGAAACCGGTGTCGTTGCCGGACCGGTGGGCCGACGGCGTGGGGTCAGCGGCGCACCAGCTCGACGTTGCCGCCGGTCCGCCGGGCGCCGATGCCCTCGAACAGTGTGATCGCGGCGGTGTTGGACTCGTCGGCCTCGGCCCAGGCCGAGCCGATCCCGGACCGGTGCAGCGAGCCCAGCGCGTGGGCCAGCAGCGCCCGCCCGATGCCCCGGCGCTGCTCGCCGGCCCGTACGGCCACCAGCCCGATCCGCGCCCGGCTGCGGACCGGGGCCACCCGGACCAGGCCCACGTACGCGCCGTCCCGGACCGCCACCGTGAACCGCGACGGGTCCAGCGGCAGGGCCGCGGCCGGACGCGGCAGGACCTCGGCCGGCATGGTCCGCCATCCCGCGCCGGCCTCGACCTCCTCGCGGATCGTACGGTCCAGCGCGCGCAGCAGGCTTTTGTCCGCCTGCGTGCCGGGCAGGATCAGCACGCCCTCGGGCGACCGGGACGGATCCAGTCCGGTCTCGCTCGGGTCGGTGGACAGGACGTACTCCCGCTCGCGGCGTCCGGGAGCGAAACCGGCCTCTTCCCAACGGGACCTCAGGCCGAGGTCGGCCTCGCCGACCAGGGTGTGGAGCGGGGCCGGCAGGTCTGCCAGGATCGCGGCGGCGAGCCGGTCGAAGGCCGCGTCCTGCCACACGTCGATGCTGATGAAGAGCCGCCCGTCGGGCCGTTGCGAGACGTCGCCGTAACCGACGGTCAAGCCGTCGGCCTCGGCCTGCCACCGGGTCTCGTCGACCCGGTTGATCATCACGGTGTTCATGGTTGTCGCCTTTCGGGAGTGCCTGGTTACGGAGGCGCTCCCGACGACACCTAGGTCAGCCGCATACCGTGACGGAAGTTGGGGAGCACCCACCTCGATACAGCCTTCATGGGTCTCACCTCCTCGCGTCCTGTCACGGTGATCCGCACCCTAACAACCAATGGCCTCATGTCCCATTCGTTTTCCCCGAGCCCGGGCCGGGCCGGGTCCCCCGCGGGTGGAGGCGCTGGGTGAGGAAGGCCAGGATCTCGTCGCGGGCCCGGACCGTCGGATGCCCGGCCTCGTCGACGAGATGGGCCGTGACCACGCTGTGCGGGGTGCCGACCAGCTCGGCGAAGAAGGGCGGCGGGGCCGGGTTGGCGGCGGAGGAGGGCAGGACGCGCCCGTCGAAGGCCGCCCCGAGCAGCGCGCGGTAGGCGGCGAAGCGCTGCCCCGTGCACCAGCGGTCGCCCTCGAAGCGGTAGGCGAGGACGGTGAGTCCGTCGCGGTGGAGCCGGTCGCGCACCGCACGCGCGTCCGCCGCGCCGAGTTCGATTCCGCCGGGGTCGTCGAGCGGCAGCGACGGGTGGTTGACCACCGGGGCGATCACCGCCGGATCCAGGGCCATGGCGAGGGCGAAGTTGCCGGTGAAGCACAGGCCGACCGCACCCACCCCCGGTCCGCCGCACTCCGCGTGGGCCTGGCGTGCCAGGCCGCGCAGCCAGAGGGTCACCGGGCTGGTGCCGCCCCCGGCGAAGGCCCGGAACTCCGCGCTGACGCAGGCGCGCCGGACGACCTCCCGGCCGCCCTCGGCCGTGGGGAAGGCGCCGTCCGTCCCGAACAGGGAGGGCACGTGCACGGTGAATCCCGCCTCCCGCACCCAGCGCGCGAGCCGCAGGACGTCGGGACTGATGCCCGGCATCTCGGGCAGCAGCACGACCGCGGGCCCGGCCCCGGCCACGTACACCGTCTTCTCCACCCCCGCCACGGCCACGCTCCGGCGGGTGAAGTCGTCGATCGGATCGTCATCGCTCATGGGCCCAGCCTGAGCCCCGCACCGGCCGCCCGGTGAGGGGCGGGACCGCCAGGGCCGGGGGTAATCTCGCCATACGACGGGGCCGAGCGGTACGCGTCCGCCGGCCCGGGGGCCGCGGACGGCAGGGGGTACGGGAACGGTGGCGCGGGCGGAGGACGGCGCGGGAGCGGGTGCGCTGCGGGTCGGGGTCCTGGCGTACCCGGGCTGCTTCGCGTCCGAAGTGTTCGGCGTCCCCGACCTGTTGACGATGGCCGGGCACGTCGCCGGGCCCGGCGCCCCCGGCTACCGGGTGTCGGTCCTCTCGCCCCGCCGCCGGGTCACCGCCTCCGGCGGTGCGAGCCTGGACGTACGGCCCCTGCGCGAGGTCGACGTCCTCGTGGTGCCCGGCTTCGAACTGGGCCCGGACGCCGACCTCGACGCGGGGCTCGCCGCGCTCGCCCCCGAGATCGCGGCGATCCGGGAGCGGGCCGCCGCCGGCACCGCCGTCGTCTCCCTCTGCACCGGCGCGTTCCTGCTCGCCGAGGCCGGGCTCCTCGACCGGCGCCGAGCCACCACCTCCTGGCTGTACGCCGCCGAACTGGCCAGGCGCTGCCCGGCCGCCGACGTGCGGCCGGAGCACCTGGTCGTCACCGACACGGGAGTGACGACCACGGCGGCCTTCAGCGCCATGTACGACTTCGCGCTCGACCTGATCCGCCGGCACGACGGCGACCGGGTGGCCCGCACCACCGCCCGGGTGGCCCTCGTCGACGACGCGCGGACTTCCCAGACCCCGTACGCCGACCCGAGGCTCCTTCCGCAGCCCGGCCGGGAGTTCTCCCCGCGGGTCATGCGGCGGCTCGACCAGGACCTCGCCGAGCCGTACGACCTCGCCGCGCTCGCCGACGCCTTCGGTGTCAGCACCCGCACCCTGCTGCGCCGTTTCGCCGAGGAGACCGGTCACAGCCCGCTGGCCCATCTCCAGGCCTCCCGGGTGCGCCGTGCCCGCCACCTCCTGGAGACCACCGACCGCACCGTCGCCGCCGTCGCCGCGGCCGTCGGCTACCGGGATCCCGGTACCTTCGCCGCCCTCTTCGCCCGGCACACGGGGCACCGTCCGAGCACCTACCGGGCCGCGTTCCGCCGGACGGGCCGGGAACGACGGGAACCCGCGGCGGACGGGCATGTCCGGCCGGCTCCGGCCCGGGCTCCCGTCTACCCTGCAGGCGGGCGGTTCCGGAGGGAGAGGCGGATGAACAGCACGACGGGGTTCGACCTCGGACCGCAGGCGGCCGTCGTGGCCCGCCTGGTCGCCGGTGTCCCCGACGCCCGGCTCGCCGGGCCGACGCCCTGCCCCGGCTATCCGGTCGGCGGACTGCTGGGCCACCTGGCGGGCCTGGCCGCGGCCTTCCGCGACGCGGCCCGCAAGGACCTCGGACCCAGGACCGACACACCCCCGGACGCGGACGCGGCCGAGCTGCCCGCCGACTGGCGCGAGCGGCTTCCGGAGCTCCTCGGCGAACTGGCGGAGGCCTGGCGGGACCCGGACGCCTGGACCGGTGCGACCCGCGCGGGCGGCGTTGACCTGCCCGGCGCCGTCGCCGCCGCGGTGGCCGCCGACGAACTGGTCGTCCACGGCTGGGACCTGGCCAGGGCCACCGGCCAGGACTACGCACCCGACGGGGCGGCGCTGCGGGTCTCGTACGACTTCCTGCTCGCGGCCGCCCAGGAGGAGGACCGCGGCGGGGGCGTCTTCGGCCCCGTCGTGCCGGTGCCGGACGGCGCACCGCTGCTGGACCGGACGATCGGGTTGAGCGGCCGTGCCCCGGGCTGGACGCCGCCCTCCTGACGCCCGTCCCGCACTCCGGCCGCGTCCTGCCCGGGTGCGGCGCACCCAGGCAGGGAACCGGTGCGCGGCCTAGCCTGTGGGGCATGGGCGACAACCACCTCGGTGACTTCCTCCGCGCGCGCCGCGGGAGCGTACGGCCCGGCGACGTCGGCATGGCGAGCCACGGACCGCGCCGGGTGGCCGGGCTGCGCCGCGAGGAGGTCGCCGTGCTGGCCGGAGTGAACGCGGACTACTACACGCGGCTGGAGCAGGGGCGCGAGCGCAACCCGTCCGGGCAGGTGGTGGCCGCGCTGGGCCGCGCCCTGCTGCTGGACGCCGACGCGATGGCACACCTGCACCGGCTGGCGGGCGCGGCACCCGCCCGTCCGTACGCCGCAGCCACGGCGGACCGAGTGGCGCCCGCCCTGCGCGAGTTGGTGGAAGGCCATCTGCACGCCCCCGCCTTCGTGATCGGCCCCGCACTCGACGTAGTGGCCGCGAACACGCTCGCCGAGGCCCTGTACTCGCCCTTCGGCCGGCCGGACAACCTGGCCCGGATGGTCTTCCTCGACCCGGCCGCGCGCCGGTTCCACATCCGATGGGACCTGACGGCCGAAGCCGTGGCCGGCCATCTGCGCGAGGCGGACGGCATGGAACCGGGCAGTCCGCGACTGCGGGAGCTGGTCGGCGAACTGAGCGGGCGGAGCGCGGAGTTCGCCGCGCTGTGGAGCGCCCACACCGTGCGCGGCAAGACCCGGGCGGCCAAGCACTTCCACCACCCGGACGTGGGTGAACTGCGGCTCACCTACCAGGCCTTCGACGTGCGCGACGCCCCGGGCCGGCAACTGGTCGTCTACCACGCCGAACCGGGCGGCCCGAGCGCCGAGGCGCTGAGCCTGCTGGGCTCCGTCCACGCCACGTCGCGCCGGGCCGCCGGGCTGCGCTGACGGACGAGGAGTCACGGCCCGGGCGGCAACGGTTCAGTCGTTGGTCATGATCCGTTCGTATGTCATGTGAAATATCACATGACATACGAGCCCGGTCCGGAACCGCCCGGGCCGTGCCCCATGACCAAGAGGAGAACTCCGATGAACCGTTTGGCCCTTCTGGCAGCCGGCGCCGCCGCCCTGACCGTCCTCACCGGCGTCCCCGCCTTCGCAGCCACCCCTCCAGCCGCCGCCGAGACCGTCACCTCCTGCGGCAGCCCGGCCCTTCAGGCAGGTCTGACCACCCGGGTGTGCGCCGATGTCACCGGCACCACCGTCGAGATCTACGGAAAGGTCGGACTGGCCGGCCCGCCCTCTCCGGGCAGCCCGGCGCCCGAGCCGAGGCAGCTGTTCACGACGCTGACCGCCGAGGTCGTCGGCGGCGACGCGCCCGTCACCCAGGCGAGGCCGGTCATCTTCACCTCGTCCAGCCTCGACGTGCGCGGTCCGGCCGGCTCCGTCCCGTGCGGGTCGACCGTACGCGCCACCTTCGGCGTCGCCTCGTTCCCCTGGACCGCCAGGCCCGTCGTGCACGAGGTCACCGTCACCTGCTGAGAACTGCTGGACGCCCCTACGGCCCTACGGACCTACGCCCGGCCGCCCGCCAGGGCCCGGGCGCCGGCGGCGCACCCCTCCCGCAGCGCCGCGAGTTCGGCCGCGGGCAGCCGCAGCGAGGCACCCCGCCGGCCGGCGTCCAGCCGTGCGGCGCCCGCGTCGAGCCACTGGGGGAGGGGCTCGACGCCGATGAAGCCGGCCAGCCTCGCGAGCTCTTCGCGGGGCCGGTCGAGGAGGTCCTCGTAGGCGAGCGTGGCGCGCATCGGCGCGGGAACCCCGCCGAGGTGCGCCACGCCCCGGACCACGATCTCCGACCACAGCGCCGCGAAACCCGCCACCGGCAGCTCGCGGTCCAGCACCAGCGCGGAATCGAAGCGCTCCTCCAGCAGCCGGGACAGCTCGGGCGGCAGGGACCGGACCTGTTCCCCGGTCAGGTCCTCCACCCGCTCGGCGCCCGTCCGGGCGAGGATCTCCCGCAGCAGGTAGATCATCCGGTAGCCCGTGTGCCGGCTCATGGACAGCGCGCAGTCCGGCCCGTCCCTGAACAGGTGCACGAAGCGCGCCTGCGGGAAGGTCCGGCGCAACAGCGGCACCCGGTCCGACGAATACCCCGACCGCTCCACCACCGCCGTGGACCCGAACCGCGCGCACAGCAGGGCGAACAGGGCCTCGTAGTGACCGGCCGCGGTGCGGGCCGGCCAGCCGCGCACCTCCTTCTCCAGCTCGTCGAACAGGCCGTCCGGATCGTCGGTCAGGTGCGGGAGCACCATCAGGGACAGGGCCGGGATCCCGGTGGTGGCGGTCGCGAAGCGCCCGGGGCGACGGGTGTAGACGAACTCCGGCATCGGCACCCCGCTGCGGATCATCCGCTCGAACACCGGATTGGGATCGGCCAGCAGCCGCCAGAACCCCTCGCCCGTGACGGTGCCTTCAGGGAAGCCCCGGCTCTGTACCGAGGACAGCAGCTCGTTGAGACTGAGCACGTCCGGATGCGCGTTGACGATGCCCGACAGCGCGGTCGACCCGCTGCGGCCCGTACCCACGACAAAGGTCAGAGTGCGCATTCCGTCCAACTCCTCCGACGAAGACCCGTTCCGGTCGCGACCAGCCTTCCCCCGGCGCCGCCTCCCGATGCCGGCGGAGGGCGGACGGGCGCTTTTACCACGCAGGATCATGGAAGTAAGGTCTCCGTTTATTCGGACTGGCTGGATATGATCGGCATCCTCACCCCGCAGGGCCGTGTCGGCAGTTCCCCCATGCCCTCGTCCGGGCCCTTCCCGTCTCCGCCGCTCCCGAGGACCGATGTCTGCGATGGCCCCCGAAGGACCGCCAAGCCCGCCGCCCCCCGCCCGGCGCCGCCGCACCGTACGCCTGCGCACGATGCTGGTCTGCCTGGCAGTCGTGCCGACCGTGGCGATGGGGGCCCAGACCACCGTGACCGCCCAGCGGCTGCTGGCCCAGTCGGAGCACCTGCGCGCCGACGTGGAGGCCGGTGAACGGATCGGCGTACCGCTGGTCAGGCTGATGACGGAGCTGCAGAACGAGCGGGCGGTGACGGCGGCGCGATGGGCCGGATCCTCCGTGGCCGACGAAGCCCTGCACGAGAGGCGGGCCGCGACGGACCGCGCCGCGGCGGAGTTCCGGCGGCTCGCGGGCAGCGGCGGCGGCGACACCGCGCAGCACCACGGGCAGGGCGAGGGGCGCCTCGGCGCCGTGAGCGGCCGGCTCGACCTGCTCGCCTCGTACCGCAAGCGCGTGGACGCCCACAGCGGCAGCGCGGACCAGGCCGTCGGCTACTACACCGGCGTGATCGACGACATCATCCGCGCCTACCAGGATGAATTCAGCCACGCCGAGGACGCCGAACTCGCCCAGGAGAGCAGGCCCGCCGTGGCCCTGTTCTCCGCCGCCGAGATGGTCGCCCGCGAGGACACGGCCCTCACCCTCGCGGGGCCCTCCCGCGAACTGGCGGCCACCGGCTTCTCCCAGTTCCTCGACGCCGTCGGCACCCACCGGTACCTGTACGACACCTGGATCGTGCCGTACCTGCCGCCCGCCGAACTGGCGGCGTACGACAAGCTGACCGGCTCGGACGCCTGGCAGACCAAGCTCCGCGTCGAAAACGCGGTCATCGCCAACCACAAGGACACCGCGACCGGCGTCAAACTGCCCGCCGACGTCGACGACTGGCCCGCCGCGCACCACACCTTCGCGCCGCGACTCGCCGAACTCAACACGGCCCGCGCCAAGAACGTGCTCGCCCACGCCGACGCGAAGGCCGCCGCGCTCCAGACCGAGGTCTACTGGCTCGTCGGAGCCAGCGGCGGCGCCCTGCTCCTCGTCACCGCGGTCGTCGTCCTCACCACCCGGTCGGTACTGCGCCGGCTGAGCCGCCTGCACACGCGTACGGTCGCCATCGCCGAGGAGACGCTGCCCGAGGTGGTGGCCCGGCTCCAGCGCGGGGAACCCGTCGACACGGAGGCACTGCCGGCCGTGCACGGACGCGAGGACGAAGTCGGGCAGATCGCCGACGCCTTCGCCCGCGTGGTCGCCGTGTCCGTCGACGGGCACAGGCAACTCGCCGCCGAACGCCACGGCTTCGGCCTGTTCGCCTCGGGCATCGCCTCGCGCACCGGGAACCTCGTCAGCCGGCAGCTGAGCCTGACCGAGGACCTCCAGGACACCTTCGGCCACGACGAGGCGCTCCTGGCCCAGCTGATGCGGTCCGACCAGCTGACGGTGGGGATGCGGCGCCAGATCGAGAACCTGCTCATCCTCGCCGGCGGCGAGATCCCGGACCCGCACACCGAACCCATGCGCGTCGCCGACCTGCTGCGCGAGGCCGCCGCGGAGGTCGAGGACTTCCGGCGCATCGAACGGCAGGCACTGGACGAGGCGAGCGTGCGCCCGCACGTGATCAGCCAGATCAGCCACCTGCTGGCGGAGCTGCTGGACAACGCGACCCGGTTCTCGCCGCCGCGCTCCAAGGTGGTCGTCCGCGCCGAACTCGTCGCGGACGGCCTGTCGGTCGAGATCGAGGACCGCGGACCGCGGGTCTCGGCTGCCGGGTACGAGGCCATGAACGAGCGCCTGCACTCGGCGCCGCCGTTCTCCGTGCTCGCCGAGAACGCGCACCGGCTCGGCCTCTTCGTCGTGGGCCACCTGGCCGACCAGCTCCAGGCCCGGGTCACGCTGCGCCGCTCGGTGTACGGGGGGACGGCCGCCGTGGTGATCCTGCCCGGCGGGCTGCTGCTGCCCGCCGGGGAGAAGCCCCGGGTGCCGCAGCAGGCGGAGCGGAAGCCCCTGCCCGAGCGGGCTCCCCGGCCCGCCGCCGTGCCGGAGCCCGTACGCGTACCCGTGCGCGAGCCCGCGCCCGACGCCGGCGCCCCGCAGGCCCCGGCCCCGGAACCGGCCCCCGCGGCCGCACCGCCGGCGCGCTCCGCGGCCGCCCCGGACGCGCGGCCCGCCCTGCCCGAGCGCGTCCCGCAGACCCACCTCACCCGGCAACTCCGGGGCCCGCGCGCCCCGGAACCGGCCGCCGGCCGGGAGACGGAGACACCCGAAGAGGTGGCCGACGCCTGGGCCGACTACGAAGAGGGGACCAAGAAAGTGGAAGCAGAGCTCGGAGCGGATCAGCCATGACAACGACAGCCAGCGACATGATCTACGGCATCCTGGACAACAACCTGAGCAGGATCGCCGGCATCCAGGGGGCCGTGCTCCTGTCCAACGACGGGATCAAGCTCAGCGCCTACCTGCTGGAGCGGGACCAGGCGGAGCGCATCGCGGCCGCGTCCTCCGGCATCGCCGCCACCATGAAGGCGATATCCCGGGAGATCGACGGCGGCAGGGTCATCCGCCAGCTCGTGGAGATGGACGACCGCTACCTCTGCGTCGTCGGCTGCGGGGAAGGCAGCACGCTCATCGTGGTGACCTCCCGCAAGGCACGGCTCGGCGAACTGGGAGGCGAAGCCGTACGCACCGCCCAGGCGCTCGGCGAATGGCTGGGAACCCCCGAGCGCACCACCCCGCCGACGCCGTAATGCCCGACGAGCCGCCGCGCCGAAGCCCCCGCCGGACACGGCTGTACGCGCTGACCGACGGCCGCACGGCCGCCGCCCCGCAGACCGTGCTCACCATGGACACCACCATCGTGGCGGCGGCCGTCGGCGACGACGCCCACACCGGTCTGGCCACCGAATGGCGGACCGTCCTCACCATGTGCGCGCGGCCGGGCGGACTGGCGGTCGCCGAGATCGCCGCACGCATGCACATGCGCCTCACCCCGGCGACGCTCCTCCTGGGCGAGCTCGCCGACCGCGGACTGATCCACCACCGGCCGCCCCTGGAGGGCGCCGAGACCACCAATGTCCACCTGCTCATGAAAATCAGGGACAACCTTGCCCGGATATGACACTTCCGAAGACTCCACCGCCCGGGCGGCGTCCCCCGTCAAGATCCTCATCGCCGGCGGGTTCGGCGTCGGGAAGACCACCCTGGTCGAGGCGGTCTCCGAGATCGAGCCGCTGCGCACGGAGGAACGCCTCACCAGCGCGGGAGTCGGCGTCGACGACCTCGAAGGCATCGAGTCCAAGACACTGACCACCGTCGCGATGGACTTCGGCCGGATCACCCTCGCCGACGCCGGAGTCGTCCTCTACCTGTTCGGCACGCCCGGCCAGGAGCGGTTCTGGTTCATGTGGGACGACCTGCTGAACGGGGCCCTGGGCGCACTCGTGCTCGTCGACACGCGGCGCCTGGACCGGGGCTTCCCGGCGATCGACTTCTTCGAGAGCCGGGGCCTGCCGTTCGTCGTCGGGGCGAACTGCTTCCACGGCGAACAGCCCTACACCGCCGAGGAGATCGCCGCCGCACTGCACCTGCGCGACCCGGCCACGCCCGTGCTCCTGCTGGACGCCCGCTCCCGTACGGACGCGCGGGACTCCCTGCTGGCCCTGCTCGACGTGGTCATCGCCCGGGCGGAGGCGCCCGCCCGCGTCTGACCGGGGGGGGCGATCCCCGCCCGGCCGTACGGCGGAGCTAGCGTGATCACCATGTACACGATCAAGGGCGTGACCGCCACGCCGGGCGGGCGGATGTCCGTCCAGTTCCACGACCACGGCTACGCCGCCAAGCAGGACGGGAGCGACGAGTCCCTCGCCGACAAGCTCTTCGGCGAGGGGGCCGGGTGCGTCACCCTGCTGCTGATGCTCGCGTCGACAGGCCTCTACGGCCTGCTCAAGAAGAACGGTGCACCGGAGGCCGCCGTCACGGCCTGCCTGTGGGTGGCGATCGTCTCGGTCTGCTACGGGGCGATCATCGCCCTGCTGCACTGGACCAGCGGGGTCATCGGGAGCGTCTTCCTCCTCCTGTTCGTCGTGGTGGGCTTCCCCCTGTTGCTGATCCCCGGCTACCGGCGGGCCCTGCGCCGCCGTTGGGGGAGCGGCGACGCGGAGACCGGGCAGGGCTGGGTCCCCGCCACGGCCCTCTCCGGAGTCTGGCACCAGCCCGATCCGCGCGGCGGCAGCGTGATCACGGTCCAGCTCACCGACGGAACGGTCACCGCGTACGTGCCCACGCCCGACACGGCCCACGACCTGTACGCCCGCTTCGACGCCCTGCTGCGCGGCGCCCGGCCGGCCCCGGCGCCGAACCGGCAGCCGGACCGGTACCCGCAGGCAGCGCCGTACCAGCAGCCAGGTCAGTACCCTCAGCCGGGCCAGTACCAGCAGCCCTGGCAGCAGCACCCGCGCGGCTGAGGAGCATCCGTCAGGTGTGCACCAGCCGTTCGAGCGCGGCGGCCACGGGGGCGATGCCGTCCTCCGCCGCCAGCCGGCCGGCCAGGTACCGGGCCCGCTCCCGGTAGGAGGCGTTGCCCACGGCCTCCCGCAGTGCGGAGCCCAGGGCGGCCGGCCCGAGCCGGCGCAGGGGCAGCACACCGGGGGCGGTGCCCAGCTCCACGAGACGGGCCGCCCAGAAGTGGGCGTCGAACTGCACGGGCACCGGTACGGACGGGACGCCCGCGCGCAGGGCGGCACCGGTGGTGCCGGCCCCCGCGTGGTGGACGACGGCCGCCATGCGGGGGAACAGCAGGGAGTGCGGAACGTCGCCGATGGTGATCATGTCGTCCTGGGCGGCGGACAGCCCGGCCCACCCCTGCTGGACCACGCCCCGCAGGCCGGCGGCGCGCAGGGCGGCGACGACATCGGCGCTGACCCGCGCCGGGTCGGGTGTGGTGGCGCTGCCGAGGCCCACGTAGACCGGGGCGGGGCCGGCGGCGAGGAAGTCCTCCAGATCCGCCGGCAGCCGGCCGGCGCTGTCGTGGGGCCACCAGTATCCGGAGATCTCCAGCCCCGGGCGCCAGTCGCGGGGGCGGGGGACCACCAGCTCGCTGAAGCCGTGCCACACGGGCCAGTTCCGCCGCTCGCGGGCGCGGCGGGCGGCGGGCAGGCTGCGCCGGGGCAGGCCGTGCTCGGCGGCCAGGGCCCGTGCGGCCCGGGTGAAGACGTGGTCGACGGCCGTGACGACGGCCTGACCGCCGAGCCGGTTGCCCAGCGCGCCCGCGGAGCGGGTGCCGAGCATCGGCGGCGGGAACTCGCGGGTGCCGTGCAGGGGTTGCAGGAAGAGGCCCATGCTGGGCCGGGAGAGGCCCTCGGCGATGGCGTACGCCAGCGGCGCGACCGTTCCGCCTGCCAGTACGACGTCGGCGTCGCGCGCGGCACGGACCAGCGGGTGCGTCATCTCCGGCGCGATGCGCCGCGCCAGCGCGACGGCGCGCAGCAGTTTCGCCGCCCCGGTCCGGCTCCGGTGCAGCCCGCGCCCGCGCGCGGAGTGCAACTCGGCTCTGGGATCCCCGGGAAGGCTCTCGAAGCGCACCCCGGACCCGGCCAACAGCGGTTCGAACACCCCATGGGTGACCAGCGTGACCTCGTGTCCGGCCCGGGCCAGGCCGGCCCCCAGCCCCGTGTAGGGTGCGACGTCCCCGCGCGACCCCGCTGTCATGACGGCGATCCTCATGCCCGCCAGTGTGGCGCCCGAGCCGGCCGACGCCGGGCTTCCTCGCGGGACGGCACGGAATTCCTCCGGGCGCGGATGGCCGGTTCCGGGCAGCGGGTTCCGGCCATTCCATGATTGGTTAGGTGCGAGCAGGTCTTCCCCGATCGGTCGCCTTCACCGCGTGTCCGAGGGCCGGGCGCGTGACGTGACGTTCCTGCTGGACCGGCTCACGGGCGACCGCCCCGCCTGGCGCCACTCCCGAGGTGGTCTTCCAGCGCGGCTGACCGGACCGGGCGGGCTGCCCCGGGCGTCCGCCCTGACGGCCCGTGAGAAATGTGCGAATCCTCCCGTGGAGGGTGGGATGTGACTCCGCCCACCCTCCCTTGACCCGGGAGGGAAGGCATACCTAAGTTCTGCCTCATGTCCTCGCACCACTCCACGCCCCCCGCCGGCCCGGGCGACGCCGCCGAGCCGTTCGACTTCGCCGTCGACCTCACCGCCCAGGAGATGCTCCGGCGCGCCCAGGTGATGGCCGCGCTCGGTCCCGACTGGGATCCGGTCGAGGTGCTGCGGGGTGAGGAGGAGGCGTACGACCTGCTCTACTCCGGCCTCGACGCGGAGCAGCAGCGCACGTACGACGAGCTCGTGGCGGCCGGCGTGCTGCCCGTGCGCGGGGGCGGCCATGCTGCCGCTTGACCCGCAGGCCGAAATCGGCCGCCGGGCGTGGGTGCCGTGCCCCGGCTGCGAGGACGCCCGGGACTGCGAACCGTGCGCGGAGCGCCGGGCCTGTTCCCGCCACTGGCGCTACCTGCTCTCCAACAAGGGCAGCCTCCTCCACCTCCAGTGCCCCGGCTGCACCCACGTCTGGACGCACGAGAGCGGCTTCGGCGCCACGCGTTCCCTGTGGAGCCGTGTGACCAGCGGCCTGCCGCGCCTCTCCTCGTAGCCCAGCGACTCGGAATGCCGCGTTCGACGCACCCGTTTCCTTCGATTCGGGTGCCGGAAGTGACGGGGGCCACTCAGCTCAGCGGGTCTGATCGGCTACGGGGGGTGAGTTTCGGGGTTCCGGCCGGTGAGGCGGCCCACAGGACCCACGTCACATCCGGTGCGGGTTAGTAGGGCGGCGGGCCGGTAGTCGTACGGGTTGCCGGGCGGGGCGTTGGGCCCGGGCTGCGAGGGGGGTTAGTAGGTGGGGGGCGTTGCCAGGGCGTCCGGGGGCTGGCTAACTGGTGTTGTCGCCGAGGCGGCCGGGGCGCACAGCCCCCCGCCGGACGAACCCCTCTCCACCTGTGTGAGTGGCTCACGCATG
>NZ_JBVIXO010000009.1:279673-319137 GCF_055593565.1 Streptomyces sp. NPDC040718 | reverse complement strand
GTGTACAGCCCCGCCGGCGTTTCAGGCGCTGGGGGCACCCCCAGCGGTAGCTGGGGGAGGGTCTGGGGGCGGAGCCCCCAGGGGGTCCGGGGCGCAGCCCCGGGGAACGGGCGAAGGGCGGGCCGGGGACCGCGCCCGCCCTTCGCCCGTCAGGAGGCGGCGGCGGTCGGTACTCCGATGCGTTCCAGCGCGTCCTCCGCCCCGTACGGCTGGAGGTACGGCATCCACCGCGGGTCCCGGTGCCCCGTGCCGATGATCCGCCAGGCCAGTCCCGACGGCGGAGCCGGCTGGTGGCGCAGGCGCCAGCCGAGTTCCAGCAGGTGCCGGTCCGCCTTGACGTGGTTGCACCGCCGGCACGCGGCGACCACGTTGTCCCAGGCGTGCTGTCCCCCGCGGCTGCGCGGGATGACGTGGTCCACGCTCGTGGCGACGGCCCCGCAGTACATGCAGCGGCCGCCGTCGCGGGCGAACAGCGCGCGGCGGGTGAGTGGAACGGGCCCCCGGTAGGGGACCCGCACGAAGCGCTTGAGGCGGACCACGCTGGGCGCGGGGACGGCCCGTGTCGCGCTGTGCAGGAAGGCGCCCGATTCCTCCAGGGAGATTGCCTTGTTCTCCAGGACGAGGACGAGCGCGCGGCGGAGCGGTACGACGCCGAGGGGCTCGTACGACGCGTTGAGGACCAGGACGTGCGGCACGGACTGCCTCCTTGTACGCCGGCGGCGCGTGGCTCGCGCCGGGACGATCTGCTCTCAGTCTCCCCTTACGGCTGGTCGAAGCGCCACCACGCGCCGGTAACGGGCCCGGGGTGTTTTCAACCACACTCCCTTTCATCCCCAGGTGAGTCCGGTCTCTCCCTCGAACAACGCAACGAGGTCGGTCCCGTGCCCCGTTAGTGTGGATGGCCTGCCCGCACCACCAGCTCGACCGTACGACCGTTCCGCGGGCGGACCGCTATGCCCTGGAGGTTCCCGCCGTGCCCTCTCCCGCCATCCTGCTACCGCAGGCAGCGTCCACCACCGACGACGCCGCCGAGAGCGTGACGAACGCCGCGAGCTTCGTCGAGGAGAACTGGGCCACCTGGCTGAGCATCGGCCTGCGGATCCTGTTGATCATCGTGATCGCGGTGGCGCTCCGTACCGTGGTCCGCAAGGCCCTGACCAAGCTGATAAGCCGGATGAACTCCAGCGCGGAGGCCGTCGAGGGCACCGCGCTGGGCGGGCTGCTGGTCAATGCCGAGCGGCGGCGCCAGCGCTCGGAGGCGATCGGCTCCGTGCTGCGTTCGGTGTCCTCGTTCCTGATCCTCGGTACGGCCGCGCTGATGGTCCTGGCGGCGCTGAAGATCGACCTGGGGCCGCTGCTGGCGAGTGCCGGTGTGGCCGGTGTGGCGATCGGTTTCGGTGCGCGCAACCTGGTGACGGACTTCCTCTCCGGCGTGTTCATGATCATGGAGGACCAGTACGGCGTCGGCGACAAGATCGACGCGGGGGTGGCCTCCGGCGAGGTGATCGAGGTCGGTCTGCGCGTGACCAAGCTGCGCGGCGACAACGGTGAGATCTGGTACGTCCGCAACGGCGAGATCAAGCGCATCGGCAACCTGAGCCAGGGCTGGGCGACCGCGGGCGTGGCCGTGCAGGTCAAGCCGACGGAGAACCTCGCGCACATCCGCGAGGTGGTCCAGGAGGTCGCGGACACCCTGGCGAAGGAGACCCCGTGGGACGAGCGCCTGTGGGGCCCGGTGGAGGTGCTGGGCCTGGACGAGGTGCTGCTGGCCTCCATGACGGTGAAGGTGTCGGCGAAGACCATGCCGGGCCAGCAGTTCGCGGTGGAGCGCGAGCTGCGCTGGCGGATCAAGGACGCCTTCGACGCGGCTGGCATCCGGATCATCGGCGGCGCGCCGGCCCCCGGCGAGGACGAGGCCGCCCCGGCCGACACGGCGGCGGCCGTCGCGGCGCCCTCGGCGCTGGCCAACCCGGCCTCCCCGCAGTCCCTGGCCACCGCCCCGATACCGGCGGCGCCCGTGCCCGCCCCCGGGGTCCGGCTGCCCAAGTAGGGCCCCGCCGGGGAGGGCCCGCCTCCCCGTCCCGCGCCATCCGCCGCCCCGCCGGTCCTTTCCGGCGGGGCAGCGGCATTGACACGCCTCGGAAGCCAATAGGAAACTTACCTAACAGTTCTCCTCGGTGAGGGAGGGACCCCGCCATGCCCGCCGCCACTCCCGGAACGCCCAGCCTGCTGCGCGCCATGAACGACCGCGCCGCCCTGGAGCTGCTGCTGACGCACGGCCCCCTGTCCCGGACCCGGATCGGGCACCTCACCGGACTCTCGAAGCCCACCGCCTCCCAGCTGCTCGCCCGGCTGGAGGCCGCCGGGCTCGTCGTCGCCACCGGCACCGACGGCGGCCGCCCCGGCCCGAACGCCCAGCTGTACGCGCTCAACGCCCGCGCCGCCCACGTCGGCGGCCTCGACGTCACCCCCGACCGGGTGCTCGCCGCCGTCGCCGACCTGACCGGCACCGTGATCGGCGGCTTCGAGCTCCCCTACACCGAGGGCGCCGACGCCGTCGGCCAGGTCACCCGGGCCCTCGGCGGGGCGCTGGAGGGCGCCGGGCTGGCCCTGTCCGACCTGCACCGGCTGGTCATCGCCACCCCCGGCGCCTTCGACCCCCGTACCGGGCGGCTGCGCTATGCCAGCCACCTCCCGGGCTGGCACTCCCCCACCCTCCTCGACGAACTGGCCGCGGCCCTGCCCCTGCCTGTCGAGTACGAGAACGACGTGAACCTCGCCGCGGTCGCCGAGCAGCGCCTCGGCGCGGCCCGCGGCCACGAGGACTTCGTCCTGCTGTGGAACGAGGAGGGCCTCGGCGCCGCCCTCGTGCTCGGCGGGCGGCTGCACCGGGGCTGGACCGGCGGCGCGGGCGAGGTGGGCTTCCTCCCCGTGCCCGGCCACCCGCTGGTCCGCCAGGTCACCCGGGCCAACACCGGCGGCTACCAGGAGCTGGCCGGCGTACAGGTACTGCCCGCGCTCGCCGCCGCTGCCGGACTCGGCCCCGGCCCCGGCCCCGGCGCCGGCGCCCTGCCCGCCGCCCAGGTGGCCGCCGGAGCCGAGCTGCTCCGGCGGGCCGCCGCCGAGCCCGAGGGAGCCCGCCTGGGCTTCCTCCGGTCGTACGCCACCGCGCTCGCGACCGGTCTGGCCTCGCTGGTCGCCGTACTGGACCCGGAGATCGTGGTCCTCTCGGGCGCCCTGATCACCGCGGGCGGCGAGCCGCTGCGCGCCCTGCTGGAGGACGAACTCGCCGAACTGGCCCCCTCCCGCCCGCGGCTGGTCACCGGCGGGGTCCACGAGCGGCCCGTGCTGCGCGGTGCCCTGGAGAGCGCCCTGGCCGCCACCCGCGAGGAAGTCTTCGACACCTCCCGCCGACACCCGTAACCCTCCGCCGCAGACAGCTCCCGCCCGCCACCCGCCCGCCCGCAGACCCCCTCCACCGGAGCGCCCTCCCGCCGCGGACCTCCCGCGACAGCGCCCGGCACCCCTCGTCCCCAGTTCTCCCCCAGAGAGCGAGCACCGCCATGCCCCGAGCCGCACGCCTGACCACCAGCGCGGCCGCCCTTGCCGCCATGTCCCTACTCGCCGCCGCCTGCACCGGCCAGAACGGCGCCACCGCCACCGACGACCCGAAGGCCGGCGTCACCATCAGCTTCTGGCACGGCTGGTCCGCCCCCTCCGAGGTCAAGGCGATCGAGGAGGGCATCGCCCGCTTCGAGAAGGCGCACCCGGACATCAAGGTCAAGGCCACCGGCAACATGACCGACGACAAGATCAACCAGGCGCTGCGCGCGGGCGGGGACAAGGCCCCCGACGTGGTCTCCTCCTTCGCCACCGACAGCGTCGGCAAGTTCTGCAACTCGGGTGCCTTCGCCGACCTGAACCCCTTCATGGAGAAGTCCGGGATCGACGGGGCGAAGGTCTTCCCCGCGACCCTGCTGGAGTACACCCGTTACAACGGCCGCCAGTGCACCCTGCCGCTGCTGCACGACGCCTACGGCCTCGTCTACAACAAGACCGCGTTCGCCGCCGCCGGGATCACCGAACCGCCCGAGACGTGGAGCCAGTTCGCGGAGGTCGCGCAGAAGCTCACCAAGCCCAGGGGGGATTCGTACGAGCAGCTGGGCGTGATGCCCACCTTCCACGGCTACGAGACCACCCCGCAGCGGCTCGTCGCCCAGTGGAGCCCCACCTACTTCACCGCCGACGGCAAGGCGAACCTGGCCGGCGACCCGGCCTTCGCGAAGATGCTGACCGCCCAGAAGGACCTGGTGTCCAAGCTCGGCGGCTACGAGAAGCTGGAACGTTTCCGCGCCGGCTTCGGCGACGAGTGGAGCCCCGAGCACCCCTTCCACAAGGGACTCGTCGCCATGCAGATCGACGGCGAGTGGCGCCCGGCCATGGCCAAGGCCGCCGGCGTCCCCTTCGAGATCGGCACCGCGCCGCTGCCCGTGCCGGACGACCAGCGGGCCGACTACGGCAAGGGCTACCTCTCCGGCACCATCATGGGCATCTCCTCCGCGAGCAGGAAGCAGAACGCCGCCTGGGAGCTGGTGCGGTACATGACCACCGACACGGATGCCGTGGTCGCCTTCGCCAACGCCATCCACAACGTGCCCTCCACACTGGCCGCGCTCCGGTCCCCGCAGCTCCAGGTGACCCCCGAGTCGAAGACGTTCCTCGACATCGCCCGGCACCCGAAGTCGAACACCACCCCCGCCAGGGCCGACGGCGGCGCCTACCAGCTGACCTTCCAGGACTTCGCGTACGCCGTGGAGAAGGGCGACGTCCCCGACCTCGCCGCCGGGCTCGCCAAGACCGACCGGCAGATCGACACGGACATCGCGAAGGCCGAGTAGCCCCAGATGACCCCCGCCGCGAAAACCCCGGACTCCCCCGCCCTGCGGGCCAGGCACCGGCGCTCGGCCCTGCGGACCCTCGCCTTCCTGTCGCCCTGGCTGATCGGCTCCGCCGTCTTCTTCGCCTACCCGCTGCTGTCCACCGTCTACTTCTCCTTCACCCGCTACGACGGCTTCCGCCCGCCCGTCTTCAACGGCCTGGACAACTGGAGCTACGTCTTCACCGACTATCCGCTCTTCTGGCCGGCCATGCGCAACACCCTGTGGCTCGTCATGGTCATGGTGAGCTGCCGAGTCGTCTTCGGCCTCGGCGTCGGACTGCTCGTCACCAAGGTCAAAACCGGCGCCGGCCTCTTCCGGACCCTGTTCTACCTGCCCTACCTGGCCCCGCCGGTGGCCGCGACCCTCGCCTTCGTCTTCCTCCTCAACCCCGGCACGGGCCCGGTCAACACCCTGCTGGACGCCGCCGGGCTGCCCGCGCCCGGCTGGTTCACCGACGCGGACTGGTCCAAGCCCGCGCTCACCGCCCTCGCGCTGTGGGGTGCCGGCGACCTGATGGTGATCTTCATGGCCGCGCTGCTCGACGTACCGAAGGAGCAGTACGAGGCGGCCGAGCTGGACGGTGCCGGGGCCTGGGCCCGCTTCCGGCACATCACCCTGCCGAACATCTCCCCGGTCGTCCTGTTCGCCGTGGTCACCGGGGTCATCCAGGCCATGCAGTACTACACGCAGCCGACGGTCGCCTCGAAGGCCGCCGCGGGGGTCATCGGCGGCTCCGGCCAGCAGACCGAACCGGGCTACCCCGGCAAGTCCACCCTGACCCTCCCCCAGACCGTCTACCACCTCGGCTTCCAGCGCTTCGACTACGGCTCCGCCTGCGTCCTGGCCCTGGTGCTGTTCGCCCTCTCCATGGCCTTCACCGCGCTGCTGATGCGCCGGCGGGGCGGACTGACCGGAAGCGGTGACTGAGATGCGCGACCACCGCCGCAAGGCCGTGCTGCACTGGATCGGGGTGCACTCCCTGGCCGTCGCCGCCGCCCTGTTCTTCGTCCTCCCCTTCGTCTTCCTGCTCCTCACCTCCCTGATGAGCGACCAGCAGGCGCTCACCCGCGAGCTGTGGCCCCGCACCTGGGAGTGGGGCAACTACGCACAGGTCTGGCACACCCCCGGCTTCCTGACCTGGTGGCGCAACACCCTGCTGTACGCGGGACTGGGGACCGTACTGACCGTCGTGTCCTCGCTGCCCGTCGCCTACGCCCTCGCCAAGTTCCGCTTCCGCGGACGGCGGCTCGCGCTGCTCCTGGTGATCGCCACGATGATGCTGCCGCCGCAGGTGGTCGTCATCCCCATGTACCTCTTCTGGGCGAAGCAGCTCGACCTGTCCGGCACCCTGTGGCCGCTGATCGTGCCGCTGGCCTTCGGCGACGCCTTCGCCGTCTTCCTGCTGCGGCAGTTCCTGCTGACCATCCCCGACGAATACCTCGACGCGGCCCGCGTCGACGGCTGCGGCGAGGTCCGCACCCTGCTGCGCGTCGTCCTGCCCATGGCGAAGCCCGGGATCGCGGCCGTCGCCCTGTTCCAGTTCTTCTACGCCTGGAACGACTACTTCGGCCCGCAGATCTACGCCTCGGACAACCCGGCCGCCTGGACCCTCAGCTACGGCCTGGAGTCCTTCAAGGGGGCGCACCACACCAACTGGAACCTGACCATGGCGGCGACGGTGCTCGTCATGGCCCCGGTGATCGTCCTCTTCTTCTTCGCCCAGAAGGCGTTCGTCGAGGGAGTCACCCTGACCGGAGTGAAAGGCTGATCCCGATGAAACTCGCAGTGGTGGGCGGCGGTTCCACCTACACGCCCGAACTGGTCGACGGCTTCGCACGGCTGCGCGACACCCTGCCCGTCGGCGAACTCGTACTGATCGACCCCGCCGCCGAACGGCTGGAGCTCGTCGGCGGCCTGGCCCGGCGGATCTTCGCCCGCCAGGGCCACCCGGGGCGCGTCACCACCACCTCCGACCTGGACGCGGGGGTGGCCGGCGCCGACGCGGTGCTGCTCCAGCTGCGCGTCGGCGGACAGGCGGCCCGCCTCCAGGACGAGACCTGGCCGCTGGAATGCGGCTGCGTCGGCCAGGAGACCACGGGAGCCGGCGGGCTCGCCAAGGCCCTGCGGACCGTCCCGGTGGTCCTCGACATCGCCGAACGGGTCCGCCGGGCCGCCCCCGACGCCTGGATCATCGACTTCACCAACCCGGTCGGGATCGTCACCCGCGCCCTGCTCCGGGCCGGGCACAAGGCCGTCGGGCTGTGCAACGTCGCCATCGGCTTCCAGCGCAAGTTCGCGAAGCTGCTGGACGTGGCTCCCGCCGGGGTCCACCTCGACCACGTCGGCCTCAACCACCTGACCTGGGAACTCGGGGTCCGGCTCGGCGGCCCGGACGGGACCGACGTACTGCCCCGCCTGCTGGCCGGGCACGGGGACGCGATCGCCGCCGACCTGCACCTGCCGCGCCCGCTGCTGGACCGGCTCGGCGTGGTGCCCTCCTACTACCTGCGCTACTTCTACGCCCACGACGAAGTGGTCCGGGAGCTGGGCGAGAAGCCCTCGCGGGCCGCCGAGGTCGCCGCGATGGAGCGGGAACTCCTCGCCCTGTACGGGGATCCCGCGCTCGACGAGAAGCCCGCGCTGCTGGCCAAGCGGGGCGGGGCCTTCTACTCCGAGGCCGCCGTGGACCTCGCGGCCGCCCTGCTGGGCGGCGGCGGGCCGTCCGTACAGGTGGTCAACGCCCGCAACGCCGGCACCCTGCCCTTCCTGCCGGACGACGCCGTGATCGAGGTACAGGCGCGGGTCGACGGCGACGGCCCGGTGCCGCTGCCCGCGCCCCGGCTCGACCCCCTGTACGCCGGGCTGGTCGCGCACGTCAGCGCGTACGAGGACCTCGCGCTGGACGCCGCCCTGCGCGGCGGGCGCGAGCGGGTCTTCAAGGCCCTCCTGGCGCATCCGCTCGTCGGACAGTACGACCTCGCCGAGGGGCTGACCGACCGGCTGCTCGCGCACAACAAGGAGCACCTGCCGTGGGCGTAGCCGTCCCGCCCGCCTGCGCCGTCGTCGCGATCGACGCGGGCAACAGCAAGACCGACGCCGCGCTGGTCGCCGCCGACGGCACGGTCCTCGGCACCGGGCGCGCCGGGGGGTTCCAGCCGCCCGTGTCCGGCGTGGAGGCGGCGGTGGACGTCCTCGCGGAGGCCGTCGCCGGGGCGGCGGCGGCCGCCGGGCTGCCCGGGGTGCCGCGCGCGGCCCGGGTCTCGGCCTGTCTGGCCAACGCCGACCTGCCGGTGGAGGAGCGCCGGCTCACCGGGGCGGTGGCGGCGCGCGGCTGGGGCGCGGCGACCGAGGTGCGCAACGACACCTTCGCGATCCTGCGGGCGGGCGCGGACGGCCCGTGCGGGGTCGCCGTGGTCTGCGGGGCGGGCATCAACTGCGTGGGCATGCTGCCCGACGGGCGCACCGCCCGCTTCGCCGCCCTCGGGCAGATCTCCGGGGACTGGGGCGGCGGGGGCGGCCTGGCCCAGGAGGCCCTGTGGTGGGCGGCGCGCGCCGAGGACGGGCGGGGCGGGCCGACGGCCCTGGCGGCGGCCCTGCCGGGGCACTTCGGGCTGGCTTCGATGGCGGCGCTGATCGAGGCGCTGCACCTGGGCGGGCTGGAGCGGGGGCGGCTGCACGAGCTGGTGCCGGTGCTGTTCGCGGTGGCCGCCGCGGGCGACGCGGTGGCGGGGTCGCTGGTGGAGCGGCAGGCCGAGGAGGTGGTGGCGCTGGCCTCGGTGGCCCTGGAGCGGCTCGGGCTGCTGGAGCGGGAGGTGCCGGTGCTGCTGGGCGGCGGCGTGCTGGCGGCCCTGCACCCGCGGCTGAACGACCGCATCGGGGAACTGCTGGCGGCCCGCGCCCCCCTGGCCCGGGTCTCGGTGGTCACGGCCCCGCCGGTGCTGGGGGCGGCCCTGCTGGGCCTGGACGCGCTGGGTGCGCCGCCGGCGGCGATGGCGAGGCTGCGTGCCCAATTCGGGTGAACCCGCGCCGCCGGCGCGTACGCCCGGAACCACGGGGGCTGCTGCGGCGTATTCACGTTGAAGGGTGGCGGGGGAAGCCGCGGGGGTAGGAGCCGGGGGCGGTGGCCGTGCGGTCCGGGAGGGGGATCGTCCAAGATCGGGCACTGGGTGCTGTGGTCGGGCGCCGCTACGGCCATACTGCTGCGGAGCAGAGGGACCGAGGGGGAGGTCACGGTGGCCATCACGACACGCGCGTCCGCGCCCGGGGGCGGTACCTCCGGGGCGCCCGACGGACCGGCCGGGAGACCGCCCGCGCCGCCGGGGCGCAGTACCGCCTGGGCCGAGGGCGTGGAGCGGGTGCGCGCCGCGGCGACGACGGAGCCGGGCCGGCTGCGGATCATCGGCGCGGTGCTGGCCGCCCTGGTCGTGCTGTTCGGCGCGGTCGCGGTGTGGGAGGTGTCCGGCCGGGTCACCGCCGCGGAGGACGTGGTGGGCCGCAGCCAGCCGCTGAGCGCGGACGCGGCGAGCATCTACCGCTCCCTCGCCGATGCCGACACGGCCTCCTCCAGCGGCTTCCTCGCGGGTGCCCAGGAGCCCCGGGAGGTCCGGCAGCGCTACGAGAAGGACATCGCGAACGCGTCCCGGCTGCTGGTGAGCGCGGCCGCCAACACCGGGGCCGGCGGGGAGTCCCGCAAGGAGATCGCGCTGCTCGGCGAGCAGCTGCCGCGGTACACCGGCCTGATCGAGCAGGCCCGCGCCACGAACCGGCAGGGTCTGCCGCTGGGCGGCGCCTACCTGCGCTACGCCAACGAGCAGATGAGCACGGTGCTGCTGCCCGCGGCGCAGCGGCTGTACGAGGCGGAGACGGGCCGGCTGTACACGGACTACGACGAGGCCCGGTCCTGGCCGGTGGCGGCGACGGGCGCGGGCGTGCTCGCGCTGGGCGCCCTGGTGTGGGCGCAGCGGCGGAACTACCTGCGTACCAACCGGGTCTTCAACCACGGGCTGCTGGCGGCGACGGCCTCGGCGGCGGTGGTGCTGCTGTGGCTGACGGTGGGGCAGTCGGTGGCGCGGGCGGGGCTGGGCGAGGCCAGGGCCGACGGCCAGGAGTCGTTGAAGGTGCTCAACGACGCCCGGATCGCCTCGCTCCAGGCGCGGGCGAACGAGAACCTGACGCTGATCGCGCGGGGTGCCGTACTGGCCGAGGACAAGAAGTCCGACAAGTACGACGTGGACTACGAGAAGAACATGAAGCAGCTCGACTCCGGGCTGGCGCGGGCGCTGCGGCTGGCCGACGACGGGAGCGGCCGGGAGCCGGTCTCGAAGGCCGTCGAGGGTGTGGCGCAGTGGAAGCAGCGGCACGCGGCGGCCCGGGACGCCGACATGAAGGGCGACTACGAGCAGGCCCTGCCGCAGGTCATCGGGGACGAGAAGCACAAGGACAGCAGCGGGGCCTCGTTCGACACGGTGGACGCCTCCCTGGAGCGGGCGGTGGCCCATGAGCAGAAGCAGTTCACCCTGGCCGCCCGGGACGGGCTCGGCGCGCTGGGCGGGCTGGTGACCGGCTCGGCGGTGCTGGCGGTCGCCGGCGCCGCGGCGGCCCTCCTCGGCATCGGTCGCAGGCTTTCGGAGTACAGGTGAGATCGATGCGGATACGAGGGACACGGGTGCGGCGCGCGGCGGGCCGGCTGCGCGGCTGGGGCGGGGTGAGCGCGATGGCCGCGGCCTGCGCGGTGACGGCGGCGGCGGTGCTGCTGCCGCTGGCCGGGTCCTCGTCCTCCGGCGGCTCCGGGGCGGTCCACGAGCCCGCTTCGGTGGCGGTGGTCCCGTACGAGCCGGCCGACACCTGCCAGGACCCGGAGGCCAGTCTGCGCCCGTCGGGGCTGGACGGTCCCGCGATCGAGCGGATCCGCAAGGCGGGCAAGCTCGTGGCGGGCGTGGACCAGAACAGCTTCAAGTGGGGCTACCGCAATCCGGACGGGCACCTGGACGGTTTCGACATCGACCTGGTCAAGGCCATAGCGAAGGACATCCTGGGCAACGAGGACCTGGTCATCTACCGGGCGATCCCGACCAGTCAGCGCGTCCCGGCGCTCCAGGAGGGCCGGGTTGACATCGTGGTGCGGACCATGACGATCAACTGCAAGCGCCTGGAGGACGTCGCGTTCTCGACGGCCTACTTCGAGGCGGGCCAGCAGGTGCTGGCCCCCAAGGGTTCGCCGATCACCGGGTACGACGCCTCGCTGAAGGGCCGCCGGATCTGCACGGCGGCAGGGTCCACGGCGGAGGCGGCCCTGAGGTCCCAGTCGTACGGGTCGGTCGGGGTGTCGGTGGCGAACCAGCTGGACTGCCTGGTGCGGCTCCAGCTGGGCGAGGTGGACGGGATCATCACGGACAACGCGCTGGCCGCCGGGCAGGCGGCGCAGGACCCGTCGGTGCAGCTGGTCGGGGCGCCTTTCACCCGCGAGTTCTACGGGGTGGCGATGAACAAGGACGCCTCCGACCTGGTGCGCAGGGTGAACAAGGTGCTGGAGAACTACCGGGCGGGCGGTGACCAGAGCCTGTGGGCGACCTCGTACAAGAAGCACTTCGAGGACGTCCTGCCGAAGGCGAGCGTGCCGCCGGCGCCCAAGTACCGGGACGGCTGAGGCCCATGGCGGATTCGGAGCGGTACGTGAGCGAGCGCAGCGGACTTCATGCGGGCGGGGACCGTGCGGGCGGGGACCGTGCGGGCGGGTTCCGTGCGGGCCGGCCGGGGACGGGGGCCGCGGTGATGGACCGGGACGACGTGGACCGTGCGCTGGCGCGCCTGGGCGCGGAGCACGAGGCGGTCGAGACCTCCCTGCTCGCGCTCCAGGACCATGCGGGCCGGCGGCTGCTGGAGGGGGCCGCGCTGAGCGGGGTCACCGAGGAGCGGTGGGCCGCCGCGGACGCGTCGGTGACCCGGCTGTGGACGTACTTCGACGCGTACAGCGGGGCGCTCGCCGCGGCCCGGGAGATCCGCGAGCGGCGGCGCTGGCCGAGCCGGGAGGACCTGGCCGAGCTGACGGAGCGGCTGCGCGGGCCCGGGGTGACGATCGCCGGGGCCGGGGTGGAGGGCGTGGCGCTGGCGGAGCGCTTCTCGCTGGCCGAGCTGGTGGCCCGGATGAACGAGCTGTACGCGGCCTCCCTGGACGTGGTGGTCGCGGCCGACGCGGTGTGGTCGGCGCTGCCGGCGCGGATCGACCTGCTCGCCGCCGAGCTGCACCGGACGCGTTCGCTGGCGCATTCGGTGGGGGTCCGGCCGGGCGAGCACCCCTCGGGTGACGACCTGGAGGAGATCACCGCCGAGCTGGCGGAGCTGCGGGCGGCGGTGATCGCGGACCCGCTGGCCTTCTGGGTGACGGTCGCGGGGAGTTCCGCCCCGGGCGGGGGCCGTCCGGACACCGCCCGCTACGACCGGGCGGCGCGCGCGCTGGACGACGTACGGCGGGAGGTCGAGGCGGTCCTGACGGTGCGGCAGGACGCGGAGCAGCGGCTGATCGCGGTGCGGGACCTGCTGTCGCGGGCCGACCGGACCCTGGCGGAGGCGCGGACGGCGCGCGGCGAGGTGCTGGCGAAGATCGCGGCGTCGGAGGTGCCGGCGGTGAGCGGTCCGCCGACGGCCCTGCAGGAGCAGCTGGCGGCGGCGGCCGAGTACCGGCGGCGGTCGCAGTGGCACCGGCTGTCGCCGCTGCTGGACGCGCTGGAGGACCGGGCCGAGGAGGAACTGCGGCGGGCCCGTGAATCGTTGACCGCTGTGACGGCGCCGCTGGCGGTCCGGGCGGAGCTGCGCGGGCGGCTCGACGCGTACAAGGCGAAGGCGGCCCGGCACGGCCTGGCGGAGGACCCGCTGCTGATCGAGCGGTACGACGCGGCCCGGCGGATGCTGTGGAGCGCACCCTGCGACCTGCGGGCCGCCGAGCAGGCGGTGTGGCGCTACCAGCAGGCGACGGCGGAGGCGCTGGCGCCGCAGGACCACCGGCCCGAGCGGCCGGGGGAGGAGGAGGCATGAGCCTGATCGGATCGCCCTGCCTCCGTCCGGGCTGCCCGGGGGCGTACGAGGACATGGGCGGCGGCGAGGTGTACTGCGACACCTGCGGGCTCGCTCCGGTGGGTCTGGCTGCGGCGGGCGCGGAGGAGCTGGTGTCGCCGCCGACGGGGATGACGAGCGCCGCCCGGCAGGGCGACTCCCGGGGTTCGGCGGGTTCGGCGGGTTCGCGCGGCTCGGGGCGCTCCTCGGCGTCGGCCCGCTCGTCGCGGTCCTCGCGGTCCTCGTCCTCGCGGCGTTCGGTGTCGGGGCGGCTCTCGCGGTCGCTGCCCGGGTCCGCGTCCACCCGGTCGGTGTCGGTGCGCAGTTCGGGCTCGTCGGCGTCCTCGTCGGGACGCAGCCGGCTGGGCGCGGGGCTGGTCAGCGTCCCGGAGGTGCCGCGTCCGGATCCTGCGGCGGCGGTGCTGGAGAACCCGGAGGTGCCGGAGCGCAAGCGCTTCTGCTCGCGCTCGGACTGCGGGGCGCCGGTGGGCCGGGCGCGCGGGGACCGGCCGGGGCGTACGGAGGGCTTCTGCACCAAGTGCGGGCACCCGTACTCCTTCGTGCCGAAGCTGCGTGCCGGGGACGTGGTGCACGGCCAGTACGAGGTGGCGGGCTGCCTCGCGCACGGCGGGCTCGGCTGGGTCTACCTCGCGGTGGACCGGGCGGTGTCGGACCGGTGGGTGGTGCTCAAGGGCCTGCTCGACACCGGGGACCAGGACGCGATGGAGGCGGCGATCTCCGAGCGGCGGTTCCTCGCGGAGATCGAGCACTCGAACATCGTGCGGATCTACAACTTCGTGGAGCACCTGGACCAGCGGACGGGTTCGCTGGACGGGTACATCGTCATGGAGTACGTGGGCGGCAAGTCGCTGAAGGAGATCGCCAACGAGCGGCGGCGGCCGGACGGGCGGCGCGATCCGCTGCCGGTGGAGCAGGCGTGCGCGTACGGCATCGAGGCCCTGGAGGCGCTCGGGCACCTGCACAGCCGCAACCTGCTGTACTGCGACTTCAAGGTCGACAACGCGATCCAGCAGCAGGACCAGCTGAAGCTGATCGACATGGGCGCGGTCCGGCGGATGGACGACGAGGAGTCGGCCATCTACGGCACGGTGGGCTACCAGGCGCCGGAGGTGGCGGAGCTGGGGCCCTCGGTGGCCTCGGACCTGTACACGGTCGCGCGCACCCTGGCGGTGCTGACGTTCGACTTCCAGGGCTACACGAACGTGTTCGTGGACTCGCTGCCGGATCCGGAGCACATCGAGGTGTTCCAGCGCTACGAGTCCTTCTACCGGCTGCTGGTACGGGCGACGGATCCGGATCCGGGGCGGCGGTTCGCGTCGGCGCAGGAGATGGCCGACCAGCTGACGGGTGTGCTGCGGGAGGTGGTCGCGCTGCAGACGGGCCGGCCCCGGCCGTGGCTGTCTACCCTCTTCGGGCCGGAACTGCGGGTGCCGGACACCGGGTTGTACGAGGACGCGCCGGGAGCGGAGGTGTCCCGGCTGGGCGTGCGGTCCGTGGCCTCCCGGAGGGGCGGGCCCCTCTTCGGCCGGCGCTCCGGCGGCGCGGGTGCGGCGGTTGCCCCGGGTACGCCGGGTGCCGGGCCGGCGGTGGAGGCGGCGTCCGCCGCGACGGGTACCGCTGGTCCGGCGGGCGTGGCCGGTGCGGCCGGGCAGGGCCCTGGGGTGGGGTCGCCCGGTGCCGGTTCCGCGCCCGTTCCGGGCGGCGGGGGCGGGGCGTTGCCCGCGCTCGGGACCACCGCCACGCACGTGGCCGGGGCCCCGGTGCCGGCACCCCGGCCGGCGGCGCCCGCGCAGGCGCTCGCGCCGCTCCCGGGGCCCCGTACGTCCGCACCGGCGACGGCGGGGCTCGCGGTGCTCGACGCCCGCGACACCGCGCTGGCCCTGCCGGTGCCGCTGGTGGACGCGGCCGACCCCAATGCCGGCTTCCTCGCCGGACTCCTCGCCTCCGCGCCGGCCGACCTGCTGGGCGCCCTGGGCGCGGCCCCGGCCGACTCCGCCGAGCTTCGGCTGCGGGAGCTGCGCGCCCGGCTCGAACTGGGCGAACTGGCCGTGGCCGCCGATGCCCTGGCCGAGCTGGAAGCCCGCCATCCGGACGACTGGCGGGTGGTGTGGGCGCGCGGCATCGCCTCCCTGGCCACCGGGGACGACGAGATAGCGGCCCTGTCCTTCGACGCCGTCTACGACGCCTTCCCGGGCGAGCCGGCGCCGAAGCTGGCGCTCGGTCTGTGCGCGGAGGTGCTGGGCCAGCTGGACAACGCCGCCGAGTACTACCGGCTCGTCTGGATCACCGACCCGGGCTTCGTGAGCGCGGCCTTCGGGCTGGCCCGGGTCCAACTGGCGGCCGGCGACCGGGAGGCGGCGGTGCGCACGCTGGAATCCGTACCGGAGGCGTCGATCCACTACACCGCCGCACGGGTGGCGGCCGTACGGGCACGCCTGCGCGACCGTTCCCCGGGCGAGGAGCTGCTGGCCGACCTCGCGGCGGCTTCCGACCAGGTGGAGGCGCTGCGGCGGTTCGGCCTGGACCCGGAGCGGCAGGAGCGGCTGGCGACGGAGGTTCTGGGCTCCGCCCTGGACTGGGTACTGTCGGGTAGCCGGGGTGCCGACCCCGGCCGGACCTCGCTGCTCGGCAGTCAACTGGACGAGCGGGGGCTGCGCTTCGGCCTGGAACGCTCCTACCGCGTCCTCGCCCGGCTGGCGCAGCGGGGCGAGGAGCGGATCGAACTGGTGGAACGGGCAAACCGTTTCCGTCCCCGGACGTGGGTGTGAGTGATGTCGATGCATCGGCTGTCGGGCTGCCCCAGCTGCGCGGAGCCCCTGGAGGAGGGTGACCGTTTCTGCGGCGTATGCGGATACGCCCTCTCCGCCGCGCCCCCGGACGCGGATCCCACCCCGACCCTCCCGGTCACCCCCACCGCGGGAGCGACGGGCCGGGGCCACGAGCCCCCGGCCGGCCCACCGCCGGCTCCCGCCCCCGCCCCCGTCCCTTCCCCTGCCCCACCGGCCGCGGCTCCGGCTCCGGCTCCGGTAGCGGCGCCCGGCTGGGAGCCCGGGTACGGCGTTCCCGCGGGCGGGGTCCCGGACCCGGCCGGCACCGGGGCCGCGCCCCAGCCCGCTCCCGCGCCCGTGGCGGCAGGGGCCTCGTACTCCGCCCCCGGCTACGGCGGGACCCCGGCCGGGTACGGCGTGCCCGCGCCCGGCTGGGAGGGCGACCCCGGCCCGGCCTCCCCCCGGGCCTCCGCCGCCGGCGGCCCGGAGGAGCCGTACGGAGCCGCCCCCCAGGAGCCCCCGCAGGAGGCCCCGCAGGGCGCCGGCGGGGTGCGCCACGACCCGCCCGGCACCGGGGACGAGGAGCCGTACGGAGCCGCCCTCCAGGAGGATCCGTACACCGCCGCCCCGCAGGGCGAGGGCAGGACCTGCGTCGCCTGCCGCGCCGGGCACGTGGACACCGACGGGTACTGCGAGCACTGCGGCCACGCGCAGCCCCGCGAGCGGGACCACGTGGAGGAGGAGCTCTGCAGCGTCGCCGCCGTCAGCGACCGCGGCCTGCGCCACCACCGGAACGAGGACTCCTTCGCCGTGTCCGCCACCGCCTTGCCCGACGGCTCGGCCGCGACCGTGGCGATCGTCTGTGACGGCGTCTCCTCCGCCAGCCGCCCCGACGAGGCGTCCGCCGCCGCCGCCGGCGCCGCCAACGAGGCACTGCTCGAAGCCCTGCCGCGCGGCGCCGACCCGGTGGAGGCCATGCACGGGGCGATCCTCGCGGCGGCGGCCGCGGTGACCGCGCTCGCCCCGCCGGCCCCCGGCGCGCAGAACGCCCCCGCCTGCACCCTGGTCGGAGCCGTCGTCAGCGGCGGTGTGCTGACCATCGGCTGGGTCGGCGACAGCCGCGCCTACTGGGTGCCGGACGACCGCGCCGCACTGGCCCGCCGGCTCACCGAGGACGACTCCTGGGCCGCCCAGATGGTCGCGGCGGGCCTGATGGGCGAGGCCGAGGCCTACGCCGACGTCCGGGCCCACGCCATCACCGGCTGGCTCGGGGCCGACGCGTACGACCTCGAACCGCACACCGCCAGCTTCAGACCGGACCACCCCGGCGTGGTGGTCGTCTGCACGGACGGCCTGTGGAACTACGCCGAGTCCGCACGGGAGATGGCGCAGGTCCTGCCGGCAGACGCCGCCGACCGGCCGCTGCACAGCGCGCAGGTCCTGGTCGGACACGCCCTGGACGGCGGCGGCCACGACAACGTCACCGTCGCCGTCGTGCCCTTCGCGGGCCCCGCGGAAGCCCACGCCCAGCCCGAAGCGGAATCCGAAGCGGAACCGCGGGTCCGCCCCCGGGCCTGACCACCCGCTGCCCCAGCCAGCGAGGAGGAGGAGACCGACCGATGGCGAACTTCGCCAAGCCGAGCGCACCCCGCTTCAGCGTGGAGGTGTACCAGAACGAGTTCCTGCCCGAGGGCGGGCGGGACGTGCACGCCATCGTGACGGTCACCTCCACCGGCGGCGCCACGGCCACCGCCGCGCACGCGCCCGGAGGCCGGGACGCGGCCGTCGTGATCATGGTGGACTGCTCCGGCTCCATGGAGTACCCGCCGGACAAGATGCGCGGCGCCCGCGAGGCCACCGCCGCCGCGATCGACACCCTGCGCGACGGCACGGCCTTCGCCGTGATCGCCGGGACGCACGAGGCCAGGGAGGTCTACCCCGGCCAGGGCGGCCTCGCCACCGCCGGGCCCGCCACCCGCGCCCAGGCCAAGGAGGCGCTGCGCGGCCTGCGGTCGGGCGGCGGCACGGCCATCGGGACCTGGCTGCGGCTCGCCGACGGCCTGCTGCGCCGCACCCCGGCGACGATCCGGCACGGCATCCTGCTGACCGACGGCCGCAACGAGCACGAGGACCCGGCCGTCCTGCGCGCCACCCTCGACGCCTGCGCCGGCCGCTTCACCTGCGACGCCCGCGGGGTGGGCACGGACTGGGAGGTGAAGGAGGTGACCGGGATCGCGAGCGCGCTGCTCGGCTCCGCCGACATCGTCGCCGATCCGGCCCATCTCGCCGAGGACTTCACGCGCATGATGGAGGAGGTCATGGGCAAGGAGGTCGCGGACGTCGCGCTGCGCCTGTGGACCCCGGTCGGCGCGGAGGTGCAGTACGTCAAGCAGGTCTCGCCCTCCGTCCACGACCTGACCGGCCGCCGCACCGAGGCGGGCCCGCGCGCCGGGGACTACCCGACGGGGTCCTGGGGCGACGAGTCCCGCGAGTACCACGTGTGCGTCCGGGTGCCCGGCGCCGCCGTGGGCCAGGAGATGCTGGCCGCCCGGGCCTCGCTGGTCCTGCCCGGGCCGGACGGCGGGCCGCGGCCCCCGCTCGCACAGGGTCTGGTCCGGGCGGTGTGGACGGACGACCTGGCCGCCTCGACGGCCATCAGCCCGCAGGTGGCGCACTACACGGGACAGGCCGAGCTCGCGGAGGCTATCCAGCAGGGCCTGGAAGCCCGCAAAATGGGCGATGTCGACGGCGCGACGGCGAAACTGGGCCGGGCCGTGCAGTTGGCGAGCGCCTCCGGGAACGCCGACACCGCCAAACTGCTCGCGAAGGTGGTGGATGTCGTGGACGCGGTGGCGGGTACTGTGCGGCTGAAGGCGAAGGTCGCCGACGCCGACGAAATGACCCTTGAAACGCGTTCGACGCAGACCGTCCGAGTGAAGAAGTCCTGAGAAGAAGCCTGACGCGATGACGCAGGAAAAAGGGGGAACCGCCGCGATGCCGACCTGCCCGAACGGCCACCAGTCCGCCTCCGACGACTGGTGCGAGGTCTGCGGCCTCCGCATGACCGCCCCCGCCGGCGCCGCCTCCTCCGAACCCTCCTACGGCTACGGCTACCCTCCCACCGGCGGGGAGCCGACCGCCCAGGCCGAACTGTGCCCGCAGTGCCGGACGCCGCGCGAGGCGATGGCCCCCTTCTGCGAGGAGTGCCGGTACAACTTCCTCACCCGCTCGGCGACCCCGACCCCGTACGCCGCCGAGTCCGCACCGGCCACGGGCCAGGCGGCCGCCGGCCCCGGCACCGGCACCGGCGGGGTGGCCACCCCGCCGCCCCCGCCGCCGGCCCCGCCCCAGCCGGTGTTCTCCCAGGACCACTTCGAGTACCAGGGCTCCCGGCCGTCACGGGTGAACCGGCCCGCGGAGCAGCTCCAGGGCGAGGACGACTGGCTGCTCCAGCCGCCCGCGCAGGAGCCGCCCGTACAGCCCCCGGTGCCGGCGCAACCCGTGCAGCCCGAGCCCTTCGAGGCCCCGGAGCGGATCGGCAGCGCCTCCTGGTCGGCGACGATCGGCCCCGACCGCTCGTACTTCATGGCGATGATGCAGCGCAGCGGTCCCGAGGCCGCCGCGCTCAACCTGCCCGCGTACTCCCCCGAGCTCCACCTCCCGCTCTCCGGCGGCCAGATCACCATCGGCCGCCGCCGCGCCTCCACGGGTGAGTCCCCGGACATCGACCTGTCGGTGCCCCCGGAGGACCCGGGCGTCTCCCACCAGCACGCGGTGCTCGTCCAGCAGCCGGACCTGACCTGGGCCGTGGTCGACCAGAACTCCACCAACGGCACCACCATCAACGGCGGCGAGGACCCCATCCAGCCGTACGTGCCCGTCCCCCTCGCCGACGGCGACCGCGTCCACGTAGGCGCCTGGACCACCATCACCGTCCGCCGCGGCTAGCCCGCGGGCGGCTGGGCCTCCTCCCCCAGGGGCCACACGTAGGGCCCCTGGGGATCGTCGAGCCACGCCCACTGCCCCTGCGGGGTGACCGTGACGCCGAACCGCTCGCGCGCCGGCCGTCCCTCGCCGCGCCACAGGTCGAGCGCCTCGCGCGGGTGGAGCACGTCCGCGGTGAGGATCAGCAGGAACTGGAAGCGCTCGTTCTCCACCAGTTCGTACGGGATCCCGTGCAGCGGCCCGGTCGCCCCGGGCCGCCCCGGCGCGGACCTCGCCCCGCGCAGCGGGACGAAGTACGCGGAGGTGTGCAGGAAGCGGCCCTCCGCGAAACCGGCGTCCCGGACGGTCAGCGCGATCAGCCCGGTCGACAGCGGGGCCAGGATCCGCGCCCCCGGCCGGCACTGGCCGAGCCATGCGGGCGGGATCAGCGGCAGGGTGCAGGTCACCAGGATCCGGTCGAAGGGCGCCCGGGCGGGACAGCCGCGCGCCCCGTCCCCGGTGACCACGGCGGGCCGGTAGCCGAGCCGCGCCAGGTGGGAGCGCGCCGACTCGGTGATCTCCTCGTCCAGGTCCACCGTGGTGACGAGGCCGTCGCCGAGGCGGTGGCAGAGCAGGGCCGCGTTGTAGCCGGTTCCGGCGCCGATCTCCAGCACGTTGTCCCCGTCGCGGACCTGGAGCGACTCCAGCATCTTCGCCATCAGGGAGGGCTGGCTGCTGGAGGAGACGAGCTCGCCGTCGCGCAGCCGCGTCGCGAGCGGGGCGTCGGTGTACACCCCGCGCAGCCAGCGGGCCCTGCGTTCGGGGTCCGGATCCTCGTCCCACAGCCGCTCGTGGCCCGCTCCACGGCCGGTCCAGAAGTACGGCACGAAGAGGTGCCGGGGCACGGCCGTGAAGGCCGCCCGCCAGGCCGGGTCCTCCAGCACGCCGGCGGCGGTGAGTTCCCGTACCTGGGCGGCGTGCGCCGTCTCCCGCAGGTCCTTCTCCGCGGCCTTCGCCGTGCCCATGTCTCCACTGTGCTGCGGGCGGGCGCCGGGTGCGACCGCTCGGCCGGGACGGGCGCCGGCGGTCCTAGGACCGGGGTCCTCCGTCCGGGTGTCTGAGACGATGGTCGGGTGAATGACGACGCGCAGAGCACGGTCCAGGAGACGACCTTCTACGAGCAGGTGGGCGGCGAGGAGACCTTCCGCCGGCTGGTCCACCGCTTCTACCAGGGGGTCGCGGGGGACCCGCTGCTGCGCCCGATGTACCCGGAGGAGGACCTCGGGCCCGCCGAGGAGCGGTTCGCGCTGTTCCTGATGCAGTACTGGGGCGGCCCGACCACGTACAGCGAGCACCGGGGGCATCCGCGCCTGCGCATGCGGCACGCGCCGTTCCAGGTGGACGCGGCCGCGCACGACGCGTGGCTGGCCCACATGCGCGTGGCGGTGGACGAACTGGGGCTCGCGCCGCAGCACGAGGCCCAGCTGTGGCGGTACCTGACCTACGCGGCCGCCTCGATGATCAACACCGCGGGCTAGCCCGCGAGCGCCGCGGGCCGGGCTGCGCGCCGTACCCGGCCCGGTCGGCGCCCCGCCGTGCAGCGGCCCCTGCAAGCGGCCGTACGCGGCCCCCCGGACGAGCGCCCCTGCCAGGCCCGTACGGGGCACGGGCGGGTGGCCCGCGATAGCCGGCGTCCCCCTCCGGGAACCCCTCCGTCGCACCAGCACCGACGGAACTGGAGGTTCCATGTCACAGGACATTGCGGACGCGGTGGATCCGACCACCGACGCGGACGAGGAGGCACTGGACCGCGCCCTCGCCACGGGCCGGTCCGCCGCGGCTCCCGGCCCGCACGAGAGTACGAGCGCGTCCCAACCCGGCCGCGGGCCGGCACCCGACTACCAGTCCAACGGACGCCCCGCCGCCCGCAGGCAGCCGGACTCGGAGTAGGAGGCGCGTCATGTCCATGAGGTTCCAGAACAACTACCACCGGGAAATCTGGGCGATGGTCGAGCGGCACCAGCCCAGCTGCTCCGACGGCAGCAACTGGGTGAAGGAGGGCTGGTGGAGGATCGGCCCCGGGGAGAGCGCCGTCGTCTACGGCGGTGACGTCAATGCCGTCAACCAGATCTGGTACTGCTACGCGTACTCGGGCGACGGCGTCGAGTGGCGGGACCGCTTCCAGGAGACGGTCCCGCACCGCGCCTTCGAGTGGTGCTCGAACACGTCGGACAACGAATCTCGGACGATCCTCATGAACGAGTTCGTCGTGAGCCGCCCGAACCACGTGCACTCGTTCAACCCGTAGCCCGGCCGACAACGCACGGGACAGGGCCGTCCGCCCCCGGGGTCCGGCGGGCGGGCGGCCCGGACGGGATCAGACCGGCCGCACCTGGATGGCACCCAGCCCGGCGAGGCCGCCGGGGCGGCGCGTGGCGACGGACCCGTACGGGGTGCTGAGCCTCAGCCAGCCTCCGGAGGCGAACAGGGCCACCGGGGCGGGACCGCCCGCGGCGGGGCCGCCGGCGGGCACGGTGGTGCGTACCGGGCGCAGGAAGCCCAGGGACTGGGCGGCGTGCACCGCGCGCAGCGGCAGCTCGGTGTCGCCCAGGGTCCGCGACCAGATCTCGCGGCCGATGCGGTCCCGCTCGGAGCGGGTCCGGTGCTGCGGGGGCAGGGCCTCGTCGCGGGCGCGGAACTCGGCGACGGCGGCGGCCACGGCCGCGCGCACCGCCTCGGGGGCGGGCAGGCCGGGGACCGGACGCCAGCCGCCGCGCGGCGGCAGGACCCCCGCCCAGGGCGGGCCGGTGACGGGCCCGGGCACGGTCACCGCGGCGCCGCTCTCGTCGACGGCCTCCAGCAGCTCGCCCGCGGAGACGGTGACGTCCAGCGGGGTCGCGAGGGGCTCGGCGAGGCGTGCCGTGCGGACGGCCAGGACCTCGAAGGAGGGCGGCCGCCCGAAGACGGCGAGCGCGCCGCCGCCCGCCGGCGCCTGGAGGCGTACGGCGGCGGCGCGGTCGTAGTGCACCAGCCGGCCCAGGAAGGCGGCGAGGTCCGCCGCCTCCCCGGAATCGGCGAGGCGCAGCTGTCCGCTCATGCCGCGAGGCGCCTTCCGGCGGCCGCGGGAGCGTTCTCGGGCTTGTCGAGGTACTGCTCCAGGAAGTGCCGCTCCTCGTCGGTGATGCGGCGGGGCCGCCCCTCGGCGAGGTTGTAGGGCACGACGACCGTCTCGGCACGGACGTAGACGGTCTCCGGGGAGTCCTCGGTCGCCTCGTCCTTGACCTCGTAGCGGATGGTCAGGGACGCGGCGCCTATGCGGGTCACCCAGGACTCGATGAGCACCGGCTCGTGCCGGTGCACGAGGGGGAGCTTGTAGTCGATCTCGTGACGGGCCACGACGGAGCCGCCCGTGAAGGACTCGCTGCCCTCCCCCGGCGCCAGGCGGAACATGAAGTCGATGCGCGCCTCCTCCAGGTAGCGGAGGAAGACGACGTTGTTGACGTGCCCGAAGGCATCCATGTCCGCCCAGCGGAGGGGGCACCGGTAGTGGTGTCTGGCCATGACCGCGACCTAGCCCCGGGTGAGCTTCTTGTAGGTGGCGCGGTGCGGACGGGTGGCGTCCGGGCCGAGCCGCTCGACCTTGTTCTTCTCGTAGGACTCGAAGTTGCCCTCGAACCAGAACCACCTGGACTCGCCCTCGTAGGCGAGGATGTGGGTGGCCACTCGGTCCAGGAACCAGCGGTCGTGGGAGACGACCACGGCCGCACCCGGGAACTCCAGCAGCGCGTTCTCGAGCGAGCCCAGGGTCTCGACGTCGAGGTCGTTGGTGGGCTCGTCGAGGAGCAGCAGGTTGCCGCCCTGCTTGAGGGTGAGCGCGAGGTTCAGGCGGTTGCGCTCACCGCCGGAGAGGACCCCGGCCGGCTTCTGCTGGTCCGGGCCCTTGAAGCCGAAGGCGCTGACGTAGGCGCGGGACGGCATCTCGACGTTGCCGACGTTGATGTAGTCCAGCTCGTCCGACACGACCGCCCAGAGGGTCTTCTTGGGGTCGATGTTGGCGCGGCCCTGGTCGACGTACGAGATCTTGACGGTCTCGCCGACCTTGATCTCGCCGGAGTCCGGGGTTTCGAGGCCCTGGATCATCTTGAAGAGCGTGGTCTTGCCGGCGCCGTTCGGGCCGATGATGCCGACGATGCCGTTGCGCGGCAGTGTGAAGGACAGGTCGTCGATGAGGACCTTGTCGCCGAACGCCTTCGAGAGGTTGTTGACCTCGACCACGATCGAGCCCAGGCGCGGGCCCGGCGGGATCTGGATCTCCTCGAAGTCGAGCTTGCGCATCTTGTCGGCCTCGGCCGCCATCTCCTCGTAGCGAGCGAGACGGGCCTTGGACTTCGCCTGGCGGCCCTTGGCGTTGGAGCGGACCCACTCCAGCTCTTCCTTGAGGCGCTTGGCGCGCTTCTCGTCCTTCTTGCCCTCGACCTTGAGGCGCTCGGCCTTCTTCTCCAGGTAGGTGGAGTAGTTGCCCTCGTAGGGGTGGGCGCGGCCGCGGTCGAGTTCGAGGATCCACTCGGCGACGTTGTCGAGGAAGTAGCGGTCGTGGGTGACGGCCACGACGGCGCCCTTGTACTGGGCGAGGTGCTGCTCCAGCCAGTTCACGGACTCGGCGTCGAGGTGGTTGGTGGGCTCGTCGAGGAGCAGCAGGTCGGGGGCCTCCAGCAGCAGCTTGCAGAGGGCCACGCGGCGCTTCTCACCACCGGAGAGGTTGGTGACGGGCCAGTCGCCGGGCGGGCAGCCCAGGGCGTCCATGGCCTGCTCCAGCTGGGCGTCGAGGTCCCACGCGTTGGCGTGGTCCAGGTCGTCCTGGAGCTTGCCCATCTCCTCCATCAGCTCGTCGGTGTAGTTCGTCGCCATTTCCTCGGCGATCGCGTTGAACCGGTTGAGCTTCTGCTTGATCTCGCCGACGCCGTCCTCGACGTTCTCCAGGACGGTCTTGGACTCGTCGAGCTTGGGCTCCTGCATGAGGATGCCGACGGAGTAGCCGGGCGACAGGTAGGCGTCACCGTTGGACGGCTGCTCGATGCCCGCCATGATCTTGAGGACGGTGGACTTGCCGGCGCCGTTCGGGCCGACGACACCGATCTTCGCCCCCGGCAGGAAGTTCAGGAAGACGTCGTCGAGGATCACCTTGTCGCCGTGCGCCTTGCGCGTCTTGCGCATGGTGTAGATGAACTCAGCCAAGAGAAACCGTCCGGCAGATCGATGGTGGGCAGATACACCCCATCTTGCCGTACGTCCATCCCCCGGGGGAAACCAGTACTGGCACCCCGGAGCCCCCGCGGGCCCCCGGCCAGGGCAGGGTGACCCTGAGTGCCACCGGTATTACGAATACGGGTACGACGCTGCCCACGCAGCGGCTCGCGGCCTGCTGCGTGGCGCCGATGACGGACACCGGGGTTCAGCGGGGCCGGTAGACGACCAGGGCGTCGGGGAGGGCGTCGAGGACGAGCGCTGCGGGGGCCGCGGCGTACTCGCCGTCGTAGGCGAGCGGGGTGCCGGGCGGGATGTCCGCGACGTGCAGGCCGCGCAGCCGGGTGGCGACGTGGACGGGGGACCGGCTGAGCGGGCCGGCGAACGCGGCGGCGAGCAGGCGCGGGCCGGGGCGGCCGCCGCCGTGGACGACGCGCAGGTCGAGCAGGCCCTCGCCGAGGCCGGCGCGGCGGCGGGGGGCGGGGCCGGTGCCCTGGTAGGTGCCGTTGCCGGCGAAGAGCAGCCACGCGCTGCGGGGTCGCCCGGCCAGGGTCAGCCGGACGGGCCGCTCGGCCCGCAGCACGCGCCAGGCCGCCAGCACCGCGGCCGGCCCGCCCCCGATCCGCGGCGCCCACCGCAGGCGGTGCCGCAGCAGCTCGGGATAGGCCCCGATGCTGAAGTTGTTCAGGAAGTACCGGGCACCCTCAGAGGTCCCGGTACGGGCGGCCGGGGTGATGCGGCCCAGGGAGATGCGGACCGCGTGGCCGGCGGCGAGGGCGCGGCAGGTGTCCTCCGGGCCGGCGAGGCCGAGGTCCAGCGCGAAGTGGTTGAGGGTGCCGCCGGGGAACACCGCGAGCGGCACCCCGGCCCGCAGGGCGGCGGTCGCGGCGGCGTTGACGGTGCCGTCGCCCCCGTACACCCCGAGCACCACGGCCCGGGACGCGGCCGCCTCCATCGCGGCCTCCACACCCTCCCCGGCGCACTCCACGATCTCCGCCCGCGGGAGCCGCTCCCGCAGTACGTCGAGCGCCGCGCCTCCGGCCGTGCCGGACGCGGTGTTCGCCACGACCGTCAGCCCGGCCCCGTCCGGCAGCGCCGGCGCGTCGGCCGCCGGGCGCTCGCCGCCGGGGACGACCCGCGCCTGCTGGGCGCGCCGCGCGAGGGCGTGCACGGCGAACCCCGCCACGACCCCGAGGGCCGCGCCCGCCACCACGTCGGACGGGTAGTGCACGCCGGTGTAGACCCGGGAGAAGGCCACCGACGCGGCCACCGGGGCCACCGCGGCCCCCCACCCGGGGGATTCCAGGGCGAGGCCGGCGGTGAAGGCCGCGGCCGAGGCGGAGTGGCCGGACGGGAAGGAGGTGGTCCACGGCGGCACGGCCGGCTGCCGCACCGTGGGCACCCCTTCCAGCAGCGGCCTGGGCCTGCGCACGGACCATTTGCCGACGGTGTTGATGGTCGCCGAGGCCAGCGCCAGCGAGGCGGCCGCGGTCAGCGCCCCCTTTCGGGCCCTGGGCGACCCGAGGACGGTGATCGCCGCGGCGGTCCCGCCCCACAGCACGCCGTGGTTCGCGGCCCGGCCGAGTGCGGGCAGCACCCGCTCGGCGCCGGGCCAGTGCCGCCGCGCCACCAAGTCGAACAGCCGCCGGTCCCAGGCCGCGAGGGTGCCCTGCCAGGTCAGTTTCTGATCAGCCACCTCTCGCCCCTACCCCGGGCGGCCGCCCGGAATCACCCCTCGCCGTCCTCCCCCTCCAGCGGCCGCTTGCGCAGCAGCAGGACGACCATGCCGCCCAGCACCACCAGCCCGACCGCGAGGGAGGCGATGACCGGGGTGGCCGCGGAGCTGCCGCTGGTCGCCAGCCGCTCCTCGTCCGGGGAGTCCGGCCCGGCCGTGGCGGACTCGGCGGCCACCGCCACCTCGGACGCGCCGGCCAGCTGGCCCACGGAGCCGGCCGTGCCCGCCGGGGCGGCCTGCGGCTGCGGCCAGACCGCCGTGGCGGTGGCGGCCGCCGCGGACTCGCTGGAGCCGGCCACGACCTGCGCCTCGGCCGGGATCCCGCTGGTGAAGACCCGGCCGACGGGCACCTTCGTGGAGCCGTGCACGGTCACCGAGGCCGTCCCGTCAGGGGTGCCGGCGGGTACCTCGAAGTACAGCCTGCTGCCGTTCGCCGCGGTGGTCACCGGACGCCCCTCGGAGTCGACCACCCGCACCCCCATGGCGGTGGCGGCCGCGTCAGGGGTGACGGTCACGCTCTGCGCGCCCGTCCGGACGGTGACGGGGCCCAGCCGGGTGCCGACGGCGCCCGTCAGCGCCCCGGACACCTGGCCGGGGTCCAGTCCCAGCGACGCCGGCGGCTCCGGCAGCCGGCCCGCCTCCCGCTGGAGGTAGTCGGCGAGCCGCTCCGCCGCCGGGTCGGCCGCTTCCACCTGCGCCCCGTCGGCCAGGCGCCAGATCGCCACCTGGGTCCCGGCGGCCGCGCTCTCCGCGGTCAGCGCCCCGGCCCCGGCCGCTTTCGCCAGCCCGGCCAGGTCGTTGTGCTGGGGGTAGGAGTGCTCCAGGACCCAGCGGATCCGGCCGCCCGCCTCGGCGTTCCCGGCGAGGGGGCTGCCGCCCCAGCCGCTCTCCGTGTACCGGGCCTGGGGTTGCGCGTAGCCCGCGACGCCGACCCCGTACGTCTGGAGCATGCCGCCGCCGTCGACCCGCATCTCGTACAGCCCGGCGGGGATCTGGCGGACCGAGCCGTCCCCGGCGCGCAGGACCGCCTGCCCGTACGTCTTGAGGCCGTCGAGCACGGCGCTCGCGCCCCCGGCCGCCCGGCCGGCGGTGGCCGTGCCGGAGTCGGCCGCGGCGCGGGCACCGGGCGCGGCGGTGAGGGCCGCGGCCAGCAGGGCCGCCGCCAGGGGCCGGCGCACGGAGCCGCGTACCGCGCCTGCGGCACCGGCGGCCGCACCGGGACCGCCGCCGGCTGGAAGCGGAACCTCCGGCCGGACCGGTCCGGCCTCGGGTGGGACGGTGGACGCGGAGGCAGGCCCGCCCGCGGACGCGGTGGACGCCGCGCGGGGATCGGAGGATGCGGAGGATGCGGGAACAGCAATCGACACAGTTCTCCCCTTCGGGCCGAAGACCAAGGTGCCCGTGAGTACCGGGGAATCCTAGCCGCCTCGAACACTCAGACCACCGCCGCCTTCTGAGGGCCCATCAGCGGGGTGTCCGTCTTGACGACCCTGCGGAAGGCCGCCGTTCCGCGGTTGAGGTCGTGTCCGACGGCGATCGCGTCGATCTCCGCCGAGAACCAGCGGACGCCCTCGCCGTCGGGCGGGTCTTCCCGGACCCGCAGACGCCCGTGGACCACGAGCGGTTCCCCCACCGAGACGGAACTGGCCAGGTTGACCGCGAGCACCCGGCGGGCCCACACGGTGTAGAAGCTGGTGGGGGCGTCCGTCCAGCTCTCCGTGCGCCGGTCGAAGTACCTGGGGGTCACAGCGAAGCGGAATCTCGCGGACGGCCCGGTCACGGTCTCCTTGAAGTCGATCCGCGTCGCCACGTGTCCCACCAGCGTCACCAGGGTGTCGTTCATCCCGGCCGCCCTCCCCCGAGCTCCGTACCCGTGCGGACCATCCGCACGAGGTACGACCATGCTGGCGCCGGGCCCCGGCCCCCCGCTCCGGCCTGTGGATTACTGGCGGGTTGTGGACAACTTCGTCCCCCCTGCGGCGACCGCCGCGTACTGCTCGCGCACCTCGCGGTAGCGCAGCAGCTCGGCCGCCACCGGTTCCAGCACCCGGGCCCGGCCGCAGCCGGCCGCCGCCTGCCTCAGCCGCCGCTCGGCGTCCTGGCCGTACCTGCGCGCCGGCCCGCGGGCGGCGATCGAGCAGGCCCACTCCACCAGCGGCCCGCCGACGATGCCCGCCGCCATGAACAGCACGGGCGGCAGCAGCTTCGGCTCCAGGACCCCGACGATCTGCCCGACCAGCCACAGGCCGCCGAAGATCTGCACCAGTGTCATGGCCGCCTGCGCCAGCACCGCGACCGGCCACCAGGCGGGCCGCGGCGGCTTCGCGCCGGGCACGGCGACGGCCACGCCCAGGGTCACCGCCAGCTCGTCCAGCGCCTCGGGCAGCCGCTTGGCGCCGCGTACCGCGGTCTCCCGTACGGCCTGGGCCCAGGGGTCGGGCAGGCCGACGACCGCCTCGTCCGCGACCGTCCGTACGGCCTGCTCCACGCGCTGGCGGGCGGTCACCTCCTCCTCGGCGGGCGGGGCGGCGGACTCGCCGGGGGTGCGGCCCTTGGCCGACATGAGGGCCAGGGACGCGAGCGAGCGCGGGGCGCGCCGGCTCTCGTACCAGCGCCACAGCCGCAGCCAGGGCGTACCGCAGGCCTTTCCGGCGTTGCGCCGCCAGGCCCGCTCGGCGGCGAGGCCGGCCGCGTACGCCCCGACCGCTTCGGCGAGCCGGTCCTCGAACTCGGCGCGCGCCGCCTCGCCGATCTCGGGTCCGGAAGGCCCGGAGTGCCCGGCGGCGACGTAGAGCGGGCGCAGGCGTACGGCGGCCCGGTCGACATCGGCGGAGATGCGCCGGGTCGCGGCGCCCTTCTCCTGGGTGAACTGTCCGAGGAGCTCGCGGAGTTCCCCGACTCCTTCACCCGTCAGGGCGGACAGTCCGAGGACGGTCGCGCCGGGCTCGCCGTGCTCGCCGAGGGCGATCCCGTCGTCGTCCAGCAGCCGCCGCAGGTCGTCGAGTACGAGGTCGGCGGCGTCGCCGGGGAGCCGGTCCACCTGGTTCAGCACGACGAAGGTCACCTCGGCGTGCCCGGCCAGCGGCCGCAGGTACCGCTCGTGCAGGACGGCGTCCGCGTACTTCTCCGGGTCCACCACCCACACCACGGCGTCGACCAGCGCCAGCACCCGGTCCACGTGGTCCCGGTGCGCGCCGACCGCCGAGTCCAGGTCGGGCAGGTCGACGAGGACCATGCCGCGCAGCACCTCGGCCTCGGAGGTCTCGCGGGGCCGGCGCCGCAGCCGTCCGGGGATCTCCAGCCGGTCGAGCAGGCCGGCGGCGCCGTCGGACCAGCTGCAGGCGATGGGGGCGGCGGTGGTCGGGCGGCGCAGGCCGGTTTCGGAGATCTGCACTCCGGCGAGTGAATTGAAGAGGGTGGACTTGCCGCTTCCGGTGGCTCCGGCGATGGCGACGACGGTGTGCTGGGGGGACAGGCCCCGTCGCGCGGCCGCCTCGTCCAGCACCCGGCCGGCCTCGGCGAGGGTCTTGCCGTCGAGGCGGGTGCGGGACAGTCCGACCAGCTGGCGCAGGGCGTCGAGGCGCGTGCGCAGGGCCTGGGCCTCGGGGCTGAGCGGGGGCGCGGGCGCCTTGCCGCCGTCGCTGCCGGCTCCGGAGACGGCCCGCACGACGGCCTCATCGCCCTCGGCGTCCTCGGGAGCCCCCGGGCCGCGGTCCGCGTCCTCGTCGAGGTCGTTGGCGAGCAGGGCCGCGTCGAGCAGCGCGTCGTCGATGAGGGCGTCGCCGGCGCGCGTGCCGGTGCCGCGTGCGCCGCCCTTGCGGATGGTCCGGTGGCGCGAGCGTGCGATGAACCCGTCGTCCCACCGGTCGCCGGCATGGTCGCTGTCGCGGTCGGTCACGGCGGTCACCGCGTCACCTCTCCTTCTGCAGTACGGACAGCGCGGCGATCAGCTCGGCCTGTGGTTCGGGGGTGACTTCGAGCGCCTGGAGGGGGGCGAGCCTGCGGTCCCGTTCGGCGCGCAGGACCTGGTCGAGGTGGTCCCCGACCAGTTCGCCGCCCCGGTCGCGCAGCCGTACGGCGGTCTGTACGCCGATCCGTTCGGCGAGCTTCTCCCCCGCCGGGCGGGCCCGTTCGCCGCCGAGGAGGGCGGCGACGAGGAGGGCGGCGATGCCGTCGGGGTCGGGCGCGGGCTGCTTGTCGAGCTTGGCGACCTCCTCCTCGGCGAGCTCCTCCAGTACGCGCCGCCAGCGGCGTACGGCCATGCTGATACGTTCCGCCGCCTCCCGGTCGGGCGCGGGCAGCGGCACCGCCCCGGAGGCGGGCTCGCGCCGCCAGACCTCGGCGATCCGCTCGTCGGCGGCGGCGACGGCGCACTGGAGGAGCGCGGCGAGGGATTCCGCGAGGGAGTCGAGGAGTTCGTCGGCGCTCGTGTCGAGGGGGTAGCCGCGCCACCGGGTGAGGGCGTCGCCGGCGAGCACGGCGCCCTTGTCGAGGCGGTTGCGGACCCGCTTGCCCTCCTGCCGGTAGGCGTCCTCGACGGCGGAGGTCAGCCGGACGGCGGCGGCGTGCTGGGCGGCGACGGCGGAGGCCAGTTCGGGCATGCGGCGCTTGAGGGAGTCGAGCGCGCCGAGGGCGGTCCGGCCGACCGCGTACTGCCGGGCGGCCGGGTCGTGGACGTGGTGGGTGAGCCAGGCGAGCAGCGGCGCGACGGCGCTGGCCGGCAGCAGCCCGCCACCGCCGGCCGACTCGGGCAGCTCGGGCACCGTGAACCGCGGTACGTCGCCCAGTCCGGCGCGGGTGAGCAGTGCCCCGTACTGGCGCGAGACCTCGGCGAGCACCTGGTGCGGGACCCGGTCGAGGACGGTGATCAGGGTGGCGTTGTACTGCTTGGCGGTGCGCAGCAGGTGCCAGGGGACGGCGTCGGCGTACCGCGAGGCGGTGGTGACCATGACCCAGACGTCGGCGGCGCAGATCAGCTCGGCGGCGAGGGTGCGGTTCTCGACGACGAGGGAGTCGATGTCGGGGGCGTCGAGGACGGCGAGGCCGCGCGGGAGGGTGGCGACGGTCTCGATCCGCAGCTCGCTGGTCGCGGCGGGGTGGCCGGGTGCGCGCACGGGGCGCTTCCTGGAGGAGGGCACCAGCTCCTCGTCGGGCTGGGGGGCCCAGACGCGCATGAGGTCGGGGAGGATCCGCATCCCCGCGAACCAGTGGTGGTCGTCCGGGTGGCAGACGAGGACCGGCGTGCGGGTGGTGGGGCGCAGCACTCCGGCTTCGCTGACCTGGCGGCCGACGAGGGAGTTGACGAGGGTGGACTTGCCGGCTCCGGTGGACCCGCCGACGACGGCGAGGAGCGGCGCCTCGGGCGACTTCAGCCGGGGGACGAGGTAGTCGTCGAGCTGCGCGAGCAGCTCGGCTCTGGTCTGGCGGGCGCGTGGGGCGCCGGGCAGCGGCAGCGGCAGACGCACGGACGCGACCCGGTCGCGCAGGGCGGACAGGGCATCGAGCAGCTGAGGCCGAACATCCAAGGTCACCACATGCGAAGAATGCCCAATTTGGGACCATTTTTGAAGCTTATACGCCCTCTGCGCGCCGACCGCGACTCCAGAGGGACATCATGGACACGGCGGACGAGTGGGACGCAGGCATAACGAGTGCACAACACCCAGGCCGACGCGGCGCAAAAGCGGTGCGAGAATCGCACCTGCCTGCGATTATCGGGACCGCTTCACCGAACCTCCACAACGTGGCACGCGAGTGAAGCAACCGGGACAAGGCAACCGGAGCCCTATCCTTGACCCGGCACGGACCGCAGTCCCACCCCCACCAAGGGGCTCCAGGCCACCACGGTCACCTTCCGGCCCCCGTAGCTCAGTGGATAGAGCAGGCGCCTTCTAAGCGCTTGGCCGCAGGTTCGAGTCCTGCCGGGGGCACTTCCTTCCACCCTCCCGAGGGGTCTCCCGGGGTCTCCCCGCGTTGTCCGGGCCGCCTGGACCAGGGTCGGCGGACCGTCCGCGATTGGCGGAAATTCACTCGACAGGACCCTTGCGGGATCCTTGCACCCGCAAAGCGGAAAGCCGAAAACCGGAAGAGCACCGTCCCACCCGACGGGGGTTCGTTCGGGCATGACCGGGTGGGGGGCGGCCGGGGGCCGGACGCGTAACGTGTCTTCCGGCATCAGGACGACGGGACCGCAGGAGCGGACCCGACGGGAACCTGGTCGGCGGGGGCGGGGTCGGCCGGGGCGTCCTGCGGGGAGACGCCGAAGGCCTTGACCGCCTGGTAGTACGTCCAGGCCGTGCTGTCGCAGGAGCCCTTCCTGACGCCCGAGTACTGCGAGCAGACCCGCTTCAGATCGGCGTGGAAGGCGTCGTCCAGCCGGGACTTGTTGGCGGGGAAGGCGCCCGCCGCCTTGTAGTTGCGGTAGCCGAAGTCGTGGCGGGCGCAGGCCGTCCGGAAGGGGAAGCCGAAGGGGTTGTCGGGGGACGAGGAGCAGTAGTCCGTCGACCAGTCGAACGCGTACGAGGCCCAGTTGCCCCTGCTGCCGCGCGCCGCGGCCCAGGCGTTGTAGCTGGAGACGCTGGTCCGCGTCCAGCCGCTCAGCACCTGCGGCTTGTCCGCCGGAACCGCCGAGGCCGGGGTGGCGAGGGCCAGCAGGCCGGCGGAGGCGGAGGCGAGCAGGGGGACGAGACGGCGACGCATGGCATTCCTCCGAGTGGGGGCGGCAGGGCGAGCGGGCGACGGGGTGAGCGGGCGACGGGGCCGCCCGGTCCAACTCCCGGTGCGGCGTCGGGATCCACCCCCGGAGCACGCCGCGTCCCCGACCCCTGCCGCCCCTAATAACGCGGCCCGGACTCATACGTGTCGACCCGGTGCGCCCTGGAGCGCACCCCTCTCAGGTATGACCCCGTATCCGACTTGCGGCAGATTCCAGGTTGATACCGGGGAGGGACGCGCGCGTTACCCGCGGACCGAACACTTGTGGGTATGAACCGCCGTCCGCTCGTCATCGCCGCCGCCGTCGCGGGAGTCCTCGCCCTGGCCGCCTTCGCGCTGCCCAACCTGCCGCCCAACCCGGTCACGGACGCCCTTCAGAAGCAGGTCCTGCGGGAGAAGGGCAAGCGCTACGCCAGTGCCGCCGACGCCCCGAAGAAGGGCGACCGGGCGTTCGTGCTGCCCAACTGGATACCGGGGGACGCCACCGACATACGGATCCGCGCGCGTGGCGACGGCGGGACCCGGCTCATCCGGTTCACCCTCGGCAAGACCCCGCTCGACGGTCCGCAGTGCGCCACCGGGACGCCGAAGAAGGCGGGCGGCCCCCGTCTGGACGCCCGCTGGTGGCCCGGTGACACCCGGCGCGAGGAGCGCCCCGAGTGCCGGGACCGCTACCAGTACCAGGTCTCGGTGCGGGGCCGGCAGGTCTACGCCTGGACCGACGGGACGCCCTCCCCCGGAGCCCGAATACCGGACGGCGGCGCCGCGGTCGCGCCCGCCTCGGTGTCCGCCGGCGCCCCCGCCCGGTAGGGGGAGCCGCTCAGACGGTGTCGCGGGCGAGGAGCGCCGCCGCGGCCCGCGCGAAGCCCTCCGGGTTGTCGATCATGATGTTGTGCCCGCAGTCCGGTACGGCCACCACGGCGACTCCGGCGGCCTCCAGGGCTTCGGTGCCGACGGGCGGTCCGTCCTGCTCCGGGAAGAGGAAGCCGCGCGGGACCTTCAGCTCCAGCAGGAGCTCCCGCATGGTGGGGGTGGTGCCCGCGGCCAGGTTCACGGCGCTGCGGTGCAGGGCGGTGCGGCCTGCCAGCCGCATGGTCGACCACCAGTGCGCGCCGACCCGGTCGCGGACCTCCGCCCAGCCGCCGGCCAGGAACTCCTCCTCCGTGTAGGAGGCGAGGCCGCTGCTGCCGGCCGTGGCCGGGGTGGGCGGCAGGGGGTCCAGGTTCGCGTCCACCAGGACGAGGCGGGAGACCAGCCGGGGGTGCCGGGCGGCCAGCACGATGGCCACCGCTCCGCCCATGCTGTGGGCTATCACCTCGGCGCCTTCGGCACCGGCCGCCGTCATGGCCTCCGCCACGGCGTCGGCGTGCGCCTCCAGGGTGTACGAGAACGTCTCCGGACGGTCGCTGTGGCCGTGGCCCAGCATGTCGAGCAGCAGCGAGCGCCGCCCGGCCAGCAGCGGGTGCACCGCGCTCGCGGCGAAATAGGCGGGCGAGGTCGAGCCGAGCCCGTGCAGGTAGACGCGCGGCGCCCGTCCTCCCGGGAACTCGACCCAGCGGATCCGGTCGCCTTCCGGCGTCACGACGGCACTGTGCACAGCGTGTTCCCCCTGGAGTGATGATCGACAAGTCCAGCAGGAGGGTAACGGGGTCTCCGGCCGACTCGTCTACCCTCATGGAATGACCTTGTACGTGAACCAGCTCGACGGTGCCACACCCCTGACCGGACCACCCCCGGCCGGGTCCGATCTGACGGTATGGTCGCTGGACATTACGCGCGAGGCGATCGGCGGTCACGAGACCGCAGAGGCGCGGGCGCTGCTCGACGCGACCGAACAGCAGCGGGCCTCCCGGCTGGTGCGCCCGGCCGACCAGCGCAGCTACCTCGCCTCGCACCTGGGGCTGCGCGTGCTGCTCGGCGAGTACCTGGGGCTGGCGCCGGAGGACGTCCCCCTGGTCCGCGAGGACTGCCCGGGCTGCGGGGGGCCGCACGGCCGTCCCGCCGTGGCCGAAGGCCCGGTGCACTTCTCGCTGTCCCACAGCCAGGACATGGCGTACTTCGCCTTCTCCGGAGTGCCGGTGGGCGTCGACGTGGAGGGGGTGCCGAAGGCGAGCGCGGTGGCCGACGTCCTGACCAGCCTGCATCCGGCGGAGGCCGGCGAGCTCAACGCGTTCCCTGAGGCGGAGCGGCAGGCGGCGCTGGCCCGGGTGTGGGCCCGTAAGGAGGCCTGCCTGAAGGGGACCGGCGTAGGGGTCGCCTACGGCCTGGCCAACCCGTACGTGGGTTCGGGGTCCACCCCCGCCCCGGTCCCGGGCTGGACCCTGCGCGACCTCCCCGCCCCGGACACGTACGCCGCCGCCGTCGCGGTCCGCGCCACCTGAGCGGAGCCTCCGGTTCGGCCCGGCCGGGCGGCACGCTCCCGCGCGGCGGCGGCCGGCAGGGGCCGCGGACCCGCCGGCCGGGCCCCGGCCGGGCCGGCTGAGGGCAGCCCGGCGGGTACGCAGCAGTGGAGGGCCGTCTCCGGCTTCCCGGCCCGCTCGCGGCCCTACCCTGGCTGCCATGGAAATCCGCCGCGCCCGGAGCGCCGCCGAACTCGCAGCCGCCGAGGGCCTCTTCGACGGGCCCGTGCGCCCCGAGTGGTCGGAGCGCTTCCTCGCCCGGACCGGCCACCTGATGCTCATCGCCTACGTCGACGGGGTACCCGCCGGCATGGTCTCGGGCATCGAGATGACCCACCCGGACAAGGGCACCGAGATGTGCCTGTACGAGCTGTCCGTGGACGAGGGGTACCGCCGGCGCGGCATCGGACGGGCCCTGACCCTGGCCCTCGCCGACGAGGCCAAGGCCCGCGGCTGCTACGGCATGTGGGTGGGCGTCGACACGGACAACGAGGAGGCGCTGGCCACGTACGCCTCGGCGGGCGCCGAGGACGAGGGCCTCTTCTCGATGCGCGGCTGGCCCCTGGGCGCCGCCTGAGCCGCCCCTCCGGCGGCGTGTCGTGCGGCCACTCGGCGCACCCTCCGCGCGGGGCCGCCCCCGCTGGCCGAACATCGGCGGCATGACCGCCATGCCCCCCATGACCTCCCTGCTCCCGGCCGCCGCACTCCTGGCGGCGGCCGCCGTCCTGCCGCCGCACCCCGCCTCCGCCGCCGACGGCGGCGCCCCCGCCGCCTACGTCGTCATGCTGAAGGACACCACCTCCCGCGCCCCGACCCGCGCCCTGGCCGGCGAGGCGGCACGGGCGGGGGACGAGGTCGGAGCGGTCTACGAAGCCGCCCTCAACGGCTTCGCGGTACGCACCACCGCGGCCCGCGCCGCCGCCCTCGCCGCCGACCCCCGGGTCGCCTCCGTGGAGCCGGACGCGCCCTTCCGGATCTCCGGCACGGCGTCCGCCCCCGAACCCCCGGCCGGGCCCATCCCGGCCGTCCCCGTCCCGGCCGTCCCCATCCCGGACCCGCCCGTCCCGGACCTGCCCGCCCCGGACCTGCCCGTCCCGGCCGTGCCCGCCCCCGTGCCCGTCGTGGCCCCCGCCGCCGTGACCCAGCGGCCGGCCCCCTGGGGCCTCGACCGGATCGACCAGCGCGAGCTGCCGCTCGACGGTTCGTACACGTACTCCGGGAACAAGGGCCGGGGTGTCACCGTCTACGTGGTCGACACCGGGATCAACACCCTCCACCAGGAGTTCGGCGGCCGGGCCCGCAACGGCTACAGCGGCTACGGCGGGTTGTTCCAGGGCAGCGCCCAGGACTGCAACGGCCACGGCACGCACGTCGCCGCCACCGCGGGCGGGGCGACGTACGGGGTCGCGAAGGAGGTCTCCCTGGTCGGCGTGAAGGTGGCCGACTGCCGGGGCGACGCGAGCCTCTCGGTCATCCTGCGCGGCCTCGACTGGATGGTGAAGGACCACGTCGGGAACCCGGCGCGGGGTCCCGCCGTCGCGAACATGAGCATGGGCGGCACCCGCAGCCGGTCCATGGACGCGGCGGTCGTCCGCGCGGTCGCCTACGGGATCACCTTCACCGTGGCGGCCGGCAACGAGGCCAGGGACGCCTGCGCGGGCTCCCCGTCCGCCGTGCCGCAGGCCCTCACCGTCGGCGCGACCGACGGCGCGGACCGGCGTCCCGGCTTCTCCAACCACGGCCGCTGCGTGGACATCTCGGCACCGGGGCAGGCCGTCACCTCGGCCTGGAAGGGCTCCCCGACCGCCCTGGCGCGGGCCTCGGGAACCTCCATGGCCGCCCCGCACGTCGCCGGCGCCGCCGCGCTGCTCCTGTCGGACGGCCGGGCCAGGACCCCCGCGGAGGTGGGCCGGCTGCTCCTCCGCGACGCCGTCCCGGACAGGATCGCGAACCTGCCCGCCGGGACCCCCAACCTGCTCCTGCACGTCTCCGGAGGGCAGTAGCCCGCGGCACCGACCAGTCGGTATCCGATGTCCCATCAGACCGGGTCTGATGGGACATCAATGTCTGTGCGCTTCGGGGGAAAGCAAGCCATTGACTTCTCAACACCGCGACGCGTCAATGACGGCCATCCGCACCGGCTCGGCCTTCCCCACACAGCGGGTGGGGGGAGGGGTTCGTCATGACGAAGGAGTCGCGACCCTGTGAGTACGAGAACGCTCAGACGAAGAGTGCTGGCCGGGGCGGGCGCCCTGTCCCTGGCCCTGACGGGCGGCGTCGTGGCCCTGACGGGACCGGCGCAGGCCGCGACCAAGACCACACCCGTTCCCGTGAAGTGCGTCGCCCCCGCGCCCCAGCCGGGCGCCAACGGCAGCCAGGACTACACCGTCACGGTGCCGGACACCGCCAAGGCGGGCGAGACCGTACCGATCACCATCGACCCCGGCGAGACGCCGGTCGTCCCCATGTTCACCATCGACACGGTCAACACCATCAAGGCGAAGCTGCTCGTCGGCGGGGTCGCGCAGACGGTCACCAGCCCGGCGACCCCCAGCCACCAGGAAGCCGGCAAGAAGGCCGACCCGCCCGCCTTCAACGGCACCGTCAAGATCCCGGACGGCACCGAGGGCACGACGGTGCAGATCACGATCGACCAGGTGGTCACGGACGCCGACCTCGGCGGCACGGTCTACACGACGACCTGTACGCCGGACCCGCGCCCCAGCGCCCCGGTCGCCTCGATCGCCGTCGAGGCCCTGCCCAAGGACCCGGTCACCACCAAGCTGACGCCCAACAGCGGCAAGGCCGGCACCGCCGTCACCGTCACCGGCGCCAACTTCCCGGCCGGCCCGGTCACCTGCTCCGCCCAGCTCGCGGGCGCGGCGACCGGTGACGCCGGCACCGGCACGGCGGACGCGTCCGGCGCCGCCACCTGCAACGTCACGATCACCAAGAAGGCCGACACGATCAAGATCGACGGATCGGTCGCCCCCGCCAAGCCCTTCGTGTTCATCGAGGAGCAGGCGGGCGTGCAGAACCCGGTGGACGTCGAGGTGCTGCCCGGGCCGCTGGCCCTCGGCCCGAAGGACGGCCAGCCGGCCGTCAGCTTCGGGGCGGTGACCATCAACGGCAAGGCCCAGTCGGTGTTCGGCGCGTTCAACGCCGCGACCGTCCAGGACTTCCGCGGCGGCAGCCTCGGCTGGGACGTGACGGCGACCCGTACGCCGTTCCTGAACCAGGCGACGGGCCACTCGATGGCCAAGGCGCAGCTCGGCATCCAGCCGTCCTGCACCGTGACCAACCCGGACAGCCCGAGCACCTGCACGGCCGGCGCCCCGGGGGCGATCTCGGGCACGCCGATGAAGGTCGCCTCCCAGGCGGCCGGCGGTGAGGAGCTGACCGGCGGCGAGTTCGCCGTGGGCGGCGCGGCGATGCTCCAGCTGCCGCCGTTCATGTTCGCCGACACCTACCAGTCGGTCGTGACCTTCTCCATCGCCTGACGGGCTTCCTGACGGACGGCCCGACCGAACCGGGTGGTGGGGGGGGCCGGGGGGGGGGCAGACCCCCCGCTGTGGGCAGCGGAGGTGCCGGCGGGGAGGTGGGGGGGGGAGGGCCCGCTGGGAGCGCCTCACTTTTTTTGTTTTCTTCCCCTTGCACTTTTTTGTTTGCT
>NZ_JBVIXO010000009.1:0-279663 GCF_055593565.1 Streptomyces sp. NPDC040718 | reverse complement strand
GTTGGGTGGTAACTTTCTCCCCTCCTTGATGGTTTTCCGGACGGACGCCCCGACCAAACGGGGGGGGGTGCCTTTCCGCCCCCCCACCACCCTCCCGCGTTCCACCGCCGCATTCCCCGCCGCGACACTGGAGACCGACGCCCATGCGCAGCATCCGCACCGTTGTCCGCTCCCTCCTCCCGGCCCTGTGCGGCGCGCTGGTGCTGCTCCCCGCCGCCCCCGCGGCGGCCGCGGACAACGGCACATGGGGGGTCTTCCCGACGCCGCCGGCCGGCGCGTCGGTGACCGACCGGGCGTACTTCTTCCACCAGGGCGCCGCCGGTACCACCATCAGCGACAGCGCGACGGTCCTGAACTCCTCCGACAAGGAGCTGACCTTCCGGGTCTTCGCCACCGATGCGGTCAACACCCCGTCGGGCGGCGCCTTCGCGCTGCTGCCCGCGCAGACGAAGCCGAAGGACGTCGGCTCCTGGGTGGCCCTGGCACCCGGGGCGGCGGCCACCGTCACCGTCCCGCCCCGGGGCCGCAAGGACATCCCCTTCACCGTCAAGGTCCCCCAGGACGCCGTGCCCGGGGACCACGTCGGCGGGATCGTCGCACTGAACACCGAGGTCGAGGGGGTGCAGAAGGAGGGCAAGGTGCAGGTCGGGGTCCAGCGCCAGGTGGGCGCCCGGCTCTACTTCCGGGTGCCCGGCCCGCTGACCCCGGGACTGAGCGTGGAGGACGTGCGCGTCGACCGGGGCGCCCCGCTGCTGCCGTGGGTCAAGGACGCCCGCGCGACCGTCACGTACGCGCTGGTCAACCGGGGCAACGTGGTCGTCGAGCCGAGGGTGGCGGTGTCCGCGGAGGGGCTGTTCGGGCGGCGGGTGCTGAACCGGCCGGCCCGGGACCTGAAGCTCGTACTGCTGCCCGGCCAGCGCATCGAGCTGACCGAACCGTGGCCGGACGCGCCGCAGTTGGACCGGGTGTCCGTCAAGGTCCGGGCGGGTGCGGCCGCTTACCCGGACCTCACCCCGGAGGCCGGTACGGACTTCGTCGCCGTCCCGTGGCCGGCGGCGGGCGCGGCCCTGGTCCTGGCGGGGGCCGGCGCCACCCTCCTGGTGCTGCGCCGGCGGCGCCGCGGAACTCCGGAAGAAGCGCTGAGCGAACCGGACTTGGCGCGGGCACTCTGACGGGCGAGGGTGTCCCCCGGGGGGTGACGGCATTCGGCCATCACCTGTGACGGGGAGGCAAGACGGATGGAACGACAGCACAGCGGGTCCGGGTCCGCCGCGCCCGCAGCCCGGCCGGTCAGGGGCGTGGGCCTGCTGACCCGCATCGAGCGGGCGCTGGGCACCGGGACCGCCGCCTACCTGCCCGGGGACGGCTGGATCCGGCTCACCCTCCCGATCGACGACGGCGGCCCGGCACCCGTCACGGTGGACGTCGTCGCGGACACCGTGCGGGCCCCGCGCGGGATCGCGTACCTGCTGCCCGGCGGTGGCCTGAACTTCGCGGCGGACTTCTTCACCCCGGGCGGGGACAACCTGGCCCACCACCTGCGCCGCCAGGGCCTGCTGGTGGTCGGGGTGACCCCGCGCGAGGACGCCGCCCGCCCCGAGGAGGTCACCGCGGACTTCGGACTCGCCGCGCACCGCCGGGACCTCGCTGCGGTGGTGGCCGCGCTGGACTCCGTACTGGGCCTGCCGTACGAGTACGCGGGCCACTCGGCCGGCGCCGCCCTGGCCCTGGACGCGGCCTCGCACGACCCCTCGGAGCGGCTGCGCCGGGTGCTGGTCCTGGACACGGCCGGACCGTACTCGGGGGCGCTGGCGGAGCGGGCCGCCGAAACCCGGGAGGTGTACGAGGAGCAGCTCGCGCGGGGTGTCCACGCGGCGGATCCGGGCCTGGCGGCGCTGGTCGCCCGGGCGGTGGCGGACCCGTCGGGCGACTCGGGGGTGCCGTGGCCCCCGGCCCCGGCTCAGCGCTTCACGAACGCCGGCCTGGCCCACTTCGCCCTGATCCGCACCGCCGCCCTGCCCGGCCCGGCCAACTGGATCCACCGCCAGGGCCACGGCGCGGGCGAGTACGTCTTCGGCGCCACCCCGGCCGAGGACCGCTTCGCACTGGCCCGGACCCCGCTGGCCACCTGGCACGCGGCCACGTCGGCGCTCGGCAGCGGGCTGGTGCCGACGGCGCTGATGCGGGACCTGGCGGCGGTGTGGGCGGGCGACGGGAAGGCGTACGGGATCGCGTGGGAGCGGATCCGCTGCGAGGTGGTGTGGGTCAACACCGAGCTGGGCCGGGGCGACGAGCCGCACGGCGCGGAGCTGATCCGGGCGGCGGGCAACGACCGGGTCCGCTTCGCCGTGGTCCCGGGCTACGGGCACGGCGACGCGGTCTGGTCGCGGACGGCGGCGGTGGACGTCTGGCCGCTGCTCCAGGGCTGAGTGACGGGGCTCAGGCGACAGGGCTGAGGCGACGGGGCTCAGGGAACGGCGCAGCCCCCGGCCGGTGAGGGTTGGCCGGGGGCTGCTGGTCTGCGGAGCGTCAGGGCTCAGTGGTTGCGGGGGAAGCCCAGGTCGACGCCGGCGGGGCCGTCGGCCGGGTCGGGCCAGCGGGTGGTGACGACCTTGCCGCGCGTGTAGAAGTGGATGCCGTCGTTGCCGTAGATGTGGTGGTCGCCGAAGAGCGAGTCCTTCCAGCCACCGAAGGAGTGGTAGCCCACCGGCACCGGGATCGGCACGTTGACGCCGACCATGCCCGCCTGGATCTCCAGCTGGAAGCGGCGGGCGGCGCCGCCGTCGCGGGTGAAGATCGCGGTGCCGTTGCCGAACGGCGAGGCGTTGATGAGGGCCACGCCCTCCTCGTAGGTCTCGGTGCGCAGCACGCACAGGACCGGGCCGAAGATCTCGTCGCGGTAGGCGTCGGAGTCGGTCTTGACGTTGTCGAGGAGCGAGAGGCCGATCCAGTGGCCGTTCTCGTTGCCCTCGACCGTGTAGCCGGTGCCGTCCAGGACGACGTCCGCGCCCTGGGCCGCCGCGCCCTTGACGTAGGAGGCGACCTTGTCGCGGTGGGCGGCGGTGATCAGCGGGCCCATCTCGGAGGTCGGGTCGTTGCCGGGGCCGATCTTGATCTTCTCGGCGCGCTCGCGGATCTTCTCGACCAGCTCGTCGGCGATGGAGCCGACGGCGACGACGGCGGAGATGGCCATGCAGCGCTCGCCGGCCGAGCCGTAGGCGGCGGAGACGGCCGCGTCCGCGGCGGCGTCCAGGTCGGCGTCCGGGAGCACCAGCATGTGGTTCTTGGCGCCGCCCAGCGCCTGGACGCGCTTGCCGTTGGCGGAGGCGGTGGTGTGGATGTGGCGGGCGATCGGGGTGGAGCCGACGAAGGAGACGGCGGAGATGCCGGGGTGGGCGAGGAGGGCGTCGACGGCGACCTTGTCACCGTGGACGACGTTGAGGACGCCCGCCGGCAGGCCTGCCTCGGTCATCAGCTCGGCGAGCTTGTTGGAGGCCGACGGATCCTTCTCGCTCGGCTTGAGGATGAAGGTGTTGCCGCAGGCGATGGCCAGCGGGAACATCCACATCGGGACCATCGCCGGGAAGTTGAACGGGGTGATGCCCGCGACCACGCCGAGCGGCTGGCGGATGGCGGAGACGTCCACCCGGTTGGAGACGGAGGTGGACAGCTCGCCCTTGAGCTGCGTGGTGATCCCGCAGGCCAGCTCGACGATCTCCAGGCCGCGCGCGACCTCGCCCAGCGCGTCGGAGTGCACCTTGCCGTGCTCGGCGACGATCAGCTCGGCGATCGCGTCGCGGTTGGCGTCCAGCAGGGCGCGGTAGGCGAAGAGCACCTTGGTACGGGCGGCCAGCGAGGACTGGCCCCAGGACAGGAAGGCCTCCTGGGCGACCTTGACGGCCGCGTCGACCTCCTCGGCGGAGGCGAGCGCGACCTGCGTGGTGACCTCGCCGGTGGCCGGGTCGGTGACCGGGCCGTAGTTGCCCGACGCGCCCTCGACGGTCTTGCCACCGATCCAGTGGTTGACGGTCTTCATTGTGCTGCTCCTTCACAGATGGCGACGTCGCTGCGCGGCTTGCCGGTCGTACTCTTCACGGGCCTGGGCCGCCGACGCGCGGGTCGCGGTCTCGGCCACAGGAACATCCCACCACGCCTGTGCCGGGGGCGGGCCCGACACAGTGTCGGGTGTTCGGGTCTGTGCGTAGACACATGTGGGCCGGTCCGACAGGCGGGCCTCGGCCAGGGCTTTTCGCAGGTCACCGATGGTGCGGGTGCGGATCACGGCCATCCCGAGGGAGGCCGCGTTGGCCGCGAGGTCCACCGGAAGGGGGTCCCCGGTGTACGCCCCGCCGGGCGCCCGGAAGCGGTAGGCCGTGCCGAAGCCCTCGCCGCCCACGGCCCCCGACAGGCCGCCGATGGAGGCGTAGCCGTGGTTGTCGAGGACCACCACCTTGACCGGGAGTCCCTCCTGGACGGCGGTGACGATCTCCGTGGGGTTCATCAGGTACGAGCCGTCGCCGACGAGCGCCCACACCGGCCGGTCCGGGGCGGCCAGGGCCACCCCGAGGGCGCCGGGGATCTCGTAGCCCATGCAGGAGTAGCCGTACTCCACGTGGTACTGGTACGCGGAGCGGGCCCGCCAGAGCCGGTGCAGGTCGCCGGGGAGCGAGCCGGCCGCGTTGACGATCACGTCGGTGTCGTCGACGACGGCGTCGAGGGCGCCGAGCACCTGGGCCTGGGTGGGGACGGCGCTGTCGTCGGGGGCGTGGAAGGCCTGGTCGACCAGGGCCTCCCAGTAGAGCTTCGCCTTGCGGTACGTCCGCTCGTACGCCGGGTCCACGCGGTGGCCCGCGAGCTCCGCGCGCAGCGCGTCCAGGCCCTCGCGGGCGTCCGCCACCAGCGGCAGCGCGGCCTGCTTGTGGGCGTCGTACGGGTCGAGGTTGAGGCCGAGGAAACGGACGCCGGGGTCCTGGAAGAGGGTCGAGGAGGCGGTGGTGAAGTCGGTCAGCCGGGTGCCTGCCGCGATGACCAGGTCGGCGGCGCGGGCCAGGTCGTCGGCGGTGGCGGTGCCGGTGTGGCCGACGGCGCCCACCTCGGCGGGGTGGTCGTGGCGCAGCGCGCCCTTGCCCGCCTGGGTGGCGGCGACGGGGATCCCGGTGGCCTCGGCGAAGGCCCTCAGGGCGTCCTCGGCGCCGCTGTGGCGGATGCCGCCGCCGACGATCAGCAGGGGGCGGCGGGCCTCCCGTACGGCCTCGGCGGCGGCCCGCAGCTCGTCCGCGTCGGGCCTGGGCCGGCGCACCCGCCACACCCGCTCGGCGAAGAACTCCTCGGGCCAGTCGTACGCCTGGGCCTGTACGTCCTGCGGCAGCGCGAGGGTGACGGCGCCGGTCTGCACGGGGTCGGTGAGGACCCGCATCGCCTGGAGGGCGGCCGGGACCAGGGCTTCGGGTCGGGTGATCCGGTCGAACCAGCGGGACACGGGCCGCAGGGTGTCGTTGACGGAGACGTCGCCGGCCCAGGGGACCTCCAGTTGCTGGAGCACCGGATCGGCGGGCCGGGTCGCGAAGGTGTCCCCGGGCAGCAGGAGCACCGGGATCCGGTTGATCGTGGCGAGGGCCGCGCCGGTGACGAGGTTGGTGGCGCCGGGCCCGATGGAGGTGGTCACGGCGTGCGCCGAGAGCCGCCCGCGCTGTCGGGCGTAGCCGACGGCGGCGTGCACCATGGCCTGCTCGTTGCGCCCCTGGAGGAAGGGCATGGCGTCCGGCCCGCTCTCCAGCAGGGCCTGCCCGATCCCGGCGACGTTCCCGTGCCCGAAGATCCCCCAGGTGGCGGCGATCAGCCGGTGCCGGCGCCCGTCGCGCTCGGCGTACTGGACGGCGAGGAAGCGCACGAGCGCCTGCGCGGTGGTGAGCCGGACGCTGCGCTGCGCGGTCACGGGGTCTCCTCGGGTCGGGGTCCGGCGGGTTCCCCACGGGGGCCGGGGCCGGGGGTCCGGGCGAACGGAAGGCGGGGGTCGACGTCCTGGTCGGGCCAGGTGCCGCGGATCCAGGCGTGGTCCGGGTGGTCCCGGACCAGCCACTCCCGGTCCGCGTCAGGGCCGGCCATCACGTTCAGGTAGTACATGTCGTGCCCGGGCGCCGCGATCGACGGGCCGTGCCAGCCGTCGGGGATCAGGACGACGTCACCCGACCGCACCTCGGCGAGCACGTCGGTCTTCCCGGCGGGCGAGGGCGTCACGCGCTGGTAGCCGACGCCGGGGGTGTCCCCGTGCGGGGCGATCTCGTAGAAGTAGATCTCCTCCAGGCGGGACTCCTGGCCCGGGTGGTGCTCGTCGTGCTTGTGGGGCGGGTACGAGGACCAGTTCCCGCCCGGGGTGAGCACTTCGACGGCGATGAGCCGGTCGCAGTCGAAGGCGTCGGCCGCGGCGAAGTTGTGCACCTGCCGCGAGCACTGCCCGGCGCCGCGCAACTCGACGGGCACGGCCTCGGCGGGCCCGTACCGCGCGGCCAGCCGCCGCTCGCACCGCGCCCCGACGAGCGCGAACCGGCCGCCTCCCGCGGAGCGGACCTCGGCGTACGCGTCCCGGGGGAGGTACGCGAAGTCGGTGGGCCCGGCGAACACGCCTGCGCGGCCGCGCAGTTCGAAGGTCCCCGCGGGGGCCTCCCCCGCCCCGCCCCTTCCCGAGGCCGTCGCTCCGCCCCCGGTGCGCTCAGACGCCGCGCGGGCTGGATCTTCCCGCCCCGCGGAGCCCGGGGCCGCGCCCGGCATCCGGTCCGGGGGAGCGTCCGCGCAGCGGACCTCACAGGCACCCGACAGCGGGAGCACGATCCACTCGGCGCCGCCGCAGGCGTGCCCGTACACCTCCCCCGGAGCCAGCTCCAGCACCACCAGCCGGGTGAGCTCCATCCCCGTCTCAGACAGCACCGGCACGGCCCAGCACCTCCTCCACCTCGTGCGGGAACGGCATCGCCGACGAGCAGGCCAGCCGCGAGGCCACGATCGCCCCGGCGGCGTTCGCGTACCGCAGCACCCGCTCCAGGTCCCAGCCGGCCAGCAGCCCGTGGCAGAGGGCGCCCCCGAAGGCGTCCCCGGCGCCGAGCCCGTTCACCACTTCCACCTCCACCGGCGGCACTTCCACCGCCGTCCCGTCCCGGTGGACCGCGAGGACGCCCCGCGGCCCCCGCTTGACCACCGCCAGCTCCACCCCGGCCGCGAGCAGCGCCTCCGCGGCCCCGTACGGCTCACGGCGCCCGGTGGCGACCTCGCACTCCTCGGTGTTGCCCACGGCCACCGTCGCCAGCCCGAGCGCCCGCCCGTACCAGGGCTCCGGCGGGCCGCCCCACAGCGTCGGCCTCCAGTCGAGGTCGAAGACGGTGATCCCGGACTTCGAGCGGGCCTCCAGCGCGGCCAGGGTCGCGGCGCGGCTCGGCTCGGCGCTCAGGCCCGTGCCGGTCATCCAGAAGACCCGCGCCGCCCGTACCGCCTCGCGGTCGATCCCGTCCGGCTCGATCTCCAGGTCGGGCGCCTTCGGGAGCCGGTAGAAGTAGAGCGGGAAGTGGTCGGGCGGGAAGACCTCGCAGAAGGTGACGGGCGTCGGGTAGGCCGCGACCTCCCCCACCCACCGGTCGTCGACGCCGAACCCCCGCAGCTCAGCGCGCAGGTACGCGCCGAAGGGGTCGGCCCCGGTCCGGCTGATCACGGCCGTGCGCCGCCCCAGCCGGGCGGCGGCGACGGCGACGTTCGCCGGCGAGCCGCCCAGGAACTTGCCGAAGGTGTCGGCCTCGGCGAGCGGTACACCGGTCTTGAGCGGGTAGAGATCCACCCCGATCCGCCCCATCGTGATGAGGTCGTGGACGGCTCCCCCGTCCGCCGGACCGGCCGTCGCCGACCCCTCCGCGCTGGTCACAGGCTCTCCTCCCACTCGTCCTCCCTCTTCCCTCGAACCCCGCACCCTAAGGTGGCCGTCATGACCTCCTCCCCACCCGCGTTGACCCGTATCCGTGTCGGTTCGGCTCCGGACTCCTGGGGTGTCTGGTTTCCGGAGGATCCGCTCCAGACCCCTTGGGAGCGGTTCCTCGACGAGGTCGCCGACGCCGGGTACGAGTGGATCGAGCTCGGCCCGTACGGCTACCTGCCCACCGATGCGGCCCGGCTCGCGGACGAGACCGCCAAGCGCGGTCTGCGGGTGTCCGCCGGCACCGTCTTCACCGGACTCCATCACGGCCCCGGCGTCTGGGAGCAGACCTGGGCGCACGTGTCGCGGATCGCCGCGCTGACCCGGGACACGGGGGCGGAGCACCTCGTCGTGATCCCCTCCTTCTGGCGCGACGACAAGACCGGCGGAATGCTGGAGGACCCGGTCCTGAGCCCCGCCCAGTGGCGTGAACTGACCTCGCAGACCGAGCGCCTGGGGCGGGAGGTCCGGGAGCGGTACGGGCTGCGGATCGTGGTGCACCCGCACGCGGACACGCACGTCGACACCCCGGAGAACGTGGCCCGCTTCCTGGACGCCACCGATCCGGCGCTGGTCTCCCTGTGCCTGGACACGGGGCATTACGCGTACTGCGGCGGGGACAGCGTCGAGGCGATCGAGGCCTTCGGCGAACGGATCGGCTACCTGCACCTGAAGCAGGTGGACCCGCGGGTCCTCGCCGAAGTGCGGGCGGAGGGGACGCCGTTCGGGCCGGCCGTGGCGCGCGGGGTGATGTGCGAGCCGCCGTCCGGGGTGCCCGCGCTGGAGCCCGTACTGGCGGCGGCCCAGCGGCTCGGGGTGGACCTGTTCGCGATCGTGGAGCAGGACATGTACCCGTGCCCGCCCGAGCGTCCGCTGCCGATCGCCCGGCGCACCCGCGCCTATCTGCGGTCCTGCGGCGCCCGTTGACGACCCCGAACCTCCGAGGAGAGACATGAGCACGCTGGGCATCGCCGTCATCGGCACCGGGAAGATGGGCGCCGACCACGTCCGCCGGATCGGCGACACGGTCGGCGGGGCGCGGGTGGTGGCCGTGGCCGACCCGGACGGGGACCGGGTCAAGGAGGTGGCGGCGGGCCTGGACGGGGCGGGGGCGTACACCGACCCGGCGGCGGCCATGGCGGCGCCCGGGGTGGACGCCGTACTGATCGCCTCGCCGGGACCGGCCCATGAGGAAGCGATTCTGCACGCCCTGGAGCGGGAGTTGCCGGTGCTCTGCGAGAAGCCGCTGACCCCGGATCCGGAGGGGGCCCTGCGGGTGCTGGAGGCGGAGCGCAGGCTCGGACGGCGGCTGGTGCAGGTGGGATTCATGCGGCGGTTCGACGCGGAGTACGAGCGGCTCAAGGAGCTGCTGGACGCGGGCGGGATCGGCCGGCCGCTCTTCCTGCACTGCCGCCACCGCAACGCCGCCTCGCCGTCCTTCTTCACCAGCGACATGCTGATCAGCGACTCGGTGGTGCACGAGGTGGACGCGGCCCGCTGGCTGCTGGGCCAGGAGGTGACCGCGGTGACCGTACTCTCCCCCACGCCGTCCTCGGCCGCGCCGGAGGGGCTGCGGGATCCGCGGCTGGTGCTGCTGGAGACCTCGGGCGGGGCGGTCGTCGACGTGGAGATCTTCGTCAACTGCGGTTTCGGCTACCAGGTGCAGTGCGAGGCGGTCGGCGAGTCGGGCAGCGCCCGGATCGGCGACGGGCACGCGATGGTGGTCCAGTCGGGCGGCCGCTGGGGCGGGGAGATCACCCAGGACTTCACCACGCGCTTCGCCGACGCCTACGACCGCCAGGTGCGGCGCTGGGTGGCGGCGGCGGCGCGGGGGCGGGTGGACGGCCCCGACGCCTGGGACGGGTACGCGGCCGCCGCCGTGTCGGAGGCCGGGCTGGCGGCCGCGCGCAGCGGCGTGCGGACCGAGGTGCGGCTGGCGGAACGGCCGGGGCTGTACGCCCGCTGAGGCCGCCTCCTGCTGCCGCCGCGGCCGGCTCGTGTGTCACGCCCGTCACGGGAGTCGCGGCCGTGTCACGTTTGTCCGTACTACGCGGGCTTTCCGTCACAGGGAGTCCACAAACACTCCCCCGCGCTCACCGAGCGTCGTTCTCCGGGCACAACCCGAGTGATCGTCAGTGTCCACGCGCCGGCTCCCCCGACGGCCTCCCGGCCGGCCCCGCGCCGTGGACCAGGAGGTGGCGTGGATGAGCGACCGACAGCTGTGGTCCTACAAGGAGATCGCCGCCCATATCCGGGTCCAGCCGGACACCGTGCGTTCCTACCGCAAGCACGGGCTGCTGCCCGCCCCCGACCACGTGGAGGGCGGCAAGCCCTACTGGTACGCCGACACCATCCGGACCTGGGTGTCGCGCCGCCCCGGCAACCGCGGCCGCCGCGAGGAGTGATCCGGCGGTACGGGGACGGGGCCGGTCACCAGGACCCCTCCCCGGCGCCCGGCCCGAGGGCGAGTGCGGCCGGCCCGGCCCGGACCGACCGGCGCAAGGCGAGCAGGGGCGCGAGCACCGCGACGGCCATGATGAGGGGTGAGCGTCACGGAATGGGCCGCGTGCGCCATTTGCGTACGGTTTGACGGCCCCGGCCACCGGAGCTCCGCTCAAGCTCCGCCCCATGAACGCTCAATACCCCCTAGGGGTATAGACTGAGACGAGAGACATTCCCCGACAGAGGAGAACGACATGACCGCCGTGACGGTAACCGTGTACAAGGTCACCGGGATGACCTGCGGGCACTGCGAGGGTGCCGTGACCGCCGAGCTCACCGCCCTCCCCGGCGTGACCTCGGTCAAGGCCGTCGCCGCCACCGGCGAGGTCACCGTCGAGTCCCAGGCCCCGCTCTCCGAGGCCGACGTGCGCGCCGCCGTGGACGAGGCCGGGTACGAGCTCGCCGGCGTGGCGGCCTGAGCCCCCGCGCCCCTCGCCGACGCGGCACCCGCCGGGCCGTACCCGCCAGCCCATACTGGACCGTACGGCCCGGCCATCCCCCTGGAGCGGGAACATGAGCAGCAGCACAGTGCACGACGGGCCCACGGCGGACGCCGCCGCCTCCGAGGTGGAGCTGACGATCGGCGGGATGACCTGCGCCTCCTGCGCGGCCCGCATCGAGAAGAAGCTCAACCGGATGGACGGCGTCAGCGCCACGGTGAACTACGCCACCGAGAAGGCCCGGGTCTCCTACGGCGGGGCGGTCCAGGTGGCCGACCTGATCGCGACGGTGGTCAGGACGGGCTACACCGCCGAGGAGCCCCCGCCGCCGAGGCCCGAACCGGAAGCGGAGCCCGGGGCCGGCGCCGCCGTACGCGACCCCGAGCTCGCCGCGCTCCGGCAGCGGCTGCTGGTGTCCGCCGCCCTGGCCCTGCCGGTGGTCCTGCTCTCGATGGTGCCCGCCCTCCAGTTCGACAACTGGCAGTGGCTCTGCCTCACCCTCGCCTCGCCCGTGGCGGTCTGGGGCGCCCTGCCCTTCCACCGGGCCGCCTGGACCAACCTCCGGCACGGCGCCGCGACCATGGACACCCTGGTCTCGGTCGGCACGCTCGCCGCCTACGCCTGGTCCCTGTGGGCGCTGTTCTTCGGCCACGCCGGAATGCCCGGCATGCGGCACGGCTTCGACCTCACCGCCGGGCGGACCGACGGCTCCTCCGCCCTCTACCTGGAGGTCGCGGCGGGCGTCGTGACCTTCATCCTGCTCGGCCGCTATCTGGAGGCCCGCTCCAAGCGGAAGGCCGGCGCGGCGCTGCGGGCGCTGATGGAGCTGGGCGCGAAGGACGTGGCCGTGCTGCGCGACGGCCGCGAGGTGCGGATCCCGGTCGGGGCACTCGCGGTCGGCGACCGCTTCGTGGTCCGCCCCGGGGAGAAGATCGCCACCGACGGCGCGGTCGTCGAGGGCTCGTCCGCCGTGGACGTCTCCATGCTGACCGGCGAGTCCGTCCCGGTCGACGTCACCGCCGGGGACGCCGTCACCGGCGCCACCGTCAACACCTCCGGCCGGCTGGTCGTGGAGGCCACCCGGATCGGGGCGGACACCCAGCTCGCCCGGATGGCCGGGCTGGTCGAGGAGGCCCAGAACGGCAAGGCCGAGGTACAGCGGCTCGCCGACCGGATCTCGGCCGTGTTCGTGCCCGTCGTCCTGCTGCTGGCGCTCGGCACCTGGGTCACCTGGCTGCTGATCACCGACGACCCCACCGCCGCGTTCACCGCCGCCGTGGCCGTCCTGATCATCGCCTGCCCCTGCGCCCTGGGCCTGGCCACGCCGACCGCCCTGATGGTCGGCACCGGCCGGGGCGCGCAGCTGGGCATCCTGATCAAGGGCCCGGAGGTGCTGGAGTCCACCCGGCGCGTGGACACCGTCGTGCTCGACAAGACCGGGACGGTCACCACCGGCCGGATGACCCTCGCCGGGGTGCACGCCGCCGAGGGCGTGGACGAGAAGGAACTGCTGCGGCTCGCGGGCTCGCTGGAGCACGCCTCCGAGCACCCCGTCGCCCGTGCCGTGGCCGCCGGCGCCGCCGAGGCGGCCGGGGAACCGCCGGCGACCGCCTCCTTCGAGGCCCCCTCGTCCTTCGAAAGCGTGGCCGGGCTGGGCGTGCGGGGCGTCGTCGAGGGGCGCGAGGTCCTGGTGGGGCGCGAGCGGCTGCTCGCGGACCGGGGCATCGTCCTGCCCGCCCCGCTCGCCGCCGCCAAGGCCGAAGCCGAGGCCACCGGCGCGACGGCGGTGCTGGTCGCCTGGGACGGCGCGGCCCGCGGGGTCCTGACCGTGGCCGACGCCGTCAAGGAGACCAGCGCCGAGGCCGTGGCCCGGCTGCGCGCGCTCGGTCTGACGCCGGTGCTGCTGACCGGCGACAACAAGGCCGTGGCCGAGACGGTGGCCCGCGAGGTCGGCATCGGCGAGGTGATCGCCGAGGTGCTGCCGCAGGACAAGGTGGACGTGGTCCGCCGGCTCCAGGCCGAGGGCCGTACGGTCGCCATGGTGGGCGACGGGGTCAACGACGCGGCCGCGCTCGCCCAGGCGGACCTGGGCCTGGCCATGGGCACCGGCACGGACGCGGCCATCGAGGCCGGCGACCTGACCCTCGTACGCGGGGACCTGCGGGTGGCGGCGGACGCGATCAGGCTCTCCCGGCGGACCCTGGCCACCATCAAGGGCAACCTGTTCTGGGCCTTCGGCTACAACGTGGCGGCGCTTCCGCTGGCCGCCGCGGGACTGCTCAACCCGATGATCGCGGGGGCCGCGATGGCCTTCTCGTCGGTCTTCGTGGTGACCAACAGCCTACGGCTGCGCTCGTTCCGCTAGTGGATCTCCTCCTCGCCTCCTCCACAGATCCTTCACTGGAGACGCAGATCACAGTGATGGCAACGTAACCATCCGGGGTCGGCACAGGTCTAATGGGGCGATGCCGAAAACGTCTTGGGGGACGTTTCACGGAGGCCCTTGGGGGGGCGTCCGGGCATCCGCCGGCCGGGACGCGTGCCCTCGGGAAGCTTTGAGCGGCCCTCCCGACCCGAACGGGTCCCGGCACACACCGACGCCCCGGCGCGGGTCCCGTGGGGGGAATCCGCTGCCGGGGAAAAGGGAAGCGCCCCGACCGTCGACCCGTGGGGGGATCGACGGCGGGGCGCTTTCCGTATGACCGGTGCGGCCCGGAAGGCCTAGCGGGCCTCGACCGGGACGAAGTCGCGCAGGACCTCGCCGGTGTAGATCTGGCGCGGGCGGCCGATGCGGGAGCCGGGCTCCTTGATCATCTCGTGCCACTGGGCGATCCAGCCGGGAAGGCGGCCGAGCGCGAAGAGCACGGTGAACATCTCGGTCGGGAAGCCCATGGCCCGGTAGATCAGACCGGTGTAGAAGTCCACGTTCGGGTAGAGGTTGCGGGCGACGAAGTACTCGTCGGCCAGCGCGTGCTCTTCCAGCTTCAGCGCGATGTCCAGCAGCTCGTCGCTCTTGCCGAGCGCCGAGAGGACGTCGTGCGCCGCAGCCTTGATGATCTTCGCCCGGGGGTCGAAGCTCTTGTAGACGCGGTGCCCGAAGCCCATCAGGCGGACGCCGTCCTCCTTGTTCTTCACCTTGCGGATGAAGGCGTCGACGTCGCCGCCGTCGTTCTTGATGCCTTCCAGCATCTCCAGGACGGACTGGTTGGCGCCACCGTGCAGCGGGCCCCACAGGGCCGAGATGCCGGCGGAGATCGAGGCGAACATGTTCGCCTGCGAGGAGCCGACCAGGCGCACGGTGGAGGTCGAGCAGTTCTGCTCGTGGTCCGCGTGCAGGATCAGCAGCTTGTCGAGCGCGGAGACCACGACCGGGTCCAGGTCGTACTCCTGGGCCGGCACGGAGAAGGTCATGCGCAGGAAGTTCTCGACGTAGCCGAGGTCGTTGCGCGGGTAGACCACCGGGTGGCCGACCGACTTCTTGTACGCGTACGCGGCGATCGTCGGGAGCTTGGCCAGCAGACGGATCGTCGAGAGGTGGCGCTGCTTCTCGTCGAACGGGTTGTGGCTGTCCTGGTAGAACGTCGACAGCGCGCTGACCACGGACGACAGCATGGCCATCGGGTGGGCGTCGCGCGGGAAGCCGTCGTAGAACCGCTTCACGTCCTCGTGCAGCAGCGTGTGCTGGGTGATCTCGTTGCGGAACGACGCGAGCTGGTCGACCGTCGGCAGCTCACCGTTGATCAGCAGGTAGGCGACCTCGATGAAGGTCGAGCGCTCCGCCAGCTGCTCGATCGGGTAGCCGCGGTAACGCAGGATGCCCTGCTCACCGTCGAGGTAGGTGATCGCCGACTTGTAGGCGGCGGTGTTGCCGTAGCCACTGTCCAGCGTGACGAGCCCGGTCTGGGCCCGGAGCTTCGAGATGTCGAAGCCCTGGTCACCGACGGTGCTTTCGACCACCGGGTAGGTGTATTCACCGTCCGCGTACCGGAGTACTACAGAGTTGTCGCTCACGTCATCCCTCACCGACGTAGTGCCTCTTCTTCGAGGTGCCCTGACTGCCTCTACCTTCCCCCATTTGGCGCAGGAGAGTGCACTCGGGGTCGGCCTTTGGTCTTTTTGACGGCACTGAGTGCCGTCAACCTGCTCATCCTGCCCCCTCCGCGCCGGTTGCCGGAACCCCAAATGATCGATCATCTAGGTGATGTTTCCCACCGAGACCCGGCCGGCGAGCCGTGCGGCGACCGCCGTGTACCTCCTGCCTGCGGAAACGGTACGCACCGCCTGCCCGAGGGCCTTGCGGGACCCGACCAGTACGACCAGTTTCTTCGCCCTGGTCACGGCCGTGTAGAGCAGATTCCGCTGGAGCATCATCCAAGCCCCGGTGGTGACGGGGATCACGACCGCCGGATATTCACTCCCCTGGGAACGGTGGATGGTGACGGCGTACGCGTGCGCCAGCTCGTCCAGCTCCGCGAACTCGTACCCCACTTCCTCGTCCTCCTCTGTACGGACCGTCAAGCGCTGCTCGTCCACGTCCAGAGCGGTGACCACGCCGACGGTGCCGTTGAAGACGCCGTTGGCGCCCTTCTCGTAGTTGTTGCGGATCTGCGTGACCTTGTCGCCCACCCGGAAGACCCGGCCGCCGAACCGCTTCTCGGGCAGGTCCGGCCGGGCCGGGGTGATCGCCTGCTGGAGCAGGCCGTTGAGGTTCCCGGCGCCGGCCGGGCCCCGGTGCATGGGGGCCAGCACCTGGACGTCCCGGCGCGGGTCGAGCCCGAACCTGGCCGGGATCCGGCGGGCGGCCACGTCCACGGCGAGGACCCCGGCCGCCTCCGTGTCCTCCTCCGGGAAGAGGAAGAAGTCCGGCAGGCCGTCGGTGATGGGCTGCACCCCGGTGTTGATGCGGTGCGCGTTGGTGACCACGCCCGACTGCTGGGCCTGGCGGAAGATCCGGGTCAGCCGGACGGCGGGAACCGGCCCGCCCTCCGCCAGCAGGTCCCGCAGCACCTCGCCGGCGCCGACCGAGGGGAGCTGGTCCACATCGCCGACCAGCAGCAGGTGCGCTCCCGGCGCCACCGCCTTGACCAGCTTGTTGGCGAGCAGCAGGTCCAGCATCGAGGCCTCGTCGACCACGACCAGGTCGGCGTCCAGCGGCCGGTCCCGGTCGTACGCCGCGTCCCCGCCGGGCTTGAGCTCCAGCAGCCGGTGCACGGTGGAGGCCTCGGCACCGGTCAGCTCGGACAGCCGCTTCGCCGCGCGGCCGGTGGGGGCGGCGAGCACCACCTTGGCCTTCTTGGCCCGGGCCAGCTCCACGATCGAGCGCACGGTGAAGGACTTCCCGCAGCCGGGCCCGCCGGTGAGCACCGCCACCCGGCGGGTGAGGGCCAGCTTGACGGCGTCCCGCTGCTCGGGGGCGAGGCTGGCGCCGGTGCGGCCGGCGAGCCAGCCGAGGGCCTTGTCCCAGTCCACGTCCCGGAAGCCGGGCATCCGGTCCTCCTCGGCGTTCAGCAGCCGCCGGACCTGGCCGACCAGCGACAGCTCCGCCCGGTGGAAGGGGACCAGGTACACCGCGGTGAGGGGGTCCGGGCCGCCCTGGGGGTCGGGCACGGGCTCCCGTACGACGCCCTCCGGATCGGCGGCGAGCTCGGCCAGGCACTCGATGACCAGCCCGGTGTCCACCTGGAGCAGCTTGACCCCGTCGGCGATGAGGCGCTCCTCGGGGAGGAAGCAGTGCCCCTGGTCGGTGGACTGGGACAGGGCGTACTGGAGGCCGGCCTTGACCCGCTCGGGGCTGTCGTGCGGGATGCCGACCGCCTGGGCGATGCGGTCGGCGGTGAGGAAGCCGATGCCCCAGACGTCGGCGGCGAGCCGGTACGGCCGGTTGTTCACCACCGAGATGGAGGCGTCCCCGTACTTCTTGTAGATGCGGACCGCGATGGAGGTGGAGACGCCGACGCCCTGGAGGAAGACCATGACCTCCTTGATGGCCTTCTGCTCCTCCCAGGCGGCGCCGATCAGCTTCGTCCGCTTGGGGCCGAGGCCGGGGACCTCGATCAGCCGCTTGGGCTCGCCCTCGATGACGTCGAGGGTGTCGAGGCCGAAGTGCTCGACGATGCGGTCGGCGATCCTCGGGCCGATGCCCTTGATGAGGCCGGAGCCGAGGTAGCGGCGGATGCCCTGGATGGTGGCGGGCAGGATCGTCGAGTAGTTCTCGACGCTGAACTGTCTGCCGTACTGCGGGTGCGAGCCCCAGCGGCCCTCCATGCGCAGGGATTCGCCGGGCTGCGCGCCGAGCAGCGAGCCGACGACGGTCAGCAGGTCTCCCGCGCCGCGGCCGGTGTCGACCCGGGCGACCGTGTAGCCGCTCTCCTCGTTGGCGTAGGTGATGCGCTCCAGCACCCCCTCGACCACCGCCAGTTGCACCGCCCCGTTGTTCCCCATGGCAAGAAGCTACAGCCCGCCGCCGACAGGGCGCCGGGGCCTGTGGACGACGGCCGCGGGACCGGCGGCCTCCGGGGGGAAACGAAAGGGGGTCCGGCCTCGCGGCCGGACCCCCTCACGGTTACCCCTCCCTCGTCGGACTTCCCGATCCCCCCGGATCCCCACCCGGAAGTCCCGACGCAACATACGACCCGCGTCCGGCCCGGAGGGTTGCATGCGGAATCACAGCTTTACCTTTCCGTTACATTCAGCCACCCCGGGAGCACTCCGAGGTGCCGTGAAATCGCCCCACAAGTAGCGTTTCCGGCATGAGCGACTCTTCCTTCGAGGACGACGTACTGGGCGAGCTCGGCGACGACAAGCTGAACGAGATCGCCTCCCTGCTCGGCACCGACGCCAACGGCGCCCGCGAGGCCGTCTCCGAAACCGTCGGGGCCATGACCGGCGGCCTCCAGGAGAAGGCCGACGCCGATGACGACGAGGTCCGCCAGGCCTTCGCGGAGGTGTCCCAGGCCCCCCTCCAGGGCGTGGCCACCCTCGGCGGCGGCCTCGGCGGCCTGCTCGGCAGCGGGATGATGGCCGGGGTGCTCGCCAAGGTGAGCAAGCCCGTGGCCGAGGCCGTCTCGAAGCGGACCGGCATTCCCGCCGCGACCGTCATGCGCGTCATCGAGCTGCTGATCCCGGTGCTGATGGCCGTCTTCGCCAAGCGCGCCGCCGGCAAGGGCGCGGGCGCCCCCACCGCCGGCGCCCCGGGGGCGGCACCGGCCGGCGGCGGCCTCGGAGACCTGCTGGGCCAGATCCTGGGCGGCGGCAAGAAGTAGCCCCGCCCGGCCGCCCGCCCCGCGCTATCCTCGGCAGCCATGGAGACTTCCGGCGCGGCGGTGCGGCTGCGGGATCCCGGGCCCGGCGAGCTGGGCTGGATCGTGCAGCGCCACGGCGCGCTCTACGCCGCCGAGTACGGCTGGAACCAGGAGTTCGAGGGCCTGGTGGCCCGGATCGTCGCGGAGTTCGCCGAGGACCACGACCCCCATCTGGAGCGGGTCTGGATCGCCGAGCACGCGGGCGCGCCGGTCGGCTCGGTGATGTGCGTCCGCGAGGACGGCTCGCCCGGCACCGCCCGGCTGCGGCTGCTGCTCGTCGAGCCCGCCGGGCGCGGACTCGGGGTGGGCACCCTGCTGGTCGGCACCGTCGTCGCCTTCGCCCGTTCGGCGGGCTACCGCGAGCTGGTGCTGTGGACCAACGACGTGCTGGCCTCGGCCCGTTCCCTGTACGAGCGGGCCGGCTTCACCCTGGTCGCGGAGCGCCCGCACCGCTCGTACGGGGTCTCCCTCACGGGGCAGGACTGGCGGCTGCCGCTGCGCGGGGACTCCCCGAGCTGACGGGGCCCGTACGCCCCTTCGCACGCGCGGGGGCCAGCGAGGTCAGGGCCACGCCGCCGACGAGCAGCACCGCCGCCGCCCAGCGCGGCCCGGAGATCCCCTCGCCGAGCACCAGTGCGGCCGAGGACATCCCGAACACCGGCACCAGCAGCGAGAACGGCGCAACGGCCGAGGCCGGGTAGCGGCGCAGCAGGTAGCCCCAGGCGCCGAAGCCGAACACGGTGGACACCCAGGCGACGTAGCCGATGACGGCCACCCCGGACCAGTCCAGGGCGCGCAGCGCGGCCAGGTCCCGTTCGGGCCCCTCCAGCAGCAGCGAGAGCGCGAACAGCGGGACCACCGGGACGGTGCACACCCAGACCATGAAGTTCAGCGCGTCGGGCGGGGCCGCCCTGCGGGTGAGCACGTTGGACACGCCCCAGCAGGCGGCGGCCGCGACGACGAGGACGAAGCCGGTGACGGGCCCGGACAGGCCCCGGTCCACGGCGGCCACCGCGATCCCGGCCAGCGCCACGGCCATGCCCAGCAGCCGCACCGGGCCGGGCCGCTCGCGCAGTACGACCGCGGCCAGGGCGGCGGTGAAGACGGCCTGGACCTGGAGCACGAGCGAGGACAGCCCGGCCGGCATCCCGGCGGCCATCCCCGTGAACAGCAGCCCGAACTTGGCGATGCCGAGGGCGGCCCCGACCCCGAGGATCCACTTCCAGGCGACCTTGGGGCGCCCCACGAAGAACACGGCGGGCAGCGCGGCGACGAGGAAGCGCAGCGCGGACAGGAGCAGCGGCGGGAAGTGGCCGAGTCCGATCTCGATGACGACGAAGTTGAACCCCCAGACGGCGGCGACGAGTACGGCGAGTGCGGTGTGTACGGGACGCATGCTCCGAGCATCGGCGCCCGGACCATGTAGCACCAGCGCGGATCCCTACCGGGATGGATGAAGCAGTGCTTACGATTGGTGGATGCTCGACCTCTCCCGGCTGCGCGCCCTGCACGCCGTCTCCGTCCACGGTTCGGTCGCGGGCGCGGCGGCCGCACTCGGCTACACCCCCTCCGCGGTCTCGCAGCAGATCGCCAAGCTGGAGCGGGAGACCCGCACGACGCTGCTGGAGCGGCGCGGGCGCGGGGTCGCGCTCACCGAGGAGGCCCGGCACCTGGCCGACACCGCCCATGAGCTGCTGGCGATCGTGGAGCGGGCCGAGACCACCCTTGAGGAGCGGCGCGGGCGGCCGAGCGGGCTGCTGACGGTGGCCGCCTTCGCCTCGGCGGCGCGCGGGCTGCTGCCGGGGGTGCTGGCCGACCTGGCGGGCCGCCATCCGGCGCTGGACGTACGCCTGACGGAGGTGGACCCCCACCTGTCGGTGGACCTGGTCGCCCGGGGCGTCACCGACCTGGCCGTGGCCCACGACTGGGACATCGCCCCGCTGCCCGCCCCCGAGGGCGTGGAGCAGGCGGTCATCGGCGACGACCCCTGCGACCTGGTGGTCCCGGCCGGACACCCCTTCACCACCCGGCGGGTGGTGCGCCGGACGGACCTCGGGGGCCAGCGGTGGGTGTGCCAGCCGCCCGGGCGGGTGTGCCACGACTGGCTGGTGCGGACCATGCGCACGGCCGGGTTCGAGCCCGACATCGTGCACACCGCCGAGGAGAACCACACGATCGTCGCGCTGGTCGCGGCCGGTCTCGGGGTCGCGGTCGTGCCCCGGCTGGGCACGGGCGCGCTGCCGCCGGGCGCGGTGGCCGTGGCGCTGGAGCCGGGTCCGGTACGCAGGCTGTACGCCCTGTGGCGGACGGGAGCGTCCCGCCGGCCCGCGATCACCGAGACCGTACGCACCCTCCAGGAGCACTGGGCGGCGGCCCGGGAGCGCCCTTAGGCCCTAACGGGCCATTCCCGAGTGTCCGTCAGGCATGGCGCGGGGTACGGCAGTAGGGTCCCACGGGTGCCGAACCACGCCTCCCGCCGGGCTCTGCTCGCCGCCGCCGCCATGGCCGCCGTCACGGCCGCCGGAGCCGCCGGGGCCGCCTCCACGGCCTCCACCGCCGCGCCCCGGACCCCGGACGACTCCCGCGCCCCCGCCGGGCCGCCGGGCCGCACGCCGGACCGGGAGCGGCTGCGGGCGCAGGTCTCCGGGCTCGGGCTGCCCGAGCTGGTGGGGCAGCTGTTCGTGTCCCGGGCCTACGGGCATTCGGCGACGGACCCCGATCCGGCGGACGCCGAGCTGAACCTGAAGCACTTCGGGGTGCGCACCGCCGCCGAGCTGGTGGCCCGCTACCACCTGGGCGGGGTCGTCTACTTCGCGTGGGCCCACAACACCCGTGCCCCGCACCAGATCGCCGCCCTGTCCAACGGGCTCCAGCGGGCCGCCGCGGACTCGGGGGCGGGGATCCCGCTGCTGCTGTCGGTGGACCAGGAGCACGGGGCCGTCGCCAGGATCGGCCGGCCCGCGACCCTGCTGCCCGGGGCGATGGCGCTCGGCGCGGCGGGTTCCGCCGAGGGGGCCCGCCGGGCCGCCCGCGTGGCGGGGACGGAGCTGGCGGCGCTGGGCATCCGGCAGGACTGGGCCCCGGTGGCCGACGTGAACGTCAATCCGGCCAACCCGGTGATCGGCGTGCGCTCCTTCGGCTCCGACCCGGCCGCCGTCGCCGCCCTGGCCGCGGCCCAGGTGCGCGGCTACCAGGGGGCGGGGGTGGCGGCCGCGGCGAAGCACTTCCCGGGCCACGGGGACACCGAGACGGACAGCCACGTCGGGCTGCCGGTGATGCGGCACACCCGCGCCCAGTGGGAGGAGCTGGACGCGCCGCCGTTCCGGGCGGCGGTGCGCGCGGGCGTGGACGTGATCATGACGGCGCACATCGTCTTCCCCGCGCTCGACCCCTCGGGGGACCCGGCCACCCTCTCGCGGCCCATCGTGACGGGCCTGCTGCGCGAACAGCTGGGCTTCCGCGGGGTGGTGGTCACCGACGCCCTCGACATGGCCGGGGTCCGGCAGAAGTACGGGGACGACCGGGTGCCGGTGCTGGCCCTGAAGGCGGGCTGCGACCTGCTGCTGAACGCGCCCGACCTGGGGCTGGCCCAGCGCAGCGTGCTGGCGGCGGTGGAGTCGGGCGAGCTGGCGCGCGGCCGGGTCGAGGAGTCGGTGCTGCGGATCCTGGAGCTGAAGGCCCGCCGGGGCCTGTTCGCGGACCCGTACACCTCGGACGCGGCGGTGGACGCGGCGGTGGGGACGGGCGGGCACCTGGCGGCCGCCGACGCCGTCGCGGCGGGTACGACGACCCTGCTGGCCAATCCGCGCGGGCTGCTGCCGCTGGACGCGTCGGCCGGGCCGCGGCTGCTGGTCACCGGGACCGACCCGGTCTCCCCCACGGGCACCACGGGCCCCCCGACGACGGTCCTGGCGCGGGAGCTGACCGCCCTGGGGTGCCGGGCGCAGGCGCTCCCGTCCGAGCGTGCGGCGGCGGCCGCCCCGGGGCACGCGGCGGTGCTGGTGTGCACGTACAACGTCCCGGAGGGGGAGAGTCCGCAGCGCACGCTGGTGGCGGAGCTGGTCGCGACGGGCGTTCCGGTGGTGCTGGTGGCGGTCCGCAACCCGTACGACCCGGCACGGCTGCCCACATGCGCGGCCGAGGTGGCCACGTACACGTGGACGGACGTGGAGATGCGGGCGGCGGCCCGGGTGCTGACGGGCGCGAGCCGGCCGTCGGGCCGGCTCCCGGTGCCCGTCCCGGGCCGCTACCCGCTGGGCCACGGGCTGTCGTACTGAGGCGCTCGCACCCCGGTACGGCAGCCCGTCGGGGACCCTTACCGGCGCAGCGAGTCGCGGCGCAGGTCGGTCTGGTCGAGCACCGGGTCCGGCGCGGCGAGCGGCGCCGCCGTCCGCGGGGCGGCCCCGTCCGTGCGGAACACGTCGGCGGCGGGGGCCACTCCGGCCCACTGGAGGATCCGCGCGGTCGCGAGGGCCTTCTCGCCGTCCTGGAGCTTGGCGACGTTGGCCCCGTGGTTGGCGCCCGGAGCGGTCATCACGTAGCTGTCGCGCACCCCGTACCCGAGGTGGAAGGGCTCGGCGCCCCACGGGTCGTTCTGCCCGTACACGAACAGCATCTGGTCGGCGTTGTTGCGGACCCAGGTGTCCACGTCCGCCATGGCCGCCGGCCGGAAGGTCATCGGGATGTCGCGCGGCACGAAGTTGCGCGGCGGCTGGTAGCCGTACCGGCTCAGGCCCTTGAGGTGCGGCTGCTTGATGTCGGGCGAACCGAGCTGCGTACCGGCCTGGTAGTAGTACGGCGTGTACGTCTCCAGGCCCTGGTCGGCGTAGGCCGAGAAGCCGGAGATCGTGTCGACCGTGTCCCAGATCTGCTGGTCGGTGGCGGTCTTGGCGTCCGGGATGGTGGCGCAGTCGGCGAGCAGGCTGTACTGCCAGAAGGCCCAGGTGTAGTCGAGGACCACGGCCTCGAAGGCCTTGTCGAGGCTGCCGACGGTGTTGAAGGTCCAGCCGTTCTCGGCGGCGGCGGCCTTGTACTTGGCCTCCAGCGGCTCGCGGCGGATCAGGGCCTCGCGCTGGACGTTGTTCAGCTTGTCGCGGCACTCCTTGGTGCCGACCTTGTTGAAGAACCGGTCGTAGGCCGAGTCCTCCTTGTTGACGACGTCGTTGGGCGCCACGTAGGCGACGACACCGTCCATGTCGCGCGGGTAGAAGCGCTCGAAGTACGTCGCCGTCATGCCGCCCTTGCTGGCGCCCGTGGAGAGCCAGTTCTTGGGGTAGAGCTTCTTCAGGGCGGTGAAGAGGCGGTGCTGGTCGCTGGCGGCCTGCCAGATGTCGAGCTTCGACCAGTCCGCCGGGTCGGGGCGGGACGGGTTGAAGAATCGATACTCCATGGACAGCTGGTTGCCGTCGATTATGGTCGTCGGCTCCGCGCGGCGCGGGTTGGTGTTGACGTTGTAGCCCGAGGTGAAGAACACCGTGGGCCGGGAGACGTCCTTGTGCAGCAGGGTGACGCGCTGCTTGAAGGTGCCCTTCCACGGCTGCCGGTGGTCGACCGGCTGCTCGTAGTTCAGTACGAAGAATCTGTAGCCGGGGTACGGCTTCTCCTCGATCAGGCTCATGCCCGGGATCGCGAGGATCTGGTCCTTGATGTCCGCTGCGGAGCCCTGTCCGGCGGTGGCCTGCGCTGCGGCGGCCGGCTCTGCGGCGGTGGCCGTCTGAGCCGTGAAACCGGCCGTGCCCATGGTGCCGATCAGCACCGCGACGGGCAGCACCCGGCCAAGCGTCTTGCGCATTCACCCTCCCCTTGAGTTCACTGTGGTCGCCCGTGAACCTAGCGGGGTCAACGCTCCCGTGAACAGTCCCAGTTGGGACGCTGCATCAGCACAGGATCCAGCCAGATTCGACGGATCCGGCCGCCACCTCACCCCTTACATACACACACCGGTTGATCGCGCCCACGGTGACGGGGCCCGCGTACCGGGCGAATTGCCCCGCATCGCCCACCGGGACCCCGCCGCGCGGCTGAACGCTCACCGCCATGTGGCGGCGCTCCCCCGGCCGCAGGGCGACGGTCATCGCGCAGACCTGGGTGCGGCCCTTGTACACCCGCACCTCGGCACCGGGCAGCGGCATGGACCTGACCAGCTGCCCTTCGCAGCCTCCGGTCGCCGCCGACGCGGCCGGCGCCGCGAGGACGCCCCCGACCGCGAGCCACAGCGCACCCCCGGACACTCCCAGGGACACGACCCGCCCCCGCCACTTGCGGCCCTGCCTCATCCTGACCCCCCGATCGGTCGTACGTAACACGCACTCACGTACGACGCTCAGTCGCCCCGGAAGGTTGCACTACCCTGGGCGATCGACCGAACGCACACCGTAGCCGTGAAAGGCAGCCGACATGACGACCGATCTGCTCGACCGCAAGCTGGAGCGCGCGTTCGCGCACCTGGACGCCGACGACAACGGGGTGATCGACGAGAAGGACATGATCGCGCTCGGGTCGCGGCTGCTGACGGCCCTGTCGGAGCCCGCCGACTCCCCCAAGGCGACCGAGGTGTTCCGCGGGCTCACCGACTTCTGGGTGGACCTCTTCAACGAGCTCGGCGTCGGCCAGGACCAGAAGCTGACCCCCGTGCAGTACCGGGACGGCATGACCCGCCTGTACAAGGACGGAGGCCCCGCCTACGAGAAGTCCTTCCGGCCGATGATGAAGGCGATCCTCACGGTCGTCGACACCAACGGCGACGGGCACATCAGCCCCGAGGAGTTCCACAAGGCGCAGCTGGCCTTCGACACCCGGCTGGAGCCCGCCGACGCGGACACCCTCTTCGCGAAGATCGACAAGAACCACGACGGCTACCTGTCGGTGGACGAGCTGCTCGACGCCGTGCGCGAGTACTACACCGGTGACGACGAGGACGCCCCCGGGAACCTGCTCTTCGGCGAGCTCTGATCCCGGGGGCGCCCCTGTGACGGCGGCCGCGCGGCGGGCCGGCTACGCCGCCGCGGCCGGCTTGTCCTCGCCGGCGAAGGTCCGCCACAGCACCGCGTACCGCCCGCCGCGGGCCAGCAGTTCCGCGTGGGTGCCGTCCTCGACGACCCGGCCCCGGTCCATGACCACCACCCGGTCGGCCCGGGCGGCGGTGGTCAGCCGGTGGGCCACCACGAGGGTGGTGCGCTTGCCCGCGAGGCGCTCGGTGGCCCGGTTGACCTGCGCCTCGGTGGCCAGGTCCAGGGCCGCGGTGGCCTCGTCGAGCAGCAGCACGTCCGGGTCGACCAGCTCGGCCCGGGCCAGCGCGATCAGCTGGCGCTGGCCGGCCGAGAGGTTGCGGCCGCGCTCGGCGACGGAGTGCAGGTAGCCGCCGTCCAGGGTGGCGATCATGTCGTGGGCGCCGACCGCGCGGGCGGCGGCCTCCACCTCGGCGTCGCTCGCCCCGGGCCGGCCGTAGGCGATGGCGTCGCGGACCGTCCCCGGGAAGAGGTACGGCTCCTGGGGGACGACCCCGAGCCGGTGGCGGTACGCCGTCAGGTCCAGCTCCCGCAGGTCGGTGCCGTCGGCGGTGACCCGGCCGGCGGTCGGGTCGTAGAACCGGGCCACCATCTTGACCAGGGTGGACTTGCCGGCGCCGGTCTCGCCGACGAAGGCGACGGTCTGCCCGGCGGGTATCCGCAGGCTGATCCCGGCCAGCGCCTCGCCCTTCGCGCCGCGCTCCTCGGCGGTGCCGTACCGGAAGCGCACGCCCTCGAAGGCGATCTCGCCGCGCAGCGCGGTGACCTCGCGGGGGTCGGCCGGGCGGGGTGTGGTGGTGGGCTCGCGCAGCAGGTCCTGGATCCGGCCGAGGGAGACGGTGGCCTGCTGGTACCCGTCGAACACCTGGGAGAGCTGCTGGACCGGGGCGAAGAACAGGTCGATGTAGAGCAGGTACGCCACCAGCGCGCCGGTGGTGAGGGTGGCCGCCTCGACCCGGCCCGCGCCGACGATCAGCACGGCCGCCGCCGCGCCCGAGGACAGCAGTTGCACGAACGGGAAGTAGACCGAGATCAGCCACTGGCCGCGCACCCGCGCCTCGCGGTACGAGTCGCTGCGCTCGGCGAACCGGGCCCGGCCCGCGTCCTGCCGGCGGAAGGCCTGCACCAGCCGGACCCCGGCCACGGACTCCTGGAGGTCGGCGTTGACCAGGCTGACCCGGTCGCGCGCCAGCTCGTACGCGGCCACCGACTTGCGGCGGAACACGATCGTGCCGATGACCAGCACGGGCAGGGTGGCGAAGACGATCAGGGCGAGCCCGACGTCGAGGACGAGCAGGGCGATCAGGATGCCGAAGAAGGTCAGGACGGAGACGACGGCGGTGACGAGCCCGGTCTGCAGGAAGCTCGACAGGGAGTCCACGTCGGTGGTCATCCGGGTCATGATCTTGCCGGTGAGTTCGCGCTCGTAGTAGTCCAGGCCGAGGCGCTGGAGCTGCGCGAAGATCTTGACGCGCAGGGAGTAGAGGACGCGCTCGCCGGTGCGCCCGGTCATCCGGGTCTCGGCGAACTGCGCGGCCCACTGCCCGAGGACCACCGCGAGGGCGAGCAGGGACGCCGCCCACACCGCGCCGAGGGCGGCCTGCTCCACGCCCTGGTCGATGCCGTGCCGGATCAGGACGGGCAGCAGCAGCCCGGAGCCCGCGTCGAGGGCGACCAGGCCGAGGCTGACGGCGAGCGGGGTCCAGAAGCCGGTCAGCAGCCTGCGCAGGCCGTAGCTCTCCTCGGCGGCCGCGGAGCGGGCCTCGTCCACGCCCGGCTCGTCGTCGGCGGGCGGCAGCGCGGCCACCTGCGCCAGCAGTTCGGGGGTGGCGCCCGGCGCCGGGTCGGCCTCGGCCCGGTCCTGGCGTCGCCACAGCTCGGGGGTGACCCCGTCGGCGACGCGCCGCTTGGCGCTCACCTGCTCGGAGTCGATCTCCGCTTCGAGCTCGATGTCCTTCTCCAGGTCCCGCTCGAACTCCGCCATGGACGGCGCGTCCGGGGTGCGCGGCGAGTGCGCGCCGAGGACCTCGGGGTCGGTGAGCAGCCGCCGGTACAGCGCCGAGCGGTGCTCCAGCTCCTCGTGCGTGCCGATGTCGGCGAGCCGCCCGTGCTCCAGTACGGCGATCCGGTCGGCGAGCGCGAGGGTGGAGCGGCGGTGGGCGATCAGCAGGGTGGTGCGGCCGGCCATGACGGCCCGCAGCGCCTCGTGGATCTCGTGCTCGACGCGGGCGTCGACGGCCGAGGTGGCGTCGTCCAGGAGGAGCAGGCGGGGGTCGGTGAGGATGGCGCGGGCGAGCGCGACGCGCTGGCGCTGGCCGCCGGAGAGGGTGAGGCCCTGCTCTCCGACCTTGGTGTCGTAGCCGTCGGGGAGGGCCTCGATGAAGCCTTCGGCCTGGGCGGCGCGGGAGGCGGCGCGGATCTCGTCCTCGGAGGCGCCGGGACGTCCGTAGGCGATGTTGGCGCGGAGGGTGTCGGAGAAGAGGAAGGAGTCCTCGGGCACCAGGCCGATGGAGCCGCGCAGGGAGTCGTAGGTCAGCTCGCGCACGTCGTGGCCGCCGACGCGGACGGTGCCGTGGTCGGCGTCGTAGAAGCGCGGCAGGAGCAGGGAGACGGTGGACTTGCCGCTGCCGGAGGCGCCGACGAGGGCGACGGTCTCGCCCTCGGCCAGGGCCAGCGAGAAGCCGTCGAGGACGGGGCGGCCGGGCTCGTACCCGAAGCGGACGTCCTCGAACTCGACGGTGGCGGGCGCGTCGGCGGGGAGCTCCACCGTCCCCTCGCGGATCTCGGGCTCGGTGTCGATGAGCTCGAAGACCCGCTCCGCGCCGGCGCGGGCCTGCTGGCCGACGGTGAGGACCATGGCGAGCATGCGGACGGGGCCGACGAGCTGGGCGAGGTAGGTGGAGAAGGCGACGAAGGTGCCGAGGGTGACCTGTCCCCGGGTGGCCATCCAGCCGCCGAGGGCCAGCATGGCGACCTGCGCGAGGGCGGGGACGGCCTGGAGGGCGGGGGTGTAGCGGGAGTTCAGGCGGATGGCGCGCATCCGCCCGCCGAAGAGCCTGCGGCCGGCCTCGCGGAGCTTGCCGGTCTCCTGCTCCTCCTGCCCGAAGCCCTTGACGACGCGGACGCCGGTCACCGCCCCGTCGACGACGGTGGCGACGGCCGCGGCCTGCTGCTGGGCGTACCAGGTGGCGGGGAAGAGCTTCTTGCGGCTGCGCTTGGCGATGAACCAGAGGGCGGGGGCCATCAGCAGCGCGACGAGGGTCAGCAGCGGGGACAGCCACAGCATGACGCCGAGGGATATCCCGAAGAGGAGGAAGTTCCCGATGGTCATGGGCAGCATGAACAGCAGGCCCTGGATCAGCTGGAGGTCGCTCGTCGCCCGGCCGACGACCTGTCCGGTGGACAGCTCGTCCTGCCGGCGCCCGTCGAGGCGGGCGATGGTGTCGTACATGTCGGTGCGCAGGTCGTGCTGTACGTCGAGGGCGAGGCGCCCGCCGTAGTACCTGCGTATGTAGGTCAGTACGTAGACCAGCAGGGCGGCGCCTATGAGCATGCCGGCCCAGGGCCCCATGGGCCTGCTCTCGTCGCCGATGACGTCGTCGATGATGACCCGGGTGACGAGGGGGACGACCGCCATGACGGCCATGCCCGCCAGCGAGGACCCGAGCGCGAGGAGCACGTTGGCCTTGTACCGCCAGGTGTAGGCGGCCAGCCGCCTGCCCCAGCCCTGTTTCTCCCCAGCCTGCGCCGCCGTCACGTGATTGCCTCCCCGTCGGTCCTGTCCTGCCGCCTCCCCCAACGCCCCCACCGGCGGATTTCATCCCACCGCAACAATCGCACCGGTGTCCGGGGAGCGCCCGGGGGCCTGGCCCGATCAGGGGACCGCCGCCCGCTCGACCGCCGCTGGAACGGGGCCGGGCCGGGGAACCTCCGTGCCCCGGAGGCGCTCTAGCCGGGTGCGCACCGGTTGGCGGTGCTCCGGGTGTATTGGAAGGGTTCGCGCGTTCATGGGTCTGACGAGTGGCACGCTCCTGGCGGGTGCCGTGCTGTGCACGGCACTGGCGTTCGCGGCGACGGTGTGGCGGTGGCCGCGGCTGGCGGGAGGTGGCCGGGGGCCGGCCCTGGGGCGCGTCGGGCTGCTGCTCCTGGTCCAGGTGTTCCTGTTCGCCTCGGTCGCGCTCGCCGCGAACCGCAGCTTCCTGATCTACGGCTCGTGGGAGGACCTGACCGCCGGAGCGCCGCGCCAGGAGGTCGTGCCGGGCGGGGCGGCCGTGCAGGTGCTGGGGCGGCAGGCACCGGACGTCCCGGGCGGGCGCGACCCCCGTTCGGGCGGGGTGATCGAGAAGGTGACCCTGCACGGCGAGCGGTCGGGGGTGGCGGCCCAGGCGTACGTGTACCTGCCGCCGGAGTACTTCCAGAAGGGCGCCGAGCAGCGCAGGTTCCCGGCGGCGGTGGTCCTGACGGGCTACCCGGGCACGGCGGAGAACCTGCTGAAGGGGCTGCGGTACCCGAAGACGGCCTGGGCGCAGGCGAAGCAGAAGAAGACGCAGCCGATGGTCCTGGTGATGATGCGGCCCGTGGTCGGCCCGACCAACAGCCAGTGCGTCGACGTCCCGGGTGGCGGCCCGCGGAGCGAGACCTTCTTCGGCACGGACGTCCCCAGGACCCTCGCGAGCCACTACCGGGTGGGCACCGCCGCCCGGAACTGGGCGATCATCGGCGATTCGACGGGCGGCTACTGCGCCCTGAAGATGACCCTCCAGCATCCGGAGACGTACGCGGCCGGGGTCGGCCTCTCGGCGGACTACAAACCGGAGGTCGACGCGGACTCCGGCGACCTCTTCCACGGCGACAAGGACGAGGAGAAGCGTTCCGACCTGCTGTGGCACCTGGCCAACCGGCCCCAGCCGAAGGCGTCGTTCCTGGTGACCACCTCGCTCCAGGGCGAGAGCAACCTCCGGGCGACCCAGCAGTTCGTCAAGGCCGTGAAGGACCCGGCCCGCGTCTCGTCGATCACCCTCGACCGGGGCGGCCACAACTTCAACACCTGGAACCGCGAGATCCCCCCGGCCCTGGAATGGACCAGCGCCCGCCTCAGCGCGGAGTGACGGACCCGGGCCGGGCCCGAGGGAGTGCCGGCCTGGGCGGCCCGGGCCGACCGCCCAGCGGGTGGGCTGGCCCGTTGCCCGCGCGATCGTGTCGAAGTCCTTGTCGCAGTGCAGCAGCGTGAGGCCGGTGAGTTCGGCGGTCGCCGCGACGAGCAGGTCGACCGGGCCGGCACTGCGGTGCTCACCCCTGTCGGTGAGCAGCCGCTGGACCGCGCGGGCACGGATGTGGACGCCGTCGGGCGTGGGCGTCCGGTTGAAGAGCTCGCCCAGCAGCGCTTCAACGGGTTCAGACGTGCGTCGGCGCGAACATCTTGAGGGTGGCGGGGAGGACCAGGACCGAGGGGCCCGGGGTCTTGAGGGCGCGGGCGAGGTCCTCGCGGAGGGTGTCGGGCGTGGTGGTCGACGCCGGCACGCCGAAGGAGGCCGCCAGGGCGGTGAAGTCCGGGCGGGTCAGCTCCGTGGCCGTCGTACGGCCGTCGAAGGAGGCCGTCATGTACTCGCGGAGGATGCCGTAGCCCCCGTCGTCCACGATCAGCCAGGTGACGTCCAGGTCGTGTTCCTTCGCGGTGGCGAGCTCCGAGAGGGAGTACATGGCCCCGCCGTCGCCGGAGACGGCGAGGACCGGGGTGCCGGGCTCGGCGACCGCCGCGCCCAGGGCCGCCGGGAAGGCGTATCCGAGGCCGCCCGCGCCCTGCGCCGAGTGCATGGTGTTCGGGTGCTTCGCGTCGAAGGCGGACCAGGCCCAGTAGGACAGGATCGTCATGTCCCAGAAGGACGGGGAGCGGGGCGGGAGGGCCTGCCTGATGGAGGCCAGGAGCTCGCGTTCGAGGGTGACGTCCTGCGGGGCGAGGCGGTCCTCGATCGCGGCGAGCAGCGCGCGGACCCGCTCGGGGGCCTCTTCGTCCTCGCGGGGTTCGACCGTCTCCAGGAGTGCCTGGAGGGCGAGGCGGGCGTCGGCGTGGATGCCGAGGGCGGGGTGGTTGGACTCCAGCTTGCCGAGGTCCGCCTCGATCTGCACGACCCGGCCCGTGGGGAAGAACGTGTGGTAGTTCGAGGACAGCTCGCCGAGCCCGGAGCCGACCACCAGGAGGACGTCCGCGTCCTCCAGGAAGTCCGTCGTGTGGCGGTCCTCCAGCCAGGACCGCAGCGACAGCGGGTGCGTCCAGGGGAAGGCGCCCTTGCCGCCGAAGGTGGTGACCACGGGGGCGTTCAGGCGCTCCGCGAGCTGCCTGAGCTTGCCGGCGGCGTCGGCGCGGACCACCCCGCCGCCCGCGATGATCACGGGGCGGGAGGCCTTGGAGAGCCAGTGCGCGGCCAGCGCGGTGAGCTCCGGCCGCGGGGCGAGCTCGTGCGGGGTCGCGTCCATGCCGGTGACCTGCGGGATCAGCGTCTCGGCGCGGAGCACGTCCTCGGGGATCTCCACCCAGACCGGGCCGTGCGGGGCGGTGAGCGCCGACTCCCAGGCCTCGGCGACCACGGAGGGGACCTGGGAGGGGGTGCGGGCGGTGTGGACGGACTTCACCACGTCGCGGAAGGAGGCCGACTGGTCCCGCAGCTCGTGCAGGTGGCCCCGACGGCCCCCGCCCAGGCCCGCCGTGGGGACCTGGGAGGAGATCGCGACGACGGGCGCGGACGCGGCCGCCGCCTCCGCGAGGGCGGGCAGGGACATCAGCGCCCCGGGCCCGGTGGAGAGCAGCAGCGGCACCGCCTCGCCCGTGAGGCGGCCGTAGGCGTCGGCGGCGAAGCCCGCGTTGTTCTCCGTGCGCAGGGTGACCAGGCGCAGGTCGGAGCGGCCGACGGCGTCGAAGAGGCCCAGTGCGTGCTGGCCGGGCAGGCCGAAGACGGTGGTCGCGCCGAGGCCGCGCAGCGTCTCCACGACCAGGTCCCCGCCCGTGCGGCCCGGCGGCGGCGCCAGGGCGGCCGCCGTCTGGGCCTCGGTGGGACGGAGTACCAGGTCGTGGTCGTGCGTCACGGGTGTGTGGTGCCCTTCGTGCTCGGCTGCTGCTCGCTGTGCCCCGTCTTCGCCACCGTGCCGGGGGTCAGCCCTGGCGGGAGGCCGCGATCTGACGGCTCATGATCGTGGTCAGCTCGTACGCGGTGTGCGAGGCCGCGACCGAGGTGATCTCCGCGTGATCGTACGCCGGGGCGACCTCGACGACGTCGGCCGAAACCAGGTTGCAGGAGGACAGGCCGCGGATGATCTCCAGCAGCTCGCGGGAGGTCATGCCGCCCGCCTCCGGCGTGCCGGTGCCGGGCGCGTGGGCCGGGTCGAGCACGTCGATGTCGATGGAGATGTACAGCGGGCGGTCGCCGATGCGCTGGCGCAGCTGGTCGGCGACCTCGTCGGCGCCGCGGCGGTAGACGTCCGCGGAGGTGACGATGCCGAAGCCCATCTTGGCGTCGTCGTCGAGGTCCTGCTTGCCGTACAGCGGGCCGCGGGTGCCGACGTGCGAGAGCGCCTCGGTGTCGAGGATGCCCTCTTCGACGGCGCGGCGGAACGGGGTGCCGTGGGTGTACTCGGCGCCGAAGTAGGTGTCCCAGGTGTCGAGGTGGGCGTCGAAGTGGAGCAGGGCCACCGGGCCGTGCTTCTTCGCGACCGAGCGCAGCAGGGGCAGGGCGATGGTGTGGTCGCCGCCGAGGGTCATCAGGCGGGAGCCGTTGCCGAGGAGCTCGTCGGCGGCGGCCTCGACCGTCTCGACGGCCTCGTTGATGTTGAAGGGGTTCACCGCGATGTCACCGGCGTCCGCGACCTGCGCGAGGGCGAAGGGGGAGGCGTCCTGGGCCGGGTTGTACGGGCGCAGCAGGCGGGAGGCCTCGCGGATGGCGTTGCCGCCGAAGCGGGCGCCGGGGCGGTAGGAGACGCCGGAGTCGAAGGGCACGCCGACGACGGCGACGTCGGCGGAGCCGACCTCGTCGAGGCGCGGCAGGCGGGCGAAGGTCGCCGGGCCCGCGTAGCGCGGGATGCGGGAGGAGTCGACGGGGCCGCGCGGCTGCGTGCTCATGGGGGGTGCCCTTCTGGTGGTCCTGCTGGTGCGGTCCTTCGAGCGTAAGGGTGCCGCGAGAGGGTGGGGAGAGTACGTTTCATCCATCTGACAGCATCGCGATGTACGGAGTATCCATGCCCGACGCCCCGGTCCCCCCGAACCCCGGCAGCGCGCCGGCGGCGGCGCCCGCCGGGGAGCCGCTGACGCCGCCCGTGGGGCTCGCGGAGCTGCTCGGTGAGCGGGGGCTGGGGCTGCGGCACCTCGCGGGGCCGGCGGCGGCGGAGGTGCACGGGGTGCACGCCTCCGAGATGGCGGACCCGTCCCCGTACCTGCTGGGCGGCGAGCTGCTGCTGACGGCCGGGGCCGCGCTGACGGAGGACGGGGCCGAGGCGTACGTCGGCGGGCTCGCCCGAGCCGGAGCCGCCGCGCTGGGTTTCGGCGTGACCCCGGTGCACGAGGTGGTGCCGCCCGGTCTGGCCGAGGCGTGCGAACGGTACGGCCTCCCGCTCGTCGAGGTCCCGCCCGGGACCCCGTTCACGGCGGTCGCCCGCAGCGTCGGGCGGCTGATGGCGGAGGCGCGCACGCGGGAGCTGCGCCGGGTCGCGGAGGCGCAGCAGGCCCTGGCGGCGGCCGCGGCCCGCCCGGACCCGGTCCCGGCGGTGCTGTCCCGGCTGGCGGCGAGCCTGGGCGGCTGGGCCGCGCTGCTCGACCCGGGCAGCGCCGGCGCGGGGACCGGGGGCCCGCCCCGGGTCGCGGAGACGGCCGGGGCCGGTCCCGGCGCGGACGTGGTCGACGCCGTGGCGGCGCTGGCCCGCCGGGTGGCTCCGGGGGCCGCCGCCACCGGCACCGACGCGCTCGGCGCCGCGAGCCTGGCCGCGTACGCCGTGGGCGGCGGGCGGGTGCTGGCCCTGGCCACCCCGGGACGGACCCCGGGCGACCACACCATCGCCTCCATCGCCGCCGTACTGCTGGCCCTGGTCACCGCGGAGCGCCCCGCCGGAACGGAGGCGGCGGCCCTGACCCGGCTGCTGCTGGACGGGGATCCGGCCGGGGCGCTGGCCCCCGGACCCTGGTACGCGGTCCACGCCCGGGGCGGCGGCGACCCTGGGGCCCTCGCCGCCGCGCTGGGCACCGTACTGCTGGACCCGCGGGGGGACGGCGTACGGCTGCTCACCGACCGCGAGCCCGGCCCGCAGCCCGGCTGGCGGCTCGGGGTCAGCGCCCCGGCCGCACCCGGCGCCCTGGCCACCGCCGCGGCGCAGGCCCGCCGCGCCCTCGCCCGCGCGGAGGCGGCGCGGACCCCGCTGTCCCGGCACACGGACCCCGGCTTCGCGGGGCTGGTCGGCGAGGCCGAGGCGCGGGCCCACGCCGAGGCCCTGCTGGAGCCCCTCTCCGCCGCCCTGCGGGACACCCTGCGCGGCTGGCTGGCCCACCACGGCAGCTGGGACCGCAGCGCGGCGGCCCTCGGCGTGCACCGCAACACGGTCCGCCAGCGCGTCGCCCGCTGCGCGGCGCTGCTGGACCGGGACCTCGACGACCCGGACACCCGGATGGAGCTGTGGTTCGCGCTGCGCCTGTCCGGAGGGGACGGCGAGGGGGTGCCAGGCCGTGGCTTTCGGACCGGGCCGGGCCCGCGCCGCCGGTTCAGCGGTTGAACGCGGCCGGGCCGAAACGCCGGACGGTCTTCATGCCGTCGCCGTCATGTTCCATGCGGTGACGTCCACCTGCTTGCCGCCCATCAGCTGGTACCCGCGGTCGTGCGGGCCGTGGACGCGCGGGTCGGCGCCCCTGGGGAAGGGGCTGCCGGTCATGCCGACCGGGCGGAAGATCCGGACCTCGGCCTGGTGGGCGTACGAGTCGCCGGCGACCTTCTCGACCAGCATGCCGAGGATCGTGCAGTTGGTGTTGTCGTACCGTCGGCCGGTGTGACCGACCCGCTATGGACAGGATCCACAACCCGCCGGTAACTTAGCTATGAGCAAGCGCTTAGACATGGGCGGCGGACTGCCGCGACGAAGGGAGCCGGCCGTGCGCCGTACGGTGTTCAACGAGGACCACGAGGCGTTCCGCGAGACCCTCCGCGCCTTCATCGAGGCCGAGGTCGTCCCCGTCTACGACGAGTGGTTCCAGGCCGGCCAGGCGCCGCGCGACTTCTACTACAAGCTCGGCGAGCTGGGCATCTTCGGCATCAACGTGCCCGAGGAGTTCGGCGGCGCGGGCCTGGACACCCACAAGTTCGAGGCCGTCCTCTACGAAGAGACCTCCCGCGCGGGCGTCAACTTCGGCGGCTCCGGCGTGCACGTGCTGCTCGCCCTGCCCTACATCAAGATGCTCTCCACGGACGAGCAGAAGAAGCGCTTCCTCCCGAAGTTCGTCTCCGGTGAGGAGATGTGGGCGCTGGCGATGACCGAGCCGGGCACCGGTTCCGACGTCGCGGGCATGAAGACCACCGCCAAGCTCTCCGAGGACGGCAGCCACTACGTCCTCAACGGCTCCAAGACCTTCATCACCGGCGGCGTCCACGCCGACCGCGTGATCGTCTGCGCCCGCACCTCCGCCCCGTCGGCCGAGGACCGCCGATTCGGCATCTCCCTCTTCGCCGTGGACACCAAGTCCGAGGGCTACTCGATAGGCCGCAAGCTCGACAAGCTGGGCCTGAAGACCTCCGACACCGCCGAGCTGGCGTTCGTCGACGTCAAGGTCCCGGTCGAGGACCTGCTCGGCGAGGAGGGCAAGGGCTTCTACTACCTCGGCCACAACCTGGCCTCCGAGCGCTGGGGCATCGCCTTCGGCGCCTACGCCCAGGCCGCCGCGGCCGTCCGGTTCGCCCAGCAGTACGTCACGGACCGCACCGTCTTCGGCAAGCCGGTCGCGCACTTCCAGAACACCAAGTTCGAGCTGGCCGCCTGCCAGGCCGAGGTGGACGCCGCCCAGGCCGTCGCCGACCGCGCGCTGGAGGCCCTGGACGCCGGCGAGCTGACCCCGGCCGAGGCCGCCTCCGCGAAGCTCTTCTGCACCGAGGTCGCGCACCGCGTCATCGACCGCTGCCTCCAGCTGCACGGCGGCTACGGCTACATGAACGAGTACCCGATCGCCCGCCTGTACGCCGACAACCGCGTCAACCGCATCTACGGCGGCACCAGCGAGATCATGAAGTCGATCATCGCCAAGTCGATGGGTCTGTAACCCACTTGGCTGAGTTCGAAAGAGACGCGGCCCTGGCCGACCTCCTCGATCTGCTCGACCTGGAGCAGATCGAGGAGAACATCTTCCGCGGCACGAGCCGCACCTCCCTGGTGCCGCGCGTGTTCGGCGGCCAGGTCGCGGCCCAGGCCCTGGTCGCGGCCGGCCGGACGGTGCCCGCGGACCGGCTGCCGCACTCGCTCCACTCGTACTTCCTGCGGACCGGCGACTCCGGTGCGCCGATCGTGTACTCCGTGGACCGGATCCGCGACGGGCGGTCCTTCACCACCCGCCGCGTGGTCGCCGTCCAGCACGGACAGCCGATCTTCCACCTCTCCGCGTCCTTCCAGACGTACGAGGAGGGCATGGAGCACCAGGCCGCCATGCCGGCCGCGCCGGACCCCGAGACCCTGCCGACGGCCGCCGAGGCACTGCCGGCGTACCGGGAGATCTTCCGCGACCCCGGCACCGTCGAACGGCTGCTGGAGGCGCGCGGCGCCGTGGACCTGCGGTACGCGACCACCCCGCCCTGGGGCACGGTCGGCGAGCCGCTGGAGCCCCGCTCCCAGGTCTGGTTCCGGACCCGGGGCAAGCTCGCGGACGACCCGCTGCTGCACATCTGCCTGGCCACCTACGTGTCCGACATGACCCTGCTCGACTCGGTGCTGCTCGCTCACGGCCGGGGCGGCTGGGCCGTCGGCGACGTGGTCGGCGCCTCGCTGGACCACGCCATGTGGTTCCACCGGCCCTTCCGCGCCGACGAATGGCTCCTGTACGACCAGGAGTCCCCCTCGGCCTCCGCCGGCCGGGGCCTGGGCCAGGCCCGCATCTGGACCCAGGACGGCCGCCTGGCGGTCACCGTGATCCAGGAGGGTGTCGTGCGCGTCCCGCGCGGCTGAGCGGACGTACCGTCGCCCCATGCCGGTCGAAGCCGATGCCGAAGCCTCGGACGCGGGGGCGGGATCCGAGAGCGTCGCCACGGTGGTCGTCGCCGTGGTCACCAACCTGGCCATCGCCGCCGCGAAGGCCTTCGCCGGGATCGTCAGCGGGTCCAGCGCGATGCTGGCCGAGGCCGCGCACTCGGTGGCCGACACGGTCACCGAGGTGCTGCTGCTCGCCTCCTTGAAGCGCAGCGCCCGGCCCGCCGACGAGGCGCACCCGCTGGGGTACGGGCCCGAGCGCTACATCTGGGCGCTGCTCGCCTCCATCGCCACGTTCGCGGGCGGCGCCGTCTTCGCCTTCTACGACGGGATCCACACCCTGGTGCACGGGGAGGAGCCCGGCGACCCGGTGTTCTCGTACGCCGTCCTCGCGGTCGCGTTCGTCCTGGAGGGGTACTCGCTGCTGGTGGCCTGGCGGCAGGTGACGGGCGAGGCGGCCCGGACGCGGGCGCCGCTGGGCCTGTACGTGAAGCACACCCCGGACACGGCGGTGAAGGCGGTGCTGCTGGAGAACGCCGCCGCGCTGATCGGCCTCGCGCTGGCGGCGGGCGGGCTGTCGGGGGCCCGGCTGACGGGCTCGGGCGTCTACGACGGGGTGGCCTCGCTGCTGATCGGGCTGCTGCTGGTGGCGGTGGCGTGGGAGCTGGGGCGCTCGAACGCGCAGTACCTGATCGGGCGGCCGCTGCCCGCGCCGATGCGGGCGGAGGTGCGCGAGGAGCTGCTGTCGGTCCTGCACATCGAGGGGGTGCTGGAGCTGACCACCCTGGTGCAGGGGCCGGACGAGGTGCTGATCGCGGCGAAGGTGGACTTCCACGACCTGGCGTCGGCCCGGCAGGTGGAGGCGGCCTGCGAGGACGCGGAGGACCAGCTGCGGGAGCGGTGGCCGGCGATCCGCCGGGTCTACCTGGACCCGACGCCCACCCCGCCGCCCGCATCCCCCGCGGAACCTTCGGTACCGCCCGGGGCTGTGCAAGGCTGAACGGGTGAACCTGGAGGACCTCGCCCGGCTGCGCCGGGCCCGCGACCTGATGGACCGCGACTACGCGGAGCCGCTCGACGTCGCCGCGCTGGCGCAGGTCGCCCTGATGTCGGCGGGGCACTTCTCGCGCAGCTTCCGCGCCGCGTACGGGGAGACCCCGTACAGCTACCTGATGACGCGCCGGATCGAGCGGGCCAAGGCCCTGCTGCGGCGGGGCGACCAGTCGGTGACGGAGGTCTGCTTCGCGGTGGGCTGCACCTCGCTGGGCTCCTTCAGCGCGCGGTTCACGGAGCTGGTGGGCGAGAGCCCGAGCGCGTACCGGGCCCGCGACCACGAGGCGGACGCGGCCCTGCCGGCCTGCCTGTCGAAGATCCACACGCGGCCGGTCAGGAACGGCCCCCACGCGACGTAGACCCGCCTCAGTCCCACCAGAACGACCAGTGGGCCTGGCCCACCAGCGCCTCCTCGGCGTACGCGCGGACGGTGCCGGAGCCCTGCCAGACGTTGTCGGGGCAGAACGCGAAGTGCTCGGCGGCGACCGGGAGGGCCTCGGCGAGCGTCCGGGGCGGGGCCGCCACCGACAGGTCGAGCGTGGCGAAGCCGAGCGCGAGGACGCGGGCGCCGAAGCGGTCCTCCCAGGAGCGCAGGACCGCGCTGATGCGGGCGGTGTCGTTCTCGTGGTTGAGCGGGCCGCTCCAGCCGAGCGCGGCCGGTACGTCGGCCCCGCGCCCGGCGGGGACCAGGGCCAGCCGGGGGCAGCCGAGCAGACCCTGCCCGAGGAGTTCGCCGGCGAGCGCGGCGGCAGCCGCTCCGGGCTCGGCGGCCGGGGTGCCGGGCCAGGCGGTGCCCGGCCAGGACCGGGCGAAGGGGGCGATGAGCTCCTCGCCCTCGGCGCCCTCCTCGCGGTCGGGGACGACCGCGTCCCAGTACTCCCGCAGCACGGTCTGGACGTCGTGGTCGTCCGGGTCGGAGCACCGGTCCGGCTCCGCGTTCTCCTCGTCCTCCCACCACCGCTCGGGCCCGTGCCGGTCGTGCAGCAGTACGCCCCGCAGCCCGGCGGGTGCGGGGTACGACGCGGCCGGGGCGTCCACCGGCCCGTCGGAGAGCCACAGCAGCGGCTCCCGGCGCGACCGCCGCAGCCGTCCGCGCACCGCGCGGGTGATCAGCCGGCCCGGCGGCAGCCCGGGAACGGCGGTGGCGGAGTCCAGCGCGGACAGGGGGTTCGCGGCGTCGGTCATACGGCCGACCGTAGGCGGGGCCACTGACAACACCCCCGCCCGCAGGCACCGTTCACGGCCGCCCGGGACCGGGCGGCCGGCGCTAGACCAGGCCCGCCGCCGAGAGCAGGTACGCCACCATCGGGTCGTAGTAGCGGGGGTCGCGGACGTGGTCGTCCAGCGGGACGGCCACCTGGAGGGTGCCCTCCGCCTCGCCCAGGAACAGCGCCGGGTCGTTGCAGTCCGCGTACCCCACCGCGTCGAGCCCGCGCTGCGCCGCGCAGCCCGCCCAGCCGTGGTCGGCGACGACCAGGTCCGGCTGCGGGCGGCCCTCCGCCGCGAGGCCGTCCAGGATCGCGGCCATCGGGGCCGGGGAGTGGGTGTGCCACAGGGTCGCGCCCCGCTCCAGCACGGCCACGTCGGCGAACTGCCACACCGAGCCCTCGTCGGCGATCAGGCCGGCCGGGATGCGGACGATCTCGCAGCCCGCGGCGCGCAGCGCGTCGGCGGTGGCGCGGTGGACGTCGAGCAGCCCGCCGGGGTGGCCGGTGGCCAGCAGCACGCTGTGGCGGTCGAGGGCCGCCTTGTGCAGCCGGGCCGCCATCCGGTCCAGGCCCGCGACGGTCAGTTCCGGGTCGATGGTGTCCTGGCCGGCGCGGTGGGCCGGGTCGTCGACGACGCCGACGCGCTCGGCCATCACGGCCAGTACGTCCTGCTCGTCGGCCCAGCGGTCGCCCAGCTCCAGGCCGAGCCAGTAGTGCCGGTCGCCGTTGGCGAGCTTGCGGTAGTGGGAGAGGTTGTTCTCGCGCGGGGTGGCCACCTGCCCCGCGATCCGCGTGCGGACCAGGTGGTCGATGAGTTCGGCGCGGCTGGGTACGGGCGTCTCTATCGGCTTCGGCATGCGGCCCATTCTGCCGCCGCCCACCCGGAGGCGTCCGTTCCGCCAAGTACCGCTCAAGCCGCGCCTCACCCCGACAACGCCCCGAAGGCCCCGTTCGCCAGCCTGCGCAGCAGCGACTCGGTGGCCTCGCGGCCCGGCGCGCCCAGGTGGGGGGTGGAGTTCAGCAGGCCGAAGACGGCGTGCACGGCCACCCGTACCTCCGCCTCGCCGACCTCGGGGTGCAGCTCCCGCACGACCTGGACCCACAGCTCGACGTACTGCCGCTGGAGCTGGCGCACGAGCTTGCGGTCGGCCTCGCGCAGCCGGTCGAGCTCGCGGTCGTGCAGGGTGATCAGCGCCCGGTCGTCGAGGGCGAAGTCGATGTGGCCCTCGACGAGGGAGGCGAGGATCGCCTCCGGGTCCCCGGCCGCCTCCTCGACGCGCCGCCGGCCGCCGGTCAGCAGCCGCTCGCTGATCCCGACGAGCAGCTCGGCGAGCATGGCGTCCTTGCCGGCGAAGTGCCGGTACAGACCGGGGCCGCTGATGCCGACCGCCGCCCCTATCTCGTCCACGCCGACGCCGTGGAAGCCGCGCTCCGCGAAAAGACGAGCGGCCTCACTGAGGATCTGCTCGCGACGGGTCGGGGTGGCCGCTCTGGTGCTCATGGAAATCCATTCTAGACAGGGCGGTTAGCGCTCGTTAACCTGAGACCCGAACGCGTTAACGGTCATTAACAAAGCGTGCACGAGCAAGGGAGCTCGACCGATGCAGCAGGCACCAGTGCTGACGAGCGCCGCGGACCCGGCGTCCGAGGCCTGGCGGACCAATGAGGCCGCCCACCGCGAACTCGCCGAAGGCCTGCGCGCCCGGCTCGACGCGGCCCGCCTCGGCGGCGGCGAGAAGGCCCGCGCCCGCCACACCGCGCGCGGGAAGCTGCTCCCCCGCGAGCGCGTGGACACCCTCCTCGACCCCGGTTCCCCCTTCCTGGAGCTGGCCCCGCTGGCCGCCGAGGGGATGTACGGGGGCGCCGCCCCCGCCGCCGGGGTGATCGCGGGCATCGGCCGGGTCAGCGGGCGCGAGTGCGTGATCGTCGCGAACGACGCCACCGTCAAGGGCGGCACGTACTACCCGATGACCGTGAAGAAGCACCTGCGCGCCCAGGAAGTGGCCCTGGAGAACCGTCTCCCCTGCCTCTACCTGGTCGACTCCGGCGGCGCCTTCCTCCCCATGCAGGACGAGGTCTTCCCCGACCGGGAGCACTTCGGCCGGATCTTCTACAACCAGGCCCGCATGTCCGGGGCCGGCATCCCGCAGATCGCCGCCGTCCTCGGCTCCTGCACGGCCGGCGGGGCCTACGTCCCGGCGATGAGCGACGAGGCCGTCATCGTCCGCAACCAGGGCACGATCTTCCTCGGCGGCCCGCCGCTGGTGAAGGCCGCCACCGGTGAGGTCGTCACGGCCGAGGAGCTCGGCGGCGGCGAGGTCCACTCCCGCGTCTCCGGCGTGACCGACCACCTCGCGGAGGACGACGCGCACGCGCTGCGGATCGTACGGAACATCGTGGCGACACTGCCCGAGCGCGGGGCCCTGCCCTGGTCGGTCGAGGCTCCCGAGGAGCCCAAGGTGGACCCGTACGGGCTGTACGGGGCGGTCCCCGTCGACTCCCGCACCCCCTACGACGCCCGCGAGATCATCGCCCGGATCACCGACGGCTCCCGCTTCCAGGAGTTCAAGTCCGAGTTCGGGCAGACCCTGGTCACCGGCTTCGCCCGGATCCACGGCCACCCGGTCGGCATCATCGCGAACAACGGCATCCTGTTCGCCGAGTCCGCCCAGAAGGGCGCCCACTTCATCGAGCTGTGCGACCAGCGCGGCATCCCGCTCCTCTTCCTCCAGAACATCTCCGGCTTCATGGTCGGCCGCGACTACGAGGCCGGCGGCATCGCCAAGCACGGCGCGAAGATGGTCACGGCCGTGGCCTGCGCCCGGGTCCCGAAGCTGACCGTGGTCGTCGGCGGCAGCTACGGCGCGGGCAACTACTCGATGTGCGGCCGGGCGTACTCGCCGCGTTTCCTGTGGATGTGGCCCAACGCCAAGATCTCGGTGATGGGCGGCGAGCAGGCCGCCTCGGTGCTGGCGACCGTCAAGCGGGACCAGATCGAGGGTGCGGGCCAGGAGTGGCCGGCCGAGGACGAGGAGGCCTTCAAGGCCCCGGTCCGCGCGCAGTACGAGGAGCAGGGCAACGCCTACTACGCCACCGCGCGGCTGTGGGACGACGGGGTCATCGACCCGATGGAGACCCGGCAGGTGCTGGGGCTGGCCCTGACCGCGTGCGCGAACGCCCCGCTGGGCGACCGCGGCTACGGCATCTTCCGCATGTGATCCGTGACTTGTGACGTGAGGACCTCACTGATGTTCAGCACTGTTCTGGTGGCGAACCGGGGCGAGATCGCCGTACGGGTCATCCGCACCCTGCGGGAGCTCGGCATCCGCTCCGTCGCCGTCTTCAGCGACGCGGACGCCGACGCCCGCCACGTGCGCGAGGCCGACACGGCCGTCCGGATCGGCCCGGCGGCCGCCGCCGAGAGCTACCTGTCGGTGGAGCGGCTCCTCGACGCCGCGAAGCGCACCGGCGCCGAGGCCGTCCACCCCGGCTACGGCTTCCTCGCCGAGAACGCCGCGTTCGCGGCGGCCTGCACGGCGGCCGGGCTGGCCTTCATCGGGCCGCCCGCCTCCGCCATCTCCCTGATGGGCGACAAGATCACGGCCAAGGAGACCGTCCGGGCGGCCGGCGTCCCGGTGGTCCCGGGCTCGTCCGGCAGCGGCCTGACGGACGCCGAACTGGCCGCGGCCGCCTCGGAGATCGGCATGCCGGTGCTGCTCAAGCCCTCGGCGGGCGGCGGCGGCAAGGGCATGCGGCTGGTGCGGGACGAGGCGGTGCTGGCCGAGGAGATCGCGGCCGCCCGCCGCGAGGCGAAGTCCTCCTTCGGCGACGACACCCTGCTCGTGGAGCGGTGGATCGACCGGCCCCGGCACATCGAGATCCAGGTGCTGGCCGACGCCCACGGGAACGTGGTGCACCTGGGCGAGCGCGAGTGCTCCCTCCAGCGGCGCCACCAGAAGGTCATCGAGGAGGCCCCCTCTGTCCTGCTGGACGAGAAGACCCGTGCGGCGATGGGCGCGGCGGCCGTGGAGGCGGCGCGCTCCTGCGGGTACGTCGGCGCGGGCACGGTGGAGTTCATCGTGCCGGGCGGGGACCCGTCCTCGTACTACTTCATGGAGATGAACACCCGCCTCCAGGTGGAGCACCCGGTGACCGAGCTGGTCACGGGCCTGGACCTGGTGGAGCAGCAGCTGCGGGTCGCCTCCGGCGAGGCCCTGCCCGTCACCCAGGACGAGATCCGGCTGACCGGGCACGCGATCGAGGCCCGCGTCTGCGCGGAGGACCCGGCGCGCGGGTTCCTGCCGTCCGGCGGCACGGTGCTGGCGCTGTCGGAGCCGGACGGCGGCGCGGTGCGCACCGACTCCGGGCTGACGGCGGGCGTTCCGGTGGGCTCGACGTACGACCCGATGCTGTCGAAGGTCATCGCGTACGGGCCCGACCGGGCCAGTGCCCTGCGGGTGCTGCGGGGTGCTCTGGCCGACACCGTGATCCTGGGTGTCCAGACCAACGCCGGCTTCCTGCGGCGTCTGCTCGCGCACCCCGATGTGGTGTCGGGGGAGATGGACACCGGTCTGGTCGAGCGGGACCTCCCGTCCCTCCTGCCCGACGGCGTCCCGCCGGAGGTGTACGCGGCGGCTGCGCTGCTGGCGCGTCCCGCGGGGGCGGAGCGGGCCGGCTGGGTCGACCCGTTCGGCTCGGCCAACGGCTGGCGCCTGGGCGGCACCCCCGCCTGGACGGTGCACCACCTCCGCCTCCCCGGGCAGGACCCCGTGGAGGTCCGCACCCGGCAGCGGGGAACGGAGCAGGAGCTCCTGCTGCCCGCACCCGACGACGGCGCCGCGCCAGATCAGGCCTCGCCGGCGATTGAGGCGCGGGGTCTGGGGCAGAGCCCCAGCGCACCGGCGCGCGCCCGGATCGTCACCCTCACCGCCGACACCGTCACCGTCGAACTGGACGGCGTCACGCACCGGTTCAGCCACGCCACCTCCCCGGACGGGGTCTGGCTCGGCCGCGACGGCGACAGCTGGCACGTCCAGCACCACGACCCGGTCACCGCGAAGGGCGCGGCCGGCGCGGGGGCGGACACCCTCGCAGCCCCGATGCCCGGCACCGTCACCGTCGTCAAGGTCGCCGTAGGCGACAAGGTGACGGCCGGTCAGAGCCTGCTGGTGGTCGAGGCGATGAAGATGGAGCACGTCATCTCCGCCCCGCACGCCGGCACCGTCACCGAACTCGACGTCACCCCGGGCACCACCGTGGCCATGGACCAGGTCCTGGCCGTGGTGACCCCCGACGAAGAGGAGGAGGCCTCGTGAACGGGCTGCCCATGACCGTCCCGGCCCCCGCCGGGCTCCCGCCGCGCGTGCGCATCCACGAGGTCGGCGCGCGGGACGGGCTGCAGAACGAGAAGACGGCCGTACCGACGGAGGTGAAGGCCGAGTTCGTCCACCGGCTCGCCGCGGCCGGCCTCACCACCATCGAGGCCACCAGCTTCGTCCACCCCAAGTGGGTCCCCCAACTGGCGGACGCCGAGCAGCTCTTCCCCCTGCTCTCCGACGTCGGGGCACAGCTCCCGGTCCTGGTCCCCAACGAACGGGGCCTGGACCGGGCACTCGCCCTGGGCGCCACCCGCATCGCGGTGTTCGGCTCGGCCACCGAGACCTTCGCCGCCCGCAACCTGAACCGCACCGTCGCCGAGTCCCTCGCCATGTTCGAGCCCGTCGTGGCCCGCGCCAAGGCGCAGGACGCGCACGTCCGGGGCTATCTCTCCATGTGCTTCGGCGACCCCTGGGAGGGGCCGGTCCCGGTCCGCCAGGTGGTCTCCGTCGCCAAGGCCCTGCTCGACCTCGGCTGTGACGAGCTGAGCCTCGGCGACACCATCGGCGTCGCCACGCCCGGCCACGTGCAGGTCCTGCTGTCCGCGCTGAACGAGGAGGGCGTGGCGACCGGCCGGATCGGCGTGCACTTCCACGACACCTACGGCCAGGCGCTGTCCAACACCCTCGCCGCGCTCCAGCACGGCGTGACCACGGTCGACGCCTCCGCCGGAGGCCTCGGCGGCTGCCCGTACGCGAAGAGCGCCACCGGCAACCTCGCCACCGAGGACCTGGTGTGGATGCTCGACGGCCTCGGCATCGAGACCGGGGTCGACCTCGCCGCCCTCACCGCCACGAGCGTGTGGATGGCCGAACAGCTGGGACGCCCCAGCCCCTCCCGTACCGTCCGCGCCCTCTCCCACAAGGAGTAGTCACACCATGTCCCTCGACCACCGGCTCACCCCCGAGCACGAGGAACTCCGCCGCACCGTCGAGGCGTTCGCGCACGACGTGGTCGCGCCGAAGATCGGCGACCTGTACGAGCGGCACGAGTTCCCGTACGAGATCGTCCGCGAGATGGGCCGCATGGGCCTGTTCGGCCTGCCCTTCCCGGAGGAGTACGGCGGCATGGGCGGCGACTACCTCGCCCTCGGCATCGCCCTGGAGGAGCTGGCCCGCGTCGACTCCTCGGTCGCGATCACCCTGGAGGCGGGCGTCTCCCTGGGCGCCATGCCCCTGTACCTGTTCGGCTCCGAGGAGCAGAAGCGGCAGTGGCTGCCGAAGCTGTGCTCCGGCGAGGTGCTCGGCGCGTTCGGCCTCACCGAGCCCGGCGCGGGCAGTGACGCGGGCGGGACCCGCACCACCGCCGTGCGCGACGGCGACGAGTGGGTGATCAACGGCTCGAAGTGCTTCATCACCAACTCCGGTACGGACATCACGGGCCTGGTCACCGTCACGGCCGTCACCGGCCGCAAGGCGGACGGCCGCCCGGAGATCTCCTCGATCATCGTCCCGTCCGGCACCCCGGGCTTCACGGTGGCCGCTCCGTACTCCAAGGTCGGCTGGAACTCCTCCGACACCCGCGAGCTGTCCTTCGACGACGTACGGGTTCCGCTCGCCAACCTGGTCGGCCAGGAGGGCCGCGGCTACGCCCAGTTCCTGCGCATCCTGGACGAGGGCCGCATCGCCATCGCGGCCCTGGCCACGGGTCTCGCGCAGGGCTGCGTGGACGAGTCGGTGAAGTACGCCAAGGAGAGGCAGGCCTTCGGCAAGCCGATCGGCGACAACCAGGCCATCCAGTTCAAGCTGGCCGACATGGAGACGCGCGCCCACATGGCCCGCATCGGCTGGCGCGACGCGGCCTCCCGGCTGGTGCACGGGGAGCCGTTCAAGAAGGAGGCGGCGATCGCGAAGCTGTACTCCTCGACGGTCGCCGTCGACAACGCCCGGGACGCCACGCAGATCCACGGCGGCTACGGCTTCATGAACGAGTACCCGGTGGCCCGCATGTGGCGGGACTCCAAGATCCTGGAGATCGGCGAGGGTACGAGCGAGGTCCAGCGCATGCTGATCGCCCGCGAACTGGGCTTCGCCGGCTGACGGAAGCACCCGCGCCGAGCGGGGAACGACGAGGGGACCCGAAAAATTAGGGTCCCCTTATCGCTTTCGGCCAAGGTTAGGCTAACCTTCCCACCGAACGGCCTCGGGTCCCCCGGCCGCCCCTGCACGTACGAAAGCGGACTTAGCCATGCCCAAGCCCAGCTCCACGTTCCTCTCCCGCCGCGGTCTCGTCGCCGCCGGCGGCGCCCTCGGCCTCGTCGCGGCACTCACCGCGTGCGGCGGCAACGACAAGGCGAAGGACGCTGAGGGCGACAAGGGCAGCACGGCCGCCGCCTCGGGCGCCTGGAGCTTCAAGGACGACCTCGACAAGACCGCGAGCGCCAAGTCCACGCCGAAGAACATCGTGGCCTACACCGGCACCGCGGCCGCGCTGTACGACTACGGCGTGCAGGTCAAGGGCGTCTTCGGCCCGACCAAGCTGGCCGACGGCAAGCCCGACCCGATGGCCGGCTCGATGGACATCTCCAAGGTCGAGATCCTCGGCAACGTCTACGACGAGTTCAACGTCGAGAAGTACGCGGCCCTGAAGCCGGAGCTCCTCGCCACCAACACCTGGGACGGCACGTACTGGTACGTCCCCGAGGCCTCCAAGGACAAGATCCTGAAGCTGGCCCCGGCCGCCGCGATCGGCGTGGGCGACAAGGCCTCCATGGACAAGGCCCTGGAGCGCACCGCGGACCTCGCCAAGTCCCTCGGCGCCGACCTGAACTCCAAGAAGTCCGCCGACGCCAAGGCCCGCTTCGACGCCGCCTCCGCCAAGGTCCGCGAGGCCGTCAAGACCAACCCGGGCATCAAGGTGCTCGTCGGCTCCGGCGCCGACCAGCTCTTCTACGTCTCCACCCCGAAGACCTCGGCCGACCTGAAGTACTTCGAGTCCCTGGGCGTCGAGTTCGTCGCCCCGGAGCAGGACAAGCTGGACCCGCAGGGCTTCTACGAGAGCCTCAGCTGGGAGAACGCCGGCAAGTACAAGGCCGACGTCGTCCTGCTCGACAACCGCACCCAGGCCCTGCAGCCCGAGGCCCTGAAGGCCAAGCCGACCTGGAACGAGCTGCCCGCCGTCAAGGCCGGCCAGGTCGCCCCGCGCGTGACCGAGCCGATCTACTCGTACGAGAAGTGCGCGCAGCTCCTCGAGGACCTCGCCAAGACCATCCAGAACGCCAAGAAGGTCTCCTGACCCTCTTCCGCCGGCTCTGAAGGCCGGGCCGCGGGCCACCGCCCGCGGCCCCGCCTCCGGCACCGACCGCCCGGCACCACACCCGCCGCCGGCTCCCATTCGAATCCCAGGGGGGACTCGCGCATGACCGCCACCGCGTCCGAGACCGAACAGGCCGTGGCGCACTTCCGCTTCTTCACGATGGAAGTGCTGCGCACGCGCCGCCTCGGCCACTCGTTCCTGCGCGTCACCTTCGGCGGCGAGTCCCTGGCGGACTTCAGATCGGGCGGGTACGACCAGAGCCTCTCGCTCTTCCTGCCGCCGGCGCACGCCGAGCACACCGAACTGCCCTCCACCGACGAGGACACCTGGTTCGGGGCCTGGCGCGCGATGCCGGACGAGGACCGCCCGGTGATGCGCTCGTACACGGTGCGCGAGCAGCGGCGTACGGACGATGGCGTGGACGAGGTCGACATCGATTTCGTCCTCCACGGCGACGCGTCCCCCGCCTCCGGCTGGGCGGGCCGGGCCGTCACCGGCCGCCGGATCATGGCGATCGGGCCGGCCGTCGCGGAGAACAAGTCCGTGCGCTTCCAGCCCGCGGCCGCCACCGACGCCTTCCTGATGTACGCGGACGAGACGGCGCTGCCCGCCGCCGCCGCGATCCTGGACCGGCTCCCGGCCGGGACGAAGGTCAGGGCCTGGTTCGAGGTCCCGCACGCGGACGACCGGCTCGACCTGCGCACCGCCGCCGACGCGGACATCACCTGGATCGTGCGCGAGAAGGGCGCGTCCGGCCCCGACCGGGCGGGCCGCGTGGTGGAGGCGATGCGGGCGGCGGAACTGCCCGCCGCCGAAGCCCCGTACGCCTGGCTCGCGGGCGAGGCGGGCACGATCCGCGCGGTGCGCCGCCACTTGGTGCAGGAACGTTCCATCGACCGGCGCGCGGTGCGCTTCACCGGCTACTGGCGGCTCGGGGCGAGCGAGGAGCAGCTGCTCGCCGAGGCGTACGCGGGCAAGGCCCCGAGCGAGGACCCCGCGTCCGCCCTCTAGCCAACGCCCGTGCCGTGCAAGGAGTTTCACACGGGAGGCCCCGGCATTCGCCGGGGCCTCCCGCATTTGTGATCGAATTTAGGTTAGGCTAACCTAACCCATGCATCGCCAGTCACACCCCGCCCCCGCTTCTCCCCCAGCCACCGCTGGGAGGTATCCCCACTGCCCGGAGGAAAGTTGATGCGCTCGCATCTGCTGAACGAGACGACCGCGGACCTCTACCGGCGCTCCGTCACCGAGGGCGTCGACCGCGTCGCCGCCAAACTCGCCACGACCGAGCGGCCCCACACCGGCATATCCGTCGACGAACTCGCCCCGGTCATCAACGGGATCGACCTCGACAAGCCGCTCGGTGACGCCACCGCCGCCCTCGACGAGCTGGAGGACGTCTACCTCCGCGACGCCGTCTACTTCCACCATCCGCGCTACCTGGGCCACCTCAACTGCCCGGTGGTCATCCCCGCGGTGGTCGGCGAAGCGGTCCTGTCGGCCGTCAACTCCTCCCTCGACACCTGGGACCAGTCCATCGGCGGCACGCTCATCGAGCGCCGCCTGATCGAGTGGACCGCCCGCCGCATCGGCCTCGGCGAAGGCGCGGACGGCATCTTCACCTCCGGCGGCAGCCAGTCGAACTTCCACGCCCTGCTCCTCGCCCGCGACGAGGCCTGCCGGATCGTGATGAAGCGCGCCCTCGACGAGGGCACCGAGCTCACCAAGGCCGAACTGCTTCCGAAGCTGCGCATCTTCACCTCCGAGGCCAGCCACTTCAGCGTCCAGAAGTCCGCCGCCATGCTCGGCCTCGGCTACGAAGCCGTCATCTCGGTGCCGGTCGACCGCAACCGCCGCATGGACACCGCGGTACTCGCCCTGGAGCTGGAGAGCTGCGCCGCCGAGGGCCTCTTCCCCATGGCCGTCGTCGCCACCGCCGGCACCACCGACTTCGGGTCCATCGACCCGCTCCCCGAGATCGCCCGCCTGGCCGGCGAGCACTCCGCGTGGATGCACGTGGACGCCGCCTACGGCTGCGGACTGCTGGTCTCCCCCACCCGCCGGCACCTCCTCGACGGCATCGAGAACGCCGACTCGGTCACCGTCGACTACCACAAGTCGTTCTTCCAGCCCGTGAGCTCCAGCGCGATGCTGGTCCGCGACCGCGACACCCTCAAGCACGCCACGTACCACGCGGACTACCTCAACCCGCGCCGGATGGCCGAGGAGCGGATCCCGAACCAGGTCGACAAGTCCATCCAGACCACGCGCCGCTTCGACGCCCTCAAGCTCTGGATGACCCTCCGCATCATGGGCGCCGACGGCGTCGGCTCGCTCTTCGACCAGGTCGTCGACCTCGCCGCCGCAGGCTACGAGGTCATCGCGGCCGACCCGCGCTTCGAGGTCGTCGTCGAGCCGCAGATCTCCACCCTCGTCTTCCGCTACCTGCCCGTCGGCGAGACGCGCCCGGACCTCGTCGACGAGGCCCAGCTGCACGCCCGCAAGGCCCTGTTCGCCTCCGGTGAGGCCGTCGTCGCCGGCACCAAGGTGGACGGGAAGCAGTACCTGAAGTTCACCCTCCTCAACCCGCAGACCACGACGTCCGACATCGCGGCCGTCCTCGACCTCCTCGCCGCACACGCCGAGCAGTTCCTGGGAGAATCCCTTGCCGTCCACCGCTAAGCCCCACGACTTCATCGGCATCGGCCTGGGTCCCTTCAACCTGGGACTCGCCTGCCTGACCGCGCCGATCGACGAGCTCGACGGGCTGTTCATCGAGTCGAAGCCGCACTTCGAGTGGCACGCCGGAATGTTCCTGGACGGCGCGCACCTGCAGACGCCGTTCATGTCGGACCTGGTCACCCTCGCCGACCCGACCTCGCCCTTCTCCTTCCTGAACTACCTGAAGGACAAGGACCGGCTGTACTCCTTCTACATCCGGGAGAACTTCTACCCGCTGCGTGCCGAGTACAACGACTACTGCCGCTGGGCCGCCGACCGGCTCGACAACGTCCTGTACTCCACCTCCGTCACCGAGGTGACGTACGACGAGGCCGCCGGCGTGTACGAGGTCCGCACGGACCGCGGCGAGACCCACCGGGCCCGCCGCCTGGTCCTGGGCACCGGCACCCCGCCGCACGTCCCGGCGTCCTGCGAGAACCTCGGCGGGGACTTCCTGCACAACTCCTCGTACATGCAGCACAAGGAGTCCCTCCAGAAGAAGAAGTCGATCACCCTGGTCGGCTCGGGCCAGAGCGCGGCCGAGATCTACTACGACCTCCTCGCCGAGATCGACGTACACGGCTACCAGCTCAACTGGGTGACCCGCTCCCCGCGCTTCTTCCCGCTGGAGTACACGAAGCTCACGCTGGAGATGACCTCGCCGGAGTACGTGGACTACTTCCACGCCCTCCCCGAGGAGACCCGCTACCGGCTGGAGACCCAGCAGAAGAACCTCTTCAAGGGCATCGACGGCGACCTCATCAACGCCATCTTCGACCTGCTCTACCAGAAGAAGATCACCATGCCGGGCGCGGTCCCCACGACCCTCCTGACCAACACCTCCCTGAACAGCACGGCGTACGACACCACCACGGGCACGTACACCCTCGGGCTGCGCCAGGAGGAGCAGGAGCGGGACTTCTCCCTCTCCACGGAGGGCCTGGTCCTGGCCACCGGCTACAAGTACCGGATCCCGGAGTTCCTGGCCCCGGTCCACGACCGGCTGAACTTCGACGGCCACGGCCGCCTCGACGCGGGCCGCAACTACGCGGTCGACGTCACCGGCCACGGGGTGTACCTCCAGAACGGCACCACCCACAACCACTCCCTCACCTCTCCCGACCTGGGCATGGCCGCGTACCGCAACGCGTACATCGTCGGTGAGCTGCTCGGCCGCGAGTACTACAAGGTCGAGAAGTCCATCGCGTTCCAGCAGTTCACCGCCCCGGAAGGCATGCACGCATGAGCACCACCCCCGAACTCCTCTTCGCCCGCACCGACGCGGCCCTCGGGCACTTCTCGATCCGCCCGCTGGACCCCTTCGCGGACGCGGAGCTCCTGCACGGCTGGGTGACGCACCCGAAGGCCGCGTTCTGGATGATGCAGGACGCCTCCCTCACCGAGGTCGAGCGCGAGTACGTGCGCATCACCGCGCACGAGGACCACCACGCCTTCATCGGCCTCCACGAGGGCCGCCCGGCGTTCCTCATGGAGAGCTACGACCCCTCGAAGCTGGAGCTGGTCGGCCTGTACGACGCCCAGCCCGGCGACGTCGGCATGCACTTCCTGGTGGCCCCGTCGGACACCCCGATATCCGGATTCACCCGCGCGGTGATCACCACGGTCATGGCCTCCCTCTTCGCCGACCCGGCGACGGCGCGGGTCGTCGTCGAGCCGGACGTCCGCAACAAGGCGGTCCACGCCCTGAACGAGGCCGTCGGCTTCGTCCCCGAGCGCGAGGTCCAGAAGCCCGAGAAGGTCGCCCTGCTCAGCTTCTGCACCCGCGAGCAGTTCGAGGCGGCCACCGCCCTCACGACGGGAGTTCCGGCATGAGCCTCGCCGACGCCGTATCCCACCTCTCCCCCGAGCTGTGGGCCCGCGCCAACCGCGCCCTGGTCCGCAAGGCCCTCGCGGAGTTCTCGCACGAGCGCCTGCTGACCCCCGAGCCGCTGGGCGGGGACCTCTACTCGGTCCGCAGCGACGACGGCACGGTGGAGTACCGCTTCCGCTCGGCCCTGCACGCCCTGGACCACTGGGCGGTGGACGAGGAGTCCATCACCCGCCACGGCAACGGCACCGAGCTCCCGCTCGACGCCCTGGACTTCCACATCGAACTCCAGCAGACCCTGGGCCTGAGCGCGGAGGTCCTGCCGGTCTACCTGGAGGAGATCTCCTCCACCCTGGCCGGCGCGGGCTTCAAATACACCAAGCCCCAGCTCTCCTCCGCCACCCTCGCGAAGTCCACCTTCCAGGACATCGAGACGGGCATGACGGAGGGCCACCCCTGCTTCGTCGCCAACAACGGCCGGCTGGGCTTCGGCGTGCACGAGTACCTCTCGTACGCCCCGGAGACGGCGAGCCCGGTCCACCTGGTGTGGGTCGCCGCCCGCAAGGACGTGTCCACCTTCACGGCGGGCGCCGGCCTGGACCACGACGCCTTCATGCGCGAGGAGCTGGGCGAGGACGCCCTCACCCTCTTCGCGGCGAAGATGACCTCCCTGGGCCTGGACCTGGCGGACTACCACCTCCTGCCCATCCACCCCTGGCAGTGGTGGAACAAGACCACGGTCACCTTCGCGGCCGAGATCGCGAACCGCCGCCTGGTCCTGCTGGGCGAAGGCTCCGACGCCTACCTCGCGCAGCAGTCGATCCGCACCTTCTTCAACACCACCACCCCGACGAAGCACTACGTCAAGACGGCCATCTCCGTCCTCAACATGGGCTTCATGCGCGGCCTGTCCGCCGCCTACATGGAGGCCACCCCGGCCATCAACGACTGGCTGCACCAGCTGATCGAGTCGGACGAGGTCCTGCGGTCGGTCGACTTCTCGATCATCCGCGAGCGAGCGGCGATCGGCTACCACCACCGCCAGTACGAGCGCGCGACGGACCGCTACTCGCCGTACCGCAAGATGCTGGCCGCCCTGTGGCGCGAGTCCCCGGTGAACTCCCTGCGCGACGGCGAGCGCCTGGCCACGATGGCCTCGCTCCTCCACGTCGACGCGGACGGCAAGTCCTTCGTGGGCGCCCTGATCGCCGAATCGGGCCTCACCCCGGCGGAATGGCTGAAGCCCTACCTCCGCGCCTACCTGCTCCCCCTCCTGCACTGCTTCTACCAGTACGACCTCGCGTACATGCCGCACGGCGAGAACACGATCCTGGTCATCAAGGACGGCGTCGTCCAGCGGGCGATCTTCAAGGACATCGCCGAGGAGATCGTGGTCATGGACCCGGACGCGGTCCTCCCGCCGGCGGTGGAGCGCGTCCGCGCGGACATCCCGGAGGACATGAAGCTCCTGTCGGTCTTCACGGACGTCTTCGACTGCTTCTTCCGCTTCCTCGGCTCGATCCTGGTCTCGGAAGGCATCTGTACGGAGGAGGTGTTCTGGAAGGCGGTGGCGGACTGCGCCCACGACTACCAGGACTCGGCGCCCGCCCTGGCGGACCGCTTCGCGCAGTACGACCTGTTCGCGGAGGAGTTCCAGCTGTCCTGCCTGAACCGCCTCCAGCTGCGCAACAACAAGCAGATGGTCGACCTCGCCGACCCGGCGGCGGCCCTCCAGCTGATCGGCACCCTCAAGAACCCCGTCGCGCCCTTCGCCCGGCGCTGACGGCCCGGGGCGGGCGCGGCTTCGAATACGGTCCCTCGAACCCGCGCCCGCCCCGCCCCTCGGCGACTACTCCCAGGGCACCTCCGGCGACCGGTAGTACGCCGTGTCCTGCGCGGTCAGGCGGGGGCCCTGGGCGGCCAGGCGGGGGCGGTACGCGGGCCAGTCCAGGGACGCGGCCGGGGACCAGCCGAGTTCCGCGAGGCCGAGGAGGCGGGGGAACGCCATCAGCTCCCAGTCCGCGCGGGTCGCGATGGTCTCCGTCCACAGGGGGGCTTCCACGCCGAGGACGGCGGATTCCGGGACGTCCGGGAGATAGGTGCCCGGGTTCCAGGAGTAGGAGCGCTGCACCGGGACGTAGCCGGCCCAGGCCAGGCCGGGCTTCGTCGCCTTGTCGTACTTCATGTCCAGGTAGGCGCGGTCCGCCGGGGAGAGGATCAGGGCGTGGCCCTGCCGGGCGGCTGCCGCCACCGCCGACTTCTCCGCCGCCGCCGTCTTGTCGTGCCCCCAGTACTGGAGGACCGCGCCCGGCGCCGGGCGGGCGTTCGCGAGCTGGTGCCAGGCCACCACCGTCTTGCCGTGCCGGCCCACCACCGCCTGGGCGCGGTCCATGAAGGCCGCGTAGTCCGCCGCCGGGGTGGAGTGGGCCTCGTCGCCGCCGATGTGGAGGTAGCGGCCGGGGGTGAGGGCGGCCAGTTCGCCGAGGACGTCGTCGATGAACTCGTACGTGCGCTCCTTGCCCACGCACAGCGAGCTGAAGCCGACCTTGATCCCGGTGTAGCGCTCGGGGGCCTTACCGTCGCAGTTCAGCTCCGCGTAGGAGGCCAGGGCGGCGTTGACGTGGCCCGGCATGTCGATCTCCGGGACCACGTCGACGTAGCGGCGCGCCGCGTAGGCGACCAGTTCCCGGTATTCCGCCTTGGTCCAGTGGCCGCCGGGGCCGCCGCCGACCTCGCTGCCGCCGCCGTACGTCGCCAGGCGCGGCCAGGAGTCGACGGCGATGCGCCAGCCCTGGTCGTCGGTGAGGTGCACGTGCAGGGTGTTGATCTTGTACTGGGCGAGCTGGTCGACGTACCGCTTGACCTGTTCGAGGGGGAAGTGGTGGCGGGCGATGTCCACCATCGCGCCGCGGTACGCGAAGCGCGGGGTGTCCGTGACCTCGCCGCCCGGGACCTCGCCCGGGCCCCGCACCGGCAGCAGCTGCCGCAGCGTCTGCCCGCCGCGGAAGAGGCCCGCCGGGGCGTGAGCGGTCAGGGTGACCCCGGAGGGGGTGGTCCGCAGCCGGTAGCCCTCCGCGCCCAGCTCCCGCGCCCGGCCGTCCAGCAGCAGCCGGATCCCCTCCCCCTCCTCCCCGTCGACCACCGGCAGCGGCAGCCCGGGCCCGCGCAGCTGCTCCGCGAAGAGCTCGCCGACCTGCCGCACCTCCTGCGGGGAACCCGGGCCGGTACGGATCACCGTGCCCGCGCCGATGGCGTACCCGGCACCGCCCGAAGGCCGCGCGGAGGCCGGCGCGGGCAGGAGCCGTTCGTAGGGGGCGAGGGCGGCGGGGCGGCCGGCGCCGGGTCTGGCCTCGTCGCCCCGGGCCGCGGTGCAGGAGACGGCGGCGCAGAGGACCAGGAGGGCGGCGAGCGTGCGACACGGGGCTCTCATGCGCCCAGGTATAGGCCAAACGGCCCCCTCTGGGGCCCCACATCGCGGTGGGAGAATCACCGGATGGCGGAAATCATCCAGAAGGACGGTACTTGGACCTTCGACGGGGACACGGTGCGCATCGTGCCGGGCCGCGACAAGGGGGTGGGGCTGCTCCGGCAGCACCTGGGCGAGGTGGTCGTGCCGCTGCGCGCGATCGGGGGGATCAGCCACGAGCCGGGGCGCAAGGCGGGCCGGCTGCGGCTGCGGCTGCGGGACGGGGCGGACCCGCTGGTGCAGGTGACGGGCGGGCGGCTGCCGGAGGCTTCGGACCCGTACCGGCTGTCGGTGGAGTCGGACCGCAGCGGCGTCGCGGAGTACTTCGTGGACGAGGTGCGCAACGCCCTGCTGCTGGACCAGGTGGATCCGGGGCCGTGCGACGCGTACCTGATGCCGGGGCCGCCGGTGCCGCTCTCGTTCGGCGCGGGCGACGGCACGGCGTCCTTCGACGGCGACCGGGTGGTGCTGGACTGGAACTGGACCACCGAGGAGGCCAAGCGCTCGGGGGGTCCGTGCGAGTTCCGGGTCGCCGACGTGCGGGCGGTGGACTGGTCCCCGTCGAAGGGCCTGGACAACGGCTGGCTGCGCTTCACGCTGGAGGGCGCCCCGCCGGCGTCCGCGCCCAAGTACGACCGCTGCGCGGTGGAGCTCTTCGGCTTCAAGAAGGACCCGCTGATGGCGCTGGTCGCGGCGGCCGTGGCGGTGCGGATGCCCCATCCGGCGGCTCCCGCGCCCGAGCCGGAACGGCCGGTGCCGCTGCCGCTCGCGGATTCGGCCCCGGCGCTGGCGGGCGAGGCCGCGGACCACGACACCCTGCTGCGGCGGCTGCGCGAGGTGGGCGAGCTGCACCAGTCGGGGATCCTCACCGCCGATGAGTTCTCGGCGGCGAAGGCGGCGATTTTGGGTCGATTCTGACCAAGGAGTACCGGAATCCACCCTTCCCTGGTCCAGACCAGCGAGATCCTGCCCGATATCGGGCAGGATCTTTGCGTTTCACTCCTTGGACAGTCAATATCTACTGGTGCTCGACCGCCGCCCGTCGCATGACGACCTCGTCGACCACCTGGTGCGCAGCACCGCGCTGCAGCGCGGGGAAGCCGCCCGGGTGGTGCTGGACGTGCTCGCGTACTTCAACGAGACGACGGAGGAGTTCGTCCGCCGCCGCCACCGGGAGCTGCAATCCGGGGGAGCGGTCAACGCGGAGATCTTCGAGCGGATCGCGGCCGAGCTGCCGCACCGCGCCGTGGCGCCCCCGGAGCTCTCGCTCCGGCAACTGCGCCGCATCGTCTACGGCTGACAGGGGCCGGACCGCCGGGCGCGGACGAGCAGGACACCGAACTTCAGGAGGGGCAAGACCGTATGTGCGGAATCGTCGGTTACATCGGCAAGCGTGACGTGGCACCGCTGCTGCTCGAAGGGCTGGCACGGCTGGAATACCGCGGGTACGACTCCGCGGGCATCGTCGTCAACAGCCCGAAGGCCGCCGCGCTGAAGATGGTCAAGGCGAAGGGCCGCGTCCGCGACCTGGAGGCCCGCGTCCCCAAGCGCTTCGCCGGCACCACCGGCATCGCCCACACCCGCTGGGCCACGCACGGCGCCCCGAGCGACACCAACTCGCACCCGCACCTGGACCCCGAGAACAAGGTCGCGGTCGTCCACAACGGCATCGTCGACAACGCCGCCGAGCTGCGCGTCAAGCTGGAGGCCGAGGGCGTCGTCTTCGCGTCCGAGACCGACACCGAGGTGATCACCCACCTGATCGCCCGCTCCCAGGCCGACAGCCTGGAGGAGAAGGTCCGCGAGGCGCTCAAGGTCATCGAGGGCACCTACGGCATCGCCGTGATGCACGCCGACTTCGCCGACCGCATCGTCGTCGCCCGCAACGGCTCCCCGGTCATCCTCGGCATCGGCGAGAAGGAGATGCTCGTCGCCTCCGACGTGGCCGCCCTGATCGCGCACACCCGCCAGGTCGTCACCCTCAACGACGGCGAGATGGCCACCCTCAAGGCCGACGACTTCCGCACCTACACCACCAGCGGTACGACGACGACCGCCACCCCGGAGACCGTGGAGTGGGAGGCCGCCTCCTATGACATGGGCGGCCACGACACCTACATGCACAAGGAGATCTCCGAGCAGCCCGACGCGGTCGACCGCGTGCTGCGCGGCCGGATCGACGACCGCTTCAACACCGTCCACCTGGGCGGCCTGAACCTGGACCCGCGCGAGGCCCGCGGCATCCGCCGGGTCAAGATCCTGGGCTGCGGCACCTCGTACCACGCGGGCCTGATCGGCGCCGGGCTGATCGAGAGCCTGGCCCGGATCCCCGCCGACGCCGAGCCGGCCTCCGAGTTCCGCTACCGCAACCCGGTCGTGGACCCCGACACCCTCTACATCGCCGTCTCCCAGTCGGGTGAGACGTACGACGTCCTCGCGGCCGTCCAGGAGCTCAAGCGCAAGGGCGCCCGCGTCCTCGGCGTGGTCAACGTGGTCGGCTCCGCGATCGCCCGCGAGGCCGACGGCGGCGTGTACGTGCACGCCGGCCCCGAGGTCTGCGTCGTCTCCACCAAGTGCTTCACCAACACGGTGGTCGCCTTCGCGCTGCTCGCCGTGCACCTGGGCCGGATCCGGGACCTGTCGGTCACCGACGGCAAGCGGATCATCGAGGGCCTGCGCAAGCTCCCGGCGCAGATCGAGGAGATCCTCAAGGGCGAGGAGGACATCAAGCGCCTCGCCGCCGAGTACGCCGACGCCAAGTCGATGATGTTCATCGGCCGCGTCCGCGGCTACCCGGTCGCCCTGGAGGCCTCCCTCAAGCTGAAGGAGATCTCCTACATCCACGCCGAGGCCTACCCGGCCTCCGAGCTGAAGCACGGCCCGCTCGCCCTCATCGAGCCGGCGATGCCGACGGTCGCGATCGTCCCGGACGACGACCTGCTGGAGAAGAACCGCGCGGCGCTGGAGGAGATCAAGGCCCGCAGCGGCCGGATCCTGGCCGTCGCCCACCGGGAGCAGGAGAAGGCCGACCACACCCTCCTCGTGCCCAAGAACGAGGACGAGCTGGACCCGATCCTGATGGGCATCCCGCTCCAGCTGCTGGCGTACCACACCGCCCTGGCCCTGGGCCGGGACATCGACAAGCCGCGCAACCTGGCGAAGTCCGTCACGGTCGAGTAGTCACCACCGCGCGCGAACGCGCCGCACGCGAGCGCACCGCACGCGGAAGGGGTGCCACCGGAACTCCGGTGGCACCCCTTCGCGTTGCCCCGCGATCCGGGCCCGTCAGCCCGCGGCGACCGCCCGTCCGGAGGTCCTGCCCAGCGCCATCGGCCAGTTGGCCAGCGCGGCCGTGGCCCCGTACCAGGCCAGCAGCCCGGACACGGCCGCGACCCAGCCGCCCGCCTTCGCCAGACCGGCGCTGTCCGCGAAGGCGGCTACGGCCAGCAGGAGGAGGGCGAGGGTCAGCAGGGCGTAGACGCCCTGGCCGAAGAGCCCGCTCGACGCGGCGAGCGTCAGGGTCAGCGCGAGCATCGCGAAGAGGACCAGAAACGTTCCGGCTGCCTCGTCGGAGACCGAGGCCCCCGCGCCCTTGGCCCAGGTGAACCAGAAGATGCCGAGGCCCGCGAAGGCGGTGCCGTTGAATCCGTTGCCGCCGCGGTATTCGAGGAGGCCGAGGAGGAAGAGGGCCGCGCCGCCGACGTACATCGCGAGCGACACGGAGTTGGCGGCGGTCACACCGGAGAGGACACCCGTGTGGCCGATACCGAACGCGAGAAGGGTGAGACCCAGGGCGATGTTCCCCAGGGTCGAAGTCGAGGCCGTGCTTCCCGCAGAGACACCATTGTCCACGGCGGGCTCCCTTCGATCTGCAGTTGTTTGCTGCGTCCCAGCAGCATTTATCTACCCTTTACAAGGGGGTTCACAACCGCACAACCGGCGCACAACGGGTTACGGAATGACAACAACGGGTCGCTGCGCCCGCTTCGCCAGCCGCCCCGCGACCGAGCCGAAGATCCGGCCGACGATCCCGTGAGTGGAACCCACCACGATGGCGTCCGCCGAGTACTCCCGGCCGACCTCCTCCAGTTCGTGGCAGATGTCACCCCCGCGCTCGACGAGGATCCACGGCACCTCGGACAGGTAGTCCGCGCAGGCCAGCTCCAGGCCCAGCACCTCGGTGCGGTGATCGGGCACGTCCACGAAGACGGGCGGCTCGCAGCCGGCCCACACCGTGGTGGGCAGCCGGTTCGCCACGTGGACGATGATCAGACCGGAACCGGAGCGCCGGGCCATGCCGATCGCGTAGGCCAGGGCGCGCTCACTGGACGTGGAGCCGTCGAAGCCCACCACCACGCCGTGGCGGAAGGCCGGGTCGCAGGGGTGACGTGTCTGTTCCACCGCGCGCAGGTCGCTCGATACGGAATCGGCGAGGTGCTTGCGCTTGCGGTCCGCGGGTTCGGAGAATTCGTGACCGGCCATGGATGTCTCGGGGAAGAGTCCTCGGGGGAAGCGACAGGGACGGTTTCGGCGACTCGGATCTTCTGACGACGGGGACCCTGGCCGCGAGCGTTTTCGACGACGCAGCGTGACCGGGCTCTGTCCTGGAAGCATCTTTCCAAGCCCTTACCCACCAGGGTACGGCGACACTCCTGTCCTGCACAGGGCATGCCGCCCTTGGAGAGCGTCCCAGGGAGCATGCCGGAGCGCGAGCGCCTTGGCAATGGCAGCTGCCCCCTACAGCCAGTGACGAGAGACCCTTGCGCCACCCGTGCGCGCAGTGACCGAGGCCCGTACCGGGGCGTTGGACAAGGGTCCGACCGTCCAGGAAGAGCCCGCAGGGAGTACGCCGTGCCCGGTCATCCGGTTCACCCCGTCCAGCCCGTCCAGCCCGCTCCGATGACGCGGTCCGCCCGGTCCGCCCGCTCCGCGCCGTCCTCCGGGCGCGCTCCGCTTCACCCGTCCGTGCAGTCCGCCGGACGGGTCCACGACGACCCGGCGGGTGACGTGGTGCGCTGGGCCGCCTTCAGCTGCCTGCTCGTACCCGTGGTCCTGGTGGTCTACGGGACCTCGTACGGCGGGGCCGCCGTGGCGACCCTGGGGCTGGCCGCCGTCACGGCCGCCTGCCGGGTGCTGCTGCGGTACTCGGAGAAGACGGAGCGGGCCGCGGCCCGCGTGCTGTCGGAGGATCCGCTTCCGTCCGGCCACCGCGGCCGGCACTCCCGTACCGGGGCCGGTTCGCACCGCGGCTGCCACGGTTCCGGCGGCACGTCCCCTCACGACTGACCGATTCGCACGTACACACCCGGCTGTTTTCAGCCAACTTCCGGACGCTGTGCTTCCCTTGCCGGAATGTCCCCCCGTCCCCCCCACCACCAGCGACTACGGGCGACAGGGGACGATTCGACCCCATGAGTACTGGCCACGGCCGGATCGCGGGGTTCCCCGTCGGGTAGCGGAGTGGAACGCTTCCTGATCGAATGCTTTTCGCCAAGTTGCCAAGTCGACATAGCGCTGCGTGCTGAACTTGTCACGCCGACACCACGGGACGCAGTAGATTCGATCATGTATTTACGGCGGGGGATCCACGTGCAAGGCCGAGGGGAAACGTGCAGGTGCGACCAGACCAAGGAGTCGCGACACCCAAGGGGGGCTTAGCGCCATGAGCCAGGATTCCACCGCCGCTGTCGTCGCAGACGCGGGCCGGAAGCTCGCGGGGCGTCGCCGCAGGGAGATCGTCGCCGTGCTGCTGTTCAGCGGCGGGCCGATCTTCGAGAGCTCAATTCCGCTGTCCGTGTTCGGAATCGACCGGCAGGACGCGGGAGTTCCACGCTACCGACTGCTCGTGTGCGCCGGGGAGGACGGTCCGCTGCGGACCACCGGCGGACTCGAACTGACCGCGCCGTACGGGTTGGAGGCGATCGCCCGGGCAGGCACGGTCGTCGTGCCCGCCTGGCGCTCCATCACCTCTCCTCCGCCGCCGGAAGCGCTCGACGCGCTGCGCCTGGCGCACGAGGAGGGCGCCCGGATCGTCGGCCTGTGCACGGGAGCCTTCGTGCTCGCCGCCGCCGGGCTGCTGGACGGCCGGCCCGCGACGACGCACTGGATGTACGCGCCGACGCTGGCCAAGCGCTACCCGTCCGTCCACGTCGACCCGCGCGAGCTGTTCGTCGACGACGGCGACGTGCTGACGTCCGCGGGCACCGCGGCCGGAATCGACCTGTGCCTGCACATCGTGCGGACGGACCACGGCAGCGAGGCGGCCGGGGCACTGGCCCGCCGGCTCGTCGTCCCGCCGCGCCGCACCGGGGGCCAGGAGCGCTACCTCGACCGGTCGCTGCCCGAGGAGATCGGCGCCGACCCGCTCGCCGAGGTCGTCGCCTGGGCACTGGAACACCTCCACGAGCAGTTCGACGTGGAGACGCTGGCCGCCCGCGCCTACATGAGCAGGCGCACCTTCGACCGGCGGTTCCGCTCGCTCACCGGCAGCGCGCCGCTCCAGTGGCTGATCACCCAGCGGGTGCTCCAGGCACAGCGGCTCCTGGAGACCTCCGACTACTCGGTCGACGAGGTCGCCGGACGCTGCGGCTTCCGCTCGCCGGTCGCCCTGCGCGGCCACTTCCGGCGGCAGCTGGGGTCCTCCCCGGCCGCCTACCGCTCCGCATACCGCGCGCGCCGGCCGCAGACCGACGTGACGCCGGTCTCGGAGATGCAGGGCTCGCCGGTGCCGCACCAGCGCACCCCGCAGCCCCAGCGGGCCGCGGCGGCCCTGGCCGCCTCCGGTCCGAGCGTGACCGAGCTGTACGCCCCGAGCCGGGTGCTGCGCGAGCACGCGTAGCCTTCCCCGCACGAGCGAAGAGGTCCCCCGCACCGGTAGAGCACCGGTGCGGGGGGACCTTCGGCATAAGGTGGGGCGCATGAACGATCGCATGGTGTGGATCGACTGCGAGATGACCGGGCTCTCGCTGACGGACGACGCACTTATCGAGGTGGCCGCACTGGTCACCGACTCGGAGCTCAACGTGCTCGGCGAAGGCGTGGACATCGTGATCCGCCCGCCGGACGCGGCCCTGGAGACCATGCCGGACGTGGTGCGCGAGATGCACACCGCCTCCGGCCTGCTCGACGAGCTGGCCGCCGGCACGACCCTCGCCGACGCCGAGGCGCAGGTCCTGGCGTACGTGCGGGAACACGTGAAGGAGCCGCGCAAGGCCCCGCTGTGCGGAAACTCGGTCGGCACCGACCGCGGGTTCCTCTCGCGTGACATGCCCGCGCTGGAGGGCCACCTGCACTACCGGATCGTGGACGTGTCCTCGGTGAAGGAGCTGGCGCGCCGCTGGTACCCGCGCGCCTACTTCAACAGCCCGCCGAAGAACGGCAACCACCGGGCGCTCGCGGACATCAAGGAGTCCATCGCCGAGCTGCGCTACTACCGGGAGGCGGTCTTCGTGCCGCAGCCCGGACCCGACTCCGACACCGCCCGCACCATCGCCGCCAAGCACGTGGTGGCCGGCGAGTAGACCCTCCGGAGGGGGGCGCGGGGAAAAGGTGGAGCGAGCACCCTCCAAAACCCTGTACCCTTTTCTTCGGCCGGTCGTTCTGCGACCGGACATGGTGGGTGTAGCTCAGCTGGTAGAGCACCTGGTTGTGGTCCAGGTGGCCGCGGGTTCAAGTCCCGTCACTCACCCTGTGGGAAGGCCCCGGTACGCGAAAGCGGACCGGGGCCTTCCGCGTTCCCGCGGTCCGCCCGCGGCTTCCACGGTGCTACGTCGACCCGCGGACGATCAGCTCCGTCGGCAGGACGACCTCCTCCCGCTCGCGGGAGCCGCCACCCGAGATCCGGGCCAGCAGCAGCCGCGCCATGGTCCGGCCCAGCTCCTCCGCCGGCGGCCGCACGCTGGTCAGCGGCGGGTCCAGGTGGCGGGCCAGCGCCGAGTCCCCGAAGCCCACCAGCGCCACGTCCTGAGGCACCCGCCGCCCGGCCGCGCGCAGCTCCCGCCGGGCGCCCGCCGCCAGCAGGTCGGAAGCGGCGAAGACGGCGTCCAGGGCGGGCCGGCGCTCCAGCAGCTCGCGCATGGCCCGCCGGCCCCCTTCCTCGCCGGGGCCCCCGGCCGCGACGAGCCGTTCGTCCGGGGGGTGCCCGGCGGCGGCCAGGGCCCGCCGGTAGCCCTCCAGGCGGCGCCGGGCCCCCTCGTCCCCGGGCGGGCCCGCGATGGCGGCTATCGTCCGCCGGCCCCGCCCCAGCAGGTGGCGCACCGCCTCGGCGGCGCCCCCCAGGTGGTCGCAGTCCACGCTCGGCAGCGTCCCGGCACCCGGCCCGCGTCCACCGACCACCGCCGGGATCCCCGGCGGCGGCTCCGCCTCGGCCGCGGCCGGCAGCAGCAGCCCGTCGACCCGGTGCCCGGCCAGCGCCGGCGCACCGCCCCCGAGGGCGAGGACCAGCTCCACCCCGGCCCCGGCCAGCGCCTCGGCGGCCCCGCGCAGCATCCCCGCGAAGCAGGGCTCCGTCAGGAAGGGCGACTGCGGCCCGGGCAGCACCAGGGCGACGGCTCCGGCCCGGTCGGCGGCCAGTGCCCGGGCCGCGCGGTCGGGGACGTACCCGAGCTCGGCGACGGCGGCCTCGACGGCCGCCCGGGTGCGCTCACTGACCCCCGGCGAGCCGTTGACCACCCGGGAGACGGTGCCGCGCCCGACGCCGGCCCGCAGGGCGACCTCTTCCAGGGTCGGCCGTCCCCGCCCGCGCCCGTGACCGTTCATGGCTGCCTCCCGCTGCGAATCTACCGCTTGGGAGGGCCCGGGCGGCCGGGTGCGGGGGCCGGAACAGGGCCGGGAGCGCTCCCGTTCCCGGGGGCTTCCGAAGCGGGCGTTCCACGGCTAGCGTCCGCCGGACGGGCAACGGCGCGCGCCGGAGAAACGGGAGGGTCGGCGTGCGGCTGGAGGTTGCCCCGTGTCCCGTTCCACCGCGTCCCGGCCCACGGCCGGGACGGCCCCCGCAGGGTTCCGCGGGGTGTTCGCCCTCGGCGGCCGCGCCCTGCCCGTCCACGCGTTCCTGGCGCGGCTGCCCGCCGCGCTCTGCCCCATCGGAACGCTGCTGCTCATCAACGACCGCGACGGCATCGGTGACGCCGGCACCGTCGCCGCCGCGCTCTGGCTGGGCCAGGCCCTCGGCGGCCCGGTCATCGGGAGGCTGGCCGACCGGCGCGGCCACCGCCCGGTGCTGCTCGTCGCCTGCGCCGCGAACGCCGCCGTGCTGGGCGCCCTGGTCGCCGCCGTCCTGGCCGGGCTGCCGCTGGGCGCCCGGGTGGCGCTGGCCGTCGCGGCCGGGCTGACCGTCCCGCAGGTCGGCCCGCTGGCGCGGGCCCGCTGGGCGCGGCTGGCCGGGGAGGACCGGGCCCTGCTGGGCTCCGCGCTGTCCTTCGACACCACCCTCGACGAGGTCGGCTTCGTGGTGGGGCCCGCGCTGGCCGGGATCCTCGCCGTGACCGTGCACCCGGCGTCGGCACTGGTGCTGGCGGCGCTCCTGATCCTGGTGTCGGGGACGCTGTTCGCCCTGCACCCGAGCGCGCCCGGGCCGGTCGCGGCGGCGGGCGCGCGGGCCGGCGTACGGCTGTGGTCGCCGGCGCTGGCCCTGCTGATCGCGATGGCCATGCTCCAGGGGGCCGCGTTCAGCGGGGCCAACACGGGCGTCAACGCGCTGGCGGGCTCGCTCGGCGAGGGCGGCGCGGCCGGGCTGGTGTGGGCCGGCATGGCGGTGACCAGTTCCGTCGCCGGGCTGGTGACCGTGGCCCGGCCCGGGAGCGCGGACCTGCCGGTGCGGCTGCGGTGGACGGTCGGGGTCCAGGCGCTGCTCACCCTGCCGCTGCTCGCGGTGTCGGGGCTGTGGGGTGCGGCGGCGGCCGTCGCCGGGATCGGGCTGGCCGTGGCCCCGCACCTGATCGCGCTGTTCGGGCTGGTCGAGCGGACCGGCCCGGCGGAGCGGATGGGCGAGGCCATGACCGTGCTGGGCAGCGGCCTGATCGTCGGTCAGGCCCTCGCCGCGGCGGCTTCCGGGCCGCTGGCCGCCGCGTACGGGTACCGGGCCGCGTTCGCCGTGTCGTGCGGAGCGGTGGCCGCGTCGGCCGTGCTGGGGCTGGCGGCCGCGGGGCGGGTCCGGTTCGGGCCGGCCGGTGCGGCGGCGACCGCCGTCACGAGGACCGCAACGCCCCCAGCGCCTTCGCCAGGTCCTCCGCGGTCATGACCGGGCCGACCTCGATCTCGGCGTTGAAGTCGTGGAACAGGTCCCAGGTCAGCGCCGGCATCTGCGTGCTGTCCTGGAGGTCGAAGACGATCCAGCAGGAGCGCACGCCCTCGTGGAGGCCGAAATAGGCCGCCTCCGGCTTGACCTTGTCCATCAGCTTCTTGACCGCCTGGGGCAGGCCCCCCGTCGTGATGCCCTCGTTGGTGGCGGCCGTGTCCATGTGGGCCCTGAGCATGACTCTCATGCGTGGCTCCTTCCGTCACGGCCACCCTCCGTGCGGTGCGGGGGCGCGGCAACATTTGCGCCCCCGTCCGGCGGATCCGGGACTCGCTCAGGCGGAGGGGCCGTCGGCCGCCCGGATGTGGAAGTCGAACTCCGAGTGCCCCGGGGCGCCCATCACGCGCAGCCGCACGGGCAGCAGCGTCTCGGTGCCGCGCGCGGTCTCGGGGAAGCCCACGAGGCCGACCGCCGGGTGGGCCGCCTGCCATTCGGCGTACTCGGCGCGGGCGAGGGTGGCCCCGGGGTCGCGGGTGCCGCTGACGACGTCGTGGCCCAGGGAGAGCAGCCGGGCCGCCACCGTACGGCCGACGACACCGGTGCCGAGAACCGCGTAACGCATGCGGATGTCCCATCGGGAACGGTTCTGCACGTGTGCCGGGCGCGGGGTGCGGCCGCACGGGAACCGGCGTGTACCGGCCCCCAACTGGCCCGATCCGTGCGGTATTCCACGGCTCGGCGGAGCGTCTCGGCTCGTGTCAGGCGCCGCGGCGCTTGCGGCGGCCGCGCCGGCCGCGCGCGCCGCGCTCGCCGCCCCGGGCCCGGTCGTCCAGCGCGATCCACACCCGCACCTCGGTGCCGCCGAGCACCGAGCGGCCGATCCGCACGTCGCCGCCGGTGGACTCGGCGACCCGCCGCACGATGTCCAGGCCCAGCCCGGTCGAGCCGTCCCGGGCGCCGTCGTTGCCGCGCCGCAGGGCGGCGTCCGGGTCGGCGATGCCGGGGCCCCCGTCCGAGACGAGGACGATGACGGCGCCCCCGGCGTCGTGCACGTCCACCGCGAAGGGGGTGGCCTCCGGGGTGTGCCGGAAGACGTTGCCGAGCATGGCGTCGAGCGCGGCCGCCAGCTCGGGGCGGGCCACCGGGATGCGCACGGTGCGGTCCACGCCCGCGAGCCGGACCTCGCGGCCCTCGTCCTCGGCCAGCGCCGACCAGAAGGCCATCCGGTCGCGGATGACCTCGGAGGCGTCGCAGCCCGCGGTGGCCGTGCTGGCGGGCGGGCGCTGCTCTCGGGCGGTACGGATGATCGTGTCGACCTCCCGTTCCAGCTGCTCGACCGCCGTCCGGGTGTGCTCGGCGGCCGGACCGTCCCCGAGGGAGGCCGCGTTGAGCCGCAGCACGGTCAGGGGCGTGCGCAGCCGGTGGGAGAGGTCGGCTGCGAGCTCCCGCTCGTTGGCGAGGAGTTCCACGACCTGGTCCGCCATCGAGTTGAACGCGACGGCCGCCGAGCGGAGTTCCTTGGGGCCGTCCTCCGGCACCCGCGCCCCGAGCTTGCCCTCCCCCAGCTGGTGCGCGGCGTCCGCGAGCCGTTCGGCGGGGCGCACCAGGCGGGCGCCGAGCCGGTCCGCGACGGCCACCGAGCCGATGACGAGGGCGAGTCCGACGCCGCCGAGGACCAGCCAGGCGGTGGTGACCCCGTTGCTGACCTCGCTCTCCGGGACGTAGATCTCGATGACCGCGATGTCCCCGGAGCCGAGGGCGATGGGCTGGAGCAGTGCCGAACCCCCGCCGGGGACGCGGGCGGTGGTGGCCCGCCCCAGGGAGCGGGTCTCGGCGACCGCGTGGGCCCCGGCACGGCCGTCGCCGATGTCCACGGCGGCGGCGCCGCCGATCGCGGGGACGTGCACGGCCATCCGTCCGGCGGCGCCCATCTCGGTGGACTCCACGGCCCGGTGCAGCTGCGCGGGGTCGGTGGTGATGGACAGGGTCGGCCCCATGGTGGCGGCCTGCCGCTCGGCGTTGGAGAAGGCCCGGTCGCTGGCCATCTCCCGCACCACCATCGCCAGCGGCACCGCGAAGGCCAGGACCACCATGGTCGTGACCGCGAGGCACACCTTGACCAGCGCCCATCTCACAGCGGCGGCTCCAGCTTCACGCCGACTCCGCGCAGGGTGTGCAGGTAGCGGGGCCGGGCGGCGGTCTCGCCGAGTTTGCGGCGCAGCCAGGACAGGTGCACGTCTATGGTCTGGTCGTCGCCGTAGGACTGCTGCCAGACCTCGGCGAGCAGCTCCCGCCGGGCCACGACCACCCCGGGCCGGCCGGCGAGGAAGGCCAGCAGGTCGAATTCCCGCCGGGTGAGGTCGAGTACGGCGCCGTCGAGCTCGGCCTGGCGGCGCAGCGGGTCGATGGCCAGCCCTCCGACGCGCAGGACGCGGGAGGGCGGTTCGGCGCCGGCGGCGGCGCGGGCGCGGCGCAGGACGGCGGCCATCCGCGCGGAGAGGTGCTCGACGGAGAAAGGTTTGGTCAGGTAGTCGTCGGCACCGTCGTTGAGCAGCCGGACGATCTCGGCCTCGTCGTCGCGGGCGGTGGCGATGATGACCGGTACGTCGGTGATGCCGCGCAGCATCTTGAGGGCCTCGGAGCCGTCCAGGTCGGGCAGGCCGAGGTCGAGGATGACCACGTCGAAGCGGTTGTGGGCGACTTCGCGCAGGGCCTCCAGGGCCGTGCCGACGCTCCGCACGGTGTGGGAGGCCTCGGTCAGGTGCCGGATGAGGGCGGAACGTACGAACTGGTCGTCCTCGACCACGAGCACACTAGCCATGGGCGCACCGTAGTCCATCCGGGGGACCCGGGGAGGGGCCGGGACGACCTTGTGGCGTGTGGTGCAGTATGTGCCCTGATGCGACGAGGACCTGTACATGCCATGGCCTGGGTGCTGGCGACCGCTGCCGCCGTGACCCTGACGTGGTGGGGTGTGCACACCGTCATGTCCGGGACGGCCTACGATCCCCCGCGCGCGGTTCCCTTGACGGCCAGGGCGCCGGACGCCGCGCCGCCGCCCTCCTCCACCCGGGGGCCGGATCCGACGCCGACGCCCTCGGACTCCCCGTCCGCCCCGTCGTCCGCGTCCCCGTCGGCGTCCGGGGCGGCCGGTGCCGCCGCGTCCCCGCCGGCGAAGCCGAAGCAGGCGGCGCCGCCCGGCCGGCGCCCGTACCCGGAGGGCGGCCAGGACGGCGGGTCCGGCACCGTGAAGAGCTACTCGGTGTCGGGCGGCCGGGTCGTCTTCGACCTCGGGACCTCCTCGGCCGGGCTGGTCTCGGCGACCCCCGAGGCGGGCTGGCGGATGCAGGTGTGGAAGCAGGACTTCTGGATCCGGGTCACCTTCACCCAGGGCAGCCGCGAGGTGTCGGTGTTCTGCACCTGGCACGACCACCCGCCGGTGGTGGAGACCGTCGACCCGTGAGGCCCTGACCGGCTCAGCGGAAGACGGAGGGCGGCGGCTGCGGGGAGGCCACGGCGGTGGCGTCCGCCACCGGGGCGGCGCCGCCGGTGAAGTCGGCCAGGGCCCGGCCGTGTTCGACCCGGCCGGGGTGCGGGTCGCTCGCCACGCGGCGCGTGAACTCCGCGACGGGCAGCTCCCGGTCGGAGGCGACGAGCACCGCATTGCCGAAACGTTTCCCCCGCCAGACGACGGGATCCGCCGCCAGCGCCAGCTCCGCGAAGCGCGAGGCGGCGGTGGCGACCTGGCCCCGCAGGTGCGCCAGCGGCGGGCCGTCCGCCAGGTTGGCCACGTACCAGCCGGTGGGCGCGAGCGCCCGGCGCACCTCGTCCAGGAACTCCGCGCTGGTCAGGTGGGCCGGGGTGCGCGCCCCGCTGAACACGTCCGCTATGACCAGGTCCGCCCAGCCGTCCGGCACCTTGGCGAGACCCGCCCGCGCGTCCACGGCCCGTACACGGATCCGCGCCTGCGGGTCCAGCGGCAGGTGTTCCCGTACGAAGGCCACCAGGGCCCCGTCCACCTCCACCACCTGCTGCGTGGAGCGGGGGCGCGCGGCGGCCGTGTAGCGGGCCAGGGTGAAGGCGCCGCCGCCCAGGTGCACCACGTTCAGGGGCTGCCGGGCGGGCGCCATCAGGTCGATCAGGTGGCCGATCCGGCGCTGGTAGGCGAAGTCCAGGTACCCGGGGTCGTCCAGGTCCACGTGGGACTGCGGGGCGCCTTCGATCAGCAGGGTCCAGGCGCGCGAACGCTCGCGGTCCGGCGCCAGCTCCGCCAGACCGCCGCCCACCTGCCCGGCGACCGGTCCGGCGGCCGGTATCGCGCCGCCCCTGCTGCCCTTGCCCTTGCCCTTGCCTGCCACGCCCCCATTATCGCTGGCCAGGGCATCACCGACAGTTGTCGGCCGCCTCGATCAGCCGGGCCGCCTCGCCCAGCGCGGCGCGCAGCACCTCGGGGTCGGTGACCGGCCCCACCGCCTCGGGGGGCAGCAGCCAGCCCGTACCGCCCGCGGTGGGCGAGACCGCGTCGCCGAAGCGCACGCCGCGCCCGTTGGTCTGCGTACAGGCACTGCCGGGCAGGTCCCAGGCGTCGGCGGTGCCGGGCGGGACGAGGAAGCCGAGGGTGTCGCCGGAGCCGTCGTGCAGGACCGGGCCGACGCCGGGGGCGGCCCGGCCCGCCGAGCGGCGGATGATGTCCACCGCCTCCAGGCCCTGCCGGGTGGGCACGGTCACCAGGTCCGGGGCGGGGGAGGTCGCGCCGGCTCCGGGCGCGGTGTTCGTTCCGATGCTGTCCATGCCGGCCTCCGCCAAGGGGAACCCCTCCTCGATCCGTATCCGCATGGGTTCAACGCGCGGAAGCGTCAACGGGTGCGGCGGCAAGACGCCGCAAAGGATGGCAGTTCATGGCGGATCGCGGGTGAGATATCCGTTTTGTAGCCAAACACCGCATGAAGCACCCGCCGCTGGCGGTACGTTCATGCGCGCCGGAGCCCTGACTCCGGAGCGAGATCGACAGGGATCGTCAGGGGTCCTGCGGGGCACCTGGGATCGTCCAGAGAGGCACACGTCCATGGCGGCGTCCCCCCACTCACCCAACTCCTCCTTCCGCCGGCTGCGCGGACAGCACTCCCCCGCCGAATTCGCGGCCATGGTCCGCCGCGCGGCCCGGGAGATCGGCGAAACGGTTTCCTGCGACGCCCGCTACATCGGCCGGGTCGAGTCGGGCGAGATCCGCTGCCCCAACTACGCCTACGAGCGGGTCTTCCTCCAGATGTTCCCCGGCCGCACCCTGGCCGACCTCGGCTTCTCCCCGCGCGAGGCGGTGCGCGGCCGGGGGGCGCAGCGCGCGCTGCCGACGCCGCCGGTCTTCACCCGCCTCGTCCGGCGTTCCAAGGAGAGCGACGTGCTGCGTCGCGCGTTCATGACCGGCGGTTCCGCGACCGTGGCGGCCGCGACGCTCAGCCTCACCCTCCTCGGCGACGGCCGCCGGATCCCCTCCCGCGCCGGGGAGGCCGAGGCCGCCGCGGTCGAGGACGCGGTGCGCCAGATCCGGCTGCTGGACGACCGGCACGGCGCCGACGCCCTCTACCGGCGGGCGGCGCAGCCCCTGAAGACGGCGTACGCGCTGCTCGACGCGGGGGCCACCCGGCAGTCCACCGAGGACCGGCTGCACGCGGGGGCCGGGGAGCTGGCCGTCTCGGTGGGCTGGCTGGCGCACGACTCGGGCCGTTTCGAGGACGCCCGCTCGCACTACGCGGAGGCACTGGCCACCGCCCGGGTCTCGGGCAACGCCGCGCTGGAGGCGCACGCCTTCAGCAACATGGCCTTCCTGGCCCGGGACCGCGGCCGCCACCGCGAGTCGGTACGGGCGGCCCAGGCGGGCCGGCGCGCGGCCCGCTCGCTGGGCTCGCCCCGGCTGCTGGCGCTGCTGGCACTGCGGGAGGCGGGCGGCTGGGCGGGGCTCGGGGACCGCCGGGCGTGCGAGGAGTCCCTGGCCCGGGCGCACGCGGACTTCGCGCGGGGCGCGTCGGCCGACGACCCGGAGTGGATGTCCTTCTTCGGCGAGGCGGAGCTGGAGTCGCTGGAGTCCCGCTGCTGGGCCGCCCTCGGGGAGCACGCCCGCGCGGCCCGCCACGCCCGTCGCGCGGCCGACCTCCAGGACCCGCACTTCGCGCGGAACGTCGCCCTCTACACGGCGGAGCTCGCCGACTACCTGGCCCGGGCGGGCGCGCCCGACGAGGCGGCCTGGGCGGGCGGCCGGGTGCTGGACCTGCTGGCCGAGGTGCGCTCGACCCGGATCCGGTCGATGCTGGCCGGCACGGCCCGCACCCTGGTCCCGCACCAGCGCTCCCCGCGCGTCGGCGCCTTCCTGGGCCGGCACGCGGAAGCCTAGCGCTCCGCGCGTGGGCCGGATCGCCGTGCGGGCCGGGCGCACCGGCCGGCACGGCCGGGGCGCTCCGCGGGAGGCGCTGGTCCTTCGGCTGCGGGCCGGCCGTGGCCGGTCGCGCGGTTCCCCGCGCCCCTGGCGGGGCGGGGCCCGGGCGGCGTGCGGACCCCGGCGGGGCGGGTCCCGGTGAGGGGCCGACGTACTCGAAGACCCCGCCGTCCGGGTGGCGCAGTACGGCACGGCGCCCGTCGGGGGTGCCGACGGGCGCGGCGATCACCTCGGCCCCGGCCCCGGCAGCCTTCGCCACCGCGGCGTCCAGGTCGGCCACGGCCAGCGTGGCCGCCACGGCGGCGAGCCGCCCGGCGGGCTCGTCGGGTCCGCTGACCAGCAGGACGGCCCGGTGCTCGCCGGCTCCAGGCCGGCGAAGGCGAACCGGGCGACCGGCTCGCCCGTGAGCTTCGCGTGGAAGCCCACGGCGTCTTCGAGGTCCGTCACGCGCCGCCGCAGCACCACGGATGAGACCGTCATACCGGCATCATCCCAACTTGGCCCGACATCCCAACCTGGCCCGACCGCAACGGAGTTGGGTTCAGCCTTCCAGGTGGCCCGTGTCGTTCCAGCGTTCCAGGGCCGGGGCTCCGTAGGCCCAGCCGAGGACCGACAGGGAGGTGGGGTCCAGGCGGACGCGGGCGCCGAAGGAGGCCTCGAAGCCGAGCCAGCGGGCGGCCAGGGTGCGCAGGACGTGGCCGTGGGCGAACACGAGGACGTCGCGCTCCGCCGAGCGGGCCCAGGCCACGACCTCGTCGGCGCGCGCCGCGACGTCCGCGACGGACTCACCGCCGGGAACCCCGTCGCGCCAGATCAGCCAGCCCGGCCGGACCGCCTGGATCTCGGCCGGGGTCATGCCCTCGTAGTCGCCGTAGTCCCACTCCATGAGGGTGTCCCAGGGGTCGGCCTGGGCACCGAAGCCGGCCAGGTCGCAGCTCTCGCTCGCGCGGACCAGCGGGCTGGTGCGCACCTCCAGGCCGCGCAGGCTCGCCCAGGGTTCGCGGGCCAGGCGCTCGCCGAGCCGCTTCGCCCCCAGCCTGCCCTCCTCCAGCAGCGGCACATCCGTGCGGCCCGTGTGCTTGCCGAGCAGGGACCATGCCGTCTGGCCGTGGCGGGCCAGCAGGATGCGGGGGGCCATCTGTGTTTCTCCCGGTCCGTGGGGGTTCACCGTCCGTCCATCATCGCCGACGCGGCAGGAAGGGGGGACCGGACCGTTTCCGCCGTATGACCACGATTGTCAGTGGCGGATGGGACACTTCCGCCCGTGAGCTCCTACCCGCCCGACGGCCCGCCCCAGACGACACTGCGGCAGCGGCTCGCCGACCTGCGCGGCCCCGCCGTGCCGCCCCGCCCGCTCGACGCGCGGGCGCTCGCCGCCCTCGCCGCCAACCCCGGCTGCGGCAGACGGGCCCTGCTCGACGGCGCCGGGGTGGACAAGACCGCGCTCGCGGCCGCCCTGGGCTCCCCCGCCGCCTTCGGGCAGTCGCAGTTCGCGATCGTCCGCGGCAACTCCTTCGAGGCCCGGGTCAAGGGCGACGGCGGAGCGGAACTGCTGCGACTGACGCACGCCCGGCTGGGCGGCGGGGCCGAACCGCCCGGGCCGGACTCCCGGGTGCCGGACCTCACCGCCGCCGGGCCCGAGGGGCGTGCCGCGCGGACGGCGCTGGCCCTGCGGGAGGCCACCGCCGCGCGGACGTGGACGCTGCTGGACCATCCGATGCTGGCCCTGGAGGTGGCGGGGACCCCCGCGTACCTGGAGCCCGACGCCGTCGTGGTGCACCCCGACGGCCGCTGGACCGTGGTGGAGATCAAGTCGTTCCCGATGATCGACGGGGCCGCCGACGCCGCGAAGGTGGGGGCCGCCGCACGGCAGGCCGCCGTGTACGTGCTGGCCCTGGAGCAGACCGCCGGCAAGCTGGAGGGCGCCGAGGTCGGCCACCAGGTACTGCTCGTCTGCCCGAAGGACTTCTCCAACCTGCCCGCCGCCGCGCTCGTGGACGTACGCCGGGAGCGGTCGGTGACCCGCCGCCAGCTGGAGCGGCTGACCCGGGTGGAGGAGCTGGCCGAGGGGCTCCCGCAGGGGCTGTGCTTCGACCCCGCCCGGCCCTCCGCCGAGCTGACCGAGGCCGTCTCCGCGGTCTCCGCCGCCTACGCCCCCGAGTGCCTCGCCGCCTGCGAGCTGGCCTTCCACTGCCGGGAGCGGGCCCGCGACGCCGGGGAGCCGGCCGCGCTGGGCCGTTCCGTACGGGGGGAGCTGGGCGGCCTGAGCACCGTCGAGGCCGCCCTCGCCGCGGCCGCCGGAGCCGGAGCCGGCCCCGACGGATCGGACGGCTCCGGCGACGACCCCACCGCGGCCGCGCTGCGCCAGGCCGCCCGGCTGCGCGCCGAGGCGCTGGCGCTGGCCGCCGACCGACCCCCGTACCAGGCCCCGGAGACCCCCGAATGCCCCTGCTGAGCACCCTGGCCCGGCTGGAGGCGGTCCGCGCGGGCCGCGCCCAGCCCCTCGCGACCGTGCGGCACCGCCACCTGGGCGCGCAGCCGCTGGTCTTCGTACCGCTGACCACAGCCGGTGAGGCGGGGGCCCCGCTCGGCGCGATGCTGGGCACCGACCGGCACGAGCCGCGGATCTTCGTCATACCGCAGCCGCGCGACCGGGACCTGCGCTGGCGGTTCCTGGCCGACCTGGCCGTGCACGTGATGGCGTACGTGGACTCGTACGCGGACGTCGTCGAGCCGGCCGAGCGCACCGAGACCGACCCCGAGACCGGCAAGAAGGTCAAGGTCGAGGCCGAACTGTGCGTGGACGCGCCGCAGATCCTCGTGCCCAGCCGGGCGGGCGTCGAGTACGTGCGCCTGCTGGGCCGGTCCATGCGGTTCCGCCGGACCGCCGAGGAGGACCCGGAGAACCCGTACCCGGCGCCCACCCAGGTGCCGCTGCTGGGCCGCTGGTTCACGCACCTCGCCGAACGCTCCCGTGTCCCCGGCTCCTCGATGCTGCTGTCCGCCACCGAGCTGCTGGGCAGGCACTGGGCCACGGGCCAGAGCAACCTGGAGGACCAGCACCTCGGAGCACTGCTCGGCTGGATCGACCCGCCGGAGGGCGTCTCGGGGGCGGAGTTCGCGCTGCGCGTGGAGCTCGCGCGGGACGCGGACGGCCAGCTGGCGGTCCCGCCGGCGGGCCCGGCCACCGACCCGGCCTTCGACAACAAGCTGCTGGCGCCGGCGATCGCGAAGTTCGACGCGGCGCGGGCGGCCGGCGAGCCGCAGGGCCGTCAGGCAGACACAGACACCGCGCGGCTCGCCGAGCGGGCGATCCGGCGCCTCGTCCTGAGCCAGATGGAGACCGCCTGGTGGCAGACCTGGGCGGCCGTCGACCTGATGCGCACCCTGCCGCCCGGTGAGCGGACCGAGGAGCGCTGGACCCGCGACCGCTGGTCCTTCACCGGCCACCGCGACCGGGTCCGCGCGGGCGAGCCTCCGCAGCCGCGCCGCGACGACGCGGTGACGGCGGCCCAGAAACTGGCCACCCGGGAGACCGAGCAGGTGCGCCTCGACGCCCAGGAGGCGCTCGACGACCCGCTCGTCATGGCCGGGCGGCGGTTCGCGGGCGAGGCCTTCGCCGGCGAGGTCACCGAGGTCCTGATGGAGTGGACGGAGGGCAAGCGCCCCCGGCCGCGCCCGCTGGTGACGGTGGCCACCGAGGACCTGCCGCAGCTGGCGGAAGGGGGCGGCGGGAAGGTGTTCCGCTCCCTCGACGGGCGCCAGCAGGCCTTCGAGTTCGTGCGGTACGAGGAGGACGGGCAGCTGGTGCTGCGCGTGCTCGACAAGATGGGCGCGGGCCGGGAGCCGGTGGCGGGCTCCGTGCCGGAGAAGGGCGACCGGGAGTGCTGGACCCTCTTCGAGCACGACGCTCGGGGCGGCCCGAAGCTGCCCGACCCGGAGCACACCCCGTGGACGCACGGCGGCCCGCCGGGCTCCGCGACCTCCCCCGCCCCCGCCCTGGACGCCGTGACCGACGAGGACCTCCTTTGACCACCGCCTTCGACCCGGGCGCGGCCGCCGACCGGGCCACCGCCGCCATCCTCCACGACACCCTGCACGGCACCGAGCGGGGCGTGGTGGTGGACTCCCCGCCGGGGGCCGGCAAGTCGACGCTCGTGGTGCGGGCGGCCCGGGAGCTGGCCGCCGCGGGGCGCCGGCTGATGGTGGTCGCGCAGACCAACGCGCAGGTGGACGACCTGGTGCTGCGGCTCGCCGAGAAGGATCCGGAGCTGAAGGTGGGCCGGCTGCACAGCAGCGACGGCGACGCCTACGACCCGGCGCTGCGCGGACTCCCCTCGGTCACCCTGTCCGCCAAGCCGGCGGACCTGGCGGAACTGCCGGTCACCATCTCCACGGCCGCGAAGTGGGCGTACGTGAAGGCCGACGCGCCCTGGGAGCACGCGATCGTCGACGAGGCGTACCAGATGCGCTCGGACGCGCTGCTGGCCGTGGCCGGGCTGTTCGAGCGGGCGCTGTTCGTGGGCGACCCGGGGCAGTTGGACCCGTTCAGCGTGGTCGGCGCGGAGCAGTGGGCCGGGCTGTCGTACGACCCTTCGGCGTCGGCGGTCTCCACCCTCCTCGCGCACAACCCGCAGCTGCCGCAGCACAGGCTGCCCGTGTCGTGGCGGCTCCCGGCGACGGCCGCGCCGCTGGTGTCGCGCGCCTTCTACCCCTACTCGCAGTTCCGCAGCGGCACCGGCCCCGGCGAGCGCCGTCTCGCCTACGGGGTCGCGGGCGACGGCTCGGGCCCGGACCGGGTGCTGGACGAGGCCGCCGCGTCGGGCTGGGGGCTGCTGGAACTGCCCGCGCGGCACACCCCGCGCACGGACCCGGAGGCGGTGGGGGCGGTGGCCCTGGTGGTGCGCCGGGCGCTGGACCGGGGAGCGGTCACGGCGGACGAACGCTCCCCGGCCCCCTCGCCCCTGTCCCCGGACCGCATCGCCGTCGGCACCGCCCACCGCGACCAGGCGGCGGCCGTCCGCGCGGCGCTGGCCGCGCTGGGCGTCACGGGGGTCACGGTGGACACGGCGAACCGGCTCCAGGGCCGCGAGTACGACCTCACGGTGGTGCTGCACCCCCTGTCGGGCCGCCCCGACGCGACGGCGTTCCACCTGGAGACGGGCCGCCTGTGCGTGCTGGCCTCCCGGCACCGGCATGCCTGCGTGGTGGTGGCCCGGGCGGGGATAGCTGAGCTGCTGGACGACCACCCGTCGACGGAGCCGGTACAGCTGGGCGTGACGGTCAAGTTCCCGGACGGTTGGGAGGCCAACCACTCGGTCCTGGCCCACCTGGCCGAACACCGCGTGCCCTGGCGGCCGTAGGGGCCGCGCACGGCCGGCGCGTGCTGCCGGCCGGCCGCTCGGGGTGGCTACTGCTCCCCGAACGCCATCCACTTGTCCGGCGTCGCGAGCGGGGCGAAGCCGGCGCGGGCGTACACGCCGTGCGCGTCGGCGGTGGCCAGCATGATGCGGCGCAGGCCGTACGGGGCCAGGTGGGTCTTCACCGCCTCGACGAGGGCGCCGCCGAGGCCCTTGCCGCGCGCGCCGGGGTCCACGTACACGTCGCAGAGCCAGGCGAAGGTCGCCAGGTCGGTGACGATCCGCGCGTAGCCGACCTGGGTGCCCGAAACGCTGTCGTACGCGCCGAAGTTCAGGGAGGACCCGACGGCCCGGTCGTGGCTCTCGCGGCTGCGGCCGAGGGCCCAGTAGGCGTCCTGGGACAGCCAGCGGTGGACCCGCTCGTCGTCGAGCCGGTCGGGGTCGGTGGAGATCTCGTAGCCGTCCATCGCGCCATCCAACAGCGTCCGCCGCGGCTGGGCCAGCGGATATGCCGGCCGGGCAGCGAGCGGGCGCCTCCTAGGGGGTGTGGTCCTTGCGGGCGATGCCGAAGTGGCGGCGGAGGGTTTCGCCCGCGTCGGCGAGGGCGTGCGGCTGCTGCGGGGTGAGGACGTCGATGGCTCGGCATGCTCCCCGCCGAGCGTTCGGTGGCCGTCCCCGGCATCAACGGGCTGCTCGGGGTCGAGGGCTTCGAGGCGCCCGAGGGACCGGCCGGCGAACTCGCGGGCGTACTGGACGGGGTCGCGGCGCTGGTGAGAGTGCCCGCGGCGGCCTGAGGCCCGCACCCTTGCGCGACGCTGGACAATGGAGGGTGGCCCAGGATCCGGAGCGCAGCAGGAGGACACGCATGGCAGAGCCCGAGCGGACCGAGCGGAGGCAGCGGCCGGCGCCGCTGCTCTTCGAGCCCTCGGAGGCCGCCACGGACCCGGAGCACTTCTTCGACCTGGAGTCGATCGAGGACCCGCGGGAGCTGCTGGCCCGGGCCACCGAGCTGACGCTGGCGTTCCGGGCCGCGCAGGACCGGGCGGTGGAGTTCCAGGCCCTGGCGGCGGCCCAGCTGGCGGACCCCCGGCGCTTCGACCGGCTCCCGCCGGAGGCCATCGCGGCGATCGCGGAGTGGACCGAGGACTACGCCCGCAAGATGATCGAGTTCGGTGAGGACCTCCAGCGCGGCGCCACCCCCGACACGGTCTAGCCGCCCGGAAGCCGGGACGGGACGGGGTGGAGCGGCCTCGGGGAGCCGGCGGGGCACGGTGCGGCGCGGTGGCATATGCGCGGCGCAACATACCCCAGGACCGCCCGCCCTGTCCCGGTTTTCGGTAACTCCGCGGAACCGCTGCGCTACGCCGGGTACACCTGGCATATGACGACCCCGACGACGGCCGCCGGCTGCCCCGCCCTCGACGGCCCCGACGCACGCATCGCGCCCGCGACCCAGGTCACCCCGCAGGGCGCCGCATGGCTGGCCTCCGCTTCGGCACACCCGCACGAGGCCCTCGCCGCCTGGGAGGCGCGGCCCGCCTCGCCCGCCGCGCTGCCCTGCGGGACCGCGTTCGACGTCGTCAACGTTCCGCTCGTGCTGGGCCGCCGAATGCTCGACCTGCTCTGGGAGCGGGGGCCCGGCTCGGGGCCGGCCGCCGTCCACCGCGGCCGGATGCTGCTCTTCGCCGCGCCCGGCACCGCCCAGCGGCTCCCGGCACTGCTCGCGTGGGAGGAGTGGGGCCCGGCCGCCCCGGCCCCGCTGTGCCACGGACACGGGGACGCCGTCACGGTGCCGCCGCTGGCCGCCGTCCCGGGCCCGTCTCGGTGGCTGGTGGCCCCGGACACCCGGCTGCCCTGGCTCCCGGGGCCGGACTCCCTGCTCTGGGCGTTCCTGAACGCCGCCCGCGGCCCGGTATCGATTTTTGGTTCGGCCGAAACGCCTGCTAATGTCTACGACGTCAGCAGGCGCCGCTAGCTCAGTTGGTTAGAGCAGCTGACTCTTAATCAGCGGGTCCGGGGTTCGAGTCCCTGGCGGCGCACAGACGGGAGAAGGCCCCCGCTCTTCGGAGCGGGGGCCTTCTTCGTGTCCGGAAACCGCCCCTCAGGTCGTGATCTTCACCGTGTAGGCGCCCGACTGGGTGCGGTCCGCCACCTCGATCGTGATCCGCTCCCCCGGCACCGTGAAGGTCTCCCCGACCTCCAGCGGCGCGTCCGCCAGCGGCGGGTACACGGAGCGGTCCCAGCAGGCCTCCGTGCGGGGGTGGCCGTCGAGCACCTCGATCGGCCCGCCGCCCGAGGCCGCCTCGTTGCGGACCCGGTAGACCAGGACCCCTTCCGTGCAGGTGTCCCCGTCATTCCCGGCGGAGCCGCGCGCCTCGACCGCGACGGCGCTGCCGGGGCCCGTACGGATCACCGCGAGCCGGGTGCCGCCGGTGCCGCCCGGCGGCGGGGCCTGCGACAGCGGCTGAAGGGTGTGCAGCGAGGTGCCGGACCGTACGCAGTCCACCTGGGCGGGGTCCAGCCAGCCCAGCTTCCACTTGTGCCAGGCGAACAGGTCCGGGGACATCCCGAACTGGCTGCCCATGACGTCCCAGTCGCCGACGTAGGTGTCCCAGTCGCCCTTGCCGTCCGTCGGGCGGTGGTAGAGGTCGGGCAGGTCGAAGACGTGCCCGGTCTCGTGCGCCAGCACGTTGCGGTCGGGCGGGTGCTGCTCGAAGACGGTCACGATCCGCCGCAGCTCGGCGCCGTCCGCCACGATCGGGCGGTCGAAGTTGACGACCTTGGTGGCGTCGGAGTCCACGCCGGGGGCACCCGGGTCGGCGACGAAGTACACGACGTCGTACGCGCTGAAGTCCACCAGCGGATCGGCGGCCGCGACCGCGTCCCGCAGGTAGGCCGCGCGGTCCTCGGGGGCCCAGTCGCGCTGTATCCCGTACGCCGTCGCCGGGCGGGGCATCCGGATCCACCGCTCCTGCGGGTGCGGGACCAGCCGGAACCGCCCGTAGGAGGCCCGCTCGAAGAAGTCGCTGGTCGCCGGGAAGTAGTCGGCCGTCAGCTCCCGGGGCGTCACGGCAGCGCGGTGGCCGGGGAAGGAGAGGAAGACCATGACGGCGTGGAGGCTGCGCTCGGGCTTGGGGTAGGCGCCGTTCCAGGTGTCCACCCCGAGGGAGTGGTGGGCGGCCGTCCGCGTCAGCGCACAGGGTCCCGCGGTGGCGGTGTCGGCCACCGCCGGCCCCGCGACGAGCGACATGGCGGCGAGCGCCGTCATCGAGGTGAGGGCGGCGGCCGTACTGCGCATGCGGGAGCGGTCCACTCCCCCGGGTGTCTGCTCTCGCCGCACGTCGACCTCCCGGTGGTGGATTCGTCCCGTCCCATCCACCTTGAGGCGATTGTCTGACTAATGTCCTGTTCCGGTGCCCCACATGAGTGAGCGATACGGCAAGCCGGTGACCCCCGGGGTTCACGCCCGACGCTACGGAACGTCACGATCGATCACGTGAGGACAGTCACCGTCACCAGGCGTTCACAGGTGTGCGCAAACGGTCGCCCGACCGCTGCCCGACACCCCGTCAGCACCTCCCCCCGGAAGCGTCAGCATGGCGACGGACCGGGCCCCGCACGGCGACGCCGCTGGATAGGGCCTCCCGGCAGCCTCTATGATCGGCACACTTTCCTGCGCGGACACTCACGAACACAGCGGGAGCGAACGGTGAGCGGAACCTCAGAGGAGACCGGTTCGGCGGCCGAGAGCATCCGACCGACCCTTACGGAGCGTCACCCGGCAGTGCCTGCCGTGCCCGAACCCCGCGACTACCGCGCCGCCTTCGACGCGGCGCACCTCGCCATGGCCGTCGTCGGCCGGAGCGGCGAGGTGGTCGCCGCCAACCGGGCCCTGGCCGCCCTCCTGGGCGCGGAGCCGCACGCCCTCGCCGGGCAGTGCGCCGCCGACCTGGTGGACCTGGCGGCGGAGGCCCGTACCTGGCAGGCCTACCAGGAGGTGCTGCGCGGCCGGCAGGCCCGGCTGCGGTGCACCCGCCGCCTCAAGCACCCCGACGGGCACTCGCTGTGGACCGAGGTCACCCTGGGCCCGGTGGCCGGCACCCAGGACGTCCTGCTGTCCGTCGCCGACATCAGCGACCGGCGCGACCTCCAGGCCCGGCTGCGGCACCTCCAGATGCACGACCCGGTCACCCGGCTGCCCAACCGGGCGCTGTTCTTCGAGCGGCTCTCGGCCGCCCTGGAGGCCTCCGCCTACGGCACGGGCGGCACCGGCCGGATCGGCCTGTGCTACCTGGACCTCGACGGCTTCAAGGCGGTCAACGACACCCTGGGCCACCGGGTCGGCGACCGGCTGCTGACCGCCGTGGCGGCCCGGCTCACCCAGTGCGCCGACCAGTCCGGCTACGGCCGCTCGGGCGGGCACCTCGTCGCCCGGCTCGGCGGCGACGAGTTCGCGCTGCTGGTCGAGGACTCCACCGGCACCGAGCAGCTCGCGGACCTGGCGCGCAGCGTACTGGCCGCCGTACAGGAGCCCTTCGACCTGGCCGGGCAGCGGCTGTCGGTGTCCGCGTCGATCGGCGTGGTCGAGCGGGACGCGGCCGGCACTTCGGCGACGGGGCTGATGCAGGCCGCGGACACCACGCTGTACTGGGCGAAGGCGGACGGCAAGGCGCGCTGGACCCTCTTCGACCCCGAGCGCAACGCGCACCGGATGACCCGGCAGTCGCTCTCGTCCAGCCTGCGCCCGGCCGTGGAGCGCGGGGAGTTCGAGCTGGAGTACCAGCCGCTGGTGGATCTGGAGAGCGGGGTGGTGCGCGGGGTGGAGGCCCTGGTCCGCTGGAACCACCCCCAGTTCGGGATGCTGACGCCGAATCGGTTCATCGGCATCGCCGAGGAGGACGGCTCGATCGTGCAGCTGGGGCAGTGGGTGCTGCGCACGGCGTGCCGGCAGGCGCGGCGCTGGCAGATCGAACAGCCCAGCGACTCGCCGGTGTTCGTCTCGGTGAACGTGGCGGTGCGCCAGGTGTGGGACTCGGACCTGGTGGGGGACGTCGCGGAGATCCTCGCCGAGACCGGTCTCGCCCCGCAGCTGCTCCAGCTGGAGCTGACGGAGTCCGCGGTGATGGGGTCGGCGGGCCGGCCGCTGCAGGCCCTCCAGGCGCTCAGCGACATGGGCGTGCGGATCGCCATCGACGACTTCGGGACCGGCTACTCGAACCTGGCCTACCTGAGCCGGCTGCCCGTGTCGGTGCTGAAGCTGGACGGCTCCTTCGTGCGCGGCTTCCGCTACGAGGAGGGCACCCACCCGAACCCGGCCGACGAGACCATCGTGGAGGCCTTGGTGCAGCTCGCGCACCGGCTCGGCCTGACCGTCACCGCCGAGTGCGTGGAGACGGCGGGGCAGGCGGCCCGGCTGCGGCGGGTCGGTTGCGACACCGGGCAGGGCTGGCTGTACTCCCGTGCGGTGGCCCCGGAGCTGATCGCGGAGATGATCGCCCCGCCGCCGGGGGCCCGGTTCGCCACGGGGACTCCGGAGGCCTGAGGCCTGTCCGGCCCTGATCCGCCGGACAGGTCCTGAGCGCGGCGCGGGAACCGGGACCGCCCCGCCCCTCGGGAGGAGGGGCGGGGCGGTCCGGCGCTCGGCGCGGGGTGGGGGGAGATCAGCAGGCGCCGAGGTCCTTCCAGACACCCCATTCACCGGTGGTGCCGGGCACCTCGTTCTGCGTCCACCACTGGGCCTTGTACTTGCGGCCGTTGTGCGACACCTCGTTGCCGGCGGTGTAGACCGTGCCCTGGACGTAGGCCGGGACGTTGCCGCAGCCGGTGGTCGGGGGCGTCGTCGGCGGGGTCGTCGGCGGCGTGGTCGGCGGCGTGGTCGGCGGGGTGGTCGGCGGGGTGGTCGGCGGGGTGGTCGGCGGCACCGTGGTCCCGCCGAGGGCGTCCGAGATCTGGTTCAGCAGCGTGGTGTTGTTGTCCAGGCCGAGCAGGGAGTACATCATCGCGCCGGCCAGGCCGCGCTGCTTGCCGTAGTCGACCCGGGCCTGGATCGACTTCTGGTTCAGGCCGGTGAAGAACTCGCCGTCCTTGTAGAAGTAGGAGGCCTTGGCCTGGTCGTCCCAGTAGGTCGTCGCCGGGTTGTCGACGATCCCGCCGAGCTCCTTGTAGTTGGCGATGCCGGCCTGCTGGCTGGTGGGCCGGGCGCCGGAGGCGCCGGTGGCGGGCTGGGCGAGGCCGCCGGCCGCGCCGGCCGGGACGCCCTTCCAGCCGCGGTAGTAGAACTCGTAGCCCAGGGTCAGCTTGCTGGCGGGGAAGCCGCCGGTGATGCCGTAGGCCGGGTTGCCGTCGATCCAGGAGTCGATGGCGTTGTCGATGCTGTACTTCTGGGCGCCCGGGGCGATCGGGTCGGTCGGGTCGTTGGTGCCGGAGTACAGCGGGGACTGGTGGTACGTCGGCCCGTCGCCGTCCCAGGCGCCGTGCATGTCGTACGTCATGATGTTCGCGTAGTCGAGGTACGCGCCGATCTTGTCCGTCTCGATGTACTTGATCTTGTCCTGGCCGGCCGGGAGGGCCGAGGTCAGCAGGTACTTCTTGCCGCCGTTGGCCTGGCCGTAGGCGTCGAGCTGCTCGCGGAACTCCTTGAGCAGGAGGGTGAAGTTCTGCTTGTCCTCGGGGGCGTAGTGGTTGCCGAGGTGGCCGCCGGACGAGCCCGGGTACTCCCAGTCGATGTCGATGCCGTCGAAGATCCCGGCCGCCGTGCCGGGGCCGCCGTAGCCGTCGGCCTTGGGCAGGTTGCCCTTGATGTACTGGTCGATGCAGGAGGAGACGAGCTTCTTGCGGGAGGCGTCGGTCTTGGCCGCGTCGCTGAAGTACTTCGAGTACGTCCAGCCGCCCAGCGAAATGTTGATCTTCAGGTGGGGGTACTTGGCCTTCAGCTGCTTGAACTGGTTGAAGACGCCCACGATCGGCTGGTCCCACTTGTCCGCGACGCCGCTGACGCTGTCGGCCGCGCTGAAGGACTTCTGGTAGTCGGCGTACGAGTCGCCCGCGCCGTCACCGGCGTTGGGGTTGTTGTCGTCGCCCGCCGCCTTGTTCGCCTCGAAACAGGTGAGGTCGGTGGGGTGGATGTTGCCGAACGAGTAGTTGATGACGTCCAGCTTCCCCGCTATGCCCCGGGTGTCGAGGTGCTTGGGGTAGAACGCGTTGCCGTAGACGCTCCACTGGTCGTAATAGGCGATCCGCACGCCGCCGGCCGCGGCGGTGCCGGAGGCGTCCGCGGCCTGTGCGGTGCCGAGTCCCGCGAAGGTGGCCAGCGCTCCGGCTGCAAGCGCGGCCGTGGCGGCGGCCGCGATGAGGGGTTTACGGATGTGCATGAACTGCCTCCGTGGGGGTGGGAGGGGAGGGCATCAGCTGTAGGTGAGAGAAGTGATAGCGATCACCCGCCGCCCCAGTCAATGGTTTGGACCAAAGAAGGACTAGACCACTGAACACCCAAACGCCCTCGTCAGAGACCTGAGCGCACATCAAAAACCGCCCGCCACCCCGGGTGACGAGCGGTTTAAGGCTCCCTTAGGCCATGCTCCGGCAAGCTTTCGGCAACAAACCAGCCAAATGCCGTTCTTCCCCGCCCCGGCCCCGGTCAGTTCACCGTCAAGGGCTCCACGGGCATCCCGTACGCATTGGCAACGAGCCCGTACGAGCGGATCCGGGCGGCTCCGCCGTGGGCGTTGGCGGTCAGCATCAGCTCGTCCGCGCCCGTCCGCGCGACCAGGGCGTCGAGCCCGGCGCGGACCTCGTCGGCGGTGCCGTGGACGACGTTGGAGAGCCAGCCGTCCACGAACTCCCGCTCCAGCGGCGAGAAGCCGTACGCCGCCGCCTCCTCGGGCGTCGGCACCAGCCCGGGCCGCCCGCTGCGCAGCCGGAGCATCGACAGCGCGCCGGTGAGCACCTGCGCGCGGGCCTCCGCGGCGGTGTCGGCGGCCAGCGCCGAGACCCCGATGAGGGCGTACGGGGCGTCCAGCACCGCCGAGGGGCGGAAGCTCTCGCGGTACAGCTCCAGCGCGGGCAGGGTGCCGGCGGCGGAGAAGTGGTGGGCGTACGCGAAGGGCAGGCCCAGCTCCCCCGCGAGCCGGGCGCTGAAGCCGGAGGAACCCAGCAGCCAGAGCGGCGGGCGCCCGGCGGGCCCCTGCACCGGCCCGGGCACGGCGTGCACCCGGGCGTACGGGTGCCCGTCGGGGAAGTCGTCGTCGAGGAACCGGGTCAGCTCCGCGAGCCGCCGGGGGAACTCGTCCGCCGCCTCGTCCAGCCGCCCGGGCCCGCGCAGCGCGGCCGCCGTACGGGGGTCGGTGCCCGGCGCCCGGCCGAGCCCGAGGTCGATCCGGCCCGGGGCCAGCGCCTCCAGGGTGCCGAACTGCTCGGCCACGGCCAGCGGGGCGTGGTTGGGCAGCATGACCCCGCCCGACCCGAGGCGGATGCCGGAGGTGTGGGCGGCGAGGTGGGCCAGGATCACGGCCGGGGAGGAGCTGGCGACCCCGGGCATGGAGTGGTGCTCGGCGACCCAGTGGCGGTGGTAGCCGCGGGACTCGGCCTGCCGGGCGATCTTCACGCTGGTGCGCAGGGACTCGTGGGCGGTGGAGCCGCTGCCGACGGTGACCAGGTCGAGCACCGACAGCGGCACGGGCGCCTCGCCGCGGGCGGTCCCGCGGATCGGGTCCCGGGCCGGACCCCCTTGCGGAGGGGCACCTTCCGGCTGCGCATCCGTGTGTCGGCCCGCGTCCCCGGTGTCGCTCATCGTCGCTCCCGTCCCGTCCCGCTCGTGCGCCCGAGGCGCCCCGTACGCCTCGTACGGCGTTCGTACGAAGAAGTCGAACGGGAAGTGCTCGCCGGGCATTCCCGGCAGACCGGGGCATGCACGTGCCTGTGGCATATGCCATTCGAGTAGGCCCAGGCAGGGGGGCTTGATTAAGCCATCAATCTCATCAACAGACGCTCCACGTGGGCCTCTTGATGGCTATCGTGGTAGAGCAAGCGGTAACAACCTGGTAGGGGGAAACCGTGGCGCTGAAGCCCGAGCCGACCGCGCCGTTCCACTCGGTGCAGTACGCCCTGCGCGTACTCGAAACGATCTCGCGGCACACCGGCGGTGTGACCGACGTGCAGATCGCGCGCGAGACCGGCCTGCCCGCGGTCCATCTCGCCCCGATGCTCCTCATGCTGCGGCGCGAAGGGTACGTCCTCCAGGTCTCCGACGGCGCCTACGCCATAGGGGACTCCCTCGTCCTGCTCGGCTCCGGCATGGACCGGCAGCAGGCCCTCCAGGAGAAGCTCCAGGACACCCTCGACAAGCTGCGGGACTCGGTCGGCGCGGCCGTCTACATCAGCCGCTACGTGGACGGCGAGGTGCGCATCACCCAGTTCGCGGACAGCCCGCGCACGCCCAAGGTGCACGAGTGGGTCGACTTCCGCTCCGCGGCCCACGCCAGCGCGGTCGGCAAGTGCCTGCTGACCCAGCTCGACCTGAACGGGCGGCGCGACCACCTGTCCCGGCACAAGATCGCCCGGCTCACCTCCAAGACGATCGTGAACGAGCGGATCCTGTTCTCCAAGCTGGACGCCCAGCCGGCCACCGTCCCCGTCCTGGACCTCCAGGAGTACGCGGTCGGCACCGTCTGCGCGGCCGTCCCGATCACCGCCGGCGCCGCCGTGGGCTGCCTGGCCCTGTCCATGCCCGTCGAGCACGCCCACCGGCTGCGCGCCGCGGCCGACACCCTGAACCGCAAGGCCGCACCGCTGCTGCTGTCGCTCACGCTCTGAGGGCCGGGGGCCGCGCGCTCCGAGAGGCTCTGGGGACGGATCCGTCCCCGAAAACACTTCGGGCGGTTCCCGGTGAACCGGAAACCGCCCGAAGGACAGGTGCGCCGCCAGGGACTCGAACCCCGGACCCGCTGATTAAGAGTCAGCTGCTCTAACCAACTGAGCTAGCGGCGCCTGCTGACAGAGAAAATACTACCTGGTCCCCCAGGGTGCTCCAAACCCATACCCCGGGCGCCGCCCGCGGCCCCTCAGCGGTCCAGCAGCTCCCTGCGGCCCTGGGCCTCGTACGCCGACAGCAGCGCGGCCAGCCCCTCCGCGTCGAGCGGGCGGTACGCGCCCCCGGTCCGGTGCCAGACGGCGCCGGGGCCGAGGAAGCCGGCCCGGCGCAGGGCGACCCGGTGGATCTTGTTCGTGGCCGTGACGGGCAGCGCGTCGAGGATCCGTACGTAGCGCGGGGCCGTCTTCGTCCCGAGGTCCGGCTGCGCCGCCAGGAAGGCGGCGAAGGCATCCGGGTCGAAGGCGGTGTCCCCGCGCAGGGCCACCGCGGCCATCACCTGGTCCCCCGAGACCTCGTCCGGGACCGCGTACACGGCGACGGCGGCCGCCGCCTCCCAGCGGGCCAGGATGTTCTCGATCACCGCGGCGGCCAGGTTCTCGCTGTCGACCCGCAGCCGGTCGTCGGTGCGGCCGGCGAAGTAGAGGAAGCCCCCGGGGTCCCGGAAGAAGAGGTCGCCGGTCCAGTACCAGCCGTTCCGGGTGCGGGCCGCCTCGGCGTCGGGGTTGCGCCAGTAGCCCTCGAAGAGGCTGCGGCCCCGGTTGACGAGCTCGCCGATGGCCTCGTCCCCGTTGAGGAGCCTGCCCCGCGCGTCCAGGACCGCGGGCGGGCACTCGCGGCCCGTCTCCGGGTCGACCACGGCCAGGTCCTCCCCCGGCGCCGCCCGGCCCAGAGCCCCCGCCGGGGTGCCGGGGCCGCGCTGGACGGAGGCGCCGCCCTCGGTGGCCCCGTACCCCTCGACCAGCCGGACCCCGAACCGGTCGGCGAAGCGGGCCGCGTCCACCGCCCCCGCCTCGGTGCCGAAGCCGAGGCGCAGCCGGTGCTCGCGGTCGTCGGGGCGGGGCTCGGTGGCCAGCAGGTACTGGACGGCCCGGCCGACGTAGGTGAAGTACGTCGCCCCGTAGGCCCGGACGTCGTCCAGGAACGCGGAGGCCGAGAAGCGGCGGCGCAGCGCGACCGGGGCGCCCGCGGCGAGCGCGGGCAGCCAGTCCGCGATGACGGCGTTGCCGTGGAAGAGCGGCATGCAGATGTAGTGCACGTCGTCCGGGGTGACCGAGAAGTGGCGGGCGAGCGATCCCCCGGCGGCGGCGAGGCGACCCTGACTGCAGACGGCGGCCTTGGGGGCGCCGGTGGAGCCGGAGGTGAAGTAGAGCAGCAGCCGGGTGTCAGGCCGGGGCCCGCCGGGGCGGACGCGGGCCTCGCCGGGCTTCGCGGCGGCGTACGGGGCGAGCAGGGCCGCGTACTCCTCGGTGCCGGTCACCAGGAGGCGTACGCCGGGCAGGTCGAGGCCGCGCAGCAGCGGGAGGCGGGCGGGCTCGGTGACCAGGATCCGGCAGTCGGTGTGCAGGATGTCGCGGGCCAGCTCGGGGCCGCGCCGGGTGGGGTTGATCCCGGCGACGGCGGCCCCCGCGAGAGCCGCCGCGCCGAGCCAGAAGGGGAACTCGGGGGTGTTGTCGAGCAGCACCGCCACGTGCGGCTCGGCGCCCGGCGGCAGCAGGTCGGCGAGGAGCGCGGCGCGGGCGGCGGCCTCCTGGGCGGTCCGGTGGCGGCTGAGGACGGTGGGCCCGGCGCTGTCGGCCGCGCCGGCCCCGTACATCAGCCCGGGCCGGTGGTCGCCCCACTGGCGCGAGACGAGTTCCGCGACGGTCTCGGCGGCATCGGGTGCTGTCGTGGTCCGCATGCCGCCGGAGATTAGCTGACGTTCCGTCAGAATTGAACGTCGGAGCAGGCGTAGAAGGCCATCGGGGTGTCGTTGACGGTCCAGACGGCCAGGATCATGTGCCGCCCCGTCTTGCCGGCCGGCATGGAGCCGCGGTGGATGGTGGTCATGTCCGGGCGGCCGCCGTTGTAGGGGACGACGAGGAAGGGCTGGGGGTCGAGGGAGGCGCGGGTGAGGGGCTTGGCCGGGTCCCAGCCGTTCTTGGTGACGTAGTACTTGAAGTCGGTGGTGGAGTGGTTGGCGGTGAACTGCCAGCGGAAGTCGAAGGGCTGGCCGGAGTTCACCCTGGTCGCGGGCCAGTTGCCGCCGCGCGGGTCGTCGAGCTGGGCGAACTCGGAGTGCCCGCCGGCGCATATCCGCCCGTCGGCGGGACCGGCCGCGGGGAAGCCCTTGTAGCCCTCGACACTCTGCGGCTCCCACTGGATGGGTCCGCAGTCGGAGACCGTCCTGTTGGCGCAGAGCTTCTGCCGGCTGATCGGGGTGTCGGTGTAGCCGTGACCGCTGGCACTGGGGGCGCCGAGCAGGGTGGCGCCGGCGAGGAGGCCGAGACCGATCGTCGCGGCCGCGCCGACGCGCGCGGGGCGGGAGGCGCGGGAGTCGCGGAAGGGGCGCGAGGGCCATGAGGGCATGCGGAAGGGACGCATGGTGCTCCTTGGGCGTGGGGGGAGGGGACTCTGGCGGGGCGTGCGCGCGCGTGGGGATCGACCCTGGCGGATCGGTGGGGTTGCGGCTCCGGACGGCCGGTACTAGGTCTAGACCAAGTCCCACAGTATTGACGGGAGTTGGCCATGTCTATACCAATGCGCCAACGGGTGGTCCGGTCATTACCGGCCACCCGTCGGCGCGTGGAACTCCCGTGACCGCTGCTACTGGTCGGACCGCCCGGTGTAGAAGGCGACGGTGAGGTCCTTCACCAGGGCCTTGCGCTCGTAGTCGTCCAGCTCCACGATCCCGCGCGAGGTCAGCCGGTGGACCGTGTCGTCCACGGCGTCGACCACCGAGGTCAGGACCGTGTCCCGGTGCTTGGCGTCGATCGCGGCGACCCGGCGGCGGCGCATGGCCTCCGCGACCTCCGGGGCGTACTCGATCCGGGTCGGCTGGGCGGAGAACACCTCGATCCCCACCGCCTCGGTTTCGGCCGCCACCATCCGGGTCAGCGCGTCGCCGACCGCCTCGGCGTCGCGCAGGGTCGGGGCGTCCTCGTGGAAGGCGTCGGCGGGCAGCTGGGACAGCACCCGGGCCATGGCCGACTCGACCTGCTCGGCCAGGTAGTCGATGTGGTCGTCGACGGCGAGGGTGGCCCTGGCCGTGTCCTTGACCTGCCAGACGACCTGCACGACCACCTGGAGGGCCAGGCCCCCGGAGTCGACGGCGGCCATCGGCTCGCTGCGCCAGTGCCGCAGCCGTACGTCGACCCGCTGGCGCAGCAGGAGTGGGCTGATCCAGGTCAGGCCGGTACGCCGGACCGTGCCGCGGTAGCGGCCGAACAGGGTGAGCACCCAGGCGTGGCCCGCCTTGGCCCGGCCGAGGCCGCCGAGCGCGAGGAGGGTGACGATGCCGAGGAAGGCCAGCGGGGGCCAGTGCGCGGCGCGCAGCCCCTGGTAGGCGCGGGGCGAGGCCCCGAAGGCGGCGAGCACGGTGGCGGGGACCACCCCGGCCCGCCACAGCACGGCCACGCAGCCGAGGACGGCGAGGCAGCCGACGGCCACCGCGATCCAGCCGGGCAGCACGGGCCCGCGGTGCTCCCGGAGCCGGTCGTCGCCCCGGGGGACGCGGCGGCCGGCGGGCGGCTTCTTCGGGGTGCGGGCGGCAGTGGGGGCGGCGGCCGGGGCGGGGGCGGCGGGGGCCTGCGGCCGGGGGCGGAACGGGATGTGGAGCGGGACCTCCGTGACGGCGGTGCCGGTGCCGCCGCCGCTGCCGCGCGGGCCGGGGTCCTCGGTGCGCATCCCGCGCGCGACGGCCCGGGCGGCGATCTCGGCGGGCCCGGGGCCGGGCACGCCGGCCGGGGGCTCGGGGGTGGGGTGCGGGATCCCCTGGCTCCGCGCGGCGGGCACGTCACCCCGGGCGGGTTCCGGTTCGGAAGCGGCGGCCTCCGGCTCCGGCACCCGGGCGGGGGCCGGTACGGGCACGGCCGGGTCCGGGGCGTCGGCCGGGTACGCCGACCCCCCGGGCGGCGCCGGCTCCGCCGCCGGGGCCGCCGGGGCCGCCGGGGCCGCTGCGGGGGCGGCGGGGTGCGCCGGGGCGCCCACGGGGGCCGAGGTCGCGTCGGTCCGCTCGGCGGCGCGGGGGGCGGGGGCGCAGACGGCGGCGGCCGCCGGCTCCGGCCGGGCCGGGAGGGCGGCGGCGACCCCCGCCCCGAACCGGGTGGCTCCGAACGGCTGGGCCGCCGCCTCGCCGGAGCGCCCCGCCCGCACGGCGTCGGCAGGGTGCCCGGCGGGGACAGCGTCCGGTACGGGGGCCACCGCCCGGGCCGGCGGCTGCGGGTCCTGCGCCGGGTGCCCGGCGGGGACGGTCGCGCGGGCGGACTCCGGGGCCGGGGCCGGGGCCGGGGCCGGGGCGGGTCCAGGGGCCGCCACCCAGGCCGCAGCCCGCTGATCCGGCGCGGGGTGGCCGGAGGGGGCCGACTCCGGCGCCCACGCCCGACCGGACCCGGCGTCCGGTGACGCCTCCCGAACCGCAGCCGGCAGCTGCGGGTCCGGCGCGGGGTGGCCGGAGGGGGTGGTCGCGCGGGCGGGCTCGGGGGCCACCGGGGTGGCGGATGCGGCCCGGCCGGTCGGTGCGGGGGCCGGGTGCCCAGCCGCCCAGGGGGCCGCGACCGGTTCCGGGTGTGCCGCCCGGGCGGTGGGGGCCGGCTGCGCCTGCGGTCCGGAGTCGGCCGGGTGCGGGACCGGCCACGCCGGGGCGGCCGGTTCCGGAACCGCCACGCGGGCGACGTGCGGGGGCACTGCGGCCGGCCCGGGGGCATCGGCCCGCGCGTGCGCCCGCCCCCCGGCGGCCGCCGGGGCCGGAACGGGGCCGGCCGGAACCTGGGCGGCAGGACCTGGAGCCGCCGGGAGCTGGGCGGCGGCAACCGGGACGGCCGGGACCGGAGCGGCGGCAGGCGGTGCCGCCGGGACCTGGGCCGCCGGGACCGGAGCGGCGACAGGCGGGTGGGCCGGGGCCGCCGGGACCGGAGCGGCGGCCGCCGGGGCCGATACCGGAGCCGCCGGAACCGGGCCGGCCGGGGCCGAAGCGGCAGCCGGAACCGGGCCGGCCGGGCCGGCCGGGGCGGCGGCCGCCGGGGCCCACGTGCCGCGGTGTACCGCGACCGGGTCCGGGAGCGTCGCCGCAGGCGGGGAGGCGGGGAGCCGGAAGGTGCCCGTGGTGAAGGTGGTGCGGGTGGGGTACATCGTTGCCTCCGTCATGCGAACAGCCGGCGCCAGGTTTCCGGGCCCGGGTAGCCGTCGGCCGAGGCACCGCGCCAGCCCTGGGCGCGCTGGAAGGCCTCGACGTTGCGGCGGTCGGCCTCGCTCCAGCGGGGGCCCGGGCCGGACGTGTAGTACTTGCCGAAGCCCTTCTGCGCCAGCCGGCGGCCGAGGGCGAGTACGGCCGGATGGGACTGCCCCGGGCGGAAGACCCGCAGCCCGGGGTAGGCGGGCACGCCGGCGGAACCCGGCAGAGCCACCGGCGGAGCCGTCGGCGGCTTGGGCGTGCCCGGCCCCGTCCGCCCCGTCGGCGGGATGTCCTTGCCCTGGCGCTGGACCAGCAGCCGCCAGGTGTGCTCGCCGGGGATGCCGTCGGCGTCGGCGCCCGTCCAGCCCTGCGCCTGCTGGAAGGCCTGCGTGGCCTGCCGGTCGGCGTCGCTCCACTTCGAGCTCGGCCCCTTGGGGTAGAACCGCAGCGCGCCCCGCCCGATCAGCATCTTGGCCAGCTCGGTGACGTGCTCGTTGTCCGCGCCCGGCCCGAACTTCGCCGCGCCGGGGAAGACGGCCGTGCCCGCCGCCGGGGCGCCCGGCACCGGCACGTCCGGGAGGACCCCGGTGGGCACGCCGTTGTACCGGTACGGGACGTACTTCTCCGAGTTCTTCCAGTACCCGTACGGCGTGGCCAGCTTCCGCGTGTACGGGCGGGTCTGCTCGTACGCGACGTAGTGCGTGCGCGTCTCGTCGGCCCAGCCGCCGAAGATGACGACGTGCGAACCGTTGTTGGGGTCCGCCGGGTTGTGGAACAGCAGCATGTCCCCCGGCAGCAGCTCCTCCTTCGTGATCTTCGTGGCGAAGGTGTCGAGGCTGCCGGTCCACTCGTTCGTCCCGAGGTTCCAGACCATGGAGACGTACCCCGAGCAGTCCTGCCGGTAGCCGTCCGACCAGTACTCGGACATGCTGTAGGGGACCTGGGCGTCCAGCCAGATCTTCGCCCGGTTGATGATCGTGGCCCGGTCGATGGCCCGCACGGCGGGCGGCGCGCCCGGCCGGCCCGCCGCCGAGGACGGCGGACGCGGCCCCGTGGCCGGGGCCGGGCGTCCGTGCAGCGGGGCCCGGTCGCCCTGCGGGCTGCCCGGACCGTCCGAACCGTTCCGGTCGTCCAGCGCCACCGGCCCCGGGCCCGGCACCGGCCCGGCCGCGGCGAGCGCCGCCGACCCGCCGCCGCCCAGCACCACACCGGCCGCCGTCGCCAGCACCAGCGCCCGGCGGGCACCGCGCGCGGCCGGGTGTCCGCCGTCCCGCAGCGCTATGGCCCGCCCGCGTGCGAGGGTGCGGCGCCGCTGCGCGCACCCGAGGCACACGCAGTCGCCGGCGGGCTCGTACTCCTCGAAGACCGGCAACGTCATCGGCGTCGGCATCTGCACATGCACCGGAGGCTGCATCGTCATGCGGTTCCGTCCACTCCCCTGCTCGTCCACTGGTCGGCCGGGCACGCATCTGTCGGGGCGTCAGATTCGGCTCGACCAGACATATCGTGCACGATAAACCCCCTAAACATGGGTTAATCGGACAACACGGGCGCGGCTGGTCACGAGCACCGGGGCAGGTGGGGTAGAGTTTTCCCTGTCAGCAAGCGCCGCTAGCTCAGTTGGTTAGAGCAGCTGACTCTTAATCAGCGGGTCCGGGGTTCGAGTCCCTGGCGGCGCACAGACGAGAAGAAGACCCCCGCAGCGGAAGCTGCGGGGGTCTTCTTCGTTCCCGGCCTAGGCCGCCGTCGTGCCCGACCCCGCGCCGGTCAGATAGGCGGAGACCACCACGTTCGCCGAGTACTGCCCGGCCGCCTTGTCGTAGTTCCCGCCGCAGGTCACGAGCCGGAGTTCGGCCCGGCCCGCCACCCGGGGCCCGTACGCCCCGTGCGGGTCGAAGCCCGCCCGCTCGTAGACGCGTACGTCCTCCACGGTGAACTCGGCGACCGTCGCGTCCGCCCGCGCCACGCGGATCTTCTGGCCCGGCTTGAGCGAGCTCAGGCCGTAGAACACGGCCGGCTTGGACTTCGTGTCCACGTGCCCCACCATCAGCGCGGCCCCCGCGGCACCGGGCGCGGGCCCCGCCCCCCACCAGCCCACCGTGCCCGGCAGCTCGTACGGCGGCGGATCGACCGCCCCCTGCGCGTCCAGGCCGCGGGCGATCACCGGCGCCCGGACTCCCAGGGCCGGTACGTCGACCCGCGCGGGCATCGCCCCGGACAGCGGGGCCCGCGCGGCCGGGAGGGCCGGCCCCAGCTGCCCGGCCTGCCCGGCGGGCGGAGCGGGCGGAACCCCGGTGATCTCCTTGCCCCACAGCCACAGGCCCGTCACCAGCACCGTCCAGGCGGCGAAGGTCAGCAGTCGGCCGCCGGCGGAGGCCCTGGGCTCGCTCATCCGCCGTTGCGGCGGCGGCGCAGGGTGATGGCCCGGCCCGCGACCGCCAGGGTGGCGGCGGCGGCGAGGACGGCGCCGATCACGGTGTGGGGCAGCCCGGGGCCGTCGCCGCCGTGGCTCTTCTTCGCGGCCGCCGCCAACCGGGTCGTCTCGGCGACCTCGGCGGACATCGCGCCGCCGCCCGCGTGGACCGGCCAGACCGGAGAGCGGTGCGGGTCGGGGCGGTGGTGGTCGCGGTGGCGGATCTCGATGGAGCCGCGCAGGCCGTCGGCGCCCTCGCACTTGATCCGGATCTCGTGCCAGCCCGGGTCGGCGTGCGGGCGGACGGTGGCCTCGCCGTGAAGGGTCCGGCCGTCGCCGTGGCCCGAGGAGAGCCGGGCGTCCGACACGAAGACGGGGGAACGGGCCACCCCCCGGTCGCCGTCACAGCCCCGGACGCGGATCTTGACGTGCGCTCCCGGTCCGGCCGGGTTCGGTTCCGCCGAGACGCCGCCGCGGTCCCACTCGTTCGCGAGGGCGGCGGGGGCGGTCACGGCGGTGAACGCCGTCAGGGCGACGGCGGCCCCTGCGACACGGAGAGCGATCAGAGAACAGCGCATGGTGAACCTCCTCAACAAGGAGATTCACGCGCGGCGCGCCGCTCCGCATCCGGAGCGGCGCTCTCTTGGCCCGTACGTGTCAGCCGTTCGCGCTAACGCGCGCCGGACTTCCCTAGACCAGGTCGACCAGGTCCGCGATCGAGTCGACCGTCTTGGTGGGCCGGTAGGGGAACTTCTCGGTGTCCCGGGCCGTGGTCAGGCCGGTCAGCACGAGGAAGGTCTGCATGCCCGCCTCCAGGCCCGCCAGCACGTCGGTGTCCATGCGGTCGCCGATCATCGCGCTGGTCTCGGAGTGGGCGCCGATGGCGTTGAGGCCCGTGCGCATCATCAGCGGGTTGGGCTTGCCGGCGAAGTACGGCTTCTTGCCGGTCGCCTTGGTGATCAGCGCGGCGACCGCGCCGGTCGCCGGGAGCGGGCCCTCGGTCGAGGGGCCGGTCTCGTCCGGGTTGGTGCAGATGAACCGGGCACCGCCGTTGATCAGCCGGACGGCCTTGGTCATGGCCTCGAACGAGTAGGTCCGCGTCTCGCCCAGGACCACGTAGTCGGGCTCGTGGTCGGTCAGGACGTAGCCGATGTCGTGCAGGGCGGTGGTCAGGCCCGCCTCGCCGATGACGTACGCGGTGCCGCCCGGGCGCTGGTCGTCGAGGAACTTCGCGGTGGCGAGCGCCGAGGTCCAGATGTTCTCGACGGGCACGTCCAGGCCCATCCGGCTCAGCCGGGCCTGGAGGTCGCGCGGGGTGTAGATGGAGTTGTTGGTCAGCACCAGGAAGGGCTTGCCGGACTCGCGCAGCCGCTTGATGAAGGCGTCCGCGCCGGGAATCGGGGTGCCCTCGTGGATGAGGACCCCGTCCATGTCGGTGAGCCAGGATTCGATCGGCTTGCGCTCCGCCACTGACTTCTCTCCGCTCTGGTGGCCGCTGACCTGTGGGTCTGTGGTCTGTACCACCACCCTAGCGGGCGCGGGCCGTGGACGGCGGGGCCGTCCACGGCCCGGACGGCCTAGCCGAGGCGTACGTCGTCGACGGCCCAGTACCAGTTGTTGCTGCCGCTGTAGCGGAAGCGGACCTGGACGTCGGTGGCGCCCGCCGGGATCTGGAGCTGGAGGGACTCCGCCTTGGCGACGGCGTCGGCGGTGTACGTCTTGACCACCGCCGGGGCGCCGCCGTTGTACGAGACGAGGACCTGCGCGGTCTGGCCGGCCTCGTGGCGGTAGTGCGTCCGGAAGTCCAGGGTGCGCGTGGTGCCGCCGGTGACCGCCCACTCGGGGGTGATCAGGGTGGAGTCGAAGGTGCCGGTGTGGGCCTTGTCGTCCCACTCGTCGGAGTCGGCGACGGCGAACACGTCACGGGATCGGACGTTCAGCTCGCGCCACTGGTCGCGCTGCGCCTGGGTCCAGAACTCGTCGGTGGCGAAGGCCCATCCGGCCCATTCGGTGACTCCGCCGGTGCCCATCTTCGAATTGTCGACGGACCAGCCGGCGGGCGGGGTGTGCGTGAAGCCCTTGGTGGCGGCGGGGATCCCGGTCTCGTCGACGCGGGCCTGGAGGTTGGGGCGCAGGGTGTCGAAGGGGTCGCTGTCGGGGGTGTCCAGCGGTACGCCGTCCAGTGCGGCCGTGGTGACGCCGACCTGGGCGAGCGCGGTCGCGGCGACGTCGACGAGGCGTACGTCCTCGCGTACGGAGCCGGCCGGGATGCCCGCGCCCTTGGCGATGACGAAGGTGCCGCGCTCCTGGATGGTGGAGCCGCCGTGGCCGCCGCCGTCGGTGTGGCCGTGGTCGGTGGTGACCAGGATCTTCCAGTTCTCCTGGGCGTACGCGGGGCGGGCCTTGACGGCGGTGAGGAGCTGGCCGACCAGGGTGTCGACGCGGCCGATGGCGTCCAGGTACTGCCGGCTGGCGGCCCCGTAGGAGTGGCCGGCGGAGTCGACCTGGCCGAGGTAGACGAAGGCGGCGTCCGGGTTCTGGTCGCGGAGTTCGGCGGCGGCCGCGGCGGCGATCTTCGGGTCCTCGTTGCCGTAGCCGTCGCGGTCGCCCTTGAGGGAGAGCCGCTTGTCGACCTTGGCGGAGAAGATCGGGCCGTTCTGGTCGGTGGAGGTGATGGGCTCCCAGTCGGCGGCCGCGTAGGTGTTGAGGGACGGCTTGGCGTTCTCGGCGCGGGTCAGGAAGTCGGGGTGGGCGCCGTAGTTCTTGCCGGTGAAGGAGTTGTCCTTCACGCCGTGCTTGTCGGGCCAGACGCCGGTGGCGATGGTGGACCAGCCGGGGCCGGAGGAGGTGGCGGCCATCGGGTTCGCGTAGAGGGTGCTGCGGGCGGTGAGGCCTTCGGCCATCAGGCCGTTGAGGTTGGGGGCGTCGGCGGCCTTGATCCGGTCGAGGACCACGCCGTCGAGGCCGATGACGAGGACCTTGTCGGTGGTGGCCCGCGCCGTCGCGGGGGCGGAGGCGGCGGCCTTGGCGGCGGCCTCCGCCGCTGCCCTGGCCGGGTCGGTGGGGTTGGGGGCGGCGGCGGCCGTGGTGCCGAGGCCGAGGGTGGTGGCGAGCAGGGCCGTGGCGGTGGCGGCCACGGCGAGGGTGCGTCCGGACGGGACAGAGGACACGTGCTCCTCCAGGAGCGTCGGGGAAGGCGCGGCGGATCGAGCGGGGAACGTGCGGGGACGTGCGGGGACGTGCGGGGACGTGCGGCAGGCCCGGACCGGAGGGAGCGGGCACCGGTCCAGACCTGTTATCCACTGGTGACTGTCGCGGCCGTGGGTGGCCGCCGGGTTACGCCTCAGCTGCCGGTCGCGGACTTCCATGCGTCGACGTGGGCGGTGAGGTTCTCGTCGATGTCGGCCCAGTCCGGCTGGAAGACCTCGACCCCGGTCATCAGCTTGGTGAGTTCGATGGCGTTGGCGTCGGTCGGCTTGACGTCGGCGCGCGCCGGGAAGCCGCCGCCGATCTCGCTGACCTGCTTCTGGGCCTCCTCGCCGAGCATGAAGTCGAGGAGCTTCTTCCCGTTGTCGGCGTGCGGGGCCTTGGCGACCAGGCCGGCGGCGTAGGGCAGGGCGAAGGTGGTGGGCTTGCCTCCCTCCTTGGCCGGGAACCAGATGCCGAGGTTGGGCATGGACTTGGACTGGGCGAAGTTCATCTGGACGTCGCCGTTGGCGACGAGCAGCTCGCCCTTGTCGGTCTTCGGGGCGAGCTTGCTGGTGGAGGAGGAGGGGCCGACGTTGTTGGCCTGGAGCTTCTTGAGGTATTCCATCGCCGGCTCCTTGCCGCCGAAGTCGTGCATCGACTTGATGAGGACGGCCGTGCCGTCGCCCGCGACTCCGGGGGTGGAGTACTGGAGCTTGCCCTTGTACTTGGCGTCGAGGAGCTCCTCCCAGGTCCTGGGGGCCTGGCCGAGCTCCTTCTTGTTGTAGACGAAGCCGAAGTAGTTGTTGGCGACGGAGGTCCACTTGCCGTCGGCGGCCTTGTCGGCCCCGTTGACCTTGTCGGAGCCCTGCGGGGCGTAGGCCTGGAGCAGCCCCTTGCCGTCGGCCTGCTGGATGAAGGGGGGCAGCGTGATCAGTACGTCGGCCTGGGTGTTGGTCTTCTCGCGGACGGCGCGCTGCACCATCTCGCCGGAGCCGCCCTCCACGTACTCGACCTCGATGCCGGTCTTCTCGGTGAACTCGGCGAAGACCTTGTCGTACCAGCCGTCGCCCTTGTCGCTCTTGAGGCCGTCGGCGCTGTAGACGGTGACCACCTTGTCGCCGCCGCCTTCCTTGTCGTCGGCGGCCGTGGTGGAGCCGCCGCAGGCGGTGAGGGAGGCGGCGAGGGCGAGGCTGCCGGTGAGGGCGGCGGCGGTACGGAACCGGACCTTGCTGGGCATGGAACTTCCTTACGGGGAAAGGGAGTCTGCGGAGGACGGGGAGCAGTGGAGGGGGCTCAGCGGTAGGACGCGCGGGTGCGGACGCGGGAAACGGCCAGCAGCACCAGCAGGGTGGCGGCCATCAGGACCACGGCGACGGCGGAGCCCGCGAAGAGCGAACCGCGGTCGGTGGCGGTGAAGATCCGGACCGGGAGGGGCGTCCAGTCCGGGGGGTAGAGCATCATCGTGGCGCTCAGCTCGCCCATGGACAGGGCGAAGCAGAGTCCGGCCGCCGCGGTGAGGGACGGCAGCAGGAGCGGGAGGCGGACCCGCCACAGCACGTAGCCGGGACGGGCCCCGAGGGAGGCCGCGGCCTGCTCGTACGCGGGGTCGAGACGGACGATGGCGGCGGAGACCGACTGGTAGGCGAACGCGGTGACGAGCACCGTGTGCGCCAGGACGACGATGGAACCGGTGCCGTTGAGGAGGACGGGAGGCCGGCTGAAGGCGACGAGCACGGCGAGGCCGACGACCACGGACGGCACGGCGACCGGCAGCACGAACAGGGCGTCCATGCACCGCTTCCCGCGCCTGCCGAGGGACGCGGCGGCCAGCGCGGCCCAGGTGCCGACGGTCAGCGCGAGCAGGCTCGCGGCCAGGGCGGTGACCAGGGAGGTGGTCAGGGCCTGGAGGGACTCCCCGCGGACGGCGGCGGCGTAGTTCCCGGTGGTCGGGGCGGAGGGGAAGGCGCCGGACCAGTGGGTGGCGAAGGAGGCGGCCACCACCACGAGGAGGGGCAGGGCGAAGAGGGGCAGGAAGAGGACGCCGAACAGGCCCCAGGCGGCCCAGCGGCCGCCCTTGCTATGCACCAGCACGCTTGCCCACCACCCGGTAGAGGCCGAACAGGCCGACGGATATCGCGATGTTGACGACGGCGACCACGCAGGCGGCCGCGTAGTCGGATTCGAGGATCGCCTTGCCGTAGACGAGCATCGGCAGGGTCGTGACGTCCTTGGCGCCGGTGAACAGGACGATCCCGAACTCGTTGAGGCACATGACGAGAACGAGGCTGCCGCCGGCCGCCAGGGCTGGCAGGGCCTCGGGGAGGATCACCTGCCGCACGATCCGGGCGGGGCGGGCGCCGAGGCCCGCGGCGACCTCCAGCTGAGCGGTGTCCAGCTGGGAGAAGGCGGCGAGCAGCGGGCGGATCACGAAGGGGGTGAAGTACGTGATCTCCGCGAGGAGGACGCCCCAGGGAGTGGTGAGGAAGCGGAAGGGGCCGTCGGCGACGCCGAGGACGTCGGTCCAGACGCCGTTGGCCATGCCGACCGAGCCGTAGATGAAGAGCAGGGCGAGGGTGATGAGGAAGGAGGGGAAGGAGAGGAAGACGTCGATGAACTTGGCGACCGCCCTGGCTCCGGGGAACGGTACGAAGGCGATGACCAGGGCGAGGGCGAAGCCGAGGAGCAGGCAGCCGGCGGTGGCGCCGACGGCCAGCCAGACGGTGGTGCCGAGGGCCTCGCGGAAGGCGTTCGAGGCGAAGACGGCGGAGTAGGCGCCGAGGGGGCCGCCGCCGTTCTCCGGGGTGAAGGACTGCCGGACGACCAGCGCGAGGGGGTAGAGGAACACCAGCGCGAGCACCGCCACCGGGGGCAGCGCCCACACCGCGCGCGGCGGGCGCCGGGCCCCCCGCGGGATCGCGGGCCCGGGGGCGGCCGGGGCCGGGGGGTGTGCGGCCGCGCGCACCGGGGTGTCCAGGAGTGGCGGGGCCGCCTCAGGCATCGGCCACCCCCGCCGCCAGGAGCACCGCGTCACGGGGCTCGAAGTGCAGGGTCACCTCGTCGCCCAGCGCCGGGGTCTCCCTCAGCTCGGGCAGGTCCGCCTTCACGCGGCGCCCGCCCACGTCCACGTACAGCCGGTGCGTCGAGCCGCGCCACTGCACCTCGGTGATCGTGCCGCGCAGGGCGTTCGGCCCCTCGCCGAGCCGGAGCAGGTGCGGGCGTACGCACAGGGTGGCGCCGGCGCCCGGCGCCGCGCCCGCCGCGCCCGCGGCGTCCACGGCCAGCGGGCGGCCCGCGAAGACCGCGCCGCCTTCGGCCACCGTCACCGGCAGCAGGTTGGCGTTGCCGACGAAGGAGGCCGTGAACTCGGTGCGCGGCGCCCGGTACAGCTGCTGCGGGGTGCCGCAGTCCTGGAGGCGGGCCCGGTCCATGACGGCGATCCGGTCGGCCAGGGTCAGCGCCTCGACCTGGTCGTGGGTGACGTACAGGATGGAGACCTCGGGCAGTTCGCGGTGCAGCCGGGCCAGTTCCGCCAGCATCCCGGAGCGCAGCTGGGCGTCGAGGGCGGAGAGGGGCTCGTCCAGGAGGAGGACGCCGGGGCGGATGGCGAGCGCCCGGGCGATGGCCACGCGCTGCTGCTGGCCGCCCGACAGTTCGCGGGGGTAGCGGCGGGCGTAGGCGGCCATCCCCGTCATCTCCAGCGCCTCGGCGACGCGGGCGGGGACCTCGGCCTTGGGGGCCTTCCGAGCCCTGAGCCCGAAGGCGACGTTGTCCTCGACGCGCATGTGCGGGAAGAGGGCGTACTGCTGGACGACCATCCCGATGCCGCGCTTGTGCGGCGGGAGCGCGGTGACGTCCCGGCCGCCGATCAGCACCCGCCCGGAGGCGGGCCGGACGAAGCCGGCGACCGCGCGCAGCGCCGTGGTCTTGCCGGAGCCGGAGGGGCCCAGCAGGGCCATGACCTCGCCGGGTTCGACGGTCAGGTCGAGGCGGTCCAGGACGGTGGTGCCGTGGTAGGCGACCGAGACGGAGTCGAAGCGGATGCCGCTCACGACGACCCCGCGAGGAGGGAGGGGAGTTCGGCGACGGAGCCGAGGACGTGGGTCGCGCCGTGGCCGGTCAGCGTGGCGCGGTCGTGGGCGCCGGTGAGGACCCCGGCGACGGTGCCGGCGCCGGCGCGGCGGCCGCTGAGCATGTCGTACGCGGTGTCTCCGGCGACGACCGTCTCGCGTACGTCGGCCACGGCGCCGGTGCGCAGGAACGCCGCCAGCACCATGTCCGGGTAGGGGCGGCCGCGGCCGCCCGCGTCGGCGGGGCACAGGGTGAGGTCGGCGAGGTCCCGCCAGCCGAGGGCGTCGAGGATGGCGTCCTGGGTGACGCGGGCGAAGCCGGTGGTCAGGGCGACGGTGTGGCCGGCGGCGCGGAGCTCCTCGATGGCGGCGCGGGCTCCGGGGAGCGGGGCGACGAGGCCGCCGTCGACGAGTTCCGCGTACGCCTCCTCGAAGGCGGAGTTGGCGAGCCGGGCGCGGTCCTCCGTGCGGAAGAGGTGGCGGAAGACGGAGATCTTCGACTCGCCCATGGTGTCGCGGACGTACTGGAGCTTCTCGGCGTGGGCGGGGCTGCCCGGTTCGACGCCGAGGCGTGCGGCGGCGTGCTCGAAGGCGCGCTCGACGAGGCCGCCGTCGGCGACGGTGGTGCCGGCCATGTCGAGGACGACCAGCCTGCGGTCCGTGCGGGTGGGGGTGTTCGCCGTGGTGGCGTTCGTGTCGGCGGGGGTTTCGGTCATGCGGCTCACCAGCCCAGTTCGTTCGCGGTGGTCTCGGCTATGGCGGGCGAGCAGGTCATGCCGCGGCCGCCGGGTCCGGTCACCAGCCAGACGCCGTCGGCCACCTGCTGGCGGTGGACGACGCGGGTGGTGTCGGTGCACTGCGCGTACACGCCCGCCCAGCGGTGCCTGATCTTCGGCAGGGGGCGGCCCAGGAAGGACTCGACGACCTGGGTGAGGTGGTCGTAGGGGTCTTCGAGGGTGTCGAACGCGAAGGGGTGCTCGTACTCGTGGGTGTCGCCGATGGTCAGTCCGCCGTCCTGGCGCTGGACCATCAGCAGCTGCATCTTGTGCGCGGCGGCGACGGGGCCCTGTGCCTGGGCGGCGTTCAGCTCGTCCAGGGCGGCGCTCGCGTAGGCGGGGTAGTAGCGGAAGCTGTCGGCGTCGGCGACGGAGGTGGTGAGCGGCTCGCCGAGCGGGGCGGTCTGCATCATCTGGAGCCTGACGCGGCGTACGGGCAGTCCGGGGGCGAGTTCACGGACCAGGCCGGACAGCCAGGCGCCGGTGGCGAGGACGACGGCGTCGCCGCGGTGGACGTCGCCGTGGTCGTCGCGGACGGCGCCGGGGCCGGCCAGGTCGCGGACCTCGCGTCCGGGGACGAAGGTGTAGCGGCCGGAGGCGCGGAGGGCCTCGCGGAGGTGGAGCTGGGCGGTGCGCGGTTCGACGGCCGCGTCGCGCTCGCACCACAGGGCGGCCTCGAAGGCGCCGCGCAGGGCCGGGTTGAGCTTGCGGGCCCGGGCGGCGGTGACCAGTTCGTAGCCGCGGGCGGCGGCGTCGGGGCGGGCGGCGGCCGCCTCGGCGACCGCGTACTCGCGGGCGTTGCGTAGGGGGGTGAGGGAGCCGATGGCGCGGAAGCCCAGGCCGGGCACCTCCGCGCCGATCCGCTCCCAGAGCTCGCGGGCGCGCAGGGCGGTGTCGAGCTCCTCGCCCCCGGCCCGGCCGCTGACCCAGATCTGGCCGAAATTGCGCAGTGAGGCACCGCGCGCCTCGGCCTCGCGCTCGATCTGGACGACCTCGTGGCCGCGTTGAACTGCTTGCCAGGCGTGCATGGTGCCGACCACGCCGCCTCCGACGACTATGACTCTCACGGCGTCCACGGTCGGCGCGGTCCGTGACCCGGAGGGATCGCGGGGGCGACGGGGCAGTGAACAGCCCCCGACTCTTGGACTAGACCCGTTACCCTACTGTGATCCGAGTGGGTTCCGGTCTGCCCCTTTGGCGGTGTTTCGACCGGAAGTCCTGGGGACTATTCGGGCCGCAGGTGAGTCGTGAAGCTGAACCGGTCTCCACGGTAGAGCGAACGCACCCGTTCGAGCGGCCGACCGTCCCGGTCCCGCGAGAAACGGTGGATGAGCAGCATCGGAAGCGCGGGCGGGGTGCCGATCAGCAGGGCCTCGCGGGGGGTGGCGAGGACGGTCTCCAGCTTCTCGTCCGCGTCCCCGAAGGAGATGCCGAGGCTGTCGTGGAGGTAGCCGTAGAAGGAGGAGTCCGGCTGGAAATCGACGTCGAGGCGAGGGACCCGGGCCACCCGGATGTACGTGCTCTCCAGCCCGACGCGCTCGTCGTCGGCGAGCAGCACCCGCTCCAGGTGCCAGACGGGCTCGCCGGCCTCGGCGCCGATGCCGGGCGCGAGGTCGGGCGGGCAGGGGAAGCGCTCCAGGCCGATGAGGTTGCGGCCGGGGCGGCGGCCCTGACGGCGCACCCCCTCGGTGTAGCTGGCGAGGGAGAGGGGCTGCTCCAGCTTGGGGCCGGCGACCACGGTGCCGCGTCCGGAGCGGCGCAGCCGGCCTTCGAGCAACAGCTCGCGCAGGGCTTGGCGCACGGTCTCGCGGGCCACCCCGTACCGCTCGGCGAGATCCCGCTCGGTGGGCAGCAGGCCGCCTTCGCCGAGCTCGTCGAGGAGGTCGGCGATGCGGGCCTTGACGGCGTAGTACTTGGGGATGCGGCCGTGCTCGGGGATACCGGAGCGGACGGGCGAGCCGGGGCGGTGGGGCGGCTGCGGGTTCTGGTCTTCCACGCTCGGACTGTACGCGGGGCAGGTGTACGGGCTACGCGGACGCCCGGACCCTGCGGGCTCCGAGCAGCAGGCCGCCCCCGGCGGCGAGGGCGGCGACGGCCCCGCCGCCGTAGGCCCACTCGCGGGGGCCGGTGTGCGCGAGCGAGCCCGCCTCGGCCGGGTCCTGCGGCCCCTGCACCGAGAAGCGGTAGCCGCCGGCCTCGCCGACCCACTCCCCGTCGTCGGCCTTGCGCTGGACCAGCGCGGCATCGGCGACGACCTCGCCGAGGGGGGCGTCGGGGGCGAAGGCCAGCCGCACCTTGACGGTGGCCGAACCCCCGGCCGGGACGGAGAAGCCGGAGAACCGGCTCCCGCCGTCGAACACGGCGATGATCTCGTCGCGGTCGGAGCGCTCCAGGGTGACGGGGTAGGGGCCGCCCGGCGCCTCGAACTCCATCCGGAGGTGGGCCGGGCGCAGGGCCCGGGCGGCGTCGGTGAGGACGACCACGGGGTGGATGGCCGTACACGTGCCGCTCGTGGTGTTGGTCAGGTCCAGCAGCCACGTCTGCGGCCCGGCGCCGGCCCGGTAGACCGCCGGCCCGCCCCGGATCCGCGCCCCGATGGGGAACGCGGTGGCCTTGCCGTCACCGCAGGTGGCGTGCGCGCGGGAGGGCAGCGCGGGGGCGGGGCGGGCGCCGCCGCCGTTGCCGATGTCGGCGGTGGCGGTGACGGCGGTGGTGGCGCCGAGGGCGAGCAGGAGGGCGGTGAGGGCGAGGGCGTTGCGGGCGTTGCGCAGTCGCATGGAAGACCCTTTGCTGCTCGCCGGACGGAACGATGTACGAGGCGATGATCGGACGAGGCGACAATCACCCCGCCGCCCCGTGCCCGCACCCTGCCACGACCCCCCACCCCCGGGCCCGCACCCCACGCCCGAGCCCTGCCGGTTTACGCCCAAACGGCGGCCGGGGTCAAACCGGGGTGGTCAGGGCTTCAGGGCATCGGGCCGGTCCGCGATCTCCATGGCCCAGGCCCGGAAGGCCGCCCGCTCCTGCGGCCGTGCGCGCAGCGCCTCGGGTACGAGACCCCCAACCCCGCCGCACCGCGCCGGCCCGCGCCCCGGCACCCCACCGGCCCCGCCCCGCCCAGCCCCGCAGCCCCGGTCCCGGCCCCGGCCCCGGAAGGGGAACCCCGCCCAAACCCACCCCGCCCGGCCAGGGCAAAGTCACGCCCAGCCGAACACCCGCCCCCGCACCAGCGCCGCCGCCCCCTCCGCGACCCCGGCCGGGGAGCGTGTGACCGACGGCGGGCGCTCCAGCAGGACGCGGGACGCCAGCGCCGAGCGGACCCCGGCCACGAAGGGCTCCGGGTCCGCGTCCACCACCCGCCCACCGAGCAGGATCCGGTCCACGTCCAGCAGCGCGGCCAGGTTCGCCGCCCCCTCCCCCAGGATCCGCGCCGCCTCCGCCAGGTCACCCCGGGCCACCGCCGCCAGGCAGAGCACCTCCAGGCAGCCGTGCCCCCCGCACCGGCACGCCGGGCCGTCCAGCCGGAGCACCTGGTGGCCGAACTCCCCCGCCGCCGAGCGCGCCCCCCGGTGCACCGCCCCGTCGAGCCGCAGCCCGGCCCCGAGTCCGGTGCCGACGTGGAGGTACACCGTGGTGCCCGAGCCGGGCCCGCCCGGAGCCCCCGCCGCGACCCCGGCGTTGGTGTCCTTGTCCAGCACCACCGGCAACCCCAGCCGCCCCGCCAGCACCTCCCGCAACGGGTACCCCGCCCAGTCCGGGAACCCCGTCACCCTCCCGAGCACCCCGCTGCGCCAGTCCAGCGGGCCCGGCGCGGCGGCGCCCACCCCGAGCAGCGGCGCCCCCGCCCCCGCTTCGGCGGACACCCGCGCGACCGCTCGTACAACCGACTCCACCACCGGTTCGGGGCCGGCCCCGAAGTCCAGCGGCCCGCTCCACCGCGCGACCACGCCGCCCGCCAGGTCGACGCGGACGGCGCTCAGCTCGTCGCGGTCCAGGTGCACCCCGACCGCGTGCCGGGCCCCGGGCACCAGCCGCAGCAGCGTGCGCGGCTTGCCGCCGGTGGAGGCGCCGCGGCCGGCCTCGGCCACCAGGCCCTCCGCCGCCAGCCTGGCGGTGATCTTGCTGACGGCCTGCGGGGTGAGCCCCGTACGGGCGGCGAGTTCCGCGCGCCCCAGCCCCGGCGCGCCCGCGGCGCGCAGCAGGTCCAGCAGCAGCGCCTCGTTGTGGCCGCGCAGCGCCGGCAGGTTCACCCCGCCGCGCCCGCCCCGCCCGCCGCCGCCCTCGCCGTCCCCGTTGCCCCTGTTCACCAGCCCATTGTCCACCCTCCTTGCACTTACGCAACGCTGTTGCCAAAGTGGTCTCATGAACGCCTCCCCCGCCACCGCCGCCCCCCTGCGCGTCGCCCTCATCGGCTACGGACTCGCCGGCTCCGTCTTCCACGCCCCGCTCGTGTCCGCCACCGAGGGCCTCGTCCTCGACACCGTGGTCACCTCCGACCCCGGCCGGCAGGCCCAGGCCCGCGAGGCGTACCCCGACGTCCGCGTCGCCGCCTCCGCCGACGAGCTGTGGCAGCGGCCGGACGCCCCCGACCTGGTCGTCGTCGCCTCCCCCAACAAGACCCACGTCCCCTTCGCCACCGCCGCCCTCACCGCCGGCGTCCCCGTGGTCGTGGACAAGCCGCTGGCCGCCACCGCCGCCGAGGCGCACGGACTGGCCGCGCTCGCCGAGCGCACCGGGACCTTCCTCTCCGTCTTCCAGAACCGCCGCTGGGACAACGACTTCCTCACCCTGCGCCGCCTCCTCTCCGACGGCGAGCTCGGCGAGGTGCAGCGCTTCGAGTCCCGCTACGAGCGCTGGCGTCCGCAGCTCAAGGGCGGCTGGCGGGAGTCCGGAGCCCCGGAGGAGATCGGCGGCCTGCTCTACGACCTCGGCAGCCACGTCGTGGACCAGGCGCTGGTGCTCTTCGGCCCGGCGGTGCGCGTCTACGCGGAGACCGACGTACGCCGTCCGGCCGCCGAGGCCGACGACGACACGTTCATCGCGATCACGCATGCGAACGGTGTCCGCTCCCACCTCTACGTCAGCGCGACCGCGGCCCAGCTCGGCCCGCGGTTCCGTGTGCTCGGCTCGCGCGCCGGCTACGTCAAGTACGGCCTGGACCCCCAGGAGGCCGCCCTGCGCGAGGGCCTGCGCCCGGGCGGTCCCGACGGCCAGCCGTGGGGCGAGGAGCCCGAGCACCTGTGGGGCCGGCTGGGCTCCGGCGAATCCCCGCTGACGGGCGGCGGCATTCCGGTACCCACGGCCCCCGGCGACTACCCCGCGTACTACGCCGCCGTCGCGGAGGCCCTGCGTACGGGCGGCCCCGCACCGGTCACGGCCGAGGAGGCGGCGCGCTGCCTGGCGGTGCTGGAGGCGGCCCGCAGGTCCTCCCGCGACGGGGTGGCCGTGGAGATGTGATCCGCCCGATGTGATCGCCCTTGGCGGAAAATCGATGCATTACGCACCGAATTGCGATCTATCATGCACAGGCTGCCGATCATCACACGTGTGAAGAATGGAAACCCTGCCTGTGAAGCTGCCCCGGATCGCGTCCGTCGTGGCCACCGCCGCGATCGCCCCGGCTGTCCTGCTCTCCTCGCCCGCGTTCGCGGCTGACGCCGCGCCGGCGGCCCCGTCGTCGCGGACCGCGCCCGACCAGGACCCGCAGGGCGGCGCGAAGCCCGCGGAGCCCCCGGCGAAGACCCCGGCCGAGGACCAGGCCGCCAAGGACCGGGCCGAGATCCAGCAGATCCTGAACGACCCGGCGAGCGGTCCCGGCGTCCGCGCGGCCGCCGCGAAGGCACTCACGGGAACGGCCGCCGAAATGCGTACCTTCCTGACGGTCGGGCAGGCAGTGGAGCAGCACACCGACGACTACGTCCGGATCTCGCAGATCATCAACTTCGGCGGGAAGGCCGTGAAGGCCGCGGGCAAGGAGGCCCTGCGCAAGGACACCAAGGAAGCCTTCGCCGCGTTCCTGAAGGAGGGCCAGCACGTGGCCCGCCTGGAGGACGACCGCGTCGAGATGATGCGCATGCTGAACGGCGCCGGCCGGGGCATCACCCAGCGCGTCAACGACCTGATGAGCAACGGCACGCGCGAGCAGATCCGCGAGTTCGTCGCCACCGAGCAGCACAAGATCCGCGCCACGGACGACCGGGTCGCCCTCTTCTCGATGCTGAACGGCGCCGGACCGGGTCTGAAGGAGGGGATCATCAAGCTCCTGGCGGGCAACGCGACCCCCGAGCAGCTGCGCGAGTTCATGCAGAACGGCCAGCACGTGCTGCGCGACGAAGACAACCAGGTCGACATCTCGCGGATGGTCAACGGTGCCGGCCCGGAGCTGAAGAAGGCCGCCCTCGCCGCCCTCAAGGGCACCCCCGAGGACCGCGCCGCGTTCCTGAAGACCGGCCAGCACGTGGCGCGGGCCAAGGACCAGGCCGGCGGCCGCACCGGCGGCACGGGCAACACCGCCACGGGCAACACCGGCACCGGCACCGGCAACACCGGCACCGGCACGGGCACGGGCGTGGTCCAGCCGGCCGCCGCCAAGGGCACGACCGGCAACGCCAACGTCACCCCGGCCGGCGGCTCCGGCTCCGGCCCGCTCGCCAGCACGGGCGCCGGCTCCGAGACGTGGATCGCCGGCACCGGCGCCGCCGCGCTCGCCGCGGGCGCCGGCCTGGTGGTCGCCAACCGCCGCCGCCGCGCCTCGGCCGAAGGCTGACCGGCACCGTCACGCACGGGGGGAGGGGCGGGCCGCCACCGGCAGCCCGCCCCTCCCGCACCCACGCCCTGCGCGCAGGCGCTACGCGCTCTTGAACTCCTGCCGCTGCCGGCCGAGCTTCTCGATCTCCAGCTCCACCACGTCGCCCGCCCGCAGGTACGGCTTCGGCTCCGGCTGGCCCATGGCCACACCGGCCGGGGTGCCGGTGACGATGACGTCACCCGGGTAGAGGGTCATGAACTGGCTCAGGTACCGCACGACCTCGCCGACCGGGAAGATCTGGTCGGCGGTGTTGCCGTCCTGCTTCAGCTCGCCGTTGACCCACAGCTTGACGTCCAGGACCTGCGGGTCCGGGATCTCGTCGGCCGTGACCAGCCACGGGCCGAGCGGGGTGAAGGTCTCGCAGTTCTTGCCCTTGTCCCAGGTGCCGCCGCGCTCGATCTGGAACTCGCGCTCCGATACGTCGTTGACCAGCGTGTAGCCGCCGACGTGCGCGAGGCCCTCCTCGGCGGAGCCCAGGTAGCGGGCCGTGCTGCCGATGACGACTCCGAGCTCGGCCTCCCAGTCGGTCTTCACGCTGCCGCGCGGGATGAGCACGGTGTCGTCGGGGCCCACCACGGTGTCCGCGGCCTTCAGGAACAGGATCGGCTCGGCCGGCGGCTCGGCACCGATCTCGGCCGCGTGCCCGAAGTAGTTCAGCCCGATGCCCACGACCTTGCCGATCCGGCCGACCGCGCAGCCGATCCGCAGCCCTTCGGCGTCCAGCACCGGCAGCTCGCCGCCCGCCGCGGCCTCCCGTACCCGGGACAGCACGGACTCGTCGGACAGCAGGGCGCCGTCCACATCCGTGATCAGGCCGGACAGGTCCCGCAGGGTCCCGTCCTGGTCGAGCAGCGCGGGGCGCTCCGACCCTACGGGTCCGACACGCAGCAGCTTCATGGGCATTCTCCCGTGGTCGTGGGTGGTCGGCCCATGGGCGTGCCGGTGGAACGGGCACGGCACGGGCCGGCCGATGGGTTGCGGCCATCGGAGGATTGGCTGATCCTCCAAGATGTCCGACCAATCCGCAAGACCCTGTTCACAGACTGGAACGCGCTGCTCCGTCCTTGCGGTACTGGAGCCACGCCCGCTCCCCGACCGACCAGGCGGTGGTGGTCAGCAGGTACAGCCCGGCAGCCAGCGGGACCACGGCCGCCGTGACCAGCGTTCCGAACGACAGCAGGGGCAGTACGCCGCCCACCTTGCGCATCGCCGCCACCTGCTCGGCACTCAGCGCGGGCGGAGCCCCCTTCGCGGCACCCTTGGCCGCACCCTTCGCCACACCCTTCGCCGCACCCTTCCCAGCGACCGGCACCGGCACGGGCGCGGGCACCGGCGCGGCCGCCGCCGCACGCCGCCCCCGCACCGCACTCCAGGCGGCCACCACCGCGATCGCCGCGAACAGCCCGAGGAACACCAGCCCCTGCGCCCCGAACGGGCCGCCCTCCTCCAGCGCCCCCGTCCAGCGGGCGCCGAGCGGCGCGGCGAACAGCCGGTGCCCCAGCAGCTCACCGCCCGAGGAGAAGGACTGGTACATCAGGAAGAACACCGGCAGCTGCAACAGCATGGGCAGGCAGCCGGCGGCCGGGGTCGCCGCACGGAACGCGGCACGCCCCAGCGGGTACAGCGCCAGCCGTACCAGAACGGTGAACAGCACGATCGCGGCAGCGGTCGCGGACTCGGCCAGCACCGGCTCCAGAAGCCGGCCCAGCTCGACAACAAGATCAGTGAAAACGGACACGCGGGCCCTCCAGGGGTCTCGTCGAACGTCGAAGGAAATGCGCTTCGGCGTGACGACCCGCGAGGGGCGACAACAGCGATGGATCAGCAGAAGGCAGGAGGCACTGCGCGCCCCTACGCGGCCGTCATGACCAGACGGCCGGGTGCCCTGGGCCGCGACCGGCCCGAGGCGTCGGGATCGCGCTGCGGCAGGAACGCCGTGCGCTGCTCGCGATCACGGATCGCGGTACGTATTCGGTGCGGCGGCACGGGCCGTACGAGGCACGCGGCCAGCACGGCGGCCCCGACGGCGACGGCGGCGGCCAGGACGACCACACCGGCGGCCAGCCCCGCCTCCCCGGACACCAGCCCGAGGAACCCGCCGAGCAGGAGCAGGGCGACGAGCAGCTGCGCCACCCGCACGGAAGGCCACGCACGAACGAGCCGCGACACCACCGTCCCCACCCCCTCGAACTCACCGACCCGGAGAACTGACAACTGACAATCGATACTAACGCTGCGCACTGACAACGGTCTTGAGGGTCCCCCACACCACCAGCCGGTACTTGGAGCTGTACTCGGGCGTGCACGTGGTCAACGTGATGTACGACCCCACCGCCTCGTACCCGTACCCGGGCTTCACCCCGCTCCGCGGCACCGGCGCGATGACCCCCACGTCCCCCGGGCTCGTCTCCGCCAGCACCTTCCCCACCACGTACACGTACCGCCGCCCCCGCACGTCGACGAACACCTCGTCCCCGTCCCGCAGCCGGCTCAGGTACCGGAACGGCTCCCCGTGCGTGTTCCGGTGCCCGGCGAGCGCGAAGTTCCCCTCCGCACCCGGCTGCGCGCTCCCCGGGTAGTGGCCGGCGTACCCCTTGTCCAGCACGGCCCGCTTGTCGACCCCCTCCGCGACGGGCACGGCGAGCCCGAGCCGCGGTACGCGCAGCACGGCGTACGCCTCGTCCCGCGCCGGAGCCCTCGTCGGACCGGGCTTCCGAGGGGCCGGCGAAGCCGCCCGCTCCGGCACCGGAGCACGCGGCGCCGGAGGCCCACTGGAACCCCCCTCGACAACCACCGGATCCCCACCCCCACCCGCGTCCCCGCCCACCGGGACCGCGGCCCCGCCCCCGGCCTCGGGCGGGACCGAGGCCCCGGCCCCAACCCGAACCCACCCCTCCTCCAAGGCCTGGACCTGCTCCTGCGCGGCGGCCGCGGCCTGCCGGTTGGTCCACCACACCTGGTGCACGACCAGCAGCGCCACCACCACACCCAGCGTGGTGAGCACCTCGGCGCCCACCCACAACAGCCGCGCGAAGCCCGCCCGCCCCACCGGCCGGCCGCCCCCCTGCACCACCACCCGCACGCGATCCCGCACGCCGGGCACCCTAAGACCTCCCCCCTCAACTGACCAGCAGCAGTACGGTGTGAACCATGCGCCCCGACACGCCTGCCGAGCACATCGCCGAAGCCGAGCGCCTGATCCGCACGGCGACCCGCTACCCCGAGGACCAGGAGCCCTTGCTCCTCCAGGCCGCGGCCCACCTCGAACTGGCCGACTCCCGGGAGCGCGCGAGCGCCCTCTACGACCAACTCCTCTCCGCCTCCCCCGCCAACCCCCAACTGATCAAGGCCCGCCAGGCCGCGAACCTGTGGGAGTACGGCCACGAGGCCGAGGCCCGCGCCCTGATCTCCGGCATCCGCGCGGCGGCCCCCACGGACCCGGCCCCCTGGGAAGTCATCGCAGAAGCCCTGGAAGCACACGACGAACTGGAAGCCTCACACGAGTGCTTCACCGAGGCGGCGACCCTCCTCACCTCGGAGGACACCCCCCTCACCCACGCCACCACAGCGCTCCTGACGGGCCGCCACCGCGTCCGCCGGCTCCTCGCCCTCCCCCACGACGACTGGGACATGGTGGCCGACACCCGCCACATCGGCCCGATCCCGCTGGACGAACTCCACGACCCGAAGCGCATCTGGGCCCTGGGCTCCAACGACCCGGCCGAACTCCGCGCCGAGATCGCCCGCCTGCGCGCCGAACTCGGCGACCGCCGCGCCGCCCTGTCCCGCCCCTTCCCGGTGGCGATCCTCCACTGGCCGGCCCGCGAACTGGCGGAGCTCCTCACGAGCTACCCCACCCTCTCGACGGAGTACCCCTCCCACGACGCCCACCTCAGGGCGGTGGAATCCTCCCTCCGCGCCCTGGCCGCCTCGGGCACCACGAACCTCGGCATCGTGACGGGCAGCGTCCCCTCGTACGAAGCCTTCGCGGCCTCTGAGAAGACCTCCCCGGCCTCCCCGGCCCTCCTCCCGGAATACGCCACCACCCTGGCCGCCCGAGGCAAAGCCACCCCCTGGCCCCCCACCCCCACCTCCCCCTGCTGGTGCACCTCAACGAAGCCGTACGCGGAGTGCCACGGGCTCATCGACGCCTGACTCGGCCGTCGACGATCCCGATCGTCCGTGGACCTGCCGCAGGGGACATTCGCGGATTAGGCTCGTCCTCGATTCAACGATCCCCAAGGCAGGCAATGAGCGACGACTGGCAGTTCGAAGTCCCCACCACGGGCAGCAAGCACCTCCCTCCCGACGCCCGCTACATGGAGGCGCTGAGCAGCCAGGGATACGGGTTCGAAGTGGCCATCGCCGACCTCGTCGACAATTCCATCGACGCCGGAGCACGGGACGTCGTCATCCATTTCCTGCGGGACGAGGACCGCCTCGTCAGCCTTCTCGTCATCGATGACGGCAAGGGGATGACCGAGGAGGAACTCGACGTCGCCATGACCGTCGGGGGTCGGCGCGACTACGCCTCCCAGGCCCTGGGAATGTTCGGCACCGGCTTGAAGTCCGCGTCACTGAGCCATGCGTCCGCAGTGACCGTCGTAAGCAAGACCCGCCGGACCAGGGCCGTGGGTCGCCGATGGCTCATGGAGCGGGCGGTCACCGGATACCAGTGCGACATCGTGGCTGCCGACTACGCGCAATCGCTCATCGACCGCTACGCCCAGCGCCCCATCACTTGGCAGGGCACCGTCATCCGCTGGGACGGCGTGAAGAACTTTCCCCGAAACGGCGGGGGCGGCCAGACCGACCGCTATCTGCACAGGACCATCAATCGACTCGGCCTGCAGCTCGGCCTGTATCTGCACAGGTTCCTCGCCAGGGACGACTTCAACATCACGATCGCCGTCGAGGACGTGAACACGGGAACGGAGTACATGAACTTCGGAGTCGAGCCTCTCGACCCGTTCGGATACCCGGTCCCCGGGCACGGCGAGTATCCTCGGCGCTTCACTCTGGATCTCGCCTCCGACCTCAACGTCTCCCTCGATGCCCATGTCTGGCCCGCCAAGTCGACCCTCGACGGATACAAGGCGGTCGGCTCCGTCCTCGAGCGTCAGGGTTTCTATTTCTATCGACACAATCGTCTCGTGCAGGCAGGAGGGTGGAACAATTTCCGCCAGCCCGATCAGCACCTCTCGCTTTCCCGTGTCGCGATCGACATCCCACCGAACGGAAACGACGTCTTCCGGCTGACGGTGAAGAAGGAGGGGGTGGAGGTCTCCCCCGAGTTCGTCAACGCCCTGGAGGAGGCTCGGGACACCGACGGCCGCCGTTTCGTCGACTACGTCGCGGATGCGGAGGCCGTCTATCGCGAGGCGCGCAAGCGGTCCGGAACCACTCGGAAGGCCGTCGTCGGGCCGGGCAAGGGGTTCGATCCCACCGTGCGGGAGGCGATCGAGGACGAGCTGCCCCTGCTGCCGGGCGAAGACCCCATCGCCATCCGCTGGCAGGCGCTCGACAACAGCCTGTTCTTCGACGTCGACAGGGAGAACCGCACCATCGTCCTCAACCACCACTACCGATCGGCGATCCTCGGCGGAAGGCGAGGCGGGCTGAACGACGCTCCGACACTGAAATCCCTCATGTACCTCCTGCTCCACCAAGTGTTCGAGAAGGAGTACAGCGGCAGCCGAGAAAAGGACAACCTCCAGTTGTGGCAGTCCATCCTCGTGGCTGCCGCGCGCACCGAGCTGGAACGCGTGGGCGACGATGACTGAATCCGGCGGATATCCGGAACTCCCCTGGTCCACGGTTGAGCATTATCTTGGGGAACGGCAGGCAGCCAGCTACCTGCTCTCCGCCCCGGGTGCCAACCGGGCCGTCTGGTACGAGATCGGCGACGGTGGGGAACAGATCTCACTGCAGGTGGAACTGGATCGCCACCAACAGCCACCGCGTTCGTCGCTGCCGGCCGTGACCATCGACCAGGTGCGACGCGACGGCACCCGGATGGCACGCATCCACACCTCCCACGTGGCGTTGATGCGCGATTTCCACGACCTGCTCATTGCCGTCGCGGATCGCATCGTCACCGGCGAGCGCGACCTCGAACGGGCCTTCGAGGAGACCGTCCACGCCTGGAGCCGCCTCCTGGACCAACCCCGCGGTCTCGGGGTGGAGCGTCGGATCGGCCTGCACGGCGAACTGGCGGTGTTGCGCGCTCTGGCCCGTTCCCATGGCTGGGCGCAGGCGGTCGAGGCCTGGACCGGCCCCAAAGCGGAGGAGCACGACTTCGGGCTGGCCGACTCCGACCTGGAGGTGAAGACCACCGCCTCCGACAGACGCCGCCACACCGTTCACGGAATACACCAGCTAACGGAGAGTTCCGGGCGGCCCTTGTGGTTCGCCTCGCTCCAGCTGACGCGCGGCGGCCTCGCCGGTCGTTCCCTGGGCGACTCGGTGACCTCCGTGGTCCGCGATGCCCGTGCCGCCCACCGCATCGCGTCCGTGCGCCTGGAGAGCGCTCTCGCGGCCGCCGGTTGGAGTGAGAACGATCCCGACGACGAACGTTGGGCCCTGCGCTCGGCGCCCATGCTGGTCCCGGCCGAGCAACTGCCGAGGCTGACCGAGTCGATGATTCCCCTCTCCGTTCGAGAGCACGTTTCGTCGATCGACTACCGCATGGACGTGACCCATTTGAGCTCGGCACCCGGCTCGCCGGTCGACCTCACCGACTTCCGTCTTCCGTGACCGACGAGGATCCCGAATTGACAAGCACCGAAACCCTTCGGCTCGAACTTCACAGTGCCGTGCTCTCCGATCTCGACGGCAGCAAGCCGAAGAATCTGGCCCGGGCCCTGGCCTACCAGGCCGAGGACATGGTCCCGGAGGCTGCTTCCCATGCCGACGAGGCCGACTTCCAGGCAGCGTTGAAGGGCGCCCGATCGACCCATCAGCTGGTCGAGCTCTGGCGAAGGCAACTCACGCGCTGGGACTACGCCGACCAGCCGGCCTGGACCGACACTCCTCCCCGCACGGAAGAGAGGAGGGCCGCGGTCCACGGCCTGCTGAAGCTCGAGGAGGCCACGCGCGCGCTGCTCGACGGGCTGATTCCCGTGTCGAAGGCGGCGGTCTCCGTGGTGATCAGCCCGGAGCACAAGCCCTGGTACACGCCCCAGTCCCAACTGAGCCGACCGCACTACTGGCCCGCCTATCGGAACCTGCTCGCCGCCAAGGGTTGGCCGGCCGAGGCCGTGGCCGCGTTGGACGTGGCCACGGACCAGGTGGTCGAGCGACTGGCGGACCCGACCGACTCGGAGATGTACCAATCCAAGGGTCTCGTGGTCGGCTACGTGCAGTCGGGGAAGACCGCGAACTTCACGGGTGTCATGGCCAAGGCCGTGGACGCGGGCTACCGCCTGGTGATCGTCCTCGGGGGAACGCTCAACATGCTGAGGGCCCAGACCCAGCGGCGCCTGGACATGGAACTCGTCGGCAGGGAGAACATCCTGCGTGGGGCGGACGAGTTTGAGTCGGACTACGCAGACGACCCGGCTTGGACAGCCGGAAAGTTCGTCTCCTTCGGCAGTCTGCCCTCCGCGCTCGGAGCATTCGACATCGTGCGGATGACGACACGTGACGACGACTACAAGAGTCTGCTGCAGGGGATCACAGCTCTGGAGTTCGAGAAGCGGGAGCCGGCCCTTCCGCTGTACGACCGGGAGAACCTGCACCGCTCGTCGGCGCGCCTGATGGTGGTGAAGAAGAACAAGACCGTGCTCGCCAAGCTCGTCAAGGACCTGGGGAAGATCAAGACCCCGCTGGCGGAGATCCCCGTCCTGATCATCGACGACGAATCGGACGAGGCCTCGGTCAACACCTCCAAGCCGGACGTCCAGCGCAGCGCGATCAACGAACAGATCTCGAAGCTGCTGAACATGCTGCCGCGGGCCCAGTACGTGGGCTACACGGCGACCCCCTTCGCCAACGTCTTCGTGGACCCGAGCGACACCGAGGACATCTTCCCCAAGGACTTCCTCATCTCGCTGCCCCGCCCCGAGGGATACATGGGGGCGCGGGACTTCCACGACCTCGAGACCGAAGTGGATGAGCACGAGCGAACGGTCGCCAACTCCAACGAGAAGGCGCACGTCCGCGACATCGTCGACGACGCGGAGGACGACACCTGCCTGCAGCAGGCCATGGACATGTTCGTGCTGACGGCCGCCATGAAGTTGTACCGGGAGGAGGCGGGCGGTCTCGGCGACGGCTACTTCGCTCACCACACGATGCTCATTCACGAGTCGGTGCGCACCGGGGTCCACCGGGAACTGCACGACCGGGTGCTGAGCCTGTGGCACAACGCGGGCTACACCGGCCCCCGAGGGCACGAGAGGCTGCGGAGACTCTTCGAGACGGACGTCGCGCCGGTGTCGGAGGTCCGCGCCGACGGACAGGCGGTTCCCGCCTCCTACGACGAGTTGATGCGCTATGTCGGACCGGCGAGCGTACGCATCGGCGGTGACGGCCGGCCGATCATCGTCGTGAACGGCGACAAGGACCTGGAGACGGGCGAGGCCGACTTCGACAAGCGCCCGATCTGGAAGATCCTCATCGGAGGCCAGAAGCTGGCCCGCGGATTCACCGTCGAGGGGCTGACCGTGTCGTTCTTCCGCCGTCGCGCGGGAAACGCTTCCACGCTCATGCAGATGGGGCGCTGGTTCGGGTTCCGCAAGGGATATCGCGATCTGGTTCGGCTCTACCTCGGCCGGAGGGAGACCATGGGGCGGACCGAGGTGGATCTGTACGACGCGTTCCAAGCCATCTGCCTCGACGAGGAGGCGTTCCGTTCGGAGCTTCAGCGATATTCCGTGATGGTGGACGGCCGCCCGCAGATCACCCCCGCGCAGATCCCTCCGCTGGTCTCGCAGCACCTGCCGTGGCTCAAGCCGACCAGCCCGAACAAGATGTACAACGCCAGGCTGGAACTCGTACGGTCGGCCGGGCGCTGGGAAGAGCCCACCGCCTACCCACAGAAGGGCGAAGACCTCCGGCGCAATACGGAGCTGTGGCTTCCGTACCTCGAAGCGCTCGGAACGCGCCCGAACACGTACGGGTACCACTTCTCGGACAAGGGAATCGTCCATCGCTTCGGCGCCCTGAGCGGAACCTTCCCCGCGGCGGCGGTCCTCGACACGTTCGCCAAACTGCGCTGGGAGGTTCCCGAGCAGTTCCCCCCGCACCTGCGGTACATCTCCGAAATCACCGAAGCGGGCAAGGTCGACGATTGGGTCGTGCTCGCCCCGCAGCACGCTTCGGCCTCGGCCGCCAAAACCGTCGCCCTCGGCTCGGCAGGTCGGTCCTACTCATGGTTCTCCCGGGATCGGCGAGCGGACCGCGGACCGCTCTTCGGCGCGATCAGCGACAAGAAGCACCGTGGCGTGGCCCACCGGATCGCAGGCGCCCTGGGAGCCTCGGGGGACCCTGCCACGGAGGGGCTGGTGGCCGAGCGTCGTGGCGCGATCGTCCTGTATCCGATCATCGAAACGGCCCATCAAGGTCCCGTCGACGCGGATGGACACGTCGATTCGGACAAGATCGTCATGGCGTTCACCTTCGTGGCTCCGGCCTCGGCCCACAGCGCGAACGGACAGGTCGTCCAATTCACGACGATCTCCTCCAAGCCCAATGCGATCATCGACATCGCGGAGATCGACAGGAGTTGATCTCCCGGCACGTCGACGGCGGTGGTGAGGCGGCAAATCACCTCACCCCCGCCGCGCGCACGACGACTCGGGGGAGAAATGATCACAGGCACGACGGGGCGGCTTCGATCCCTGGACATCTGCTCGGGCGCCGGCGGGCTGGCGCTGGGTCTGGAACAGTCCGGCTTCGACCCCGTCCTCCTGCTCGACAACCGCGACGTCGCGTGCCGCACTCTGCGCGCCAACCGTCCGTCCTGGAACGTCCTCGAGACGAACCTCCTCGACTTCGACCCGTCCGAGCACACCGAGACCTACGACGTGGACCTGCTGTCGGCCGGCCTGCCTCGGGTGAAGGCGACGGCCACCGTGACGCGCCGCGACAGCGCGGCCGAAATCGAACTGCTCCGGGCCACGATGCTGCTGCTCCACGGCGTACAGCCCAGGGCGCTCCTCGTCGAGAACGTACCCGACCTGGTGACGAAGCCGGATTACGAGGCGGTTCGCTCCTACGTCGCGGAAGAACTGGCACACCTGGGGTATCGGCACACCTGGTTCGTGGTGAACGCGGCGGATTTCGGAGTGCCGCAAACTCGCCGCCAGGGAATTCTGGTGGCTTTCAAGGACGACATCATCAACGCCTTCGCCCAGCCGACCCCGACGACCGATACACCCAGAACGGTCGGAGCGGCCCTGCTGGAATCGATGGCCGCGGGCGGCTGGGCCGGGGCACACGAATGGGCCGAGCAGGCCGACCAGCCCGCCCCCACCCTCGTCGGAGGTTCATGGGAGCGCGGTGGTGCGGACCTGGGGCCGACCGGGTCCAAGCGGGCCTGGGCTCGCATGGGAGTCGACGGAGGGACGGTGGCAGACGCCGTACCGGACGCCGACTTCCAGTGGAATCCGGATCTCGGTCGACCGGGGATGATGCCGCTGACCGTGGCCCAGGCCGCGCTCCTCCAGGGGTTCCCTCCCTCGTGGCGGATCGAGGGCCGCAAAACCGCGATGTACCGGCAGGTGGGCCACGCCTCACCGCCGCCGGTGGGACGCGCGCTGGGCGCGGCAATCGCCGCCGCTCTGCGGGCCTGACGGACCGGGAAGGGCGCGATGGGCCTTTGGCTCGGTGACTACACTTGACCCCCATGACCAGAAAGCAGCCTCAGCCGTCTCAACCCGAGCAGATCCGCGTGATGGATCTGTTCGCCGGGGCTGGGGGCTTCTCCTCCGGGTTCAGCCGGTACACCCCCGGCGGGGTGGCCGGCCCGTTCGCCTCGGTTGCCGCCGTCGAGTTCGACCGGGCCGCGGCGGCGACGTATGCGGCCAATTTCGGCGGTGCACACGTCTTCGCCGGTGACATCGCCAAGTTCGATCCCACCCCCTTCAAGGGCCAGGTGGACGTGATCATGGGCGGTCCGCCCTGTCAGGGCTTCTCCGGGCTCGGCAAGGAGGATCCGACGGATCCCCGGAACGAACTCTGGCAGGAGTACGTGCGGGTGGTGGCCAAGGTCCACCCCAAGCTGTTCGTCATCGAGAACGTCGACCGCTTCCTGAAGTCGCCGCAGTACTCGGAGCTCCTCACGGCTTCCGAGACCCCCGGGCACCCGCTCCACGACTACACAGTCGTGCCTGCCGTGATGAATGCGGCCGACTACGGCGTTCCTCAGGCGCGCCGGCGTGTGATCGTCATCTGCACCCACAAGGACTTCGCCGAGCCCTTGCGACACCCGGCGCCGACACACCACAAAAAGGGTTACGTGTCGGACAAAGCGCAGGACGCCCTCTTCGACTCCCTTCCCGGCGGGCAGACCCTGCCGCGCTGGGTGCCGGTTTCGAAGGTCTTCGAGGTGTCGGCCAGGCGTCCGATCCTGGAACGCATGCCCGATCCCCGTGACGACGCGAATTCAGGCGGTGCCGTTCCCGGGCACTACCTCACGACGGACCTCCATTTCGGCCGGAACCCGGAGGATCTGTCCCGTGCGCGATACATGGCGATTCCCGAGAACGGAAACCGGAAGGATCTCCGCGGGGTCAGTTACCGCCTCGACCGAGCGGGACGTATTCGCCTCTCCACGGACAAGGACTACGGCCGACTGAAGGGGCAGGAGTTCTACCTCTCCACCGAGAGCTGGGACAAGCACAATTCCGGATCTGGTGACGTCATGGGACGCATGCGGAAAAACGCTCCTTCGGTGACGATCCGAACGGAGTTCTACAAGCCGGAGAAGGGGCGCTACCTGCACCCGACGGAGCACCGCCCGATCACCCACTACGAGGCCGCTCTCATCCAGGGATTCCCCGAGACCTTCAAGTGGTACGGGACCAAGATCGAGATCGCCCGTCAGATCGGCAACGCGGTACCCGTCGGCCTCGGCAGGACCCTGGCGGAGGCCATCCACACGTTCCTGGCGCCCCACAGCTGACCCGGCAGGCGGCCCACCTCGTCAAAGACGGGCCGCCGGCTTGCTCAGGCTCACACCCGTCGGCACCCGCGGCTCGGGAACACCCTTCTTCCCCGCCGAACGGTTCCGAAGCGGAGACTCGGCCAACAGCTGCTCGAAGATCGGGACCAAGGCAGCGACCGAGGCCCGGTTCACCTCCCCGTCCTGAGGGCCTTCCGGCAGCCGGTCCCACGGCGCCGCCGGAGCGTCCTCCGCCTCGTCGATCCAGTCTTGGAGCGCGTCGGTGTCGGCAGGGCGGTCCGGCGCCAGCACGTCGTAGACCAAGGTGCTGCCGGCGGCATTCACCGCCGCGGAGAGAGAGTTGGCCTGGTCCCCGAGACGGGATCCGCCTGCGGCAAGTCGACTTTCGAGAACGTTCAGGATCGCCTGCGCGGTCGGACGGTGGTCGATCACGTCCAGGCGCATCGTCGTCTGCAATACGTCCTGCACCCGGCAGGCTGTCTCGACCGGGCCGTAGTCGGGACCGTCCCGGAACAACTCGGCGGCCCACCACAGCCGAGAGAAGGCCTGCGTGTAATGCGGTCCGCAGAAACGGGCCGCCGTCGCCACCCCCGGCCCGCCGTCCGTGTCCGAGCCCCGATGGCGCCACACCACGTAGTCCGGGGCTACGACCATGGCGAGGAAGTTCCACAGCCGCCCGTCCGCGGCTTCGGCCCTCGTCATGCGCAGGGTCGCATGCAAGCGAGGGGCGAACCAGCCGTCCGCGGCCGTACGACGGTCCTCGAACCGGCGCATCGTCTCGTCCACCAGAACGCGCACCGGTTCGGTCCGCCAACGGTGGGCGGAACCCAGCTCTTCGGCCGCCCTCCGAAGCGCCACCTGAGGCGGCCGCTCCTGCCCACTCTGCACGGCCCGCCCGATGTACTTGGCCACGGCGGCATCCGCCAGCAGGCCCAGGACCGGCGGGAGTTCCCCAACGCTCGAACGGCTCATCGCGTACCACCGACCCCTTCGAGGTTCTGGACGGAACGCACCGCATTGGTCAGGTTCCTGGTTGCCCGGCTTCGTCGCCCGGCGGCGAACTGCACGCCGGTCTGGACTTCCGCCCAGCCGTAGCCCTTGGTTCGCCGTTCCACGATCTCGTAGAGTGCATCGGTCGGTTGGCGGCCCGGCAACACGTCCGGAAGCATGGACCGCAGCACGGACTCCCGCCACCCCTTCGGGAGCATCGGAGTTCCGTCCTCGTCCGTGTCGAGATCGCTGACGGCGGTGTGGAACATCGCGGTCCAGGCATCCTGGGCGATCTGGGTGGCCGTGAGGTCACGCAGCATCCGCTCCGCCGGACTGCCTCCGGACCCACCCAGCGCCGCCATCAGGCCCTCAACGGCGCCGGTGTTGAGGTACACCGTCGGAACCTCCCCCGTGGTCTCGACGATCCAAGCAGCCTCCTTGAAGGGCCGCAGCCACTCGTGCTCGCCCTCCTTGAAATCGACCTCCACGATCTCGATCTCCTGCTGGCGCGCCGGTGTCGAGGTCTTCAGATCGACATACCAGTCCTGCGTGGCGGACCCCACGAGCCGGCCCGCAACGCCCTCCACCGTCGCCACCACCAGGACGCCCAGCGTCGCGCGGCGCAGGTACGCCACGCTGTCCAGCTCGATGGTTCCCTGCATCGTCCCGTCCCCCGCCCTGGACAGAACCGCAGTCGTACGGGCATTGGTCGCCTTCTCCGAGAGGACGGCAAGGAACAGCACGTCGGACCACGGACCCGATCGGATCTCCGCTTCCGGGAAGGTCACAGAAAGCCGAAGCCGTGCCCGCTCCCACGCGCCCCGCCCCGTCTCGTGCAGGGCAACCGCGCGGTCCGTCGAGGAGATCATCGAGTAGGGCAGTTCCCGGTTGTCCACCGAGACGGACACGACCCTCAGCTCCACGTCCCCGATGAGCGTCGGATAGGGGTAAACCGCCGTCACACCGAACCTCCACGAGCCTTCTGAACGTCCACAACCAGCCGGGCGTACTCACTGCGCACCGGGTGCGTGGCAGGATCCGTGAGACCGCGGAAGACCACCCTGCGCACGCCGGGCTCCACGACGAGATCACCGTTCTCGACTCGGCAGTCCTCCTCGGCTTCCAGGGCCTCCCATCCGACCACCGGCCGACCCCCGGAACGCACGTCGAACTTCGCCACCGGCGTCAGCCGCCACGGATCCTCGGCGAGTGGGAGCCGGAGCTCAACGGTCACGCTCCAGGCACCCGACTCCACCACACCTGCCGTCACACCCCGGACCGTGGGGAAAGACTGGGTCCGCCGTGCCGGCGCGGTGGAGGCGTCCCAGGTCAGCAGCTCACGCAGCGCCGCGGGACCACCCGCCCGCTTCGTCTCGCGCCTGCCCACCAGAGCACGCACGGCCTTGTCGACATCGCCGCGGAACTCCTTCAGACGGCTGACGGCACCACGCTCGTACAGCGAAGTGAGCTCCTCCGTCCGATCCCAGCGGTCGTGCTCGGGCGGCTCCGAGGCACGCAGGAACTCCTCGGCCAATGCCACGTCCTCGGTGTCCCTGTCGGTCGCGTAACCGGCAAGCAGCACAGCCTGGAACGGCATCGTGCCCAGGGGCAGTTCACGCGGCCGGTGCGCCGTGATGGTCATGCGATTACCACGCATGCAAACCACCTGACTGTGCCTTTCGTCCCTATCGGCGGCAGGAGTGAGCAAGAGGACCGCCAGGTGCTCACGCCCCTTGTCCCGCGCCCTGCCTCGACCTTTCAGAGGCGTCACGATCAGCGGCACCTCAGCCCGCGCCACCTGGTCCTCCGCAGTGAGGCTGTCGACCGTGTTGCCGTCGAAATAGGCCTGGAGAGCACGGCTCAAGGCCGGGTGCCGGGTGTAGGGATCGACCCGCTCCTCGGGGACGACCACCTCTCCGTCTCGGAGGGTGGAGACGCGCGCCTCCAACAGAGGGCCGGCCGCAGCACCTCCGATCATCGCCGCCCAGAAACCGTCGGCCAGGGATCGCACGAGCTTGTCGTGGAGGTCGTTCAACCCCTCGGAGTCGCCCGACGCGTCATGGGCGCCGACCACCAGGAAGGACGTACCCGGTTCGCCGGTGTGGCGCTCGAGGTGCAGGCTCCGGGCCGTCTCCTCGTCGGCCCACCACGACCTCGACACGTCCTTGTGCGCGGGATCCGTGTCCGGCTCGCCGAACCATGCCGGTCCCGCGAAGGCCTCACCGTCGACCTGACGCCACGGCAGGTCGAGCCGTCCGATGACACGCCGTTCGGTCCTGCCCTCGTGCGGTTGGGAGAGCGTGGAGTTGATGAGGACGAGGCCGAAGCGACTGGCGGCCCACAGCGTTGCCTTGCCCAGCCCGTACGAGCCGCCCGCACGGCCTCCGGACTGCTTGTGGCTGTCGAGCTGGCGCCTGACCACGGCGGCGAATCGCCCGTCCTGGTACTCCGGCCCTGTGAGGCCGTTGGCATTGAAGTCGTCCACCCGCAGCAGGACCAGGGAGTCCTTCGACTCCAGTTCGTCCAACGCCGCACGCAGGCTCCTCGACACCTTCTGCTCCGCGGAGGCCGCCCGATCGTAATGCGGGCGCAGCTCGTCCCACTGGAGCGCGGCAAGGAACGACGATAGGTGCTCGCCGGTCAGCTCGTGCAGGGTGTAGTGCACCCGGACCGGCGAGCCGGTGTCGAAGCGTTCGTCCAGCGCGTTCTGGGTGGCCTCCCTGGCCAGTACAGCCATGTCGGCGTCGAAGGCGAAAGCCGCGGCATTGCCGTATTCACGTCCCCCATCGGCATGGGCGGTGCGGTGGTGCCACCGCAGCGGTCGGTTAAGGGACACATCGCTCGTCCGGCTGTCGACCAGGTCGGGATTGGCGCCGAACACCTCGGCGAGCGCCCGCTTGGTCTCCTCCCTCGGTTCGGCCCGACCGTTCACCCAGGCGGAAACGGCCGCACGGGTCAAGCCGAGTCGGGCCGCCAGCTCGGACTGGGACAGGTCCATTCGGTTCAACTGCCGTGTGAGCCAAGGGCCGAATTCCTCACCAGGGTGCTCCACGCAACGCCCTCCGTCCGACTCGCCACGGCGTGCTTCTTGATCACCCTAACAGGGCTCATTTGACAGGGCGGATGTTGTCAAATATCCGAGAGGCGGCTCTGCGTTCGGCCCCTGGGGCGGGATTCGGATCGGCGGTTCGCGACGACGGCCAACACGCGCGCCGCCGCCTCGTCCGCCTGCTCGTGCTCCCAGACGCGCACGGCCAGCCAACCCGCCTCGGCCAGCCGGGCGTCGGTGTCGAGGTCCCTCCGCCGGTTCCCTTCGATCTTCGCGCGCCAGAATTCGGCGTTGTTCTTCGGCCACGTGGCGTGCACGGGGCAGCCGTGCCAGAAGCAACCGTCGACGAACACCGCGACACGGGTGGGACCGAACACGATGTCGGCTTCCCGCCGCACGCCCTTCACCGGCTTGCGATGGATCCGGTACCGAGCCCCCTTGGCGTGCAGTGCCTTGCGCAGGGCGACTTCGACGCCCGTGTCGCGGCTCTTCTGGCGGCTCATTCGGGTACGCACGGTCGCCGTCGTCGGCAGTTTCTCCACCCCACCATTGTGAACCGTCCGATCACCCGCCGGCCTGGAACGGAAGCGTGAGCTGCTGGTGGCCCCTGGCCAGGGCCGTCGGTGGGGTGGGGCGGGGGGTGGTCAGGGTCAGGAGGGTGCGGAGGGCGGCGATCACCTCCGTCGGGGTGTCGCGGATCATCGACGGGGTCGCGCTGACCACCAGGATGCCGTGGGACTCCAGGCGCAGGCGGCGGCGGAGGGTGGCATGCCAGGCGTCGCGCGTGTAGTGGTACTCCGCCGAGTCGACCTCCAGGGCCACGCCCTCGTCGGGCCAGTAGGCGTCCGGGCTGGCCAGGAAGGTGCCGTCCGGGGTGTAGAGGCGGGCGTTCCACAGCGGGGTCGGGAGGTCGGTGCCGGTGAGGGCGTCGCGGGCCCGGGCCTCGGCCACCGAGCGGACGCCGGCCAGGAGTTCCGCCGCCGCGGCGCGGACGGCGGGGCGGGCCAGGAGGCGGGAGGCGCGGAGTTCGGCGTGGAGGTCGTGCGGGTGGCACCAGGCGGCCTGGACGACCTGGGCCAGGACCGAGCGGATCCGGTCGGGGTGCGCCTCGGGTCCCGGACGGGCGGCGAAGTCGGCGGCGGCGCGGACCGGGCGGGCGCTGGGGACGCCCGCGACGGTGATGGTCCGCGGCCAGCGGGAGGTGGTCAGGGGCCGGACCTCCGGGGTTCCGGCGAGCCGGCGCGGGGCGCGGATCAGTACGTCGGCGGGGGCGGGCGGGGTGTCGCGGATGCCGAGGAGCGAGAGGGCCGCGGCGCCGGTGAGGGCGGCGGTCTCGCCGGAGAGCGGGTCCGCGGCCGGTTCGGCGGCGGACAGGACCGCGGCCAGGGCCCGTTGGCGGTGGTCGGGCGGCCCGGTCTGGAGGAGGTGGACGCGGGGCAGCAGGCGTTGCCAGGGGCCGCCGGGGCGGGTGCGGGAGGTGACGGTGCCGCCGGGGACCCCGGCGGTGGCGGTGAGCTGGTGGCGGGTGGCGAGGCCGAGCTGGCGGCGGGCCACTTTGGCGGTTCCGGGCGTGATCATGGCCCGGGTATGCCCGCTGCGCGTGCGGTCTAGCTGGGGCGGCCCGGGTGGTCCGGGGAGAGGAAGACGACGACGCCCGTCTGGGTGCCGGGCAGGGCCTGGACCTCGTACCAGCCCAGGCGGCGGTACGTGGCCACCGTGTCCGTGGCCAGACGGGACGTGAGGAGCCAGGCACGGCGCTGCGGGGCGTCCTCGGTGATCTCCGCGAGCAGGGCCCGGCCGGTGCCGTGGCCGCGCGCGTAGGCCCGTACGGCGAGCTCGTCGATCTCCAACGCCCCGACGAGCAGCTCCCGTACCCGGTCGGGTCCGAGCTGGGCGGCGACCTGGGGGTACGCGCGGTGCTGGGGGAAGGGCGCGGGGGTCAGCCAGGCGGTGGCGAAGCCGTCCACGCCGGCCTCGGACTGGGCGAAGGCCATACGGAACCCCGGGCGCCGAACGTCCGTCTGGAGGCGGGTGGAGAACTGGCGAATGGTTTCTTCGCATTCGTTCCAGGGCGCGGCGGAAAAGACGTCGGCGTAGGCGTCGACCAGTTCGTGCTCGAGGTCCAGGACGGTGCGTCCATAGGAGATCACTGTGTCGACTCCTGGGGTGATTGGGCTGTTTCCTGCTGGAAGACCGAATTTACGCCCACCGGGTTCCCGCACCCGGTGATGCGCAGAAGCGGCGAGTGTGCGACAAATCGCCTCCGCGTCGTCCGTGTCGCGGACCGGGGTGGGGCGTTGAGCAACCCGTGAACACGGACAGACTGCTGCGGGTGGCGGGGCGGTGCGCGCTCGCCTTCCTCCTCGTCCTCGGGGTCGTCGCGCTGTTGCCGCGCGCGGTACGGGAGGCGGTGCCGGACGCCGTGGTGGGCGGGGCGGTGCTCGTGCTCGGGGCGGTGGGGGCCCGGCGGGCGTCGAGGCGCCCGCGTTAGGTTTGACGGAGTGGGTGCGGGGCCGGCGCCGCGATCGGTGCCGGCCGTGTGCAGGGCAGTTCATCGGAAGACACGACGTGTGAGGGAGTTCGAGATGGCTCGGGTACCGAGTTCCGCGGTGGCGGCGGCAGGGCTGGTCGGCGGTTACGCCGTGGCCCGCTGGACCAAGAAGCGGCCGCTGGGCGGTGTCGTGCTCGGCGCCGCCGGGCTCGTGGCCGGGCGGGAGTGGCACAAGCGCGGCGGCGTGCCGGCGGCGGCCGGGCTGGGAGCCCTGTACCTCGCCGGCTTCGCGGGGGCGCATCCGCTGGCGAAGAAGGTCGGGGCGTGGCCGGCCGTCGTCGGGGCCGCCGGTGTCGTCGCCGCGACCGCCTGGGCCGTCGCGGACCGGTCCCGCCGGGGGTGACCGTTCCCCTGGCCGGGACCGTTCCCCTGGCCGGGACCGTTCCCCTGGCCGGGGCTGTGGGTGGGGCCGCTGCGCGGAGCTGTCCCCTACCCGCCCTTCCGCCGTTCCCCGGGCGCTGCCCGGACCCGCGCCTCAAACGCCGGCGGGGCTGAAAGACCCTGGGGGCTCCGCCCCCAGACCCCCGCGCCTCAAACGCCGGCGAGGCTGGAATTGCCGGCCGGGCGCGGCGGGTGGGCCGCCGGACGCCGAACCAGAAGAAGCGTGTAGCGGGCTGAGCACGACGAGGCCTGGGAGCGCGCGGCGATCTGCTGCGCCTGGGTGTTCCGCAGGAGCGCTGTTCGACATTTGGCGCGGGTATCAGCTCCAGGCGGGCGCCGGACGCCAAGCCGGCAGGAGCACGTAGCGATCTGACGCACCCGGGTGCTCCGCAGAGCGCACTGCTCGTCCTCTGGCGCGGGTATCAGCCCCAAGCGGGCGCCGGACGCCAACGAAAGAGAAGCGCGTAGCGATCTGACGCGCCCGGGTGCTCCGCAGAGCGCACTGCTCGTCCTCTGGTGCGGGTATCAGCCCCGGACGGGCGCCGGACGCCGAGAAAGAGGAGCGCGTAGCGATCTGACGCGCCCGGGTGCTCCGCAGGGGGCTCTGCTCAACCTCTCGTGCCGGTAGCCGCGCCCCGGCCCGGGATTTCGGCTGCTGAGGGCCCAACGGGCCGACCCCCGGCCCCTCGTCTCATCCCTGACACGGCCGCCCCTCCGGCCATGGACCGTGCCGTTCTTTTGGGGGTTTCCCGGCAGTCTTTCGGCTTTCCGGGGCGGGACGGTCGGTCAAGGGTGGAGCGAAGCGACATCGCGTAGCGACGCGACGAAGGAGCGCCCTTGAGGGACCGGCCCGAACCGGAAGGACGATGGGACTGACGGGAAACCCCCAAACCGGCTCTGAGGCCGCCCCGCCGGCACCCCGCTCCCCACCCCCCGGCCAGCCCCCAGGGAGGCGGGGGGCAGCCGCCGCCCGCCCCCCGGGGGGGCGAGGGGGAGATAGCGGGCCCGCACCCCGAACCGACGACCGCACCCCGGCCTTCACGGCCCCCCGGCCCCACGGCCATGCACGAGACCGCGTCCCGCACCGCCAGCCCGCACCCGGGCCGCAGCCGAAAGGGCGAGCCCACCCCTCCCCCTACCCCCCCAACACCCGCGACACCGTGTAGATCAGCAGCCCCGCCAGGGCGCCCACCACCGTGCCGTTGATGCGGATGAACTGGAGGTCGCGGCCGATGTGGGCCTCGATCTTGCGGGAGGTGTGTTCGGCGTCCCAGGCCGCCACCGTGTCCGTGATCAGGGAGGTGATCTCCCTGCGGTACGTGGTGACCACGTACACCACCGCGCCCTCGATCCAGCCCTCCACCTTCTCCTGAAGGCGGCCGTCCGTGGCGAGCCGGGCGCCCAGGGACATCAGCGAGGACCGGACCCGCAGCCGCAGTTCGCTCTGCTCGTCCTCCGCCGCCGAGATGATCATCGTGCGGATCGCGGACCACGCCGAGGCGATCACGTCCTGGATCTCGTCCCGCGCCAGGATCTCGGACTTCAGCCGCTCCACCCGCGCCCGCGTCTCCGTGTCCGACTGGAGGTCCGACGCGAAGTCGCGCAGGAAACGGTCCACCGCCCCGCGCGCCGGGTGGCCCGGCATGTCGCGCATCTCCGTGACGAACCGCAGCAGCTCCTTGTACACCCGGTCGCCGATCTTGCGGTCGACGAAGCGCGGGGTCCAGCCCGGGGCTCCACCCTGGACGGCGTCCATGACCGAGTCCCCGTGGGTGACCAGCCAGTCGTGGGCCTTCGCGCACACCAGGTCCACGGCGCGGTGGTGGCCCCCGTCGGCGACGACCCGCTCCAGGGTCTTGCCGATGCCCGGGGCGATCTCCGCCGCCTCGGCCCGGCGCGTGATCGCCTCGCCGACCACGGCCTGTACGTCGGAGTCCCGCAGTACGGTCAGGGCTCCGCGCAGCGCGGTGGCCAGCTCCGCCGTGACCCGGTCGGCGTGCGCGGGCTCGGCCAGCCAGGCACCGAGCCGGCCGCCGATGCCCAGGGAGTGCAGCCGTGCGCGCACCACGTCCGCCGACAGGAAGTTCTCACCGACGAACTCCCCGAGGGAGATTCCCAGCTGGTCCTTCTTCGTCGGGATGATCGCGGTGTGCGGGATGGGCAGGCCCAGCGGCCGCCGGAAGAGGGCCGTCACCGCGAACCAGTCGGCCAGTGCGCCGACCATTCCGGCCTCCGCCGCCGCGGCGACGTACCCGGCCCAGGCGCTGGCGCCCCAGGCGTTCTGCGCGCACTTGGCCAGTACGTAGACCAGCGCGACCAGGATCAGCAGCCCCGTCGCGGTCGCCTTCATCCGGCGGACGCCGCGCTGCCGCTCCTCGTCCGCCGCGTTGAAGACGAACCCTCCCCGTGGCGGGGCCGACGGGCCCCTCGTACGCTCACCCGTGCTGCTGTTCACGTGCCGCTCCTGCCCTTCCCCCGATGGCCGGTTTTGTCTGCATAGCATCCGACTCCCGGGAGGTCCGGGGAGTTCCCGGCACGCCGCGGCAGCTCTAGAGCTCCTTGCGGGGCTCGCCGCCCAGCCCGTCCGGTCCCTTGGCCCCCTTCGGCCCCTTCGGCTGCTTGACCTTGACCGCGACCCCGCCCCAGAAGGCGAGGCCGTTCACGATGACGCGCGGGGCGCCCGGCTCCGGCCGGTTGTCCTGGGACTTGCCCTGGTCGAAGGCGCCCATGATGCCGATGCCGCGCACGTCGACCTCGACGCCCGGCGGGACGGTGATCTCGATGCCGCCCATGACGGCGACGCAGGTGATGACGACCTCGCGCTCCGCGAAGTCCGCCTCGCGCAGGTCCAGCTCGCCGCCGCCCCAGATCGCCACGGCGTTGAAGCGGGCGGGCACGGTCCAGCGGCCCTTGCGCTGGAAGCCCGACATGACGGCCACGGCCGTGGCGGAGGTCCCCGTACCGCCGATCCGCTCCGGCCAGGAGGAGGAGGAGGGAGCCTGAGCAGAGGGAACGGGAGAGGGAGAGGACCCGGTCGCCGGCAGGTCGCGGGTCAGGGGTTCCAGCTCCGCGTACGTACGGGACTTGTACGCCGCATCCAGCCGCTCTTCGAACTCGTCCATGTCGAGGCGCCCCTCGGCGACGGCGTCGCGCAGCCGGTCCACGACCCGCTCGCGGTCGGCGTCCGAAGCCCTCAGCGCGGGCGGCTCGGCCGCGGCCTTCTCCAGAGAGGTCTTCTCCAAAGCGGTCTTCTCCGGCAACGGCTTCTCCGGCCGCTCGTCACTCATGTGGCCCACCCTATGCAGAGACGGCGCCCACCACCCCGGCCCCGACCCTGATTTCCCCCCTACCTCAAACCCCTACCTCAAACCGCCACCCCTCACCCCCACCCCTCACCCCCTCCCCGCGTACATCCGCGCGATCACGTCCTCGATGTCCGGGTCCCGCACCGACAGGTCCAGCAGCGGGTACCGGGCCGCCACCGCCGCCACCAGCGGCGCCGCCGACTCCCCCGCCGGGAACGCCAGCCACTGCCGCGGACCCTCCACCCGCACCACCCGGGCCCCCGCCACCTCCACCGGCGGGAGCTCCCGCTCCAGGTCGACCACCAGCGTCCGCTCGCTGCCCTCCCCCAGGGCGTGCAGTCCGCCGAGCGCCCCGTCGTACACCAGCCGGCCGTGGTCGATCACCATCACCCGCTCGCACAGCTGCTCGATGTCCTGGAGGTCGTGGGTGGTGAGCAGCACCGTCGTCCCGAGTTCCTCGTTCAACTGCCGCAGGAAGCCCCGTACCTTCGCCTTGCTCACCACGTCCAGCCCGATCGTCGGCTCGTCCAGGTAGAGCACCTCCGGATCGTGCAGCAGTGCCGCCGCGATGTCCCCGCGCATCCGCTGCCCCAGCGACAGCTGCCGTACGGGTACGTCGAGCAGCTCGCCCAGGTCCAGCCGTTCGACGCACCTCTCCAGGTTCTCCGCGAAGCGCGCGGCCGGGATCCGGTACATCCTGCGCATCAGCCAGTACGAGTCCTTCAGCGGCAGGTCCCACCACAGCGTCGTGCGCTGCCCGAACACCACCCCGATCCGGTGCGCGAGCCGCATCCGTTCCCGCGCCGGGTCGATGCCCGCGACGCGCACCCGGCCGCCGCTCGGGGTGAGGATGCCGGTCAGCATCTTGATGGTGGTGGACTTCCCGGCCCCGTTGGGCCCGATGTAGCCGACCACCTCGCCGCGCGCCACCTCGAAGCTGATCCCGTCCACGGCCCTGACCTGCCGTTTCTCCCGGCGCATCAGGCCCACCCGTCGCCGCACGTCGAAGACCTTCTCGACCCCGTCCAAAGAAATGAGCGCATCCGGCACTGTCAGCTCCCCGTACTCCGGTACGAACGCACACCCGCGCGCCACGCCAGCGACGCGGGCAGGAACACCGCGAAGGCCACCAGCGGGCTCAGGAACGCCACCCACCCCGGCAGCCCCAGCGGATCGGGCCGGCCCAGCACGTACAGCGCGGGCAGCCAGTTGACGAAGGCCAGCGGGACGACGAAGGTCACCCCGCGCAGCAGCTCCTTCGCGAACACCGTCGGCGGGTACTGGAGCATGGTGCAGCCCCCGTACGTGAAGGAGTTCTGCACCTCCGCCGCGTCGCCGGCGAGGAACTGGAAGGCCGCGCCTGCCACCAGCACCCCGCCGAAGATCCCCGCCCCGGCCACCACCATGACGGGTACCAGCAGCACCTTCCCCGGGGTCCAGTGCACGTCCAGCACCGAGACCGCCCAGCCCAGCACCCCCAGCCCCTGCGCGATCCGCCCCAGTCGGCGCAGCGCGAACCGGTCCGCGGCGACCTGGGCGAGCAGCGGTACGGGGCGCACCAGCATGGTGTCGAGGGAGCCGTCGCGGACCCGGGCGCCGACCCGGTCGGTGTTGCCGAGGAGCAGGTCGGCGAGGCCCAGGGAGGCCGAGCAGGCCCCGTACAGCAGGGCGATCTCGGGCAGGCCGAAGCCGCCCAGGGCGTCCACGTGGGAGAACATGACGGCGATCGCGACGAAGTCGAGGGCCGTGATCGCCGCGTTCCCGAAGGTGGCCAGCAGGAACGACATGCGGTACGTCATCGTCGAGCGGGTCCACATCCCCGCGATCAGCCCGTAGCCGCGCAGCCCTTCCCGGAGCCGTCCGCCGGGCCCCTCCTCCCGCGCCTCCCCCACCCCTCGCGCTTCCCGCGCATCCCACGCCTCCCGTGAACCCTCCCGCGCGTCCCCCACCGCCCGCGAACCCTCCCCCACCGCCCGCGAACCCTCCCCCACCGCCCGCGAGCCGTCCCCCGCCCCCCGGCCCGCCGTCGTCGCCTCAGCCACCCTGGACCACCACCTTCCGCGTCGCCGCCGACTGGACCAATCGCCCCGCGCCCAGCAGGGCCAGCGCCCACGCGGCCTGGAAGGCCAGCGCCCGTACGGCTCCCCCGGCCCCGGTGTGGGTGCCGAGCAGCACGTCCAGCGGGACCTGGAGCATCGCCGCCCACGGCAGCAGCCGCACCAGCTCGCCGAGGCCGCCCGGGAAGACGGTCAGCGGCAGCAGCATGCCGGAGCAGAAGACGGTCACGACGGTGGCCATCAGGTTGACGCCGGCGCCGTCCAGCAGCCAGAACGCCGCCAGCCCCAGCAGGTACCGCACCCCGAACCCGACGACCAGCCCGAGGCAGACCGACACCAGGAACAGCAGCCAGCGCAGCGGATCGGAGGGCAGCGCGAGGGTGAAGGCGCAGGCCCCGGCAACCAGGGGCAGCACCCCGCGCCCCAGCAGCTGGAAGCCCGCCCGGCCGAGGTCGGCCGCGAGCCACCACGCCTGGAGGTCGGCCGGGCGGTACAGGTCGACGGCGATGTCGCCCGTACGGATGCGCTCCTGGAGCTCCTCCTGGAAGCCTCCGCCGATGAGCGAGCCGGCGGCGAGCAGGGACTGGCTGACCCAGACGAAGGTGAGGGCCTGGGCCTGGTCGTAACCGCCGAGGTGGGGGCGCTCGTCCCACAGGGCGACGTACGTGTACGCGACGATGAAGCCGAAGACGGTGTTGGTGAACACCCCGGCGGCCGTCGCCGTCCCGTACGTCGCGTAGCGCCGGAATCCGCCGGCCGCGACGGCCATGTACAGACGCACCGCATCCCTCCGTTTCCCACGTCGTTCCCAGGTCGGCCAGGGCCATCGGGCCTACGTCGGCCAAAGCGCGCGAGCTTAGTGCGGAGGGGCGAGCCACGCGACCGTTTTATGCCCGTCCGGAGCCAAATCACCGGCCATCGGGTAGACACCATGAGGTACGGATGTGGATATTTCAGACGGCCCCGAGGAGCCCCGGCGATGAGCGACCAGTCACCACCACCGGGCTGGACCCCTCGTGACCCGGACACCCCGAACCAGCCCCCCGCCAGGACCGAGGGCGGCAAGGGCAAGGGCCCCAACGCCGGGCCCAGACCCCGGCGCACCGGGTGGCGCCGCTTCCTGCCCACCTGGCGCATGGTCGTCGGCACCCTCCTGACGGTCGCCCTGCTGATCGGCGGCGCGCTCGTCGCCGGCTACCTGCTGGTCGACATCCCGCCGGCCAACGCAGCCGCCACCGCCCAGTCCAACGTGTACCTCTACGCCGACGGCTCCCAGCTCGCCCGCGACGGCGAGGTCAACCGCGTCAACGTCCCGCTGTCGCAGGTCCCCCGGGGCGTCCAGGAAGCCGTACTGGCCGCCGAGGACCGGGACTTCTACTCCGAACGGGCGGTGGACCCCAAGGCGATGGTCCGCGCCGCCTGGAACACGGCGACCGGCAAGGGCACCCAGTCCGGTTCGACCATCACCCAGCAGTACGTCAAGAACTACTACCTGGGCCAGGAGCAGACGATCAAACGGAAGGTCAAGGAGTTCTTCATCGCGATCAAACTCGGTCGCGAGAAGTCGAAGGACTACATCCTGGAGGGGTACCTGAACACCAGTTACTTCGGCCGCAACGCCTACGGCATCCAGGCCGCCTCCCAGGCCTACTACGGCAAGGACGTCAACAAGCTGACCACCGCCGAGGGCGCCTACCTCGCCACCCTCCTCAACTCCCCCAGCGCCTTCGACGTCGTCTCCCACCCCCAGAGCCGCGACCGCGCCGTCGCCCGCTGGAACTACGTCCTCGACGGCATGGTCAAGAAGAAGTGGATGACGCCCGGGGAGCGCGCCGCCGCGCAGTTCCCCGAGCCCGGCAAGGTCCGCGCGGCCGCCGGACTGTCCGGGCAGCGCGGCTACCTCGTCGAAGCCGTCAAGGACTACATCGCCGAACACAAGATCCTCGACGACAAGACCCTCGCCGAAGGCGGCTACCGGATCACCACCACCATCGACAAGCGCCGCCAGACCGCCTTCGTCGACGCCGTCCAGAAGCAGCTGATGGACAAGCTCGACCCCCAGGCCCGCCCGGCGGACCGCGTGGTGCGGGCCGGCGGCGCCTCCATCGACCCGGCCACCGGCAAGGTCGTCGCCCTCTACGGCGGCATCGACTACACCAAGCAGTACGTCAACAACGCGACCCGGCACGACTACCAGGTCGCCTCCACCTTCAAGCCGTTCGTCTTCGCCTCCGCCGTCCAGAACGACTCCCGCACCCAGGACGGCCGCCGGATCACCCCGAACACCATCTACAACGGCGACAACAAGCGCCGCGTCGTCGGCACCCGGATCCCCTACGCCCCGGAGAACGAGGGCCAGCAGTCGTACGGGGACATCACCGTCAACACCGCCACCGACCTCTCCGTCAACACCGTCTTCGCCCAGATGGTCGTCGACGTCGGCACCGAGAAGGTCAAGCGCACCGCCGTCGACCTCGGCATCCCCGAGAACACCCCGAACTTCGTCGTCGGCCCCGCCATGGCCCTCGGCACCATGCAGGCCAGCGTCGTGGACATGACCCAGGCCTACGCCACCCTCGCCGACCACGGCCGCTACACCCCGTACACCTTCCTGGAGAAGATCTCCAAGGACGGCGACGACGTCCACCTCCCCGACCGCACCCCGCGCCAGGCCGTCCCCCGCGAGGCCGCCGACACCACCACGTCCATGCTGGTCAGCGTCGTCGACAACGGCACCGGTACCGAGGCCCTGGCCGCCGGCCACCCCGCCGCCGGCAAGACGGGCACCGCCGAACTGGACCGCGCCGCCTGGTTCGCGGCGTACACCCCCGACCTCGTCACGGTGGTCTCGGTGATGGGCCAGGACCCCGACACCGGCACCCTCCAGTCCCTGTACGGGGCGCTCGGCGAGGCCCGCCTCGGCGGCGGCGGCTACCCCGCCAGGATCTGGGCGGCCTACACGAAGACGGCCCTGGAGGCCACGGACCCGGAGGACTTCGACCTGGAACTCCAGCCCGGCGCGGCCCAGCTCCCGCCGCCCCCGCCGGTCCAGCCCACCACCCCGCAGCAGCCCGAGGGCAGCCGCCCGCCGTGGCAGCGCCCCGACCGGCCCACCCCGCCGGGACCGCCCACCCCGCCGACCCCGCCGAACGGCGGCCAGACCAACGGGGGCCAGACCGACGGGGGCGAGACGACGGGCGGCCAGACCAACGGAGGCCAGACCACGGGCGGCGAAACGAACGGCGGCCAGACCACCGGGGGCCAGACGAACGGCGGCCAGACCACCGGAGGCGAGACGACGGGCGGCCAGACCAACGGAGGCGAGACCACCGGCGGCCAGACGGACGGCGGCGCCACCCAGGGCCGCCGTCGCCCGCCGGCGCACTTCCTCGAATGACCCCGTCGATCAGTGCCCGGAGGTGGCCTTCAGCCCCACCACCGCGACCAGCAGCAGACAGATGAAGAAGATCCGGGCGGCGGTGACGGGCTCCCCCAGCACCGCCATCCCGAGCACGGCCGCCCCGGCCGCGCCGATGCCCACCCACACGCCGTACGCCGTACCGATGGGCAGGGTCTTGGCCGCGTACGACAGCAGCACCATGCTGGCGACGATGCCGGCACCGGTGAACACGGACGGCCAGAGCCGGGTGAAGCCCTCCGTGAACTTCATGCCGATCGACCAGCCGACCTCGAGCAGACCTGCGACGAGAAGAAGAACCCAGGCCATGACAGGCACCTCCGGGACGAGACGGAAACGGGGGTGCGTCGTCTTTGCGTCCTGCTACCCGGTACGGCGCGTCTCGTCGGGGGTTCCGCCCCACCGTAGCAAAGGGCACGCGGAAGGGCCGGTGACGACGGTCACCGGCCCTTCCGCGGATCCGAATCCCAGAGGTTCAGAGGTACAGCCCGGTGGAGTCCTTGGACCCCTCCAGCCGCTCCGCGGCCACGGCGTGCAGGTCCCGCTCGCGCATCAGCACGTACGTCGCCCCGCGCACCTCTACCTCGGCACGGTCCTCGGGGTCGTACAGCACGCGGTCGCCGGGCTCGACGCTGCGCACGTTCTGCCCGACCGCGACCACCTCGGCCCAGGCGAGCCGCTTGCCCACCGCGGCGGTCGCCGGGATCAGGATGCCGCCGCCGGAGCGCCGCTCTCCCTCGGGCGTGTCGGACTTCACGAGCACGCGGTCGTGGAGCATGCGGATGGGCAGCTTGTCGTGGGTGGTGTTCTCGCTCACGACCCGAACCTACCTGCCGCCGCCCGCCCTGTAAGCCGGAGGGTCGTCAAAGCCCTGGTCACCGCTTGCGGCGCGCGGAGGCCACGAGCAGCCCCACCACGCCGACCGCGAGGAGCGCGACCGGCACGATCCGCTCGAAGCGCGGGGCGCCGTCCTCGTGGCGCAGACCGTCCTTCACGTCGGTGACGAGCCGGTTCACGGCGACGAAGGCGCGGCCGGCGGTGTGGTCCACCGCCGAGGCGACCCGGGCCTTCGCGTCCCCGATGATCGTCTGCGGGTGCATGCGCACGCCGATCTCGTCGAGCGTCTCGGCGAGCTGCTCGCGGCGGCGGACGATGTCCGCCTCGATCTGTGCGGGGGTCCTGGCTTCCGGCACCGCGCTGCCTCCGTCGTCGTTTCGTCGTCTGTGGGCTTGATCCGTCATGGACAGTCTGTCAGCTAAGTCAGCTTAGGCTCATGCCGTACCGATCCCCTCCCGAGGAGAGCACTGACATGAGCGAGCGACTCCAGCCGGGCGACATCGCCCCCGCCTTCACCCTGCCCGACGCGGACGGCAACGAGGTCTCGCTGGCCGACCACAAGGGCCGCAAGGTGATCGTGTACTTCTACCCGGCGGCCCTGACGCCGGGCTGCACCAAGCAGGCCTGCGACTTCACGGACAACCTGGATGCCCTGGCCACGGCCGGCTACGACGTCATCGGCGTCTCCCCGGACAAGCCGGAGAAGCTCGCGAAGTTCCGCGAGCAGGAGCACCTGAAGGTCACCCTGGTCGGGGACCCGGAGAAGGAGACCCTGACGGCGTACGGCGCCTTCGGCGAGAAGAAGCTGTACGGCAAGACGGTCACCGGGGTCATCCGCTCCACGGTGGTCGTGGACGGGGAGGGCAAGGTCGAGCACGCCTTCTACAACGTCAAGGCCACCGGTCACGTTGCGAAGATCATCAAGGACCTGGGCATCTGACCCCGTCCGGCCCCGCACCCCTGAGAGTCCCGCACCAGAAGTGGTGCGGGACTTTCCGTTTATCGCACGTAACCTCCCGTGATGCTGATCGGTTAACCCGTACGGGGCCGCGCGGACGCGGGGCCGGAAACGGGGGGCGCGATGCCGGTCAGTCCATACACGAAGGAACGCCTGGCAGAGGCAGCGGGCGCATCGCGCACGCTGACGGAGGCGCTGGAAAGGCTGGGGGTGGACCCGAAAAGCCCGTCACGGCGCTACCTGCTGGACCGCATGCGGAAGTTGGGCGTGACCGTCTCACACTTCGAGCGAGAGGGGGTGAAGTGGACGAAGGAGGTACTCGCAGAAGCCGTCGCCGCCTCGACCACCATGTGCGAGGTCCTCCGACGTCTCGGCCTCGATGTCGTGGGCGGCCACCACACGCACATCAGCCGCAAGGTGAAGGGCTTCGGAATCGACACCTCGCACTTCAGGCTCCCTTCCCCGGCCGGCCGTCCCAAGGCCCGGCGGACTGCGGAATCGATCCTCGCCCAACAGGACGAGCCGCACGCCCGCCGCGCACAGAGCGGACACCTCAAACGCGCACTCACGTCACTGGGCGTCGAGGAGAAGTGCGGCATGTGCGGCATCGACCCGATCTGGCAGGGCTACGCACCGCCCTTGGAGGTCGATCACATCGACGGCGACTGGCGCAACAACGAGCCGGCCAACCTCCGGCTCCTCTGCCCCAACTGTCACTCCACCACGGACACCTATCGCGGTCGAGCGAAGAGCCGCCGATGAGCTCCGTCAGCCGTTACACGAGGGACGTCCTGGCAGAGGCCGCCGCGATGTGCGGGGACATGGACGAGGTCATCGCCCACCTCGGCACCAAGCCCTACGACCAACTCGATCGATACCTCTTGAAGCGGTTCCACGAGTACGGCATCGACACGGCGCACCTCAAGCGCCGACGCCGCGATTACACACGGCGCACCAAGCCCGATGCCGATGCCCTGCGCGAGGCCGTCGCCGCCTCGCGATCGCTCGCCCAGACCCTGCGCCACCTCGGTCTGCCCTCCAACGGCAGCCTGAACGCGGCCCTCAAGGAGTGGATCTGCGAAGACGGCCTGTCCACGGCGCCCTTCCTCGGGCAGGCCCACCAGCGTGGCAAGCGGGGTCGCAGCACTGCACAGCCGGCCGAGCAGGTCCTCGTCCGGCACGATGGAAAGCGACGCACCCGCACCAAGGTCTTGCGGCGCGCACTGCACGAGATCGGCGTCGAGGACCGCTGCGACATGTGCGGGACTCCTCCCGCCTGGCTGGGGAACCCCATGACCTTGGAGGTGGACCACATCAACGGTGACTGGAGCGATGACCGCCGCGAGAACCTGCGACTGTTGTGCCCGAACTGCCATGCGGTCACCAGCACCTGGTGCAGGGGCGGCCGACGCACCTCCTAGACCACCGGAAACAGCTCCCCGTACAGCGCGCTCCGCAGTAGAGTGTTCTTGGCTTGCGCCCGTACGCCATCTGGTTGAGCGGCGATCTTTAGGTGGTCGTGTATGTCGGTTCGAATCCGATCGGGCGTACCAAGCAGATGAGGCCTGACCTCCCGTCTTTCGGGAGGTCAGGCCTCTGCCGTTCAGCCCAGCAGTTCCCGCAAAACCGGGATCAGGCCGCGGAAGGCCTGGCCGCGGTGGGAGATGGCGTTCTTCTCGTCCGCCGTCAGTTCCGCGCAGGTGCGGGTCTCACCCAGGGGCTGGAGGATCGGGTCGTAGCCGAAGCCGCCGCCGCCCGCCGGGGTGTGGCGGAGGGTGCCCAGGAGGCGGCCCTCGACGACGCGTTCGGTGCCGTCCGGGAGGGCCAGGGCGGCCGCGCAGAAGAAGTGGGCGCCGCGGTGCTCGTCGGCGATGTCGCCCAGCTGGGCCAGCAGGAGGTCCAGGTTGGCACGGTCGTCGCCGTGGGCGCCGGCCCAGCGGGCGGAGAAGATGCCGGGGGCGCCGTTCAGGACGTCGACGCACAGGCCGGAGTCGTCCGCGATGGCGGGGTGGCCGGTGGCCTGCGCGAGGGCGTGGGCCTTCAGGAGGGCGTTCTCGGCGAAGGTGACGCCGGTTTCCTTGACGTCGGGGATCTCGGGGTACGCGTCCGCGCCGACCAGTTCGTGCGGCAGGCCGGCGGCGGACAGGATGGCGCGGAGCTCGGTGACTTTGCCCGCGTTGCGGGTCGCGAGGATCAGGCGGGTCATGCTCCCCATTATCCCGGGGTGCAGACCTTGGAGATCTCCGCGGCGGCGTCGGCGACCGGCTTGACGTCGGGGGTGGTGTCGCCGTTGTCGACGGCGGTGCGGACGTTCTTGACGGCCGTGCTCATGGAGTCGACGGCCTTGCCGAGGTCGGCGTTGCCCGTCGTGTCCTTGATCTTCTTGAGGTTGGTGTCGATCTGGTCGAGCGCGTTCTGGGTGTCCTGGATGCTGTTGCCCGCGTTGGACACGGCCTGCTGGAGGTCGCCCACGCTGTCCGCTATGGCGACGGCGGTGTTGGCGCAGTCCATGGCCGTGGAGATGGCGTCGCAGGCGGTCAGCGCCGGGACGGTGAGGGCGGCCGCCAGGGCCACGGCGGCGATGCGGAGTTTCGGCTTCATTCGGGTCCCCCCAAGCTCGGATGCGTGGACGGGCGCACGGTGGTGACACCGTGCGCCCGTATCCGAGTAGACGCGCGCCCGCGCCCAACGGTTGCCGGAGAGCCCTACGGGACCTGGAGGTCCAGGGCGCCGAGCTGGAGGGCTTCCAGGTCGGCGCAGCCGCCGGCGGCGAGGTCGAGGAGGGCGTTGAGTTCCTTGCGGTCGAAGGGCTCGCCCTCGGCGGTGCCCTGGACCTCGACGAAACGGCCGTCGCCGGTGCAGACGACGTTCATGTCGGTCTCCGCGCGGACGTCCTCCTCGTAGCAGAGGTCGAGGAGCGGGACGCCGTCGACGATGCCGACGCTGACGGCGGCGACGGTGCCGGTGAGGGGCTTGCGGCCGGCCTTGATGAGCTTCTTCTGCTGGCCCCAGGCGACGGCGTCGGCGAGGGCGACGTAGGCGCCGGTGATGGCGGCGGTGCGGGTGCCGCCGTCGGCCTGGAGGACGTCGCAGTCCAGGACGATGGTGTTCTCGCCGAGGGCCTTGTAGTCGATGACGGCGCGCAGCGAGCGGCCGATGAGGCGGGAGATCTCGTGGGTGCGGCCGCCGATCTTGCCGCGGACGGATTCGCGGTCGCCGCGGGTGTTGGTGGAGCGGGGCAGCATCGAGTATTCGGAGGTGACCCAGCCTTCGCCGCTGCCCTTGCGCCAGCGCGGGACGCCTTCGGTGAAGGAGGCGGTGCAGAAGACCTTGGTGTCTCCGAAGGAGATGAGGACGGAGCCCTCGGCGTGCTTGCTCCATCCGCGTTCGATGGTGACCGGGCGGAGCTGTTCGGGCGTGCGGCCGTCGATGCGAGACATGGCTGTGAGCCTAGTCGGTGCGGGGGTACGCGTGGACCCCGTCCGGTGTGCCCGGTACGGGGTCCTCGTACTGCCTGCCGAGCCCGGGGCTCAGCTCACATCATGTCTTCGATCTCGCCGGCGATCGGGTCGGCGTCGGTGCCGATGACGACCTGGATGGCGGTGCCCATCTTGACGACGCCGTGGGCGCCGGCGGCCTTGAGGGCGGCTTCGTCGACGAGGGAGGGGTCGGCGACCTCGGTGCGCAGGCGGGTGATGCAGCCCTCGACCTCTTCGATGTTGTCGATGCCGCCGAGCCCGGCGACGATCTTCTCAGCCTTGGTGGCCATGTGTTTCTCCCTGAGTGGTTCGAAGAACGGGTCTCTGCGGCCGTGCCCGGCTACCCGCTGCGTCCGCTTTGTCACGGTAGCTCACGTCGCTCACGGTTGGCCTATCTGCGCGAGCGCGAGCCCGGCCCCTGCCGAAGGATGACGATCAGCAGCAGCCTGCCCACAACTGGTCTACACCAGTGTGCCGCACGTACTGCGACTGCCAAAAACGGGCCGGCCGAGGAGGACGCGGATGAGCGCGAGCAGCGCAGCGGAGGTGCCGCGCAGGCAGTGGTGGAACGGGCTGTTCCAGGCGTTGCAGAAGATGGGGCGCAGTCTCCAGCTGCCGATCGCGGTGCTGCCGGCGGCGGGCATCCTGAACCGGCTCGGGCAGCCGGACGTGTTCGGCAAGGACGGTCTGGACTGGAGTGCGGTCGCGAAGGTGATGGCCGGCGCGGGCGGGGCGCTGCTGGACGCGGACCTCGGCCTGCCGCTGCTGTTCTGCGTGGGCGTCGCGATCGGCATGGCGAAGAAGGCGGACGGTTCGACGGCGCTGGCCGCGGTGGCGGGGTTCCTCGTGTACCGGGGGGTGCTGCACGCGTTCCCGAAGCCGTGTCCGTCGGGGACGAAGGACGTCGGGGGCGGCTGCCTGACTCCGACGGACACGTTCGCCGGGTACGCCTACCAGAACCCGGGGGTGTTCGGCGGCATCGTGATGGGGTTGCTGGCGGCGTGGTTCTGGCAGCGCTACCACCGGGTGAAGCTGGTGGACTGGCTGGGCTTCTTCAACGGGCGGCGGCTGGTGCCGATCATCATGTCGTTCGTGGCGATCGCGTTCGCGGCGCTGTGCCTGTGGGTCTGGCCCCCGGTCGGTGACGCGCTGGAGAGCTTCTCGGACTGGCTGGTGGGGCTGGGTGCCTGGGGTGCCGGCATCTTCGGCGTCGCGAACCGGGCGCTGCTGGTGATCGGTCTGCACCAGTTCCTGAACGTGCCGGTGTGGTTCCAGTTCGGCAGCTACACCAAGCCGGACGGGGTGACGGTGCACGGTGACATCAACATGTTCCTGGCGGGCGACCCGAACGCGGGACTGTTCCTCTCCGGGTTCTTCCCCATCATGATGTTCGCCCTGCCGGCGGCGGCGCTGGCGATCACGCACTGTGCGAAGCCCCAGCGGCGCAAGGAGGTGGGCGGGCTGATGCTGTCGGTGGGCCTGACCTCGTTCGTCACGGGGATCACGGAACCGCTGGAGTACTCGTTCCTCTTCGTGGCGCCGACGCTGTACGTGATCCACGCGGTGCTGACGGGCGTGTCGATGGCGGTGACGTGGGCGCTGGGGGTGCACGACGGGTTCAGTTTCTCGGCGGGTCTGATCGACTACGTCATCAACTGGGGGCTGGCGACCAAGCCGTGGCTGATCATCCCGATCGGGCTGGGGTTCGCGGTCGTCTACTACGCGGTGTTCCGTTTCGCGATCACCAGGTGGAACATCCCGACGCCGGGGCGGGAGTCGGACGAGGAGATCGCCGCGATGCAGGTGGAGAACACCAAGGCGTAGCGCCCCTTGTCGCGCAAGGTCAGGGCCTTCGGATCCAGCGATCCGGAGGCCCTTCGTCCTGTGGCGTAGGCCACACAAAATCGAAGGTTCCTTATCTAACCCCGACCGTGCTACAACTGGTCTACACCACCTAATGGTGTAGACCATGCAGCTGCCGAGCAGCCAGTGGTCCCCCTTTTCCGAGACGCCGCCACCCCCATTTTCCCATGTCCCCAGGCAGCGCCTTGTCCTCTGGAGGAACCCATGTCCACAGCGACCGCTGCGGAGAAGAAGAAGGGCGCTGGCGTGATGGCCGTCATGCAGCGCATCGGCCGGAGCCTCATGCTCCCCGTTGCCGTGCTGCCCGCCGGCGCTCTGCTCATCCGCCTCGGCCAGGACGACATGCTCGGCAAGGCGTCGCTGCCGGACTTCATCAACAAGATCGCCACCTACATGGCGGCCGGTGGTGACGCGATCATCGGCAACATGGCGCTGCTGTTCGCCGTCGGCATCGCGATCGGCTTCGCCAAGAAGTCCGACGGCTCGACGGCCCTGGCCGCCGTCACCGGTTACCTGGTCTTCCAGAAGGTGCTCGCCACCTTCACCGACCCGAGCCTGCCCAAGGTCGCCAAGGTGGTCGACGGCAAGATCGCCATGGTCGAGGCGCCCGTGGACGCCAAGGTCCTCGGCGGTGTCGTGATGGGCATCGTCGTCGCGCTGCTCTACCAGAAGTTCTACCGGACCAAGCTGCCGGACTGGGCGGGCTTCTTCGGCGGCCGCCGCCTGGTCCCGATCCTCTCCGCCTTCGCGGGTCTGTTCATCGGCATCGTCTTCGGTCTGATCTGGCCGGTGCTCGGCAAGGGCATCCACGGCTTCGGTGAGTGGCTGGTCGGCTCCGGCGCCGTCGGCGCGGGCATCTTCGGTGTCGCCAACCGCGCGCTGATCCCGGTCGGCATGCACCACCTGCTGAACTCCTTCCCGTGGTTCCAGGCGGGCGAGTACAACGGCAAGAGCGGCGACATCGGCCGCTTCCTCGCCGGCGACCCGAGCGCCGGACAGTTCATGACCGGCTTCTTCCCGATCATGATGTTCGCCCTCCCGGCGGCCTGCCTCGCGATCGTCCACTGCGCCCGCCCCGAGCGCCGCAAGGTCGTCGGCGGCATGATGTTCTCCCTCGCGCTCACCGCGTTCGTCACCGGTGTCACCGAGCCGATCGAGTTCACCTTCATGTTCATCGCCCCGGTGCTGTACGCGGTCCACGCGGTCCTGACCGGTGTGTCCATGGCCCTGACCTGGGCGCTCGGCATGAAGGACGGCTTCGGCTTCTCCGCCGGCGCGATCGACTTCTTCCTCAACCTCGGCATCGCGACCAAGCCGTGGATGCTCGTCCTGGTGGGCCTGTGCTTCGCGGCCGTCTACTACGCGATCTTCCGCTTCGCGATCATCAAGTGGAACCTCCCCACCCCGGGCCGCGAGTCCGACGAGGAGCTCGCCGAGCTGGCGAAGGCCGAGGCCAAGTAGCACCCCGCCGGTCCGCCGGCCCCGCAGTTTCGTAGGCGGCAACCACGCGACGGAGCCCCCGCTCTCCCGGAAGGGAGGGCGGGGGCTCCGTCGTCGTGCCCGAGGGAACCCGCAATGTCAGACCTCGTACACGGCTCCCGCGTGCGCGAGGTCGACCCGGCCGTCGTAGACCGCGCGGGCGTCCGCCAGGTTCTGCGCGGCGTCCGTCCACGGCGGGATGTGCGTCAGCACCAGCCGGCCGACCCGGCCGTCGCGCGCGTACTCGCCCGCCTCGCGGCCGTTGAGGTGGAGGTCCGGGATGTCCTCCTTGCCGTGCGTGAAGGAGGCCTCGCACAGGAACAGGTCGGCGCCCTCCGCCAGCATCCCCAGCTCGGGGCAGACCCCGGTGTCGCCGGAGTACGCGAGCACGCGCCCGCCGTGCTCGACGCGGATGCCGTACGACTCGACGGGGTGGCAGACCTTCTCCGTGCGGACGGTGAACGGGCCGATCTCGAACACGGCGGACTTCAGGGTCCGGAAGTCGAAGACCTCGCTCATCGAGCGCTCGTCCGGGACGTCCTCGTACGCCGTGGTCAGGCGCTGCTCGGTGCCCTCGGGACCGTAGACGGGGATGGTTCCGCAGCGGCCGCCCTCGTGCCGGTAGTAGCGGGCGACGAAGTACGCGCACATGTCGATGCAGTGGTCGGCGTGCAGGTGGCTCAGGAAGATCGCGTCGAGGTCGTAGAGACCGCAGTGGCGCTGGAGCGCACCGAGGGAGCCGTTGCCCATGTCGAGGAGCAGCCGGAAGCCGTCGGCCTCGACGAGATAGCTCGAACATGCCGAATCCGCGGCCGGGAAGGACCCCGAACAGCCGACGACGGTGAGCTTCATGGAGCGTGAACCTCCGGGGACGGTCCGTGGACGGAATGCGGGCCGTGCGTGGGTCGAGCGTAAGGCGCGAAACCTCCGGTCGCTCCTCCGCGGCGGGCCGTTGTGGGGGGAATCACCTGTGCTGTCACCCAGGGGAGCGACGGGGGGCACGGGCGTTGCCGCGCCGGGGGCCGTGTGCGCGGCTACGGTCGGAATATGGACACGTCGTGGTGGCCCGCCGTACTGGCGGCGGTCGCCGTGGCGGTGGTGGTGCTGCTCCCCCGGCGGGCCACGGCTGTGGCGGTGGCGCCCCCGCCCCACGGGTCGGCGCCGCCGCCGCGCGTGCGGCCGGGTGAGCTGTGGCGGCTGGCGGACGGCCGGACCTGCCTGGTGCTGGCGGTACGGGCGCACCGGGAGCAGCGGGCGCGGGTGGCGTGGATCGCCGGGAAGTACGACGACCGGCGGCCCGGGGTGATCCCGCTGCCGCCGGGGATGGCCGGGTGGCACGGGCGGGGCGGTTTCCTGGAGGCGGACCGGCCCGAGGAGGTGTCGCTGTGGGAGTTCCGCGCGCCGGTGGGAACACTGGACCCGGTGTTGTGGGACGAGGCCAAGGGGCTGGGAGGCGGTGCGGAGTGATCCGGCTGCGGCGTGTCTACGATCCCCCCGAGCCTGCGGCGGACGGCGTACGGGTCCTGGTGGACCGGCTGTGGCCGCGGGGGCTGTCGAAGGAGGCGGCCGCGGTGGACGAGTGGCCGCGGGCGGTGACGCCGTCGACGGAGCTGCGGAAGTGGTTCCACGCGGGCGGCTCGCCCGAGGAGTTCCGGCAGCGGTACGAGGCGGAGCTGGCGGCTCCCGGGGCGCGGGAGGACCTGGTCCGGCTGCGGGAGCTGGCGGCGGCGGGCCCGCTGACCCTGCTGACGGCGGTCAAGGACCCGGACCACAGCCATGCGGCGGTGATCGCGGAGCTGCTGGGCGGCGGCGGTTGACCCGGCCGCCCGCGCACCGCCGCGCCCGGCGGCGTACGACGGGCGCGGCGGTGCGCGGCGGCGGCCGGGGGCGCGGCGGTCAGACCACCGTCTCGGTGCGGTCGTCGGTGCACAGGGCCCAGATGATGAAGACGCCGAAGGCGATCGAGATGAGTGCCCACAGCGGCTGATAGGGCAGCCAGAGGAAGTGCGCGAGGACCGAGACGGCGGCCACGATCACGCCGGCGACGCGGCCCCAGTGGAGGCCCTTGAGGATCGCGACACCGACGAGGAAGACGATCACGCCGATGATGATGTGGATCACGCCCCACGAGGTGAGGTTGAACTTGAAGGTGTAGTCGCCGACGGGGAGGTAGACGTCGTCCTTGGCGAGGGCGGCGATGCCCTCGAGGACGCTGACGACGCCGCCGACGGCCATCAGGACGCCGGCGAAGATGACGCCCCCGCCGGCCCACGCGTTGGAGGAGCCTTGGCCCCGGCCACGTGCACCGGCAGGCGCCGAGGGGGTGTTTCCGCCCGGGGTGGTGGTCATGTCGACGACCTTCCTGCTGCTGGGGAACCGGTCGGTACCGAGCGTGCGCGCGCGGGGCGGGGCGGGCGACCCCGAGGGGGCCGAACGGGTGAACCGTCGAACGCCGACGCCGCCGGACCCGCGTGCGGCGGGTCCGGCGGCGTCCGGTGCGTTCCGTGCGTGCCGTGCGTACGGGCCTCAGGCCCAGAGCTGCCCCTGGAGGACCTCGATGGCCTCTTCGGTCGTCGCCGCCGTGTAGACGCCGGTCGACAGGTACTTCCAGCCGCCGTCGGCCACGACGAAGACGATGTCGGCGGACTCGCCGGCGGCGACCGCCTTGCGGCCCACGCCGATCGCCGCGTGCAGCGCGGCTCCGGTGGAGACGCCCGCGAAGATGCCCTCCTGCTGGAGGAGTTCACGGGTACGGGTCACCGCGTCGGCCGAGCCCACCGAGAAGCGGGTGGTGAGCACCGAGGCGTCGTACAGCTCGGGGACGAAGCCCTCGTCGAGGTTGCGCAGGCCGTAGACGAGGTCGTCGTAGCGCGGCTCGGCGGCGACGATCTTCACTCCGGGCACGTTCTCGCGGAGGTAGCGGCCGACGCCCATGAGGGTGCCGGTCGTGCCCAGGCCCGCCACGAAGTGGGTGATGGACGGGAGGTCGGCGAGGATCTCCGGGCCGGTGGTGGCGTAGTGGGCGCCGGCGTTGTCCGGGTTGCCGTACTGGTAGAGCATCACCCAGGAGGGGTTCTGCTCCGCCAGTTCCTTCGCCACCCGCACCGCGGTGTTCGAACCGCCCGCGGCCGGCGACGAGATGATCTCGGCTCCCCACATCGCGAGAAGGTCGCGGCGCTCCTGCGAGGTGTTCTCCGGCATCACGCACACGATCCGGTAGCCCTTGAGCTTCGCGGCCATCGCGAGCGAGATGCCCGTGTTGCCGGAAGTGGGCTCCAGGATGGTGCAGCCGGGGTACAGGCGGCCGTCCTTCTCCGCCTGCTCGACCATGTGGAGCGCCGGGCGGTCCTTGATCGAGCCGGTCGGGTTGCGGTCCTCCAGCTTGGCCCAGATCCGGACGTCCTCCGAGGGGGACAGCCGCGGCAGGCGCACGAGCGGGGTGTTGCCGACCGCCGCGAGCGGGGAGTCGTAGCGCATTACTTCGAGCCGCCGGCCACGGCCGGGAGGATGGTGACGCTGTCGCCGTCCTTGAGGGCGGTGGAGATGCCGTCGATGAAGCGGACGTCCTCGTCGTTGAGGTAGACGTTCACGAAGCGGCGCAGCTTGCCGTCCTCCACGATGCGCGCCTCGATGCCCTGGTGGCGGGTGTCCAGGTCCGCGAACAGCTCGGAGAGGGTGGCGCCCTCGCCGTTCACGGCCTTCTCGCCGTCGGTGTAGGTGCGGAGGATGGTCGGGATGCGGACCTCGATGGCCATGGCGGGCTCCAGTGTCGTGAAGGGGGCGGAGAAGTGTGCGGGCGCGCGTTGGTGCGGCCCCCGCGCGGAAGGGGCCCGGTGCTCAGGCGGCAGGACAGATGGCGCTGGCGAGGCGGCACAGGTCGACGTGCAGCCGCGCCACGAGCAGCAGCCTGCCGGGCGTCTCGATGCTCACGTCGTGGGAAACCATGCGGTCATGTTAACGATTCCCGGTCCCGTGTTTGGAGTGTGATCCCGCATCGTGGACGTTGGCTGCTCACATAGTGGTCAGTAGGCGGCCACGACCTGCACTTCTTCCTCCGTGATCACGCCGTCGACGATCCGGTAGGAGCGGAACTGGAACTCGCCGAGGCCGTCCTGGTCGGCCGTGGAGACGAGGACGTAGTGCGCGCCGGGCTCGTTCGCGTACGTGACGTCCGTGCGCGAGGGGTAGGCCTCGGTGGCGGTGTGCGAGTGGTAGACGATCACGGGCTCCTCGTCCCGGTCGTCGAGCTCGCGGTAGAGCTTGAGCAGATCCTTCGAGTCGAACTCGTAGAACGTGGGCGAGCGGGCCGCGTTGAGCATCGGGATGAACCGCTCGGGGCGGCCGGTGCCCGCCGGGCCGGCCACGACGCCGCACGCCTCGTCCGGGTGGTCCTTGCGGGCGTGCTCGACGATCTGGTCGTACAGGGCCTGGGTGAGGGTCAGCATGAGCCACAGGATAAGCAGACGGGCCCTCCCGTACCGAGGAGTGGTACAGGAGGGCCCGAATGGTGGACACAGCGCCCTGGGCGCGGGCCCGGGGCCGTGGTTCCCGGCCGCGGCAGGCGGCCGGGAACCGGGTTCAGCCGGTCAGCGGGTGACCTTGTTGAAGGCGGCGCCCTGCGGGTTGCGGGCCTTCAGGACCAGGTACGAGACGCCCAGGATCAGGCCCCACAGCGGGGCGCAGTACAGCGAGACGCGGGAGTCCTTGTCGACGCCCATCATCACGATGACCATGCCGATGAACAGCAGGGCGAACCAGCTGCTCCACGGGGCGCCGGGGGCGCGGAAGGCGGACTTGGGCAGCTCGCCGCGGTCGGCCTTGGCGCGGTAGCGGATCTGGCAGACCAGGATCATGATCCAGGCCCACATGCCGGAGATGGTGGCGAAGGAGACGACGTAGTCGAAGGCCTTGCCCGGGGCGACGTAGTTGATCCAGACGCCCACCAGCATCAGCGCGGCGGAGAAGGTGGTGCCGGCGAGCGGGGTGCCGTTCTTGGTGAGCTTGGTGAAGAACTTCGGGCCCTGGCCGTTGAGCGCGAGGTCGCGCAGCATGCGGCCGGTGGAGTACATGCCCGAGTTGCAGGAGGAGAGGGCGGCGGTCAGCACGACGAAGTTGACGATCGCGGCGCCGATGCCGAGGCCCATCTTCTCGAAGGCGAGGACGAAGGGGCTCTCGCCGGCCTTGAAGTTGGACCACGGGATGACCGACATGATCATGATGAGCGCGCCGACGTAGAAGACGGCGATGCGCCACGGCACGGTGTTGATGGCCTTGGGCAGGGTCTTCGCGGGGTCCTTGGACTCGCCGGCGGTGACGCCGACCAGCTCGACCGCGAGGAAGGCGAACATCACGATCTGGAGGGTCATCAGCGTCTCGCCGATGCCGTTGGGGAAGAAGCCGCGGTCGTTCCACAGGTTGGAGACGGAGGCGGTCGCGGCGGCGTCGGAGAAGCCGATGGTGAGGATGCCGGCGCAGATCAGGATCATGCCGACGATGGCGGTGACCTTGACCATGGAGAACCAGAACTCCAGCTCGCCGAAGAGCTTCACGGAGATCAGGTTGGCGGCGTAGAGGATCACGGTGAAGATCAGCGCGTACGCCCACTGCGGGAAGCTGTCGTTCGTCCAGTACGACATGTACTTCGCGGCGGCGGTGACCTCGGTGATGCCGGTGACCACCCAGAACAGCCAGTAGGTCCAGCCGGTCGCGTAACCCCAGAACGGGCCCAGGAACTCGCGGGCGTAGTCCGAGAAGGAGCCCGAGACGGGCCGGTACATGAGCAGTTCGCCCAGGGCCCGCATGATGAAGAAGATGACGAGTCCGGCGATGGCGTAGGCCAGGATCAGGCTCGGTCCGGCCTTGGAGATCGCCTTGCCGGCCCCCAGGAAGAGGCCGGTGCCGATGGCTCCGCCGATCGCGATCATCTGGATCTGGCGGGCTCCGAGCGCCCGGTGGTAACCCTCCCCGTCGCCCTCGCCCTGACCGCCCTCGCCGGGCGTCCTGTCGTGCTGCTCGACCTGCACAGAGGTCATGTTCTGGTGCGCCTTTCTCCACGCCGACCCGCGCCTCGAACGGCTGCGGATCGGGTTCCTCGATCCCCCCGGATACGGATGGAGTTGCACGCCGGCGGTCAGCCGGTTCAAGCGGGCCGGGGGACATGGGTGGCGTCCCGTCGGCGGTCGTGAAGATCTATCACGTGCTCGCGGGCGGGAGAAGGGCGGAAAAGTGGCGCAGGGCACGGCAATATCAGGACATGGCGGCGGAAATGCATCAGATCACCGCATGGCGGTGATCTGATCGTTATCCGGATTTGAGCGTCCGCTGAGCGAACACTCACCTGCCCTTGACGTCCACCGGGCGCCCCGGGGGCGCCCGCGGGGCGGACGAACCCCCTCAGAGGGTCTCGATGAGCGTCTCCTGGAGGCCGCCCAGCCACAGGTACGCCATCACCATCGGCTTGCGCGGGTCGTCGTCCGGGAGCCGGAACAGCACCGCGCTCTCGTCGTCCTCGGTGATGTCGAGCCGGGCCGCGATGGTCAGCCGGAGGTCGTTGAGCGCGCCGAGCCAGCGCAGCGGCAGCTCGCCGGTCAGCTCCAGCACGGCCGCGCCGTCGCCGGCCGGGGCGAGGGAGTCGAGGCTGCGCACGACGGCCAGCGCGTCCTCCCGCTTGCGGCTGCGCAGGTCGTTCTCGGTGAAGCGGCGGAACTCCGCCGAGCGGGCCCGCAGCTCCTCGGGGTCCTCCCCCGAGCCCGGGCCGCCGGGGGCCCCGTAGGCGTCGGGGAAGAGCCGGGCCAGCGCCGGGTCCGACGGGGGCTCGGTGGGACCGTCGGAGGCGAACAGCACGGCGAGGGGGTCGGCGTCCGCGGCGGGCTCCGGCTCGCCGGGGCCGATCAGCTCCAGCAGCTGCACGGCCAGCGAGCGCAGGATGGAGATCTCGATCTCGTCCAGGGCCACCGCGGCCCCGCCGCCCTTCAGGGGCTCGAACACGCCGCCCATCAGTTGCGGTCCTGCGAGAGGGTCGCCCAGAGCCCGTAGCCGTGCATGGCCTGCACGTCGCGCTCCATCTCCTCGCGGGTGCCGCTGGAGACGACCGCCCTGCCCTTGTTGTGGACGTCGAGCATCAGCCTGGTCGCCTTGTCCTTGGGGTATCCGAAGTACGCCTGGAACACGTACGTCACGTAGCTCATGAGGTTGACCGGGTCGTTGTGCACCAGGGTCACCCACGGGACGTCGGGTTCGGGGACCGCGTAGGTCTCCTCGGCCGATTCGGTGCGTTCGATCTCAATAGGAGCAACACTCACTCGTCCCATGCTGCCACTGCGGAGGGCCGGTCGCACAAACGGGGCCCCACATCTCGTCACTTTGACGAGATGTGCGCTAGCATCCGTGACATGAACCCTGCGGACCTGGGCCTGCCGGTGGACGTACCGTCGACGGCGCTCTTCACGGATCACTACGAGCTGACGATGCTGCAGGCCGCCCTGGCGAACGGCACCGCCGAACGCCGCTCGGTCTTCGAGGTCTTCACCCGGCGGCTGCCCGAGGGGCGGCGCTACGGGGTGGTGGCCGGTACCGGGCGCGTCCTGGACGCCGTGGAGAACTTCCGGTTCGACGGCGCGGTACTGGAGTTCCTGCGGGAGCGGGCCGTCGTCGACATGCGGACGCTGGACTGGCTGGCGTCGTACCGCTTCTCGGGTGACATCTGGGGCTACCCGGAGGGGGAGGTCTACTTCCCCGGATCGCCGGTCCTGCGGGTCGAGGGCAGCTTCGCCGAGTGCGTGCTCCTGGAGACCGTGGTCCTCTCGATCCTGAACCACGACTCCGCGATCGCGGCGGCCGCCTCCCGGATGGCCTCGGCCGCCGGCGACCGCCCGCTGATCGAGATGGGGGCGCGCCGGACGCACGAGCTGGCGGCGGTCGCGGCCTCGCGGGCCGCCTACGTGGGCGGCTTCACCTCCACCTCCGACCTCGCGGCCGGCTTCCGGTACGGGATCCCGACGGTCGGGACCAGCGCGCACGCCTTCACCCTCGTCCACGACAGCGAGCGGGACGCCTTCACCGCGCAGGTGGCCTCGCTGGGCAGCGGGACCACCCTGCTCGTGGACACGTACGACGTGGCGGAGGCCGTACGGACGGCCGTCGAGGTCGCCGGGACGGACTTGGGCGCGGTGCGCATCGACTCCGGCGACCTGCTGCTGGTCGCGCACCGGGTGCGGCAGCAGCTGGACGAGCTGGGCGCGACGGGCACCCGGATCGTGGTCACCTCCGACCTGGACGAGTACGCCATCGCCTCGCTGGCGGCTGCACCGGTGGACGCGTACGGGGTCGGCACCCAGCTGGTGACCGGCAGCGGCCACCCGACCTGCTCGATGGTCTACAAGCTGGTCGCGCGGGCGGCCTCGGCGGACCCGAAGGCGCCGCTGGTGCCGGTGGCGAAGAAGTCCTCGGGCGGCAAGACCTCCGTCGGCGGCCGCAAGTGGGCGGCGCGCCGGCTGGACTCCGAGGGGGTCGCGGAGGCCGAGGTCGTCGGCACCGGGCCGGTGCCGGCCGCGCTGGCCGACTCGCAGCTGCTGGTGCAGCTGGTGAAGGCGGGCGAGGTGGTGGCCCGCGAGCCGCTGGAGGCCGCGCGCGACCGCCACCGGGCGGCCCGGGCCGGGCTGCCCCTCTCGGCGACCCAGCTGTCCCGCGGCGAGGCCGTGCTCCCGACGGAGCTCCTCTCCTAGACGCGCCGCGCCGGACTCCGTCCGTCGGCTGCGGGGCGGGGCCGGTAGGGGGGCTCCGCCCCCGCGCCCCCGCGCCTCAGACACCGGCGGGGCCGGATACGGCGGCTGGGAGCCCCAGGTTCGGGAAGGGGCGGGGTGGGGGAAGAGCACCCGCAGGGCCCGCCGCACCGCACCGCACGACCACCCACACCGACCCGAAGGACACGCGACATGCACCGCGCACTGATCGTCGTCGACGTACAGAACGACTTCTGCGAAGGCGGCAGCCTCGCGGTCACCGGCGGGGCCGACGTCGCCGCCGCGATCACGGAGCTGATCGGGCAGACCACGCCCGGCTACCGGCACGTCGTGGCGACGCGGGACCACCACGTCGACCCGGGGTCGCACTTCGCGCGGCCCCCGGCCGAGCCGGACTACGAGACGTCCTGGCCGGTGCACTGCGTCGCCGGGACCGAGGGCGTCGGGTTCCACCCGAACTTCGCCCCCGCCGTCGCCTCCGGGGCGGTCGCCGCCGTCTTCGACAAGGGCGCCTACGAGGCCGCGTACAGCGGTTTCGAGGGCACCGACGAGAACGGCCAGGGCCTCGCCCAGTGGCTGCGCGAGCGGCACGTGAGCGAGGTCGACGTGGTGGGCATCGCCACCGACCACTGCGTGAAGGCCACCGCCGTCGACGCCGCCCGCGCCGGCTTCACCACCCGCGTGCTGCTGGACCTGACGGCCGCCGTGGCCCCCCACACCACCGAGAAGGCGCTGGAGGAGCTCCGGGCGGCCGGAGTGACCCTGGTCGGCGGCCCGAACAGGGCCTAGAGGCCCCTCAGCGGCCCAGCAGGGCGCGGATCGGGTGCCAGAGTTCCTGTTCGACGTCCGGGGCCCCGCGCCACAGGAGGCCGTCGGGGTGGTGGAGGACGGCGGTGACCTCGTCCGGGGTCGGGGGCTGTGCGTTGCCCCTCAGGTACACGGCCCGCATCCCGAGGTTCCGCAGCCTGGTCAGGGCACGGGCCCGGTTCACGGCGTGCACCAGCACGCGTACGTCGCCGCCGTCGCCGGACGGCCTCGGCAGCGTGAGCGCGACCACCACGCTGCCGCCTGGCAATCTGACGAAACCTCCACCGGGCATGATCTTCAGCTCCCCCGTCAATAAGAACAGTCGCCCCCGCATCTAAACGCGATCGGCCGCCGCCCGCTAGAGGGCGACGGCCGATCATGTTTTGACCTGCGGCTTTACCGAATTACTTGGCGGCGGGGCCGACCTCGATCGTCATCTGGAGACCGTCGTAGGTCTCCTTCGCGATCTTGATCTTGGTGTTGGTGTCAGTGACCTTCACCGAGCCGGTCGGGTTCTCGTCGTAGTAGTACTTGCCCTTGTGGTCGTCGAAGACCAGGTTCGCGGGCTTCGGCTTGACGAAGAGCGACTCGCCCTTGTTGTGCAGGGTGAACGCGTCCGTGGAGTACGCGCTGAACGTCGCGTCGTACGGCTGGATCTTGTTCCGCAGCAGGCTGCCGTCCGACCACTTCATCGGCTTGGCGTTGGCGTCGATCGGCAGGATCAGGCCCTGGCCCGGGTGCTGGCTGGTGTTGTTGTCCTTCTGGGACTTGTCCCACAGCCAGATCAGCAGGCCGTCCTGGTACGGGTAGTGCTCGACCCAGCCCGGCTTGGTGTTGGCCCAGCCGAAGTTGTACGGGCCCACCTTGAGGGTGGAGTCGTACGAGACGTAGCGGCGGTTCTCCGCGATGTAGTACTGCGCGTACTCCTTGGTGAAGCCCGCGCCGATCCGCTCGAAGCCCTTGCCGGTCCAGCCGTTGTCGCCGTTCTCGGCGCCGTCGGTGAACAGCGCGGCGCCGTCCGCGGTCAGGGTGACGGCGTCGGCCGTGAAGCCCTTGCCGCCCGCGCCGCCGTCCGTCTGGTAGCGGAAGCGGAGGTCGACCTTCTTGCCCGCGTAGGCGTCCAGCGGGAAGCTCAGGGACTTCCAGGCGCCGGAGGCACCGGTCAGCGACGGGCTGCCGGAGGCGTCGGCCGGGATGGCCGCACCGTCGGCGGTGCCGGCCAGCGCGGTCCAGGTGGCGCCGCCGTCCGTGGACACCTCGGTGTAGAGGAAGTCGTAGTCGGCCTCGATGTCCCACCAGCCCTTGAGGGAGAGGGCGGCGGACTTCTTGCCGGTCAGGTCGACCGTGCGGGTCAGGGTGTTCTTGAGGTCGTCACCCATCTGGCTCCACCACTGCGAGGAGCCCTCGGCGGGAGCGACGATGTCGGTCTTGACCTGCTTCTTCGGCAGCTCGACGACCAGCGCCTGCTTGTCCTTGGTGTTGTACTCCGAAACGCCCAGCTTGTGCGTCGACTTGGTCGCCGCCTTGGCCTGGTCGTAGTTCAGCCAGCCCAGCTGGAGCTTGTCCCAGGCGGTCATGTCGCCCGGGAGGTCGCCTATGGAGTCCTTGCCGTTGCCGAGCCAGGAGCCCGCGGACATCAGGGACCAGAAGCCGACCGAGTTCTCGCCGCCACCGGAGGTGTCGTAGAGGTCCGGCAGACCGAGGTCGTGGCCGTACTCGTGCGCGAAGACGCCGAGGCCGCCGTTCTCCGGCTGCATCGTGTAGTCGCCGACCCAGATGCCGGTGTCGCCGATCTGGGTACCGCCGGCCTTGTTGTTGGCCGGGCCGGTCTTGCCGACGTCGGTGCCGTACGCGTACCAGCGGTGCGCCCACAGCGCCGTCTTGCCCTGCACGCCGCCGCCGGCCGACTCGTCCTCGCCCGCGTGGACGATCTGGAAGTGGTCGATGTAGCCGTCGGGCTCGTTGAAGTTGCCGTCGCCGTCGAAGTCGTTGCGGTCCCACTGGTCGTACTGCGCCAGCTGGGCCTTGATCTGGGCGTCGGTCTTGCCGGCCTTCTTCTGGGCCTCCGTCCACGCGGTGACGCCGTCGCGGACGGTGTCCCACACGTTGGAGCAGTTGGTCTGGCCGCAGAAGTTCGAGCCGTAACGGGCCTCGTTGTACGGGACCTTGACCCAGTCGGCGACCTCGCCGTCGACCGAGTAGCGGCCCGAGGAGGTCTTCTCGTAGTAGGTCTTCAGCGAGTTCTTGCCCTGGCCCGTACCGAAGTACAGGTCCTGGAAGTAGTCGCGGCTGAAGTCCTTGCGCCAGGCCGTGCTGTTGTTGGTCGCGCGGTCGGGCTGCTGGATCGTGTTGTGCAGCGGACCCGGGGTGCCGCCGTACTTCGGCTCGGCCGGCTTCGGACCCTCGGGGCCGTCCGGGTCGAACATGGTCGTGCTGTCGACCTGGTCGCCGAACTCGACGAGGATCGTGAAGATCTTGTCGGTCTTCTCGCGGCCCAGCTCGACGTACTTCTTGTCGTCGAGCTTGACGACCTTCGAGGCGCCGCGCTGCTCGACGTTCTTCTTGCCCGCCAGCACCTGGTCAAGGGCAGCTTCACGCGCCTGCGCGTTCTGCTTGCTGAACGGGGTCTCCAGGTTGTGCTGGACCTGCTCCTTCGCGGGGGAGCTCGGGTCCTGCTTGTCCGCGGCCGGGGCGTTGCCCCAAGCGGTGGTGGCCTGGGCCGTGGTGAAGAAGGCGCCCGAGGCCGCGGTCGCGGCCATGGTCACGCCGACGGCGGCGGCGCGCAGCGCGCGACGCCTGGTGGAGTTTCCGGTCACTTGATGTCGTTCCCCTCCCGCGGCCGCGACGTAGGTCGGAACATCTCCGTAGGAGTGGGGGGTTCCGCGCGGCGCGCGTCTCAAGTGACGACATTTGACCGGAGAGTCTAAAGAAAAGACAGACCTTGACTTCTTCCTTACAACTGCACTATGCGGTCAGCGAGTTCCGCTATTCGGACGTTACGTCGCCATACGGGCTCATCCGGGGCGAAGGCCTCCGGTTGCCGGCTCCGTCCCGCGACCGGGCGTGCGACGTCGTGCGCCCCTCCGTGCCCCGACACCGTGGGTAAGGTCACGCTTACCTGTTGCTCCGTCCGGGCATCCCCTACGGGAGTCACTTGACGCGTGCGCGATCTGTCGATGCGACTCCCCCCTCCACGCCTTGAGGACGGAAAACGCCATGCCGCGTCCGACTGCCGCACAGCTCGCCTACGGCTCCGCCACCGTCGTCGTGTCGACCATCGCCATGCTGCTGCTCTCGCAGACGAGCACGGGGATCGGGGTCGCCGTCATCTCCGCCGCCGCGCTCGCCCTCGGGCTGCTGGTCGCGCTCACCGTGCCGATCCCGCGGCGGCGTGGCCGGCACGCGGCGCGGCGGGGCGGGGCGCAGGCGCCCGCCGTTGAGCCCGGCGGGGGTACGGGCGGGGGTTCCGCCGCGCGGGGCGGGTCGGCGGCGGGGGCGGCCGGCTCCCGGGTGCCCGAGCCCCGGACGGCCTCCGCGGACCACCCCGTCCACCACTGACGGACAGCGGCGCGGGCGGCCGACCCCCACCGGGGTCGGCCGCCCGCGCGTGCCCTCGTACGACTCCGGCTCAGGTCGAGGTGACCACCACCGTCTTGGCCACCTTGTCGTGCAGCCCCTGCCGGTACGGCTTGTCGACGAGCATCGACACGATCAGCGCGAGCGGCCACAGGCAGAAGCAGCACACCAGCGTCGGCACCCAGAGCACGGCGCCGCGGCCGAGCGCGGGGCCGGAGGGCGGCACGCTGCCGTCGTTGAGCATCGCGACGCGCAGGCCCATGGCCTTCTTGCCGACCGTCTGGCCGCTCTTCTGCGTGAACCACCAGTCGTAGCCGACGTACGCGACGATCGCGATGAGCGTCCACACCAGGCCCGTACCGCCGTACGACTTCGTGATGACCTCGGTGACGTCCTCGCCCTTGTCGGTGTCCACGACGTACCGCCGGGTGCCGAAGGGCAGTTGGATGAGGAACAGCGGTACGCCGACGATCAGCGTGTCGATCACGCGCGCGGCGAGCCGCTTGCCGAAGTCGGCGAGCGGGGGCATCCCGGCGAGCGGGTCGGGCATGCCGTAGCCGCCACCTCCGCCGTACGGGTCCCCGGGCCCGCCGCCGTACGGGGGCGGCGGCGGAGGGTAGCCGCCGCCGCCGGGGGGCGGGGGCGGCGGCGGGGGGTAGCCGCCGCCGCCGGGGGGCGGCGAGCCGTACGGCGAACCGCCCGACGGGGGCGTCGGATCGTGGGGCTTCTTGAGGAACGGGTCGTCCTCGGGGGGCTGGCCCGGCGGCGGCTGGTCGGTGCTCATGGCCCGAGTCGAACCCGGCTCCGCCCGCCCCGCAACGCGGCCGCGTCCGTCCGGGGCACGGGCCGCCGCAGCGGCGCACGCGGGCCGGCCGGGGGCCGGTCAGCGGGCCGGTCAGCGGGTCACGAAGGTCCCGGCCGCGCGGTCGTGCCAGGCCCGCCGGCGGGGGCGGTCCACCAGGCACCACAGGCTGCCCGGCAGCCCCAGGAAGGCGTACACGAGCCAGCGGCGCAGGGCCGCACCGAAGGTGGGCGGGCGCAGGGTGGCGGTGGCCAGCACGCGGACGCCGAGCAGCTTCTTGCCCGGGGTGCGGCCCCAACGGGCGGTGGGCAGTGCCTCGTAGAGGACGCCGAACAGCAGGACGGCACCGAGTACGGCACCCAGGTGCGCGGCGGTGGTCACGTCGAGCAGGTACACGGTGGTGGTGCGTCCGCTCGCCCGGGCGGCGTCGACCTTCGCCTCCAGGTGGGCCGTCACCCTGGGTACGACGGGCAGCGCCACGGCCGCGGCGACGGCGGCGTGCACGAGGGAGTCCAGCAGCCGTGCCGCCCCCCGCCGCCCGAGCCCGGCGGGCCGCACGGCCCGCTCCGCCATCCGCTCGAAGACGGCCCGGCTGTCCTCCCGGACGGCGCCCGGTACCGGTGCCGGTGCCGGTGCCTCCGGCGGGGATGCGGGGGCGGCCGCGCGGGACCGGGAGGACGCGGGTGCCTCCGGCGGGGCTGCGGGGGCGAGGTGCTCCGGCACGGGGGCCCGGCGCACCGGGTCCGGGGACCGGTGCGCCCGCTCGGCGGCCCGGCGCTCCGACCCGGGGGCCTTGCGCTCCGGGTCGGGAGTCCGGCGCTCCGGGTCGGGAGTCCGGCGCTCCGGGTCGGGAGTCCGGCGCTCCGGACCGGGAGTCCGTGCCGGCTCGGGGGCCCAGCGCTCCGGCTCCGCGGCCCGGCGCTCCGAGGCCGGGGACCGGCGTGCCGGTTCGGCGGTCCAGGGCTCCGGCTCGGGGGCCCGGCGGGCCGGCTCGGGCTGCGGCCGCCGTGGCGGGGCTTCCGGGGCGGCCTCCGGCCAGCTGGAGGTGAGGCCCGACGCGCCGGCGCCCGGGGCGTCGGGCCAGGCCGGCGGGCGGGCCGACAGGATCCCGACGCTCTCGGCGGCGGCCTGTGCCGGGAGCCGCTGCGCGGTGGCGGCGGCCGCGGGCCGGGCCAAGGAGATCCCGGCGGGCCGGGCCGGCTCGGACTCCGCCGGATCGCCCCAGGAGACCCGCGCGTCGCGGGGTCCGCCGAAGCCGGCCTGGTGGACGGGATCGACCTGCCACCCGCCCTGCCCCCGCCCCTCCTCGGCTCCCTGCCCGCCGCCCGGGCCGGCCCCGGCCGGCCGGCCACGGCCCCCGTCCCCCGCCTCGGCCCCGTGTCCGCCGTCCGGCGTGCGGCCCGCGTCCGGGCCGGGGCTCCAGTCCCCGGCCCGGCCGTAGTCCGGTTCCGGGCCGCCGGCCCCGCGCCCGGGCTCCCGGGCCGCGCCGGAGGCCCACTCCCGGGCAGGGGCGGCGCCCGCCTCCGCCCCGGAACCCCGGTCCCGGACCGGGGCGTGGTCCGGCTCCCGGCCGCCGCCCGCCCGCGGGGCGGAGCCGAACGGCGTCGGGCCCGGGTCCCGGAGGGCCTCCGTCATCGAGGTCTCGTCCAGGAACACCGGCCCCGTCTCCTCCACCCGAACGGCAGTGGGAACGGCGGGACGGCTCGTACCCGGGACCCAGGACGCGCCGTTCCAGTACCGGACGTACCCGGGAATGGACGGGTCGGGGTAGTAGCCCTCGCGGGCCGCGTGCTCTCCGTCACCAGGGGAGGCCGTCAATGTCCCCAACTCCGATCGTGGCTTGAGGCTTGTGCAGGGGAGGACCCAAGGGGAGGACCATAGCCAAGAACCCCCTCCCGGCAGGTCCGGTAACGGGAGATTCCAAGCGTTCGGGCGAACCTCGCCCCACCCCCACCCCAGCCGACGGAATCCGGTCAGCCGACAAGTTTCGGCCAACCTGACATTCGGTGCGGAAACCCGCGTCATACCCGGGCACGAGGGGGCTCTCTCCTCATACGGGGCGAGAACCGCCCCTCGTCCGCAGACGAACGCACCGAAGTGAGGCCGCGATGCACCACCCCGTCATCGAGCGCGAACTCGAACTGAAGCTGGTCCTGTCCCCCGAGCGGAGCATCCCCGTCCCCGCGAAGCTGCTGTACCTCACCGACGACCCCTACGCCGTCCACGTCACCTTCCACACCGGCTCCAGCACCCCGGTCAACTGGACCTTCGCCCGCGAGCTGCTCGTCGAGGGGGTCTTCCGCCCGTGCGGCCACGGAGACGTCCGGATCTGGCCCACGAAGATCGACAACCAGTCCGTCCTGTGCATGGCACTGAGCTCCCCCGACGGCGACGCCCTCCTGGAGGCCCCGGCCGGCTCGGTGTCGGCCTGGCTGGAGCGCACCCTGCGCGTGGTCCCGCCGGGGACGGAGGCGGACCGGCTCGGCCTGGACGACGCCCTGGCCGCGCTGCTCACGCCCACCCCCGCCGACGAGCTGTGGATGCGCGACCCGTGGCCCTCGGACGAGTCCGCGGACGGCGACCTGTGACCTGGACCGGGACCGGCGCCCCGTACGGAGGGACCTCAGAAGAGCTTGCCGGGGTTCAGCAGCCCGAGCGGGTCGAACGCCTGCTTGACGGTGCGCTGCACCTCCAGCCCGACCGGCCCGAGTTCACGGGCCAGCCACTCCTTCTTCAGCACCCCCACCCCGTGCTCCCCGGTGATCGTCCCGCCCAGGGACAGCCCCAGGGCCATGATCTCGTCGAAGGACTCCCGGGCCCGCCGCGTCTCGTCCTCGTCGGCGGGATCGAAGCAGACCACCGGGTGGGTGTTGCCGTCGCCGGCGTGCGCGCAGACGCCGATGAGGAGGTCGTACGCCTCGGCGATGGCGGCCGTCCCGTCCAGCATCTCGGCGAGCCGCGACCGCGGCACGCACACGTCGTCGATCATCGTCGCCGGGCGGAGCGCCTCCAGGGCGGTGAGGGACATCCGGCGGGCCTGGAGCAGCAGTTCCGACTCCGCCTCGTCCTCGGCGGGTACGACGGCGGCCGCCCCGGCGGCGGCGCACAGCCGGCCGACGGCCTCCAGGTCGGCGGGGGCGTCCGGGGTGTCGAAGGCGGCGAGCAGCAGTGCCTCCGTGCTCTCGGGCAGGCCCATCTTCCCGAGGGCGTTGACGGCGCGGACGGTCGTACGGTCCATCAGTTCCAGCAGCGAGGGCGTCAGGCCCGCCTCCATGACGGCGCAGACGGCCTCGCAGGCGGCCGCGACGGAGGGGAACTCGGCGGCGAGCGCCAGCTGCCGGGGCGGCGCCGGCCGCAGCGCGAGGACGGCCCCGACCACCACCCCGAGCGTGCCCTCGGAGCCGACGAACAGCCGCGTCAGGTCGTACCCGGCGACGCCCTTGGCGGTGCGCCGGCCCGTGCGCAGCAGCCGCCCGTCGGCCAGGACCACGTCCAGCCCGAGCACGTACTCGGCGGTGACCCCGTACTTCACGCAGCACAGCCCGCCGGACGCGGTGCCGATGTTGCCGCCGATGGTGCACCGCTCCCAGCTGGAGGGGTCGGGCGGGTAGGAGAGGCCCCGTTCGGCGACGGCCCGCGAGAGGACCGCGTTGACCACGCCCGGCTCGACGACGGCGATCCGGTCGACGGTGGAGACCTCCAGGATCCGGTCCATCTTGACGAGGGACAGCACTATGCAGCCGTCGGAGGCGTTGGCGGCCCCGGAGAGGCCCGTACGGGCGCCCTGCGGGACCACGGGGACCCGTAGGGCGGTCGCGGTCCGCATGACGTGCCGGACCTGCTCCACCGTCCGCGGCAGGACGACGACGGCGGGGGTGCCGGCGGCGCAGAAGCCTGCCGTGTCGCGGGCGTAGGAGGCGGTCACCTGAGGGTCGGTCAGCAGCGCCTCGGGCGGGAGTCCTTCGCCGAGTCGCACGATGAGATCGTCAGCCATGGGGCCACAGTGGCAGCCGGGGCCATCGGTGTGAACACGGCCGCGACCGGCTTCGGACACCTCGGCGGGCTCTTCATATTGACGCACAGTGAGCGCATGCACGGTTTCGACGAGCAATCCCAGCAGCCCGCGCCGCCCGTGACCTTCACCGGACGCAAGACGGTCGTGGCGGCCGCGGTCGCGGTGGTCCTGATCGCCGGGGCCCTGCTGATCCGCCCGGCCCGTACCGGCGACGACGCGCGCCCGCCGGGGCCGAGCGAACGTGCCGCGTCGGCGGTGGGCATGGGTGCCCCGGCGGCGGCGGTGGACCTGACGGCGCTGGTGGCGGACCGGGAGAAGTGGGTCGCCACGCACGCCGACGACGACGCTTCGTGGGCGGTGCTCGGCTCGGCGTATCTGGAACAGGCCCGGCGGACGGCCGATTCCGCCTGGTACCCGAAGGCGGAGAAGGCGCTCAAGCGGTCGCTGGAGGTCCGCCCCGCCGAGAAGGGCAACTTCGACGCGATGACGGGCATGGGCGCGCTGGCCGCCGCCCGGCGGGACTTCGCGACGGCCCGTAAGTGGGGCGAGCTGGTGCGGGCGCAGGCGCCGCGGCGCTGGACGGCGTACCCGGTCCTCGTGGACGCGTACACGGGCCTGGGGGACTACAAGGCCGCGCAGCGGGCGATGGACCGGCTGGTGGAGCTCCGGCCCGGCCTGCCCGCGCACCTGAGGGCGGCCCAGGTGTACCGCGACCGGGGCTGGCGCGAGGACGCGGTGGTGGCGCTGGAGGCGGCGGGCGGGGACGCGAAGTCCCCGGCGGAGAAGGCCTACGTGCTGTTCCGGCTCGGGGAGCTGGCGTGGGAGCGCGGCGACCCGGCCGAGGCGCTGCGCCAGTACGAGGCCGCGCTGCGCACCGACCCGGCGCAGGGCGAGGCGCTGGGCGGCCGGGCCAGGGCGCTGGCCGCGCTGGGGCGGGGCGGGGAGGCGGTGCGGGACTACCGGCTGGCGCTGGGCCGCACGCCGGTGCCGCGGCTGGCGCTGGAGCTGGGCGAGCTGCTGGACTCGCTGGGGCGGCCGGAGGAGGCGCGGGCGCAGTACCGGTCCCTTGCCGTACTGGCGGCGGCGGGCGGTGCGAACGGGGTCAACGAGGAGGTCGTCCTCGGCCTGTACGAGGCGGACCACGGTGATCCGGCGCAGGCGGTACGCCGCCTGTCGGCGGAGTGGACGCGGCACAAGAGCGTGCAGGTGGCCGATGCCCTGGGGTGGGCGCTGCACAGGGGCGGTGAGGACGCGCAGGCGCTGGAGTACGCGAAGAAGGCGACGGACCTCGGGCTGCGGAGCGCGGAGTTCTCCTACCACCGGGCGGTGATCGAGCGCGGGCTGGGCGACGAGGCGGCGGCCCGCCGGAGCCTGCAGACGGCGCTGCGCACGAACCCGGTGTTCTCCCCGGTGCGGGGTCCGCTGGCGAAGGAGGCCCTGGCGTCGATCGGGCAGCCTCCGGCGGGCGGCCCGGAGAACATGCAGCCGCGCACTCCGTGGGTGGCGCCGGAGCTCCCGAAGCCGAGGCCTGCGGCGCCGAAGCCGGCGGCGGCCCCGAAGCCGGTGCCTGCGGCGCCGAAGCCGAAGCCGAAGTCCCCCGCCGCCGGCACGTAGCCGGCCCGCTGCGCGGGGCCGGTCCCCTGCCCGCCCTTCACCCTCCCCCAGACTCCGTCCGGGGGGACCCCCAGCCCTCGATCGCCGGGCGCGGCTGCGGACACGGCGCTGCCGCGCCCGCGCCTCAGGCGCCGGCGGGGCCGAATTTCGGCCCCGCCGGCGCCTGAGCCGAGACCTACAGGTTGCCCCGCTTGTCCTGCTCCCGCTCGATCGCCTCGAACAGCGCCTTGAAGTTGCCCTTGCCGAAGCCCATCGACCCGTGCCGCTCGATGATCTCGAAGAACACCGTCGGACGGTCCTGCACCGGCTTGGTGAAGATCTGGAGCAGGTATCCGTCCTCGTCCCGGTCCGCGAGGATCTTCAGCTCGCGCAGCTCGTCGATCGGCACGCGCGTGTCGCCGACCCACTCGCCGAGGGTGTCGTAGTAGGCGTCCGGGACGGACAGGAACTCCACGCCCGCGGCCCGCATCGTGCGCACCGTGGCGACGATGTCGTTCGAGGCCAGCGCGATGTGCTGGACGCCGGGGCCGTTGTAGAACTCCAGGTACTCGTCGATCTGCGACTTCTTCTTCGCGATCGCCGGCTCGTTGATCGGGAACTTCACCTTCTTGGTGCCGTCCGCGACGACCTTCGACATCAGCGCCGAGTACTCGGTCGCGATGTCGTCGCCCACGAACTCCTTCATGTTCGTGAAGCCCATGACCTTGTTGTAGAACGCGACCCACTCGTTCATGCGGCCCAGCTCGACGTTGCCGACGCAGTGGTCGATCGCCTGGAAGGTGCGCTTGGCCGGCGGGGCCACCATCGGCTCGACGGCCGTGTAGCCGGGCAGGTAGGGGCCGGTGTAGTCGACGCGCTCGACGAGGGTGTGGCGGGTCTGGCCGTAGGTGGCGATCGCGGCGAGCACGACGGTGCCGTTCTCGTCCTTGACCTCGTACGGCTCGTCCAGGCCGCGCGCGCCCTGCTCGACGGCGTAGGCGTAGGCGGCGCGGACGTCCGGGACCTCGATGGCGAGGTCGATGACGCCGTCGCCGTGCTCGGCGACGTGCTCGGCGAGGAAGCGGCCGCGGTCGGTGGTCGCCTTGATGACCGAGGTCAGGACGAACCGCGCGGAGCCGTTGGTGAGGACGTAGCTGGCGGTCTCGCGGCTGCCGGTCTCCGGTCCGGAGTAGGCCACGAGCTTCATGCCGAAGGCGGTCGAGTAGTAGTGCGCGGCCTGCTTGGCGTTGCCGACGGCGAAGACGACCGCGTCCATCCCCTTCACCGGGAAGGGGTCTGCCTCACGCGCGGTCTGCGGGGTGGTGTCCAGGGTCTCAGTCATGAGCGCAGAGTCCCGCTCTTCCACAAGCTGCGCAATAGTTTCCGTTTCTGCTGTACAGAATGACCTGTGTAGCCGGACTATGACTGAGAGATCTGTGCAGTATGACCAGCAATACGGCCGGCCGGTCGGCCGAGGGAGGGTTTCCATGGGCATCGACGAACTGGACGGCCGCTTGATCGTCCTGCTGGCGCGCGAACCCCGCATAGGGGTACTGGAGGCCTCGCGCCGGCTGGGGGTGGCGCGCGGCACGGTGCAGGCGCGGCTGGACCGGCTCCAGTCGAACGGGGTCATCCGCGGGTTCGGTCCGCAGGTCGACCCGACGGCGCTCGGGTATCCGGTGATGGCGTTCGCCACGCTGGAGATCAAGCAGGGGCAGGGGGCGGACGTACGGGCCCACCTGGCGGGCGTCCCGGAGGTGCTGGAGCTGCACACGACGACCGGACACGGGGACATGCTGTGCCGGCTGGTGGCGCGGTCGAACGCCGATCTCCAGCGGGTGATCGACCGGGTGGTGGGGTTCAAGGGGATCGTGCGGGCCTCGACGGCGATCGTCATGGAGAACCCGGTCCCGCTGCGGATCATCCCGCTGGTGGAGCAGGCGGCCGCGGACGACTGACCCCGACTCCGAGTTCCAAAGAAAAGCTTGCAAAGAAATCCTTGCATAGAACTCTTTGCAAGCTTACGGTTGAGCCATGCCCGACAACGCCGAAACCCCTTCGGGGTCGCCGCAGCCCACGGTCCGGACGCTCGACGCCCGCTCCCTGCGCGGCCTCGCCCACCCCCTGCGCATGCGCATGCTCGCCGCCCTGCGCCACGACGGTCCCGCCACCGCCTCCCAGCTGGCGGAGCGGCTCGGCGAGTCCAGCGGCTCGACCAGTTACCACCTGCGCCAGCTCGCCGCGCACGGCTTCGTCGAGGACGCGCCCGGGCACGGCAAGGGCCGCGAGCGCTGGTGGAAGGCCGCCCATGACGGTACGGCCTTCGACGAGTCGCTGATGTTCGACGAGAGCGACCCGGAGACCCGCGGCGCCGCCGACGCGTTCCTCCACGAGATCGCGACGATCCACACCCAGGAGATCAACACCTGGCTGGGTGACGCCCACAACTGGCCCAAGGAGTGGCGGGGTTCGTCGGACCTCAGCGACTTCACGCTGCGCCTGACGCCCACCCAGAGCCACGAGCTGATCCACAAGGTGCACGAGCTGGTCAACAGCTACCGCGACCTGCCGCGGGCCGAGGACGCCCAGACGGTCCGCTTCCACACGCACGCCTTCCCGCGCCGCGGCAACGCCTGACCCCCACCCCTCGCGTTCACCCAGAAGGAGTCCTGCCATGCACGCCTTCACCCACGCCCGGATCCACGCCGCCCGCACCGCCGAACTCGCCGCCGAGGCCGCCGCCCGGCAACTCGCCCAGGAGGCGGCCGGCACCACCCCCACCCTGCGCAACCGGCTCGGCGAGACCCTGGTCGCCGCCGGCACCCGACTGCTCCAGCCCGCCCCCGCCCATGCCCGCGTCCGGCACCACGCCGCATGAGCCGGCGCCCCTTCACCGCGGTCCTCGCGGCCAACACCATTTCCATAGCGGGGAGTTCGCTCACCCTCATCGGCGTCCCGTGGTTCGTGCTCCATACCACGGGGAGCGCCGGCCGGGCGGGGGTCGTCGCCTTCTGCGCCACGCTCCCGGTCGTCGTCGCGGCCCTGGTCGGCGGCCCGGTCATCGACCGGATCGGCCGCCGCCGGGTCTCCGCCGCCTCCGACGTGATCTGCGGCCTGGCGGTCGGCGCGATCCCCCTCCTCCACCACGCGGGGCTCCTCGACTTCTGGATGCTGTGCGCCCTGATGGCCGTCGGCGGTCTCGTGCACACCCCGGGCCTCACCGCCCGCTACGTCCTGCTGCCCAGCCTCGCCGAGCACGCCGGCACCACCGTCGCCCGGGCGGCGAGCCTGTACGACGCCGTCTCGCGCGGGGCCCGGATGGTCGGGGCCGCGGTGGCGGGCGTACTGGTCACGCTCTTCGGCGCCGAGACCGTCCTCCTCCTGGACGCGGCCACCTTCGCCGCGTCCGCCCTCCTGGTCTCCGCCTTCCTGCGCGGGGTCCCCGCCGCGGAACCCCAACGCACCGCGGAGAAGCCGTCGTTGGCCGCGTACCGCACCCAACTGGGCGAAGGCTGGCGGTTCCTGACCCGGTCCCGGCTCCTGCTGGGCATCACCCTCATGGTGATGGTGACCAACGGCCTGGACCAGGGCTGGTCCTCCGTGCTCCTCCCGGTCCACGGCCGCGAGGACCTCGGCGGCGCCACCACCCTCGGCCTGATGATCTCCCTCTTCGGCGGCTTCGCCCTCCTCGGGGCGCTGCTCTACGGGGCCTGGGGCGAGCGCTTCCCCCGCCGGGCGGTCTTCGCGGGCGCCTTCCTCGCCTCGGGGGCCACCCGCTACGTGGTCGCCGCCGTCACCGACACCCCGCTGCCCCTCGCGGTGACCATGGCCCTGGCCGGCCTGGGCGCGGGCGTCCTCAACCCGATCCTGACCACCGTCATCTCCGAGCTCGTACCGGAGGACCTGCGCAGCCGGGTCTCCAGCGTGAGCATGGCGGGCAGCGAGCTGGCCATGCCGATGGGCGGCCTCGCGGCGGGCCTGCTGGTCGACGGCTTCGGCGTGACCCGGGCCCTCCTCGCCTTCGCCGCCGTCTACCTCCTGGCGACGCTGATCCCGCTGGTCTTCCCGTCCTGGCGCGGCCTGGACGGGAAGCCCTCCCTCAGCAGGACGGAACGTCCTCGTTCCGGTTCAGCGCCCGCAGGGAGTTCACCGCGTCCGTCAGCGAAGTGACGGGGACCAGCCGGAGTCCCTCGGGGAGGTCGGACTTCGCGTCCGAGCACTCCGCCTTCGGCACGAGGAACACGGTCGCCCCGTCGCGGCGCGCGGCCTGCGTCTTCAGGCCCACTCCGCCGACCGCGCCGACCGCTCCGTCGGCGCTGATGGTTCCGGTGCCGGCGATGCTGCGGCCGCCGGTGAGTTCGCCGCCGCTGCCGTCGCCGTCGATCTTGTCGACGATGCCGAGGGTGAAGAGGAGTCCGGCGCTCGGGCCGCCGACGTCGGCGAGGTTGAGCCGGACCTTGATGTCCTTCGGGTCCTTCTTGAGGTAGCCGAGGGCGGCGGCCGCGGCGGCCGACTGCGACTGGGCCATTTCCTCCAGGTTGTGCTCCTCGATCTGCTTGTCGCTCCCGCCCGAGGGATACACCGACTCCCGGGGCATGACCGCCTGGTCGGTCTTGAACCAGTGGCCGATCAGCTCGGACAGCTTCATCGTCGAGGAGGGCCCGGTCGCCCGGATGGTGGTCATGCGGAGCTGGCCCTTGGTGTCCCGCACCGGGGCGCCGGTGACGGTGATCACCGGCTTGCCCTGGTCGGAGCCCAGTACGTCGGCCGTGGGACCCGGCACGGCCACCACGAAGGGCAGCGGTGCGAGGGCCGCGACGGCGAACAGCCCGAGGACGGGCGCGGCGCAGACGGCCAGGGCGGCGGGACGCGGCAGACGTGTGAGGCGAGAGAGCACCCGGCCAATCTACCGACCGGGCCGCCCGGCCCGCGCCGTCCGTGTCCGCGCCGCTCAGCGCAGGGCGTCGGCGACCTCGCGGGCGGCGTCGACCACGCGGGGCCCGACCCGCTCCGGCACGGCGTCGGCCAGCATCACGACGCCGACGCTGCCCTCCAGTCCGGTGATGCCGACGAGCGGTGCGGCGGCGCCGCTGGCGCCCGCCTCCAGCTCGCCGTGGGTCAGGGTGTAGCCGGGCTCGATGAGCGAGCCCTGACGGGCGGCCAGGATGGCCCGGCCGGCCGCGCCGCGGTCCAGCGGGTGGCGGAAACCGGCCCGGTAGGCGACGTGGTAGTCGGTCCAGGTGGGCTCCACGACGGCCACGGCAAGGGCCTCGGTGCCGTCGACGAGGGTCAGGTGCGCGGTGGCCCCTATGTCCTCGGCGAGGGAGCGCAGCGCGGGCAGGGCCGCCTCGCGCACGAGCGGGTGGACCTGCCGGCCCAGGCGCAGCACGCCGAGCCCGACGCGGGCCCGGCCGCCGAGGTCGCGGCGGACCAGGGCGTGCTGCTCCAGCGTGGCGAGCAGGCGGTAGACCACGGTGCGGTTGACACCGAGGCGGTTGGAGAGCTCGGTGACGGTCAGACCGTGGTCGGTGTCGGCGAGCAGCTTGAGGACTCTGAGTCCTCGGTCGAGTGTCTGGGAGGTTTCCGCGGTCACGACGCCTCTCCCTCTGTATTAGGTGGGCGGCGGTGACTCCCACGCGGTGCAGCGCTGCCGGTCCCTCGGCGACGCACGGAGAGGCCGCCGGTAGCGGCCAAGGCACCGGCTGCGCTCCCGCGGCGGCGCTGCCACGGGGCGTTCGATGCGGGGACAGTAGCGAGCGAGTCCGCTGAGCGAAAGGCCTCGTCCAGAATCCGGGCGCCTACTGCCGGTTTAAGCCCTTTTCTGAACGGGACTGTATCGATTCGTAATGTTCCGTGGCCGAAAATCGGTTTACACGGCCATTACTCTGATCGTGTTCAAAAAGATGTTGGGGGGGCGGGGCGCAACGTGCCCCGGACGCATACCAAGGGGAGAGAAGCAACAGTGAAGCTGAAGCGCATGGCCGTCGTGGCCGCCGCCGCTGTCGTCGGTCCGACGGTCCTCATGGCCACGCCCGCCATGGCGGACGAGGCCCAGACCCCGGCCGTCACGACGCCGGACGCGGCTCCGAAGGACGACGCCGCGCCCGCCGCCGAGACCCCGGCGAAGGACGCGCAGCCGGCCGCCGAGACCCCGGCGAAGGTGGCTCCGGCCCCGGCTCCGGCCCCGGCCAAGCCCGCCGCCGAGACCGCGGCCAAGCCGGCCCCGGCCCCCGCGCCGCAGGTCGAGGACGAGGACGAGGACCTGGTCGCCACCGGTCCGGTCCTCGGCGTCAACGGTGTCCCGAGCGCCTTCAAGGCGGGCGGTGACTGGACCAACCTGACCTACACCGTCGACAACTCGAAGGGCAAGGCGCAGGAGAGCTACGTGCTCGTCCTGGCCGTCGCCGACCAGGCCGGCGCGCTGGACGCCTCCAACGTCAAGGTCCAGGTCTTCTTCCAGGGCGCCTGGCACGACGTGGACGTCATCGGCGAGGACGGCGCCGCCGTCGCGCTGCTGACCGACGACATCGCGCTCTCGGCCAAGAAGACGAGCCTCCAGGTCCGCGTCAAGTTCACCGCGGGTGCCCCGGCCGGCGAGATCGTCGTCATCGCCGCGGGCGGCAGCAACGTGGACGAGGACGTCTTCTCCGACACGGCCTTCGTCGAGTCGAAGATCGTCAAGGGTTCCTCCAACGGTGGCAACACCGGCGGGAACAGCGGCCACAACAACGGTGGCAACACCGGCGGCAACAACAACACCAAGCCGAACGGCGGCGGCACCACCACGCCGATCGTCGACACCAACACCGGCTCCGGCAACACCGGCGGCGGCACCAACACCGGCGGCGAGCTCGCCGAGACCGGTACCGACGCCGCCACCAGCTGGGCGCTCGGCGCCGGCGGTGTGGCGCTCGCCATGGGTGCGGCCCTGGTCGCCGGCACCGGCAAGCGTCGCCGCCAGACCGTCTGAGCGGTAAGGCACCACGAGAACGGGGTCCGTGCGCACCGCGCACGGACCCCGTTCCGCTTCCACGCTCGGCAGCGGCGGCTCACCGCATCCGGGTGGCCCACTCCTGCACCTTCTTGATCCGCTCCTTCAGCTGCCCCGCCGTCGCCTCCGCGCTCGGCGGCCCGCCGCACACCCGGCGCAGCTCCGTGTGGATCACCCCGTGCGGCTTCCCGCTCTGGTGGACGTACGCGCCCACCATCGTGTTCAGCGACTTCCGCAGCTCCAGCAGCTCCTTGTGCGAGACCACCGGCCGCCGGTCGGCCGGCAGCTCCAGCAGGTCCGCCTCGGAGTCGGGCTTGCGGCGGCTGTGCGCGATCTGCCGCGACTGCCGCTTCTGCAGCAGCAGCTGCACCTGGTCCGGCTCCAGCAGCCCCGGGATGCCGAGGTAGTCCTGTTCCTCCTCGCTGCCCGGGTGCGCCTGCATGCCGAACTCGGCGCCGTCGTACAGCACCCGGTCGAAGACGGCGTCGGATTCGAGGGCCTCGAAGGACATCTGCTCGTCCTCGCCGGTGTCCTCGTCCTCCTGCCGGTTCGCCTCCTCCATCTCCTTCTCGGACTCGGCGTACGGGTCGTCGTCCTCGCCCGCCTTCTTCGGCCGGTCGAGGACGTGGTCGCGCTCGACCTCCATCTCGTTCGCGAAGCCGAGGAGGTAGGGGATCGTCGGAAGGAACACGGACGCCGTCTCGCCGCGCCTGCGCGATCGCACGAAGCGGCCGACGGCCTGCGCGAAGAACAGCGGGGTCGAGATCGTCGTCGCGTACACGCCCACCGCGAGGCGCGGTACGTCGACGCCCTCGGACACCATGCGGACCGCGACCATCCAGCGGTCGTCGTTCGCGCTGAACGTGTCGATGTTCTTCGAGGCGCCGGTGTCGTCGGACAGCACGACCGTCGGCTTGGTCCCGGTGATCTCCCGGATCAGCTTCGCGTACGCGCGCGCCGCGTCCTGATCGGCGGCGATGACGAGCCCGCCGGCGTCCGGGATGCCCTTCCGGACCTCCGTGAGGCGCTGGTCGGCCGCGCGCAGCACGTTCGGCATCCAGTCGCCGCGCGGGTCCAGGGCCGTGCGCCAGGCCTGCGAGATGGCGTCCTTGGTCATCGGCTCGCCGAGGCGGGCCTCGATCTCGTCGCCGGCCTTGGTGCGCCAGCGCATGTTGCCGCTGTAGGACAGGAAGATCACGGGCCGGACGACGCCGTCGCCGAGGGCGTTGCCGTAGCCGTAGGTGTAGTCGGCGGAGGACCGCCGGATCCCGTCGTTCCCCTCCTCGTACGTGACGAAGGGGATCGGGTTGGTGTCGGACCGGAAGGGCGTACCGGTCAGGGCCAGCCGGCGGGTCGCCGGGTCGAAGGCCTCCAGGCAGGCCTCGCCCCAGGACTTCGAGTCGCCGGCGTGGTGGATCTCGTCGAGGATCACCAGGGTCTTGCGCTGCTCGCAGCGGTTGCGGTGCAGCATCGGGCGTACGCCGACGCCCGCGTAGGTGACGGCGACCCCGTGGTAGTCCTTGCTCAGCGGTCCGGCCGAATACTCCGGGTCGAGCCGGATGCCTATCCGGGCGGCCGCTTCGGCCCACTGCTTCTTCAGGTGCTCGGTCGGCGCGACCACGGTCACCTGCTGGACCACGTGGTGGTGCAGCAGCCAGGAGGCGAGGGTGAGCGCGAAGGTGGTCTTGCCGGCGCCGGGGGTGGCGACCGCGAGGAAGTCCCGCGGCTGGGTCTGGACGTACTTGTCGAGCGCCCCCTGCTGCCAGGCTCGCAGCTTGCTGGCGGTACCCCAGGGGGCACGGCCGGGGAAGGCGGGTGAGAGGTGGTGGGAGGCGGTAGTAGTCACGGTCTCCGGTTCGTTGCTCTCGGCGGTCGTGGCAGTCGTGGCCGTCCTCGCCGACGTGGTCGTAGGTAGGACAACCGGGCCACCTTACCGGCGCGGGCCCGCCCCTCGCGGAGGGACAGGCCCGTGACCTCGGCGGGTGCGGCGAGCGTCACACCGCGAGCAACTCCCGCAGCCCGTCGGCGATCACCGGGACCTCGGTCTCGGCCCCGGAGGCCACGGCGACGACCAGGTCGTACGCGGCGTCCTGGTCCACGGCCGCGGGATCGATCCCGTTCACGGCGAGGAAGGTCGCCGCGGCGAGCCAGGCCGTGCGCTTGTTCCCGTCGACGAGGGGATGGTTCGTCGCGATGCCGTGCAGCAGCGCCGCGGCCTGCTCGTACGGGTCCTCGTAGGCCGGCGTCCCGAACATGCGGGCCCTCGGCCTGTGCACCGCCGACTCCAGCAGCCCGGGGGCGCGCAGCTCCACGGGCTGGTCCTGGGCCAGGCAGGCGTGCCGGGCGAGGTCGAGGACCTCGGCGAGGGTCAGGTGCCGGACCCGGGCTCCGGCGCTCACTGCCCGAGCCGCTTCAGCAGTCCGGCGTGCCGCTCCGCCAGCCGTGCGGCCTCCGCCCCGACGCGCTCGCGCTCCCGGCGCAGGTGCGCCCGTACGGCTTCCAGCGCGTGGGCCTCGGGGGTGGAGCCGGTGGCGTCGGCGAGGTCGGCCAGCTCGGCGCGCTCGGCGTCGGGGATCCGCAGGGTCAGCTCGTTCGTGGTCGCGTTCACGAGCGGAGCGTAGCCAGCGGGGGCGGTCCGCCCACACCCTTTTCCGGCCCCTCCGGGTCCCCGGGCCCTCCCGGCCCCCGGTGCGGCCTCAGGCCCCGGCGGGCTCGGCCTGCTCCGGCACCGGGTCCGGCACCGGGTCCAGCCGGGTCGCCACCCACGCCCCCACGAGGGCCACGCAGGCCATCGGCAGGAACACCACCAGGAACGCCGCCGGGTGCGAGGCGGCCCCGTCCGCCGAGGCGGCCGCGTGCCCCGCGCCCACCGCGCCCCCGCCCAGCGCGGCGAACGCCGCGCCCCCGGCCGCGAGCAGCACCACGTTCGCCAGGGCGTCCGAGATCTGCAGCGCGGCGGAGTTCGCGCCCGCCTCCTCCGGCGCGGACAGCTTCAGCAGCAGCACGCTGGTCGAGCCGATCACCAGCCCCATCCCGAGCGAGCCCACCGCCCAGGCCAGCGCCAGCGTCCACACGGGCACCTCCTCGACCAGCACCGCCGGCGCCGCCGCGATGGCCACGGCCACCATCACCATCCCGGCGACCATCAGCCGCTCCCGGTAGGGCGCCGTCCGACCCTGGGACTGCACCCAGGACCCCAGGGCCCACGTCACCCCGCCCAGGGCCAGCGAGAAGCCGGCCCACGTCGGGCTCAGGCCGCGCTGGGTCACCAGCATCAGCGGCACGAAGCTCTCCGCCCCGATGAACGCCCCCGCCGCCACCCCGCGCAGCAGCACCACCGACGGCAGCCCGCGCCGCGCCCGGTACGTCCCGCGCGGCAGCAACCCCAGCACCGCCGGCACCAGCAGGGCCACGCCCGCGACACCGGGCAGCAGCGACAGCCACCGCAGGTCCTGGGCGGCGTACTGGAGCAGCCCGGCGCCCAGCGAGATCCCCAGGGCCAGCCGGATCCGCCGCCGGTCGAACGCGACGGGCGAGGCGGGGTCCACCGGCCCGGAGGCGGTGCGCCGGATCGCGGGCAGCGCCACCATGAGCGGTACGACGACCAGCGCGGGGATCCCGAGGAACACCCACCGCCAGCCCAGGTGCTCGGTCACCGTTCCCGCGGCCAGCGGGCCCACGATCGACGGCACCACCCAGCTCGCGGCGAAGGCGGCCATGATCGCGGGCCTCAGCCGCTCCTCGTAGGCCCGGCTGACCACCACGTACAGGGCGACGATCACCAGTCCGCCCCCGAACCCCTGCACCGCCCGCCCGAGGACGAACACTCCCATCAGCTGCGCGGTCCCGGAACACACCAGCCCGGCGGCGAAGGCCCCGATCCCCACCGTCAGCGGCCTCAGCGGCCCCTGCCGGTCGGCCCACTGGCCGGACAGCACCATGGCGAAGAGGCTGGTGGTGAAGTACGCGGAGAACCCGAAGGCGTAGAGCCCGATCCCGTCCAGCTCCCGCGCGGCGACGGGCATGGCCGTCCCGACGGCGGTGGCCTCGAAGGCGATCAGGAAGATCACGGAGATGATCCCGACGCTGAGCGTCCGGTACACCGGCCCGAGAATGCCGCCCTGCGGAGGCGGGGCGGCAGCGGTGGTCTCGGTTATCCCGGGTTCAAGGGCGCTCATCGCCCCAGAGTAAGGCCCATAGCCCACTCTCGCCCCTGTCATTTCGACCGATCCCGCCTGGGCCGCGCGACCTAGGTCCGCCGGCCCTTGTGAACGCGGCATGGCAGTCGCGTTGCAGCCCCGCCGCGCCCCTTCCCGACCCCCGCGGACCCCCGTACGTTCGTACTCGTCACCACAACCCAGCCGTGTGCCCGAGTGGTTGAGGGACTCGCCTGCAAAGCGGGTTACGCCGGTTCGATTCCGGTCACGGCTTCTACCTGCCCCGACCAGGCAGAACGACAGGGCGGCACCCCTCCGGGGCTGCCGCCCTTTTCGCTGCCCGTCTCAGTTCCCGTCTCAGTTGGCCCGTACGAGGGCGCCAGCCGGTCCGTCGTCGTCATCGGGCCGGTCCGTCTCGGCCTTCCAGATCAGACCGTCCACCTGCCTCGCGATGTCCGTCCGGACCGCGTCCACCATGTGCTGGTACCGGGCGGCCATGGCGGTGGTCGACCACCCCATGAGCCCCATGACGGCGCGCTCGGGAACCCCGAGGATCAACAGCACCGTGGCGGCCGTGTGCCGGGCGTCGTGCAGGCGGCCGTCCCGGACCTTCGCCTCAGCCAGCAGATCCTTCCACTCGGCCCAGTCCCGGCGGTGCGACGGACTGCGACCGTGCTCGTCGGGGAACACCAGCCGGTTCTCCTGCCACCGCTTGGCCGCCGCCTGCTCCTTCTCCTGCGCCTTCAGGTGGTCACGGAGCAGGTCGACAAGCTGGTCGGGCAGACCAACGGCGCGGCGGCCCGCGCGGGACTTCGTGGTGGACAGCTCCGGGTTCGTGCGCCGCCGCTGCGGGCAGTAGCCGGCCGCCTTCCGCCCGCACGGCTCGGCGCACCCGTGGGCGTACTGCGGCCGATGGCGGCTGCGGCGGACGACGAGGAACCCGCCCTCCAGGTCGACGTCCTCCCATGTCAGTCCCAGCACTTCCCCCTGCCGCAGCCCGAGGGCGAGTGCGACCGCCCACCGCGCCGAGTTGCGCTGCCTCTCAGCGGCGCCCAGCAGCCGCTGCACTTCCTGCACGGTGTAGGGCTCCACCTCGTAGTCCCCCGTCTTCGGAGCCTTGGCCAACTGAACCGGGTTCTGGCCGAGATGACCGCGCCGTACGGCTTCGTTGAGGGCGGTGCGGAAGGTCCGGTGCACCTGGTGCGCGGTGGCCGACTTGCTGCCGTTGGCCTGCATCTTGGCGTAGAAGATCTCGATGTGTTCGGGCTTGAGCCGGTCGAGCCGGTGGGCCCCCAGGCCGGGGATCAGGTGCTTTCGCACAGCGACGCGGTACCCGACCATCGTGTTGTCGTTGACCGCCAGGGGCGCCACGTTCTCCACCCAGTGCGTCAGCCACGTCCTGACCGTCCAGGCCTTTCCCGGCTTGCGGACCGTCTTCGCGTCGCGCTGCTTCTCCAGCTCCCGGACAGCAGCAGTCACCTCGGCGCGGGTCTTGCGCTCGACGTGGCGCCGGTCCGGCGTGCCGTCGTCACGGATGCCGACGGTTACCCGGCCGTGCCATTTGCCGTCGCTGCCCTGGTAGATGGAACTGCGGCCGTTGGGCTGTCGAGTGCGCTTCTTCTCCTCCGCCACAGGCGGACTCCTTCGGTTCGGGAGGGGTGGAAACGGCCGGTGCGCTGCCCGTAGTGGGCAGCGCACCGGTGGTGGATGGGTCAGACGGCCTGCCGCTCAGCGCGGCGACGGGCGAGGTATGCGGCCGGCGCATCGGCGGGAACCCGCCTCAGCCCGCCGACCAACAGGGACTCCAGCTCTCCACTGCCGATGAGGGCGAAGCAGGTGGTCCGCCCGATCCGGAGGCAGCGTGCGGCCTCTTCGACGGTCAGGAGAACCGGGGCGGGGTCGTTGCCCCGGGCGGTTCTGGCGTCGTCCAGGTGAGTGATGCTCATGTAGGCACTCCTGTGGGGCAGTCCTTCGGGCCTGTACCGGGGATGCGCGTGTGTCCGAGGCTGGGATTTCTGCGTCACCGCGTCGCCTGTGTCACTTACCGGTCTGACCTGCGGTTTTCGGTGACACAGCGGGATGGCGTGTGTCACCGGCCTGTGTCACCCGCGTCATCGGGTGACGTGGACTGGTGACGCGGGTGACGTGTGGTGACGCAGCCGTTGGCCGTCTGCGTCACCCCTGTGTGCGCAGGTCACGAACGGTTTGTGGGCTTGCGGTGACGTGGGTGACGCAACATCTCTCTTCTTAGGAAAAAGAGAGGGGTGGTGTCTGTTGTGGTACGTGCCTTCAGGCGTGAAGAAGGAGCCGCACAGCGGCACGTCCCTTGAGCCGGCGTTCCGCCGGAAGGGCAAGAAGAGCACCCGCCTGCCCGGGGGACGGGTGCTCTTCTTGCCTGTGCCTGGCGGTCCCCGACCGGTCCGGTCAGAACATTGGGGCGGGCTGGGCTGGCGCAGGTGCGGCCGGGCGGGTCATCTCGATGTAGCGCGCGGTTTTGGTGCGGCCCCAGTCCACGAGGACGCCGCGCGCCGCCAAGGTGGGCTGAAGCCGCTTGAGACGGTCGGAGAGGACCTTGCCGGTGGTGGGCCAGCCCTTGGGCAGGGTGCGGAAGTCGTCTCCGGTGTAGAGCTGGGTGAGGGCGTGCAGCCACTCGGTCGAGGCCATCCGCACTTCCTCGCCCGGGTCGAGGCCGGCGGCATGCTTGAGGACGGTCTGGGCGAGGAGGTCGCCTTCGATGACGTCGTCGTTGAGGTCGTCGAGGCTGGCCCGGTAGGCGGTCAGCGAGCCGAGGCCGGTGGCCGCGTCGAGCTGGGCACAGAGGTGGGCGAAGTCGGCCATCCGCAGGTCGGTGGGAATGTCGGCGTCGGTGGCCCGCACCTTCACGGTGAGGTCCAGCAGTGATCCGAGGATGACGGGCAGGACCTGCGCGTACTCCGCCCACAGCTCCGCTTCCGTCCTCCGCACCCGGGGCCGCTCCAGCCGCAGCGGGAGGAGGCGTTCGGCGAGGTCGGGGCGGATGACGCCCACGTCGATGCCGGTCAGCAGGAGGGGGCGGCGGTAGCGGGAACGGTGGACGTCGCCGTCGCTGAACAGGGCGCGCTTGATGCTCTCGGCGCCGGTGACGATGCAGCACATCAGGTCGGACAGGTCCGGGGGCAGGTGGGAGAGGTTGTCCAGGGCGGTGACCCATCCGGCCGCGACGGCCGTGATCAGGTTCTCCTCATCCTTCGGCGCCCGCCGCAGGTCACCGGTCATGCCCTCGATGATCCGCACCAGCATCCGGCCGCCGGTGGACTTGCCCGCGCCCTGGGGCCCGGTGAGGAACGGAGCGGGGACGGGCACGGACGGCTCCAGGCAGCCGATCAGCCACGCGACGGCCAGGCACTCGCTCTCGGCGTTGGCGAAGTTGCACAGCCTCAGCAGCAGGTCGATGCCCTTGCCGTCGGTCTCCTTCTCGGGGAGGGGGAGTTCGCCGGTGAGCTGGGTGCGCCGCCAGCACACCTCTCGCGGGTCAGGGATGCTGATGTCCCACCCGGTGGGATGGATGCGGACCGACTTGCCGTCGTCGCGGCCCAGGTCCAGCCACGTCGCACCGTCGAATCCCGGGGCCACCCGGATGTGGGTCGCCTGCACGTCCTGGCTGAGCGCGAGCGCTTCGATCAAGTCCAACGCTTCCTTCAGCGCGGTGCCGTTGAACACGCCGAGCCCGTCGTTGAACAGGCCGACCATGAGTTCCTGCCGGTGGCTTCCGGCCGTGCCCTGGGAGCGGATCGGCCGGGCCACGGGGTGGCCGTTGCGCTGCGCGTACACGGTGCCCTCGGTCGTGCGGAAGTACCGGAAGTGCTGCTGCGCGTAGTCGGTGATGATCTCGCGGGCCGGGGTCTTCTCCTCGTCGGACATCTACAGTCCCAACTTTGTACGGGCGTTGTCCCAGGCCACCTCGCAGTGCCGGGGCGACTCCCCCTTGCCCTGGGCGGCGATGAACAGGCGGCCGATGTGCCCCTCGGTGAGGCAGCCGCACCGGCCGTGCGCGGAGAGCACGGCGAGGAACGTCCGGTACACCGTGCGGTGGATGATGCTGTCGGCGGCGGTGATGCGCTGCTCCGCCATGGCGATGCCGCGTTCCAGGTAGGCGGGCGAGCGGTGCGGGCACTCCCCGCCCCCGGCCGGCGAGGGCCCGGTGACGGTGCCCGGCACTGTGCGGGCCGGGCCGGGGTGCTTCACGACGAGCGCGCGCACGGCGTCCGGCAGCGCCGTCATCGGGCCGGTGCCGGGGCTGATCCACCGGGCGTAGACCATCGTGGACTTCACGTCGACCGCCTCGCGGACGCCGTTGGCGGACTGCATGGCGCCCCGGTAGATCCAGTGCTCGCCCCGGGTGGTCGCCACGGTCTTGGTCGCGGGGAGGTTCTGGCGGGCCCACGCGACCGCGTCCGGGCTGTCGAGGTCCACAACGGTGAGGCCCGCGCCGCCGGGGTGGTAGGCGACGGCTGCGGCCTGCCGCCAGGCCTTCGCCCAGGCCGGGGAGGCGAGGACGTCCGTGTCGTTGGTGGCGGCGGCCCAGGCGTGGCAGGGGGCGGGGCACTGGCAGGGACCGGCGGCTTTCATGTTCGGCCGGTCCCCGCACGCCGAGCGGGTGCAGGAGCGGCAGTTCCCGAAGGGGAGCTTGCCCTCCCGCAGCGGCAGCACCGGGAGGCCGATCTCCGCCAGCCAGAGCGCGGTACGCAGGTGTCCGGTCGCGGTCCTCATGCGGCTTCCCTCGTCTCATGGGTGAGGTGCTGGGTGGCGATCCAGTGGCTGTAGGCCGGGGGTACGGCCTGGCGGGCTTCGGTCTTGCTCATCCAGGTGCAGCCCATGGCGTCGGCGTAGGCACGCTCTCCCTTGTGCGCGAACGCGAGGAGTCCCTTGTGGTGCCAGCACGGGGGCAGGAGGTCTCCGCCGCCGCCCCAGGAGGTTTCGAAGGTGCGGTGCCGGCGGACGTTCAGCCCGAACTGCGACCCGCACAGCAGGTAGTCCGGCCGCAGGGGCGCTTCGGGGACGTTCTCGATGACCCAGGGGATGCCGGATTCCTGAAGCCGTTGGCGGCCGGGGGTGAGGAGGTCGGGGTGCTGTTCGCGGTCGCCGCGCCAGGCGGTGACGCGGGCGAAGTGCTGGCAGGGCCAGGAGGCGTGGATGAGGTCGTAGCCGTCGAGGGGGAAGGTGAGGGCGTCGGCCTGGTGGAAGGTGAAGGGGTAGTTGGGCTGGGGGTTGATGTCGACGCCGGTGACGTCGAACCCGGCGAGGTGGTAGCCCATGGACAGGCCGCCGGCGCCGCAGCACAGGTCCAGGACCCGCAGCCCGTTCGGACGCCGCAGCGGTAAGACCGTCGTGTTCACGCGGCCACCGCCGACGCGCCGAGCTGGGCGAGGGCCTGGGCGCCGATGTGCTGGGTGTAGGCCGGGGGGATGCACTCGCGGATCCCGTCGCGGTTCATCCACGGCACGCCCATGACCTGGCGGGCCAGGCCGACGCCGGAGAAGTTCCCGACGAACTGCCCGTACCAGCCCTCGGGGATGGGGCGGCCCATCTTGGCCTGCGGCACCGTGTGGGCGGGGTGCGGGGGCGGGGTCAGGGTGAAGCCGCCGCCGGTCTCGAAGTACCGGTGCCGGTACGTCTGGAGCCCGAACATGGCCCCACACAGCATCACGGGCTCGCGCAGCTTGTGGGCGGCCCCGCGCACGTTCTCCATGACCCACGGCCGACCGGTGGCGTTCAGGGCCTCGCGGGTGGGGGCGATGAGGTCGGGGTGGGTGTTGCCCTGGATGCGCTGGCAGTCGGTGTCGTGCTGGCAGGGCGGGGAGGCGTGGATGAAGTCGAAGCCGGCGCCGAACTTCAGGATGAAGCTGATGGCGTCGTCCTGGTGGAAGCCGAGGGGGTAGCGGGGCTGGGCGTCCTTGTCGACGCCGGTCACGTCGGCACCGGCTAGGCGGTAGCCCCACCCGGCGCCGCCCTGGCAGCAGTACGTGTCCAGGAACCGCAGCGTGCGCTCTCGCCGGATGTGGGTGGGTTGGGTCATGCTGGGTGTCTCCAGTTCTTGTGGGTTCTGGATGAAGGCGGCCCGGACTTTGGCGAGAGCGGGCCGCCTTCGTGCTGCTAGAACGGGGGTTCGTCGCTGTAGCCGTTGGCCCACAGGTCCCGGCGCGCGGAGGTCCGGCGGCGGGGCATGTGCGGGAGCGGGATGAGGACCCAGCGGCGGTCCTCGCTCCAGCAGGCGCAGGACTCCCATTCGGTGCCGGCGTACTCGCCGGTCTCGTAGTCGCCGTAGTCGTGGTTGTGGCCGCCCTCGCCCCTGCAGTCGGGGCAGTTCGGGTTCGGGGTGCCGGTCAGGATCAGGGCCCGGTGGGACCAGTTGCGGAGCTGGATTCGGTAGCGGGGCATCGGCGTCTCCTCGCTCATACGGATGGGGTGCTGGGGCGGTGCGGGAGGGAGGCCGGGGGCAGCCCGGGAGGGCCCCTCAGGGGCTTTCGAGGGGGTGTTCCGGGGCCGCCTCCCTGCCTCCCTATTCGGGTGTTTGTGCTGATCAAGGGCAGGGACGGGGGCCAGGGAGGCGGGTAGGGAGTTCTCCCTGCCTCCCTGACGGCTCCCTGCTACTCGGCGCGGCGCTCGTCGTCCTGGTCGCGCTCGGCGAGGGCGGCGGTGACACGGTCGCGGTCGACGACCATGCGGCCGCCGGTCTTGCGGGGTTCGGCCCCGGCGGCCTCCAGGACCTGCTTCAGGTCGCCGAAGGTCCACTCCCGGTACTCGCCCGGGTTGAGCGCGGCCAGGCGCCGCAGCACTTCCTGCGTGAGGACGCGCCGCTCCTCGCCGATGACGGTGGCGATGTCCGCGATGACGTCGACCGCACCGGCGGTCGGCTCGGTCGTGGTCGTGGTCTCGACCGTGCCGCGCAGCTTCTTGGCCCGGTCGGCGATCAGGGCGGCGGTGTCGGTGTCGATGTAGTGGGTTCGGACCGTGATGGAGGCCTGCCCGGCGGGAATCTTGATGCCGTCTGAGGCGACGACGACGGTCCCCTTGTCGAGGCCCTGCCGCAGCAGGTGCGGGGCCGCGCCGCCGTCGACGGCCTTGTCGCCGAGCGCCATCCGGGCCTGCGACTCAGTGCCCAGGGCCAGGGAGATGCGGGTGTGGGCGCCCTCGCGGACCAGCTTGGGAAGGTTCTGGTCGGTGGGGTCCTGCGTGCCCTCCCACAGGAGCACGTCCACGGCCCGCCCCTGGTTGTGGATCTTCCGGGCGGCCATGAAGTACCGGGAGGTGGCCTTGGATCCGCCGTAGGGCCGCTTGTCGGCGCCGACGGCCGGGCACATGAACGCGACCTGGGCTTCGTCCACGACCAGGATCAGGGGAGGAAACACGGTTCCGGGCGGGGCCTGGATCCGGCGCTCCATCTCCGCGACGCCGGCTTCGAGCATCTCGGTCGCCTCGATGACGTGCTCGTCGGTCGGCCCCTGGATCAGGGTGGTGGCCAGCCCGTCGAACATGTCCCAGTCACCGACGCCCTTCAGGTCGGCGATCCGGAACTCCACCGTCTTGTCCAGGGCCAGCCACAGGGCAAGCGCCCGCAGCGCGGCGGTCTTCCCCTGGTTGGACAGGCCCGTGATCAGCAGCATGCGCTGATACAGGCTGATCAGGGCCTTGTCGCCCCGCAGGTCCTGACCCCACGGCGCCTTGCCGGTCTTGTAGTTCGCCGTCATCGTCTGGTCGGCGGTCAGCGGGGAGGGGCCGATCGGCTCGTCGAGGGCGCCGGAGTCGGCGATCCACAGCCGCACCGTCCGCGCGGCGGTCGGCAGGGTGATGAACACCTCGTGCTCGTGCCGGGCGAGGTTCTCGGCGAGCTTGCGCCGGCGGCCCTGCACTTCGGCGGTGGAGACGCCGGAGGGCAGGGTGACATCGACCTCGACGCCGCATCCGGCGATCCGGATCGGCCCGAGCATCGCCGCGCCCGAGTCGCCCATCTCCTTGATGGCGTTCCGCAGCGGCGCGATACCCAGGTCCCGCAGGGCGGTGACCACGACCGAGGGGGTAATCGGCGCCCCGGCGTCGTCGCGCTGCTGGGCCGGGAGCATCCACTGCGGCGCGGTCTGCTGCCGCTTGCCGACACCCCACAGGGCGAGAAGCGCCAGCCACGGCCCGACCACCAGCGCGGGCCCCCACACGACGCTGGCGACGGCGACGGTCCAGCGGATCGCCTCGATCACGGCCGCGATCGGGGCAATCGTCCAGGTGATGTCCTTGTTGCCTATGGCCAGCACGATGCCCAGCGCCAGCAGCCCGCCCACCGTCAGGCCGGTGCCGTAGAGGGTGCTCTTGGCGAGGTCGGGCATCGAGCGCAGGAGTTCCATGCGCCGGTGATGGCGGCCCGTGCGGAACCGGGTGAGGCGGTCTTCCCACTCCTTGGCCTCGTCCAGATTCCCCGCGGCTTCGGCGGCCCGGATCATCCGCTCGTAGCGGGAGGCGGTCCTCCCGTCCCACGTCCGCTTGGCCGCGATGCGGGTGCCGCCGGCCACATACATGCCGTGGCGGGCCACCAGCCGCACCGCCTTTCGGGTGCGCTCGTCGGCGACCGCCCGACGGACGCCCCGGGCGGTGCGCTTCCACACCCGCGCCGGCCGCACCCGGGCGGGCGCCGGTGCAGCCTCGGGGGTGTCGCCGGGGAGGGTGTAGACGCCGCTTGTGGGGTCTTTGAACAGGGGGACGACGTTGTCGGTCATGCTGGGGGTCCTGTCTGTGCAAGCGGGCAGGGATGAGACCCGGGGGCGGCCCGATTCCTTGGCCGGGACGGCCGCCCCAGGGGCACAGCTACTTGCGGTTCTTGGCGCGCGCCTTCATCGCGGCCTTGTCGGCGGCGGCCTGCTCGGCGGCCTCGCGCTCCTCGCGCTCACGGGCACCGTCGATGATGCGGTCGATCTTGCGGGTCAGGTCGCCGATGTAGACGGTCTCGCTGGCGATACCGCGCTTGGCCGCCCGGGCCGTGTACCAGCCGATCTTCGCGATCTCGCCGGCGGTGAACTTCGGGTCCTTCGCCATCACGGGACTCCTTCCGGCGCCGGTCTGTCCGGCTCCCCTCACCACCCGGGCCCACACGGGGCCGGGCGGATTGGGCAGCCGTCAGCGGCGGGGCAGGAGCAAGAACCGGATGACGAGTGCGGTTTCGACGGCGAGGAAGGCGGTCCATCCGATCTGGTGGCCCCAGGTGCGGGACACCCACAGCAGGGCCGTCCCCAGGGCGAACCCGATGAGGACGACGAGCACGTACCGGCTGATGGTCGTGAGCATGCGAGCACTCCTCAGGGAGAGGTCGGGAGGGTCAGCCGCGCTTGCCGCGGGTGGTGGCCTTGCGCACGTTCTTGGCGGCCTGCGTGCCCTCGGGCCCGCCGATCGACTTCACGACGGTGTGGACGGTCCAGCCCAGGACCAGGGCGAGGAAGGCGAGGAACGCGATGTTCGCGGCCATGGCGGTCAGCGCGCCGATCAGCAGGGGGCCGAAGTAGACCCCGGCCGCGACCGCGCCGGCGCCGACGCCGGAGCCGAGCGCGATCCGCTGGATCGTGCGGTCGGGCGGGGCCTGGTGGATGTGCTGGTGCACGACCTGCGGCCCGGTGAACTGGGCGGGCAGCTGGTCGGCGTAGACGTGGGTCCCGTCCGGGAGCTGGACCACATGGGTCTGGCGGACGGGTTCGGGCAAGTGGTTCACGGTCGCTCCCAGGTCGTGGTGGGTCAGAGGTCCGTGAGGGCGTCGGTGGGGATCTCGTAGATGTCGGTCACCGAGTCGACGTCGCGCCAGCGGCCGGGGCCGGTGTGGACGTGGGCGACGTGGATGCTGCTGCCGTCGCGGCTGGTCGTCTGGTGGATCTGCACCACGTCGCGGCTCCGGCGGGCCCGGCGCAGGCACTGCCGGGCGGTGTCGATGCTGATCGGCTCCGGGCGCCAGCGGGCGATGGCGGGCTTGCCGGTGTACTGGACGAGGGTGGTCACCGTGGCAGGACGCATGGGTAGTACTCCTTCGAGGTCAGACGGCGAGGAAGAGCGCGGCCAGGGTCAGCGCGAGGACGTGTGCGGTCTGGTCGACGTGGGCGGCGCCGCCGTGCGCGGCCCAGCCCTGCTGCCGAGCGATCCGCATCCACGCCGCGATCGGCCAGCGGCGGTCGATGAACCCGTGGCTGACGCCGATCCACAGCAGGGCACCGGCGGCGGGCAGGAGCGGCAGGTGCCACCCCAGCGCGACCGACCCGAGGGCGAGCATCGCGGCGCAGGTGAGCAGGTGGGTAGCGGCGTGGGTGATGTTGGCGGTCCAGCCCTGGCGGCCACATCCGGCCTTGTGGGCGGCCTGGTGGTCGGTCTGGAACGGGTAGTCGGCCAGCAGGTGCCCGACGTAGAGGAGGAACGCGATCTCGGCGAACACGGGTGATTCCCTTCCGGGCAGGTCAGGCAGCGAGTTCGTTCGTGTCGGGGTAGGCGCAGGGCACGCACATGCCGAGCTGGGCCGGGATGACGTATCCGGCATCCCGGCAGCAGGCGGGGCAGGTGCGGCGGGCGGTGTTCGCCTTCGCCAGCGCGGCCGTCTTGCCCGGGGTCATCGGCCGGACGGGCAGGGCCCGGTCCACCCGGTACAGGAAGGCCGTCAGCGGGCCGCGTCGGAAGCGGGGCCGCAGGATCTGCCCGGCGATGTCCTGGCCGCCGGGGCGCAGGCCCAGGGCGCGGAGCTGTCGGCGGGTAGCCAGGCCTTCGGGGGCGAGCCGCCACGGGAAGGTCGGTATCCCGTGGCGTCCGCCGGACGGGTCGAAGCACTCCGAGTAGGTGGCGGTCATCCGGCGACCGCCTCAGCCGCCGCGTCCGCGCGCCGTTCGGTCTTCAGGGTCTCGCGCAGGACCCGGGCCTTGGCCGGGGACGTGCGCAGGGCCTTGCGGATCGCCTCACCGGTCAGGTCCTCGACCGGCCACGACTCCGTAATGCTCCGGGCCTCCGCGAGGAGCTCCTCCGGGCTGCGGACCGGCCGTGCCGATCGGGCAGCTTCCGGGACTCGACCGGTCGCCCGACGGGGCCGCGTCACGTCAGCCGCAGCGACCGGCACCCGAACCTCGACCGGGGCGGCCGGCGGCTCGATCGGATCGACCGGGGCCACCTCCAGCTCGGGCGCCGGGGCGGGCGGGGTGGTGGTCTCTTCGACCACCGGTTCGCCCAGCTCAGCACTCGACCGAATTACATCGATCCGTACCGATTCATGTGCGGTCGGGTCGATCGGGTGGTGGTGGAGAACTTTGGCGACGAGGTCGGAGCCGAAGTAGATCGACCCGACCGGGAGCGACGTCGCCAGCAGGACGAGCCCATAGTGGGCGGGATCCCAGTCGGCCAGTCGGGTCCAGTCGATCGACTCGGCGTGCAGCTGCGGCAGAAGCCCGTGCACGTAGTTCAGGACCAGCGACGCGATCGTGTACCCCGCGAGGACCTTAAGGGCGAACTTGCGGGACTCGTCGGTCAGGACGAGCGCGGCGACGAGGGCGAGAGCCATCAGCCCGTCGACCACGAACGGGTACAGCGTCGCCGCCGTCCCGTCCGCGCCGATCGCCCGCGCCACGTCCCGCAGCGCGTTCCACGACACCCTGAACGCCATCCCGACCACAACCACCAGGGCCACCACCAGGAGGACCCTGGCCGTGCGACTCACCGGTCGTCCCCGCCCGTGGCCGTGCGCACGGTGAGGGACGCGGTGAACTCGACGCCGCCGGTGAAGGCGTTGTCGCGCTCCTCCCACTCCCACTTCCCGGTGTCGGCCGGCTCGTAGCCGAGCGCGGCCAGGGCCGCCGCCCGCTCGGCCTGCGTCGGGGCCGGGGAGGTCCGACCGAACTCGTGCATCGGCCAGTCCTTCACGGGGGCGTCGGTGACGACGTACAGCTCCCACTCGCCCAGGCACGCGTTGGTCAGTCGCGCTCGGGTCGTCGTCATGCCGCACCGCCCGGCAGGGCGGCAATGGCCTGGTTGGTCAGCGCCCGCCGGGCGGCGAGCATCTTGCGGCGGGCCCGGCGGATCCGCCGCTCGTCCAGTTCGGACGGCGTCCGGTCCAGGACGCTGATCTCGACGTCGAGGAGGTCGCGCTCCGCCAGGATCAGCGGCAGCTCCCACTCGATGGCCTCCAGCTCCGCGCCCGTCGGCTCCAGGTCGACGGGAAGCGGGGTAACGAGGGTGTGACGTGCAACGATGGGCTTCATTGGGTCGTGCTCCTCTCAGACAGGAACGGGGCCCGAACGAAGCCCCCGGTGTTCGAGCACCGGGGGCTTCACTTCGTCAGGCAGATACGCCGGCGCACCAGCGGGTCAGTCGTCGTTGCCCAACTCGTCGGGGTTCACGTGGCGGTCCAGGTCGTAGTGCAGGCTGTCGGCCGCCTTCGTGATCCACTCACCGAGGAAAGCCACCCGCCGGTACTGCGCGAGCCGCAGCTCCTCGGTCAGCACCGGGGCGATCAGCTCGTCGGCGACGCCGGCCAGGTCTCGCAGGATCCGGCCCAGCTCGCCGGCGGACACGGTGCTCGCGTTGGGAAGGTCCTCCCCGTCACGGATGCTCATGGGTACTCCCACGTCAGAAGGGGTGGAGCAGGAATCCGGCTCCCCTCAACCCCGCCCGTACGACGCCGAAGCGCCGGACGGGCGGAGGAGGCAACCGGCCGCAGCACTGCGACAGATGGGGTAGTGCAATGTCTCCTTCAGGGCTGCGGCTCCCGTATGAGGTAGAGCCGCCATGCCTGGCGAAGGCGTATGGAGACGTGACCTTTCGGTCCAAGCCCTCCGGAATGACCAGGGTCCGGCGCGCCCTCGGCCCGCTCTGTCCCGGGCCCCTTGACCTCGAACGGCCCATGACTGAAGGCACATTGAGATCCCGCCCCCTCCGTCCGGCGAACCGTCCGGCGGGGACATCCCTAAGGTTCCCTAGGGTTCCCTGCGGTGTCAAGCGGTAAGCTAGGGAACCCCAGGGAAGTCGTCGCGGAGGAGCGGACAACATGGCAGGCCAGGCCGACAATCGGGCGCCTTACGCGAGGATTGCCGCCCACTACTCGGAGCTGATCACGTCCGGTCAGCTGCAGCCGGGGACCCTCTTGCCGAGCATCAAGAACATGTCGGAAGAGTGGAAAGTGAGCACGGCGACAGCGGAGAAGGCGCTGCGCAAGCTGCGCAACGAGGGGCTTGTCCGTGGCATCCACGGCATTGGGACCGAAGTGCTGGACCAGCCGGCTCCCATGTCGTCGGGGTCCCAGCGACAGGATCGGGGACGCCGTACAGGGTCCAGCTGGGGGGCAGGCGAGCGGTCCGACTCGCACCAGGCAGCCGTGGTACCTGCGCCCGAGGACGTAGCGCAAGCTCTGGACATCCAGCCCGGCTCAGACGTGGTTCGCCGTAGCCGGGTGTACCGCGACCGACACGGCATCGTGGCTCACAGCACGTCGTGGATTCCGGCTCGGTACGGGAAGCTGATCCCCCAGCTTGCAGAGAGCGCGCGACTGACAGGGGGAACGTCGCTTCAGCTCATTGCCCAGGCGACCGGCCACCCGATCAGCCACCGGATCGACACCGCTTCAGCCCGCCCGCTGACGCCGGAGTACGCAGAACTCCTGGAGCTGGACCCTGCCAATCCGCCGACGGACCCGGTGGTCGTCATGACGGCCAAGTTCGTGGACAGCGAAGGCAACATCGTTGAGTACGGTGTGGACCTCGGGGGCCCGGGTCGGACATGGCGAACGGAATCAGAGGTGACCGCGTGACGGTCTGCGTCCTAATGGCGGGCCTTCCCGGCTCTGGGAAGACAACGCTCTCCCGCACTCTCACTGCCCGAGGCTTCGTGCGGCTGTGCCCAGACGAAGAGATGTTCCGCCGGCACGGCGTATACGGCGTGGACTTCCCCCGGGGCGTCTTCCCCACCCTTGAGCGCCCCGTCCTTGAAGACGTGGCTGCCGACCTGAGGGAGCACATCAAAGCCGGACATGACGTCGTTGTGGATCACGGTTTCTGGACGCCGGCGGACCGGACGAAATGGCGCTCGATCGCCTCGGATGCCGGAGCAACATCCCTACTCGTTTACCTTGCCGCCAACCATGACGAACTGTGGGCGAGGGTCAGCAAGCGCAACGAGTTCCACGCCAACGATCCCAACTCGATCTACTTCTCTGAGAGCGATCTACAGCGGTACCGCACACGGTTCTTCCCCCCATCAGACGATGAACCACATGTGTTGTACGAGGGTGATCCCGCAGCCGTGATCGCGGCTCTGAACGACGTTCGCTCCTGAGACCAGCCGGGCTTCGGACCTACGGCGCCGTGGGGTGGCAAGCACTCGCAGCCCGCAGCAGTGGGGGAAAACCGACAAGCGCCTGACCTGTGCCGTGTGTTTCGTCAGACTTCCAGCATGGACGCAGGGTTGGCAGCGGTACTCGGGGCAGCGGTGGGCGCAGCAGGTACGGGAGGCGCAGCCGTCATTGCGGCGTTTCTGACACGTTCACAGGCGCTTCTTCAGGTCCACGCCGAGCATCAGCGGAGCATCCGAGAGCCGCGGAAGGCCACTTACGTGGCCTTCGCTGAGGCCTGGTACAAGCAGTACAGCTTGATAACTGAAGCGTGGGCCAAGCTGGAAGTCGCTAGGCGCCTGCGGGGAACGCCTGCCTACGAGGGAGCCACAGCGGCTGTCGAACGCCTCCGCGATCAGGCGGAAGAGGCGAGCGGAGAGATCCGCCATCTCGGGAGTGCAGTGCAGATCGAAGGACCTCGATGGGTCACGTTCGCTGCGCTTAAGGCTCAAGTCGAACAGTTGGAGCACCTCAGCCTTCTTGAAAATGGCATCACTACTCTCCGCTCCGGCGCCGCCCTCGACCTGCGACCGCTGGAAGCTGCCGGACTGAAGGCTGCCGCCAGCTACGAGGGCTTCCTAACCGCTGTATCTGAATCCCTAGGTGATCCCGTGGGCCGCCGTAGGCGGTGACGCAAGGTTCACCTCGACAGGGTGTGACCAGTCGCCACAGCCCGTCTCAGTTTCCGTCTCATTCAGCCCCGTCCGAAGCCGTTCACAGCGGTTCGCGTACGGGTCAGAGGCAAGGAGACGAACGAGGTTGAACGACAACGACCCGTCCGTCGGTCAGCACGGACAAACCTGCAAAGCGGGTTACGCCGGTTCGATTCCGGTCACGGCTTCCATCCGGTCCGACCAGGCCGAACGACAGGGCGGCACCCATCCCGGGGCGCCGCCCTGCCGGCCTTCCGACCGGACTCTCCCGGCTGCGTCGTGGGGTTCAGTCGACCTGCTCGCCGTCGTAGGTACCGCCCTTGCAGTAGTTGCCGTCCTCGTTGATCGCGGGCGTTCCGCCGCCCTGCCTGCACTCGGAAGGAGTGACGACTGACGGGGCGCTCTGTGCGGTGTCCATGGCGGCCGATGCGGTGGCGGCGCCTGTGAGGCCGAGTCCGGCGAGGGCTGCCGTGGCGATGACGGCGGCGGAGATTCGTCGAATGCGCATGTGGTTCCCCTTTCACGGATTGCCTCGGTCGGGGCACTGGTCAGGGTGGGGGGGTGCGGGATACGGGCGCGGTGACGCGACCCGTCGGGCAGGCCCTGCGTCGCTGGGCCTGCGCTCGCCATTCCACGCTAGCAATTCCCGCAAATGGGCGCATTCCGGCACCGGTTCCGGTCACGGCTTTCCCGTGTCGCCGTTTCCCGTGCCGTCGTTTCCCGTGCCGTCGTCGCCCTTGGGCTGCGCCTGGTGGCCCTGCTGCTGCGCGATGGCGCTGCCGCTCAGGTACCCGACGCGCATCTCCTGGATGCAGTCGTTGCGGAAGCGGCTGTTGTGCTCGACGCCGTGGCGGTCCAGGAACGCCCTCATCGGCGCCTCGGCGCTGTGCTCACCCGCCTTGAACATCGCCTTGGTGACCCCGTGCGCCTCGGCCTTGGTCTTGTCCTGGTGCTCCTCCTTGGCCTCGTCCGACCACTCGCCGATGACCTGCGAGGCCGCCTGCTCGACGGCACCGCTGCCGGTGTCCACCGCCAGCGGGACGACGACCGCCGCCGCGCCCGCCGCGGCGGCCGTGGCGGGCAGGAAGGCCACACCGGCCGCGATGGCCGCCGTGGTGCCGAACCCGACCCACGTGGACCTCTCCTCGTGCGCCTTCTCGTACTCCTCGTGCTTCAGCGCGCCGACCGCCCTGACCTGGTCCGCCCTGGACTCGTCGAGAATGCCCTGCACCTCGGCACCGGTACGGATCACCGGCCGGACCCTGCCCTCGTCGATCGAGCCGCCGGGCCCCACCTGGCCCTCCAGTACGCTCGCGGAGTAGACGCGTTCGGCGGCGGACACGGTGGCGTAGGCACCGGGGTGCTGCCCGAGGGCGGCGAGGAGATCGCGGGCCCCGTCCCGGTCGAGCACCGCGTGGGCCTGCCCGTCACCGCCGTGCGGGGCGAAGACGCTGTGCGCGCCGTTCCCTTCGAGCGCCCGGTTGACGTCGTCGACGTACCCGGCCGTCATCCGGCCCAGGCTGTCCGCGAGGACCTCCTGGTTCCTGAGCAGGGCCGCATCACCACCGTACTTCGCCGCGGCCGCCGCCATGACCCGCGCCCCGGACTCGGTCCGGTGCAGCTCCGGCGCCGGGTCGTCCCAGGCGTGGCCGAGGGTGGCCGCCTCCAGCGCGTGCCCGAGGGCGTCCGGCATGTGCCGGCGCACCTCGCCCATGTCGTCGAAGTTCGTCCCCTCCATGTCGAGGGTGTGGCGGTACCCGGTGTTGCCGAAGAAGTCGAGGTACGTGGTGACCGGCCGGCCCGTCGCGTCCTTGCCGAGGTCGGGAGCGCCGGACTTCGCCGTACCGTCGGCGCCGTAGGCGTGGGGGGAACGCGCCGGGTCGAAGAACTCGGCCGCGGCCGCCGGGCTGTGGCCCATCGCCTCCAGGAAGCCGACCACCGGGTCGTAGCCGGCACCGTTGACCCCGGAGGGGTTCAGCACGTTCCTGCCGTAGCCGGCGCCCAGCTGCCGGCCCCGGCTGAAGAAGTCCGGGTCCTTGGCGTGGATCTGCGTCGCGTGTTCGGCGATGGGCACCAGGAACCTGGGGTCGTAGTTCCCGTAACGCATGATCCCGCCGAGCAGCTGGTAGCCGAACGGCGGGTTCTGCTCGTACCGCCCGAGGGGGATCTGCTGGGTGCCGAGCCGGCGCAGCTCCTGGGCGTAGCTGTCGGGCAGGTGCGGTTCGGCCGTGGAGCGGGTGGCGGTGGCCAGGTTGAGGCCCAGGTTCTTCTGGAGCTCCTGGACGTCCGTCAGGCGCTGCTCGTCGAGCTTGCCGTACGCGTACGCGTCGGTCGCCATCTGCCCGAAGAACCGGAGCGCGCCCTTGGGGCCGAGGTTCCCGTAGAAGGCTGTCGAGAACTCCGCCTTGCCGGCGTTGTCGGCCAGCAGCTCGTTCAGCTCGACCAGCTCGGCGTGCGAGAGGTTGCGGCCCTTGCGGGCGAGGCCGGTAGCGCGGCCGGCCTGCTCGGCGGTGAGGCCGGCGTACTTGGGGGCGGCGAAGTCGTGGCCGTCGGCGACGTTCGCGCCGAGGAGGCGGGCGAGGGACCGGTCCACGTCGTCGCAGGCGTCGACGGCGGCGTCCACCTTCGCCTGCCAGCGCGGGCGGTTGACGCGGAGGGACTCCTGGTAGTCGGGGTCGTGGCGCGCCGCCTGCCGGTCGGCGTCGGTCGCCAGGGGCAACGCCTCGACCTTCCCCTTCCCGTCGACCCGGAAGCCCGCGGCGGGGGCCTCCACCTCGGCGATCTTCCTGAGCCGCTCGCGGGAGGACCTGAACGTGTCGTGGCCCTGGGCGAGGGCCCGGTGGATGCCCTTGGCCTCCTTGGCCGCGTCCTCGAACTCCTTGGCCGTCTTGCCCACGAACGGCCGCCCCACCCCGGCCGTGACCCCGCTCCATTCGGCCTTGTCGGCCTTGGCCTTCATGCCGTTGCGGGCGGCCTCGGCCAGCGCCTCCAGCTTGGCGGCCATGGCCTGCCAGTCGCGGACGGCGGTGGCGAGCTTGTCGATCGGGGCGTTCAGCACGTTCTCGTACGTCACCACGACGGCTACTTGAGGTACGTGTCGAGCTTGGAGGAGGTGAACTCCGCGTAGAGGCACTGCTCGTCCCTGCGGTGGGAGGAGAGCGAGTAGTTCAGCCCGTTGGAGATCTGCGCGCAGGCGGCGACGAGGGTCTTGACCTGGGATTCCCACCGGGCGTTCGCCGTGGCGAGCGCGGCCCCGCTGCCGAAGCCCTCGCGCGACAGCGCCGCGGCGGCCTCGGAGGACGCGGTGGCGGCGTGCCGGCCGTCGGCCTGGAGGCGGGCGTGCAGCTCGTACGCCTCGCTGCCGATGGCGCCGATGTGGTCCTGGTTGAGGGCCAGGTCCGTGCCGGTGGCTCCGCCGGCGGCCGTCGCCTGGTTGAGGCGCATCGAGATGCCGGCTACGGCGGCGGCGCGTGCGGCCGACCATTCCTCTTCGAAGGACATCTCGCGTACTCCCCAGTCCGTGTCCGCGTCAGCGCCCCGCCCGCCGTACGACGACTGCGGCGACGGCCCCGCCGATGAGGACGCAGGCCCCCAGCCCGAGGGCGATCCAGGGCGGGTCGCCACCGTCACCTTTGTCTACCGCAGGCCCGGCCTGGGCCGGGGTGCTCGGGGTGATCTTTCCCCCGGTCGAGGGAACGGGAGGCCCCGATGCTGCCGCCGTGGCCGCCGCGGCCGCCGCGAGGTCGGGCAACGGGTACACGTCCGCCGGGCCGGGATCCCCGGGGGCGGGGAGGGCGACGCGGGGGCGGACTACGCCGTAGCCGATGTGATCGTTGCGCTCGGCGCCGTCTACGGGCTTGCCGGCGGTGTTGAGGAGGACGCGGAGGATCTGGTTGTTGGTCCAGGTGGGATGGGCGGACCAGAGGAGGGCGGCGGAGGCCGAGGCTAGGGCGGTGGCGTCGCTCGTGCCGTGGCTGGTGCACAGCCCCGTCTTTCGCGCACACGCTGTAACGATGTCGATGCCAGGTGCCGACATGTCTACCTGTGTGCCATGCTCCGACTCCTGCGTGGCCTGACCTTCGGAGTCCACCGCGGCAACGCCAACCACCCCCGGCGTCGCTGCTGGGTAGTTGATCCGGTTGAGGGTATCCCCCTCATTCCCAACAGCAGCGAAGATCAATTTCCCCTTCGCCAGTGCATACTTCACCGCTTCGGCTCGCGCTCGATCATCCTCCGGCTTGCCTTCCCGGCCCTGGGAAATATTGATGATCTGGGCTTCCGAGTCCGCAGCAAATCGGATGGCTTCCACCCACGATGGAGTAGAAGCCGCCTCCAGAAGGTTGGGCACCCTGATTGGAAGGATCTTGGCTCCGGGCGCAAGGCCGTAGGCGCCATCTCCGCTCGGGTGCCTACCGGTACCGGCAATGATGGCCGCCATGCTCGTGCCGTGGCCATCGTAGTCGTCGCGTGGTTCAGTATTTCCATCGCCTGCGGGAAAAGCCTTACCCAGCAAGACCTGGCCTTCGAGCTCTGGAATTCGATCGACGCCCGTATCGATGACCGCAACCGTTACGCCTTTACCAGTGCTGATCTTCCAGATGTCATCGGCCTTCATGGCATCGAGATGCCACTGCTGCTCTCGGATGGTCTGCGCATGCGCCGGGGTCACCGCGACTCCAACCAGCAGGAGACCTACCAGGGCCGAAGTCGCCTTCCGTGTACGCATCCCGTGCAATGTCCGTTTCGCTCAGTCGATCACCGGTGGGACAACACGACGGTTGCCCTGCCAGGTTTCTTCATCCTCGGCCAAGTAGTTGGGCCGGTCGCCCACCTGGTCTCCACGTCGCCTACTCGCCGCCGGGGAAGCGGTACCACCGTGGCCAACAGCCCCAACACCCGACCCACGCACGAGGCCCACCCCGCCCTGAGTGAACGCCTGGCCGCCAGTTACAGCCTGGCGTCCACCGACAACACCTCCCGGCTCCATGGCCAGTCGACGACCAGTCGATGGGCCACCTGGAGTGCCATGCGGACCGCTGAAGCCGCCGCCCATCATTCCGGGCATTGCACGACCGCCAGCATGCGAACCATCCCCGCCAATGACCGTGCCTCGGGGGATACCCGCGCTCGGCCCGCCGGTGGCAATCGGCCGACCGCCCACGATTCCTGTGTCCCGGGGAGGCGGCATAGGAATACCGCCAACCTTCCCGCCAATGCCCACAGGAGACCGCCCAACCGGGAACGAGCCGCCGCCCAGCCCTGGTGTCCCAACCACCGAAGGTAGCGACACCGATGGTACTGGGGGACCGGGATTGCCACCGCCACCCATGCCAACCGGCCCCGTTGTTGGAGGCAGCGACATGTCCGGGAGCGTTGCAACGTGGTCGATATCGACGTTCACGTCACGGGCCGGCATGACCGGCAACGGGGATAACGTCTGCCCCTCCGCCGGAAGCGCCGGGTGAACCACCGAGGATTGGTTGGGCGATGGCTGGTCGAATCCCCGCGGCACTTCTCCCGATCCGCCGACAGAGGCATACGAAGGCCCGCCACCTACGCCGCCCGAAGCAGCTCCCGGGCGTTCGCGAACCGCCTCGCTTCCGTAGCCGGTCGGTTCAAAAGCGCCCGGCGGCGGCGGAAACGTCGGAGCCTCCGCCTTGTTCATCTGCGCCGACGACTGCTCGTACGACTGCGCCAGCTTCGTCAGTTGCTGCACCGCGTGCTGGTGGTCCGTGGTCAGTTTTGCGTGGGCGGTCCGGCCCATCTGCTGCGCGTCCGGGTCGTTGTGGAACTTGCGGGCCGACTCGAGGTTCTCCGCCGCCGCCGTGTCGTACTTCGGGGTGTTGGCCTTCACCTCGATCATCGTCTGCGCGGCCTGCGTCATCCATTCGCTGCCCGCCGCGCTGTAGTCGCCCAGCAGCAGCGTCGCGTTGCCCGTGCGGCTCACCCAGTCCTGGAAGGCGTGGGCGGCTTCGCCCTCCCAGCCCTTGACCTGGTGCTTCTTGAGGCTGCTGCCGATCTCCTTGATCGCGGCCGCCGCCTCCGCCAGCTGCGTCGCCCGCGCCTTGACCGTCTCCGGGTTGACGGACGCGATCATCGCGAGCAGCTGCTCGTGCGAGTAGCCCTCGAAGTTCGTCGTCGCCATCAGATCGTGCCCCTGCCCTGCTGCCGGGCTTCGTGTTCCTGGCGGGCCAGGGGGTCGCGGTCCGGGACGTAGGCCTCCTTCGAGGCCTTGATCAGGGCCCGCATCCGGGCCTGCGTCTCCTCGTCCACGCCGCCGTAGCCCTTGCCCGCCGTCAGGACGGCGATGCCCAGCGCCTCGATCTGGCCCGCCAGGCCCTGGGAGAGCTTCTGCAGCTCGGCGTGGACCGTCGCGTACGCCTTGAACAGGGCGTCCGCCTCCGTGAAGCCGGAGCCGAGCGTGCCCGTCGGCAGGGTGCCGTGGGCCAGCTTCCCGGCGTCCGCTTCCGAGCCGTCGAGGGTCTTCAGCAGCGCGTCGACCCGGTTCTTGTAGTCGGTCAGCGAGTCGTACTCGACTTCGAGGGCCTTCGCCTGGGCCATCACCGCGTCCGCGAGGCCGCCGGCGACGGTCACCCCCGGCATCCCCGGACCCGCGTTGTCCAACGCCACGAAGCCCTCCCCCGCTCCCCGTCCCCGTTCGCACCCGCTCTCGCGCCACTCTAACGACCGGCGCCGACAGGCCCCAAGCGGCTAGGAGTTGGGCGCCGCCGACGCCGGCGCCGCGACCGCCGCAGATGGCCGGATCGGGATCCTGTTCACGGGGCGGCCCGTCGCCGCGCGGACCGCCGAGGCCACCGCCGCCGGGGTGGTCACCACCGGGACCGCGCTCGCCGCCTTCGCGCCGAAGGGGGCCACCACGTCCCGCTCCTCCACCAGCCGGACGATCCGCACCGCCGGGGCGTCCAGGGACGTCGGCAGGGCGTAGCCCGTCAGGTCGGGGTGGCGGACCAGGCCTGCGACCGAGCGGAGGTTCTCCGTCAGGGCCGCGCCGACGCCCTGGGTGACGCCCGCTTCGATACGGGCCTCCAGCTGGCGGGGGTTGAGGACGCGGCCGACGTCCTGGGCCACGGCGAGTTCCACGACCCGGACCGAGCCCAGCTCGATGTCCACGTCGACGACCGCGCGGATCGCGCAGAAGGCCAGGCCCACGAAGGCGTCGCCCTGGCCGTGCTCGTCGAGCGGTTCGGTGGGGTGCGGGCGGCACTGGGCCGTCGCCCAGAGCTCCTTGCCCTCTATGGCCTCCGTGACCGTCATCGAGAAGGCCCCGTCGTACGACGTGATCCGGCCGTCCTGGATCTGGAGGAGCTCCGTCGACATGCCGAGCTTGTGGGCCATGGGCTGGAGGAGCTGCGTACGGACCATCTTCGCGGCCCGCTCGACGGCTCCGCCCGAGACCCAGGTGTGGCGGCCGTGGGCGGAGGGGCCGGCCGGGGGCTGGTCGGTGTCGACGGGGGCGCAGGCCACCTCGTCGATGCCGAGGACCTCCTGGACGATCTGGCGGGCGAGGGTGGCGAAGCCCTGGCCGGTGTCGACGGCCGCGCAGATGACGGTGGCCGTCCCGTTCACCACCTTGACCGTGGCGGTCGAGACCTCGTCCGCGCCCTCGGCGCCGAGCATGTGGACCATGCCCACGCCGTAGCCGACGCCGCGCCGCACCGCGCCCGGTTCGCCCGCGCCCTCGGGGCCGCCGGGCAGCAGCCACTCCTCCTCCGGGGTGTCCTTGGGGAGGGCGGGGAGGGGGAAGTCGCGTACCGAGCGGAGGAGTTCGGCGACGGGGGCCGGGCAGGTGACGGTCTGGCCGGTGGGGAGCAGGTCGCCGGTGGCCAGGACGTTGCGCATGCGCAGCTCCGCGCCGTCGATGCCGAGGGCGGCGGCGAGCTTGTCCATCTGGCCCTCGTACGCGGCGCAGACCTGCATGGCGCCCTCGCCCCGGACGTGGCCGGAGGGCGGGTTGTTCGTACGGACCGCCCAGCCCTCGACGAAGGCGTGCGGGACGACGTACGGGCCGCAGGCGAAGGCCACGGCCGCCGCGAGGGACTCGGCGGAGGCGTCGGCGTAGGCGCCGGCGTCCATCAGGATCTGCGCCTCGACCTTGACGAGCCGGCCCTCGGCATCCGCGTGGTGGCGGTAGCGCAGCAGGGTCGGGTGCCGGTGGGCGTGGCCGAGGAAGGACTCCTCGCGGGTGGCGGCCAGCTTCACCGGGCAGCCCGTGCGCAGGGCCAGCAGGCCCAGCGGGAGCTGGAAGGCGGCGTCCTCGCGGTCGGCGGTCGCGCCGGGGACACCCGTGACGACCACCCGTACCCGGTCCGGTTCCAGGCCGAAGCAGGCGGCGGCGAGGTCGCGGTCGGTGTGCGGGTCGGTGGAGGCGGTGTAGATCTCCACGCCGCCGTCGGGGCGGGGCACGGCGAGGCCGGCCTCGGCGCCGATGGGCGCGGGGTCCTGGCGGCCGATCCGGTACAGGCCCTCGACGACGACGTCGCCGGTCGCCTCGGGGTCGCCGTAGCGCAGCGGGATGTGCCGGATCAGGTTGCCGTCCGGGTGCAGCGGGGCCGCGCCGAAGGACTGCTCGGGGTCGGTGACGGCGTCGAGGAGTTCGTACTCGACGATGATGGCGGCGGCGGCGAGGCGGGCCGTGTCGGGGTGGTCGGCGGCCACGGCGGCGATGGGCTCGCCGTGGTGGCGTACGACGTCGTGGGCGAAGACCGGCCGGTCGGCGATGCGCCGGCCGTGGGTGGTCGCGCCGGGGACGTCGGCGTGGGTGATGACGGTGCGCACGCCGGGCATCTCGGCGGCGGCCGAGGTGTCGATGGAGCGGATGCGGGCGTGGGCGTGCGGGGAGCGCAGCACGGCGGCCCACAGCAGGCCCTCGGCCCAGAGGTCGGCGGCGTAGGGGAAGGTGCCCTCGGCCTTGGCGCGGGCGTCCCCGGAGGGGACGGAAACGCCGATTCCGCGCAGGGGGCGCGGCTGTTCGGTGTCGCCGTCGGTGCCGAGGCTCACCGTCGCCATGGTGGTGGTCGTGGTGGTGCCGGCCGTCGCCGTGGCCGCGTCCTGCCCGCTCACGCGATGCCTCCGTTGTGCTGGTCCCCGCCGAATCCGTTCAGACCGCCGAGTCCGTCGGGTCCGTTCGGGCCGAGTCCGTCGGGTCCGTCGGGTCCGTTCGGGCCGAGTCCGTCGGGTCCGTCGGGGCCGTTCGGGCCGGGGAGGCCGGGGAGGCCGATCGGGCCGCCCCTGCCGTCGGTTCCGTTCGAGCCCGCCTGGCCGTCGAAGCCGGGCTGGCCGTCGAAGCCCGCCTGGCCGTCGAAGCCCGCCTGGCCGTTGAAGCCCGCCTGGCCGTCGAAGCCCGGCTGGCCGCCGTCGAACACGCCGGATCCCGGGTTCGCGCCGAAGGGGTCGAAGCCGTCCGTCCCGTGTGCCGCCGGGTGGGCGGGGTGGATCCCGCCCTCACCGGGCTGCGCCTGGTGAGGGATGAGCGCCTCCGCCTCGGCCGCGCTCGCCTCGCGCTCGGCGACGACCTCGCGGACCGCCTCGATGACGCCCTTGTAGCCCGAGCAGCGGCAGAGGTTGCCGCACAGCGCCTGGCGGGTCTCCAGGTCGCTGGGGGCGTGGTTGCCCTCCAGCAGGTCATGGATGGTCATGGCCATGCCGGGCACGCAGAACCCGCACTGCACCCCTCCCGACCTGCACAACGCCTGCTGCACGTCCGAGAGTTCCCCGCCGCTCGCGAGGCCCTCGACGGTGCGCACCTCGCTGCCGGCCGCCGTCGCCGCCGGGACCAGGCACGACGCGACGAGCCGCCCGTCGACCTGGACCGCGCAGGCTCCGCACTCGCCCTGCGAGCAGCCGTCCTTGGCGCCGGCCAGGCCGAGGCGCTCGCGCAGCACGTACAGCAGGGACTCGCCGATCCACGCCCCGGTGACGGGCCGGTCGGCGCCGTTGACCCGCAGGACGTAGGACGCCGCCGGGTGCTCGTGATGGGCGACGGCGGGGACCCGCTCTTCCTCGTACGCCGTCTCCTGCACCGGGAAGGCCCCGGTGTCGCCCTCGGCCGGGGGCGTGACACCGCTGTCGGCACCGCCGTCACCCGGCACGGGCGCGGCCTCCGCTTCGGCCGGAGCCGCCGCCGGGGGCTCCGCGAAGCCGTGTCCGGCGGTCCCGGCGCCCTCCGCGCCGGCGTCGGCCTCCACCGGACGCGGCCGCTCGCCCTCGACGGGCATCTCGGCCGGGCCGTGGGAGGCCTCGATGTCCGGAGCGGCCGCGGGCACGGCCTCGGGCTCCGGCCCGGCCTGGAGGTAGCCCTCGGGCAGCGGGGTGCCCACGCCGGGGCCGCCCAGCACCCTCGGACCGCGTCCCGCCGACGGCGAGCCCGCGGGCGCGCCGGCGGCGCCGCCCGGGAGCACCCCGGAGCTCAGCAGCACCCCGGCAGCCGCCTCGGGTGCCGCGGGCGCGTCCCAGGGGGCGGAGGCCCCGCCGGACGGCACCGCCGGGGCCGCCTGGCCCCAGCCGCCGTCCAGGGCGTGGTCACCCGTGCCGCCGGGCAGCGTCCACTGCCCCGTGGCCATCGCGTCCTCCGGGCGGTGCACCGCCTCGGGGAACTGCCACTCGGCGGTCGCGCCGGGATCCGGGTCGGCGTGGGCGTCGGCGTAGGGGTCGGCGTGCGGGCCGACGTGCAGCCCGCCGCCCAGCGTCCCGTGCGGCCCGCCGCCGGGCGACTCCGCGTGCAGCGCACCGCCGTGCGAACCGCCGTGCGGCGCGCCCTGCGGTTCCGCGTGCAGGGCACCGCCCGCAAGGTCCGCGTGCGGCGCACCGCCCGACGGGTCGAAGTGCAGTCCGCCGCCCAGCGTGCCGTGCGGCCCGCCGCCGGCCGGCTCCGCGTGCGGGGCGCCGCCCTGCGGGTCGGCCTCCGCCTCCCCCGCGGGCGCCGCCGCGAAGGCGGCCGCGACCGACGCCGGGAGCGGGATCGATGCCGGGATCGGCGCGCGGGCGGCCGCCTGCGCGGCGGCCTCGGCGGCCGGGCCGGCGCCCGCCCCGGGAGCCGTCCCCGAGCCGGCGTCCGGCCACTGCACCGGCATCGTCCAGGTACCGGTGGCGGAGGGGTCCGTACTGCCCGACCCCAGCGGCAGGATCATCGGCGGCGGCACGAAGCCGTGCCCGGGCGCCGCGAGCGGCTCCCCGCGATCGAGCGCGTCCAGCATCTCCTGCGGCAGCTGCACGAAGGCCGTGGCCTCGTTGTCGTACTCGCCGCCCTGCGGGACCGGCTCCCAGCCCCAGCCGTCGCCGGCTCCGGCAGCCTGCCCCGCGTTCCCCGTAGTTCCGCTCACGTTCTCGTTCTCGCTCATGAGGTCAGCGCCCTCCCCAGGGCCCTGCGCGCCAGCACGGCCACCGTCCGCCGCAGGTGGAGTACCGCCGAGGACACCTGCTCCCCCTGGTCGGGCACGCAGGCGGCCGCGACGTACTCGCCGAACGCCTCCAGCGCCTCTGGGGCCAGGCTGCGGTCCCCGTCCCAGTCGATCAGCGAGGCCACCCACTGCTCGGCCTCCAGCGGCCGCAGCGGCATCGGGGCCACCGCGCCGATCGCACACCGCACCCCGCGGCGTGCGGGGTCCAGCACGAGCCCCACGGACGCCACCGCGCGCCCCGGGCCGGTACGGCCCGTGGCCTTCAGGAACACCTGGGGGGCGTGCAGCAGCGGCACCCGCACGAAGCCGATCAGTTCGCCCGGCCGCAGCATGTCGCGGCCGGCCAGCAGGTGGGAGACGGGGATCTCGCGCCGCGAGCTTCCCGTGTCACCGAGGCTGCCGGGGCCGACGATCACCAGCTCCGCCTCCAGCGCGGCCAGCACCGGAAGGGCGTCACCGGTCGGCGCGGCCGAGGCGATGTTGCCGCCGAGGGTGCCGGCGTTGCGGATCTGCGGCGGGCCCGCGGCCCGGGCGGCGGCGGCCAGCGCCGGGATCAGAGCGGCGAAATCCGGCCGACCCATCCGGGCGTGCGTCAGTCCGGCGCCGAGCAGCGCGTGCCCGTCCTGGTACTGCCAGCCGCGGATCTCGTTGATCCGGCCGAGGCCGACCAGGGCGGCGGGGCGCAGCAGCCCGGCGTTGACGGCGGCCATGAGGTCGGTGCCGCCCGCCACGGGCACGGCCGCGGGCATGGCGGCGAGTGCCGCGACGGCCTCGTCGAGCGAGGCCGGCAGCATCACGGACTGCGCCCGCTCCGCCTGCGGCCCGAGAGCCGAGTGCGGTGCGTGCGGCCCCTGAGCCGAATGCGGTGTGTGCGGTGCGTGCGTGGTCAACCCGGCTGCCCCTTCCCGATGTCCCGGTCCCGGCGCTCACGCCTGTCCGCCGTACGGTACGTGCTCACCGCCGGGACGTGGCAACTCTGGCACATCTTCGGGACCGCCCGGCGCGAGGGTCGCCCGCGCACCGGGTGCCGGTCCGCGCTCCGGCGGCGCCGGCGGGCGGCCGGGGCGGGGGGTGCGGGCGGGGCCGGACAGCGCCCGCGCAGGGTGCGTCCCACCTCTGCCCGAACGTCCGTTTTCCCCCGGATCGGCCTTGTTTGAGCGAGAGTTCCAAAGGTTCCCGAAGAGTTCCGCTTCCGGATGGGCGGCGCCGGAGCGCCCCCCGCGCCCCCGGGTCACACGATCGGGGGCGCGCCTTCGCGCGGGCGTCCCGACACCCCCGGCCGCCGCTGCCACGGCAACGGTCCGGCCGGTGGCCGATAGTCGACCCCGAGGGCGTCCAGGCGCGCCAGATGGGCGCTCGCGCGCCTCTCGAACCCGGCCCAGTCACGGGATTCCGGTTCCGGCAGCCGCGACCACACCGTCTCGGCGAAGGCGGCCAGCCGGGGGAACACCTGGTAGTCGACGCGGGCCTGGTTCTCCATCACCTCGGTCCACACGTTGGCCTGGGCGCCCAGTACGTGCGCGGCGGCCTCCGGCGACAGCTTCGGCGGCACGGGCTCGAAGCGGTACACGTCCTCCAGGGTGCGCACGTACCCGATGGGCATCGGCTCGTCGGGGCCATCCGCCTGACGGTGGTCCAGGTACACCTGCTGCTCGGGGCACATCACCACGTCGTGCCCGGCCTCGGCGGCGGCGACGCCGCCCGCGTAGCCGCGCCAGGAGGACACGGCGGCGCCGTCGGCGAGTCCGCCCTCCAGGATCTCGTCCCAGCCGATGAGCCGGCGGCCGCGGTCGGCGAGCCAGCCGTCGAAGTGGCGGATGAACCAGGACTGCAGCCCGTCCTCCCCGTCCACGCCCAGTTCGCGGACGCGTGCCTGCGCGGCGGGCGAGGCCCGCCACTGCTCCTTGGGGCACTCGTCGCCGCCGACGTGGACGAACGGCGAGACCTCGGCCGGGAAGAGCTCCAGCAGCTCCTCGAAGACCCCTTCGTAGAAGCGCAGTACCTCCTCGGTCGGCGCGAGGACGTTCTCGCTGATGCCCCAGTCGTCCCACACGCCCAGGGCCGCGGTGTCCACGACGTCCGTGTTGCCCAGCCGGGGATAGGCGGCGATGGCGGCCTGGGAGTGACCGGGGACGTCGATCTCGGGGACGACCCGGACGTGCCGCTCGGCGGCGTACGCGACGATCTCGCGGATGTCGTCCTGGGTGTAGAAGCCGCCGTGCGGGGTCTCGTTCCACAGCGGGGAGGCGCGGTGGCCCCACCGGCTGCGGGCCCGCCAGGCGCCCACCTCGGTGAGCCGGGGGTGGCGCCTGATCTCGATCCGCCAGCCCTGGTCGTCCGTCAGGTGCAGGTGGAGCACGTTCAGCTTGTGGGCGGCGAGCAGGTCGATGTGGCGCAGCACCCCGTCCTTGGGCGTGAAGTGCCGGGCGGTGTCGAGCATCATGCCGCGCCATCCGAAGCGCGGGCTGTCGGTGACGGCCGCGTAGGGCAGGCTCCAGGCCCGTCCGGGCCGCAGCGGCGCCCGCCGGTACGCGTCGGGGCCGAGCAGCTGACGCAGCGTCTGGGCGCCCCAGAACAGCCCGGCGGCGTCTCCGCCGGTCAGGTCGACGCCGTCGGCGCCGATGTCGAGGCGGTACGCCTCGGGCCGGAGCCCGTCCGCTCCCCCGGCCTCGATCCGCAGCCGTACGTCGCCCCGCGCGCCGGCGGGGGGCGCGGGCAGCGTCCATCCGGTGGCGGCGCCCACCTCCCGGCGCAGCCAGCGCGCGACGCCCCCGGTCCCGGGCCCGGCGTCGAGCACGGGCTCGGGCCCGAACGCGTAACGGCGTCCCTCCGGGTCGGGAACGGCACTCTCGGGTAGCGGGATCAGGTCCATGCGTCAGCCCTCCGCGGAAGCCGGCCGGTCGCCCCCGCGGAGGCGGCGGCAGCCGTCCGCGGCGTCCCGCACGGCACCCGTCCCGCGGGGCGACGCTCGTCGCGCCGACCCTAACCCGCCCCGCGCACACGGCGAAGGCCCCCGGACGCGCTCACGCGCATCGGGGGCCTTCGGCGGCGGAAGTCAGGACCCTGCTACTTGTCCTTGCCGCCCTTGTCCTTGTCGCCGCCGGCGCCCATGGACTCGTAGATCTCCTTGCACATGGGGCAGACGGGGTACTTCTTCGGGTCGCGGCCCGGGACCCAGACCTTGCCGCAGAGCGCCACGACGGGGGTGCCGTCGAGCGCGCTCGCCATGATCTTGTCCTTCTGGACGTAGTGGGCGAAGCGCTCGTGGTCGCCGTCGCCGTGGGACACCTGCGGCGTCGGTTCTACGAGGGTCCCCGTACCAGTCCCGCGCTCGGGCTCAAGAGTGCTCATAAAACCAGGGTACTGAACCCCGCCGGGCTCAGTTCAGCGACGGGTCGTCCAGATAGGTGGCGACCATCGCGAGCTCGCTGCGCTGGCGGCGCAGCACCGCCCGCCACAGCCGTTCGGGGTCGGGGTGGGAGACGTCGCCGGGTTCGGAGTCGACGACGTACCAGGCGCCGCCGCCCAGCTCGTCCTCCAACTGGCCGGGGCCCCATCCGGAGTACCCGGCGAAGATGCGCAGGGCGCCCAGGGCGGCGGCGAGGAGTTCGGGCGGTGCCTCCAGGTCGACGAGGCCGATCGCCCCGTGCACCCGGCGCCAGCCGATCGGGCCCTCCTCCCCGGGTATCACCGCGACGCCCAGGGCCGAGTCCAGTGCGACGGGGCCGCCCTGGAACACCACCCCCGGATCGCCGGCCAGCGGGGCCCAGGGGAGCAGGATGTCGCGGACGTCCACGGGGGTGGGCCGGTTGAGGACCACGCCGAGCGAGCCCTGCTCGTCGTGGTCGAGCAACAGCACCACCGCGCGGTCGAAATTCGGGTCCGCGAGGGCGGGGGTGGCCACGAGCAGCCGCCCTGTGAGGGAGGACACCTCGGTCATGGGCACATGATCTCGCACAATCGCCCTTCGGGGGGAGCGGGCGGCGGTATCGGATCAAGCGCAGCTCAGGGCGCACGGCGGCAGAGAGGAGCGCGCGCCGTCCCGGGCGCCGGAACGCAACACTCCGCTACCTGGCGGACACCGAGGGTGCCGTGCCGTATTCATGACAGTCCTACGGCCCCGTCACCCATACAAACATGGGGGTGGTGGCCCTTACCCTTACGTCTGGTCCCCTGCCCATCCACTCCGGAACGCGAGATCCATGACCGGCAACGATGTCCTGCTTGTCCACGGCGGAACCCCGCTCGAGGGCGAGATCCGTGTCCGCGGTGCGAAGAACCTCGTGCCGAAGGCCATGGTGGCCGCCCTGCTCGGCAGCGAGCCGAGCCGACTGCGCAATGTTCCCGACATCCGTGACGTGCGGGTCGTGCGCGGTCTGCTCCAGCTGCACGGCGTGACCGTGCGCCCCGGCGAAGAGCCGGGCGAGCTGATCCTCGACCCGACCTACGTCGAGAGTGCGAACGTCGCCGACATCGACGCGCACGCGGGCTCCTCCCGCATCCCGATCCTCTTCTGCGGCCCGCTGCTGCACCGCCTCGGCCACGCCTTCATCCCGGGCCTGGGCGGCTGTGACATCGGCGGCCGTCCGATCGACTTCCACTTCGACGTGCTCCGCCAGTTCGGCGCGACCATCGAGAAGCGCGAGGGCGGCCAGTACCTGGAGGCCCCGCAGCGCCTCCGCGGGTGCAAGATCCGCCTGCCCTACCCCTCGGTCGGCTCGACCGAGCAGGTCCTGCTGACGGCCGTCCTGGCCGAGGGCGTGACCGAGCTCAGCAACGCCGCCGTGGAACCGGAGATCGAGGACCTCATCTGCGTACTGCAGAAGATGGGCGCGATCATCTCCGTGGACACCGACCGGACCATCCGGATCACCGGTGTCGACCGCCTGAGCGGCTACAACCACAAGGCGCTCCCGGACCGCCTGGAGGCCGCGTCCTGGGCTTCCGCGGCCCTGGCGACCGGCGGCAACATCTACGTGCGCGGCGCCCAGCAGCGCTCGATGATGACCTTCCTCAACACGTACCGGAAGGTCGGCGGCGCCTTCGAGATCGACGACGAGGGCATCCGCTTCTGGCACCCGGGCGGCCCGCTGAAGGCCATCGCGCTGGAGACGGACGTGCACCCCGGCTTCCAGACCGACTGGCAGCAGCCGCTGGTCGTCGCCCTGACGCAGGCCACGGGCCTGTCGATCGTCCACGAGACGGTGTACGAGTCCCGGCTGGGCTTCACCTCGGCGCTCAACCAGATGGGTGCTCACATCCAGCTGTACCGCGAGTGCCTGGGCGGCAGCGCCTGCCGCTTCGGCCAGCGCAACTTCCTGCACTCGGCGGTCGTCTCCGGCCCGACCAAGCTGCAGGGCGCCGACCTGGTCATCCCCGACCTGCGCGGCGGGTTCTCGTACCTGATCGCGGCGCTGGCGGCCGAGGGCACCTCGCGCGTCCACGGCATCGACCTGATCAACCGCGGCTACGAGAACTTCATGGAGAAGCTCCAGGAGCTCGGAGCCAAGGTCGAGCTGCCCAACGGCGACCTGGTCTGATCTTCCCCCCGCGGGGGCCCTCCGGGGCCCCTGCCGGGCCCCTGCGGGGCCCTGGAAAGGCCTGAGGGCGGCCACCCCCTGCGGGGTGGCCGCCCTCGGCCGTTCTACGTACCACTGCCGTCCCGAGGGCCTGTGCGGCCCTCGGCACAAGGGCGGTACTACTTGCCCTTGGCGGCTTCCTTGAGCTTGGAGCCCGCGGAGACCTTCACGCTGTAGCCGGCCGGGATCTGGATGGGGTCGCCGGTCTGCGGGTTGCGCGCGGTGCGAGCGGCACGGTGGGTGCGCTCGAAGGTCAGGAAGCCGGGGATGGTGACCTTCTCGTCGCCCTTGGCGACGATCTCGCCGACGGTCTCGGCGAGCGCGGCCAGAACGGCGTCGGCGTCCTTGCGGGTCACCTCGGCGCGCTCGGACAGAGCGGCCACCAGCTCACTGCGGTTCATGTTGTACTCCCGTGTTCAACTTGCCTTAGAGGCGTGAGATCGAAGCCGATGCTGCCAGGGCCCTAGGACAGTCCCCGGACCCGGGTCTGAACGTCAGACCCTCTCGCCCGGTTACGCATCCTGCCCCCACCAGCGGCGGGAAAGCCAATCCGGCACCCGCCAGGGTCACACGAAAAGCGCCACAGTCACGCCTCGGTGACGCTCCGTCCGCACCGGGGGCTCCGGTGGATGCGGACCGCGGGCCACGCGGGCATCCCCGCAACCCTATGGGCGCCCCGGCGGGCCCGCATCCCGCGACGCGCCGGGATCAGACCGTGGGCCCCGTCACAGCGGGGGCCTGGGCGGCCTGCGCGGCCTTGCGGACGGCACCCGCGACGGCTCCGGCGACCTTGTCGTTGAAGACGGACGGGATGATGTAGTTCGCGTTCAGCTCGTCCTGGCCGACGACGTCGGCGAGGGCGGCCGCGGCGGCCAGCATCATGTCGGTGTTCACGGTCCGCGACTGGGCGTCCAGCAGGCCGCGGAAGACGCCCGGGAAGACCAGCACGTTGTTGATCTGGTTCGGGAAGTCCGAGCGGCCGGTGGCCACGACGGCGGCCGTCTGACGCGCGACGGCCGGGTCGACCTCCGGGTCCGGGTTCGCGAGCGCGAACACGATGGCACCCTCGGCCATGGCGGCGACGTCCTCGCCGGAGAGCACGTTCGGGGCGGAGACGCCGATGAAGACGTCGGCGCCGACCACGGCCTCCTTGAGGGTGCCGGTGTAGCCCTCGGGGTTGGTGTTGTCGGCGATCCAGCGCAGCGGGGAGTCCGGCGCGGCGTCGACCAGGTCGGGGCGGCCGGCGTGCACGACACCGTGGATGTCGGCGCTGACGGCGTTCTTGACGCCCGCCGCGAGGAGCAGCTTGAGGATGGCCGTACCGGCGGCGCCGGCACCCGACATGACCACCTTGACGTCCTCAACTGCCTTGCCCACCACGCGAAGTGCGTTGGTCAGGGCGGCGAGGACGACGATGGCGGTGCCGTGCTGGTCGTCGTGGAAGACAGGGATGTCGAGGGCCTCGCGCAGGCGGGCCTCGATCTCGAAGCAGCGCGGCGCGGAGATGTCCTCCAGGTTGATGCCGGCGAAGCCCGGGGCGATGGCCTTGACGATGGCGACGATCTCGTCGGCGTCCTGGGTGTCGAGGCAGATCGGCCAGGCGTCGATGCCGGCGAAGCGCTTGAAGAGGGCCGCCTTGCCCTCCATGACGGGCAGCGCGGCCATCGGGCCGATGTTGCCGAGGCCCAGGACGGCGGAGCCGTCGGTCACGACTGCGACGGAGTTGCGCTTGATGGTGAGGCGGCGCGCGTCCTCGGGGTTCTCGGCGATGGCCATGCACACGCGGGCGACGCCCGGGGTGTAGATCATCGAGAGGTCGTCTCGGTTGCGGATGGGGTGCTTGGACGACATCTCGATCTTGCCGCCGAGGTGCATCAGGAAGGTTCGGTCGGAGACCTTGCCGAGGCTGACGCCCTCGATGCCGCGGAGCTTCTCGACGATCTCGTCGGCGTGCGCGGTGGAGGTGGCGGCGATGGTGACGTCGATGCGGAGCTTCTCGTGCCCGGAGGCGGTGACGTCGAGGCCGGTGACCGACCCTCCGGAAGACTCCACGGCGGTGGTGAGCTGGGAGACCGCGGTTCCGCTCGCGGGCACTTCCAGGCGGACCGTCATCGAATACGAGACGCTGGGCGCCGTTGCCATGGCCGTGTTTCCTCTTCTGTCCCTGGTTTCGCTGTACACGGATCCGGCCCGACTCCGTCCGGCGATGGGCGGGTGGGCAGGACCTGTTGTCCGATCGTCCCACCTACCAGCCGGTACAAGGTAACCAGCTACAAATTTCGGAAAGACTCTTCCACCATACGAGAGAACTGTGACGCCCGGAATGGTGGGTTAATACAAAACAGGTCCGCGCCCCCCACTCGGTGGAGGGCGCGGACCTGGTGTCAGGACTAAAGACACCGACCCGCCATGCTCGCCTCGCGGCAAGTGGTCGCTCTAAGCGACGAAGGTTGGGCCCGGGGGCTTGGATCGAGCCGGTGTCGTACCCAGGCTAACAAAGGATCGCCGGAAGCGATCCCCCCTCCCGCGAGTTGGACACACCGGATCACGCGCCTGGCCGCGGGCCGTCCGGGGACGGCCCGCGGCAGTCCTGGCGGGCGTCACGCACGGTCAGGGGCCCGGCGCGGCGACGGCGTGCCGGGGCGGCCCCGGCGGAACTCCGCCACGGCTCCGGCGGAGCTGTGGCGGCCGCCTACGGGGCGGGCGGTCCCCCTGCCGGGGCTATGCCGGCCGCTGCCGGGGCGGACGGGCCCCCGGCCGGGGCGGGCCGGTCACGGCCGGGGCGGACGGGCCCCCGGCCGGGGCGGGCCGGTCACGGCCGGGGCGGACGGGCCCCCGGCCGGGGCGGGCCGGTCACGGCCGGGGCGGGCCGGTCACGGCCGGGGCGGGCGCCGGTCACGGCCGGGCGGGCCGGTCACGGCCGCAGCAGCTCCGGGACCCCGTCCGCGCCCGGCCTGTCGCCCTCCGCCGAGACCACCGTCAGCTGCTGCGTCGCGCGCGTCAGCGCCACGTACAGCACCCGCAGGCCCGCCGGGGACTCCTGCGCGATCTCCGCCGGGGAGACCACCACCGTGGCGTCGTACTCCAGGCCCTTGGCCTCCAGGCTGCCCAGCGCCACCGCCCGCTCGCCCAGGTCCGCCAACCAGCCCGCCGCCTGCGCGCGCCGGTCCATGGCCACGACCACGCCGACCGTGCCGTCCACCTGCTCCAGCAACCGCCGGGTCTCCTCCCGCACCGAGGCGCCCAGGTCCTCCCCGGCCGCCGTGAAGCGGGGCTCCAGGCCCGTCGAACGCACCGCCGTCGGCGGCTCCATGCCCGGCATCGCCAGCTCCAGCACCCGCGCGGCCACCTCCGCGACCTCGGCCGGGTTGCGGTAGTTCACGGTCAGCGTGAACCGCCTGCGCGGCCGGGAGCCGAGCGCCTCGTCCCGCGCGGCAGCCGCCTCGTCCGGGTCCGTCCACGAGGACTGCGCCGGGTCCCCGACGACCGTCCAGGTACCCGTACGGCCCCGCCGGCCCACCATCCGCCACTGCATCGGCGTCAGGTCCTGCGCCTCGTCCACGATCACGTGCGCGTACTCGGTCCGCTCGGCCGCGATCCGCTCCGCCCGCTCCCACTGGGTCTCCTCGCGGGTCGGCATCAGCTCCTCCAGCCCGCTGAGCTGGTCCAGCGGATCCAGCTCCCGCTTCCGCTTCGGGCGGGCCGGCGCGCCGAGGAGCTGGCCCAGCTCGTCCAGCAGCGCCACGTCGTGCACCGAGAGCGGGCCGGAGCCGTCCGCGCCGACCCGGCGCAGCGAACGCGCCAGCTGCCGGGTCTCGCGCGGGTTCAGGTCCCGGCGCGACCAGCGGCCCAGGCGGCGCTCGTCGGCCATCGCGGCCAGCACCCGGCGCGGGGTCAGCTCCGGCCACCAGGCGTTCAGGAAGCCGAGGAAGTCGTCCTCGGTGGAGATGTCCTCGTCGAACGCGCTGCGCAGCTCGGCGGCCAGCTCCGGATCACTGTGCCGGCCGGACGCGCCCGTCTTCGCGTACAGGGCGTCCAGGAGGAGCTTGCGGGCGCGCGGGCGCAGCAGGTTCACGGGGGCGGTGCCGCCGAGCACGTTCTGCCGGATCCGGTTCAGCTCCGGCGCCTCCAGCTCCACGCGGCGGCCGAAGGCCACCACGCGCAGCCGCTCGGGCGCGTCGCCCAGCTCCAAGGCGCCCCGGACGGCCTTCCGGAGCACCTTCAGCATCCGCGAGGAGCCCTTGATCCGGGCGACGGGCGGCTCGTCGTACGTGCTCGCCTCGGCCCCGTCGACGAGCGAGCCGAGCGCCCGGATGGCGACCTGGCCCTCCTCGCCGAGCGAGGGCAGCACGCCCTCGGTGTACGCGACGAGGAGGGGGGTCGGGGAGACGATCAGGATGCCGCCGGAGTAGCGGCGGCGGTCCTGGTAGAGGAGGTACGCGGCACGGTGCAGGGCGACGGCCGTCTTCCCGGTGCCCGGCCCGCCGGCCACCTCCGCGACGGAGGCGGCGGGGGCCCGGATGACCATGTCCTGCTCGGCCTGGATGGAGGAGACGATGTCCCGCATGGTGTGCGTACGGGCCCGCCCGAGTGCGGCCATCAGCGCGCCGTCCCCGATGGCGGGCAGCTCCCGGCCGTCGAGGGAGGCGGTGACCTCCGGGCGCATCAGGTCGTCCTCGACGCCGAGCACCTTGCGGCCCTTGGAGCGGATCACGCGGCGGCGGATGACCCGGCCGGGGTCCTTGGGGGTCGAGCGGTAGAACGGCGCGGCCGCGGGGGCGCGCCAGTCGATCACGAGGGGCGAGTAGTCGGAGTCGAGCACGCCGATGCGGCCGATGTGCAGGGTCTCCGCGATGTCGGCGGTGAGGTCGGCGCGGATCGCGTCGTCGGCGGGCTGGATGGAGGTGTAGGCCCCGTCCGGGCCGCGCTCCCCGTCCTTGCCGAGGACGAGGTCGATCCGGCCGAAGAGGAAGTCCTCGAACTCGTTGTTGAGCCGGTTGAGGTGGATCCCGGCGCGGAACACCTGCGCGTCCCGCTCGGCGAGCGCCCCGGGCGTGCCGACCTGGCCGCGCTGGGCGGCGTCGTTCATGAGGAACTCGGCCTCGTGGATCTTCTCCTCAAGGCGTCGGTACACCTGATCGAGATGCGTCTGCTCGACCGCGATCTCCCGATCGCGGACGGAATCCGCCGTGCTGTCGACAGCGGCATTCTGCGCGGCCACCAAGGCCCCCTTCTGACGTGCATGGGCGACCGTCAACCGTACGCGAATCCAGGCCGTCTCCGCACGCCGGTCTTGGGGGGCGGGCGGTTTGAGGGTACGTGGGGGGTGGGTCGGTGGGGGCGGGGGTCGGCTGGGCGGTGTCAGGGCTGGTTTGGGGGTTTCCCGTCAGTCCCATCGTCCTTCCGTGTCGTCCCGGTCCCTCAAGGGCGCTCACTGCGTTCGCGTCGCTACGCGATGGCCTTCGGCCACCCTTGACCGACCGACCCGCCCCGGAAAGCCGAAAGACTGCCGGGAAACCCCCAAAAGAACGGTCACCGGGCAGGAGGAGGGGAGCGGCCGCGTCAGCGATGAGGCGAGGGGCCGGGGCTCGCCCTGCCGGGCATCCGGGCCCTCAACAGTCGCGATTCCGGGCGAGGGCGCGGCTACCCGCACGAGAGGTTGACCAGAGCGGCCTACGGAGCACCCGGGCGCACCGGATCGCTACGCGCTCCTGTCGGCTCGGCGTCCGGCGACCGTCCGGGGCTGATACCCGCACCAGAGGTTGATCAGAGCGCTGTCGGGCGTCGCAGGCTCCCCTGGTCGGGTGGGGAGCCTGCGGACCGGTCAGGCCTTGAGGGCGCCGACGAGGTGGGCGCGCTCGCGGAGGTCTCGTACTGCCCGGACGGTGCCGTGGGGGCGGAGGCGGAGCTTCATCACCTCGAAGTGTTCGTCGCCCCGGGCGGAGGACAGGGCCTCGTACTCGTCCAGGAAGCGCCCCCACGATTCGCACGCGGCCTCGACGTGGCCGATGGACAGCTGGCGCTGGGCGAGGACCCCGTACGCGTGCAGGCGGCCCTGCCGCTCGTTGGCGGGCTGCAGCCGGATCGATTCGCGCAGGGTCCGTACCGAGCCCGGTACGTCCTTCGTCTCGTTCAGGACGTGGGCGACGTGGAAGAGGTAGGCGGTCCGGTCGTAGCCGCCGATCGACTCCCGCCGGTCGTCCGCCCGGGCGAGCGCCTCCTCGGCTTCCCGCAGCCGGACGAAGGCCCTGCCGCCTGTCGCCGACCATGGCCGCGCCGTGCGCCTGCTGCCCGCGCAGGAACGCCACCAGGCGCGGACCGGCGGAGGGTGCCGCTTCCGCCGCCGAGTCGGCGAGTTCGAGGGCGCGCCTGCCGTAGCCGAGGTTGGAGGCCTGGAGCGACATGCCGCGCAGGGTCCGGCAGTAGGTGACGTGCTCCTCCGCCTCCCCGGCCAGCTTCAGCGCGGACACGTAGTAGTCCTGCCGCGATCACGCGGCGTCGGGACGGATCCATGTCGGCCCTTCCGAGGTCTACGAGTTCCCGCACAGTGTCCGCCTCCGCCGCCCCGCCGGGGGGCGTGAGCCCTGCCTCGGCGTAGGTGACCGGCCGTGCCAGTTTCCGTTCGAACGCCTCGATGATCAGCGCCCTGACCTGCGGCCTCGGCTGGTGTCCCGCCACCCACTGGGACACGGCGGGCTGACCGTACTTGAGCAGGAGCCCGGCCTCCGCGCCGATGCGGTTCACGATCGAGGCGAACTGGCTTCTTGACCATCCGGCCTGCTCAAGGAGCGTCGACAGACCGGTGTTGGGTGTGCGTGAGCGTCGCGCCATGAGCAACTCCCCACAGGTGCATGGCTTGCATGCTTCTCCGACGCTCCAACGGTACTCGCGCGGGGGCTCCGCGCGGTTGCCTCGTCACACCGACCGGTGACCCCTGAAGCAAGGAGCGACCCATGAGCCAGGAGTACGTCCCCCACCGGCTTCTCCGTCAGCACGTGCGCGACATCGCCTCCGGCGCCGAGGGCGTGCTGATGGCCGTGGTCAAGGAGAACGTCTCGGACACCGGCATCGAGCACTGGATGGAACTGGCCTACATCCGTGGTGCGTCCGGCCGCGAGTTCACCACCGCGATCGCCAACGTCGAACCCGCGACGTGATCAGACCAGACGGCGGGCCAGGACCTGCCCCGGCCATTCGCCGGACAGGAAGCTGTCGGTGGAGGTGAAGCCGTTGCGCTCGTAGAAGGCGACCAGCTCGCCCCCGCCGCCCGCCCAGCAGTCCACGCGCAGGAGCTCCAGGCCGGCCCGGCGCGTCTCGTCGGCGGCGTGCGCCAGCAGGGCCGCGCCGATGCCCAGACCCTGCCGCGCCCGGTCGGAGACGAGCAGCCGCACGTACAGCTCAGGCTCCTCAGTCGGCTTGATCGGCATCTGGGGACTGGGACCGGAGTCCAACACCATGGCCCCGACCGGGACACCGTCCAGCTCGGCGATCCACGGCGTGTTCTCGGTCAGGTACCGCTCGACCCGCTCCACCCCGCCGGGCTTCTGCGAGTACGGGGTGGTGCCCCACTGATCGGTGTTGCCACGGGAGTTCATCCACGCGACCGCGCCGTCGAGCATGTCGAGCACGGCCGGAGCGTCCGCGAGGACACCGGGTCGGATACGTATGCCAGCTGTCGTGTCGTTCACCCTTGAAGCCTAGCCAGCGCCTGTCCGACCAATCTCGCGACCGTCTTCCGACGGCTGGAACGCGGGGAAGCAGGCCCGTTCTGACCCGAACAGGTGGAGCCGGGGTGACGCGCCAGAACGGGTGATCCAGCGGATCGATTCATCACCTGACACCTCTCCTATGGTCGGGCTCGCACCTCCCCTTCGTGCGCTTTCGATCACTTCCGGAAGGGATTTCCCTCTGATGAAGCTCCGCAGCACCCTCGGCGCCTGTCTCGGCGCCCTCACGCTTGTCCTGTCGATGTCCGGCTCGGCCCAGGCCGCCCAGGGCAACTTCCACTACAAGTACGTGGACGGCCACGGCCAGGAGCAGTACGCCACGCTGCACGACCCGCACAGTGGCAAGTGCATCAACCTCTACCCTGTCGGCGACGACGACGAGCTGCCCGCCTACGGCCCGCACAACCAGACCGACACCGCCGTGACCGTCTACCTCAACGCGAGCTGCGAAGGCTCTCAGTGGCGGCTGCGGGCCAATGGCGCGCCGGCCAAGGACACCCTGGAGGTCCGCTCCGTCCGCTTCGACGCCCCGTAGGACGGGGAATACCCGAAGGTGCAGGCCGTCCACGCGGCCCGCATCGGGAGTGCACACCAGGCCGTCCGGTCGTGCTCGTCGATGCCTCTCGGTCCGTCGTCCACAACCACAACTGCGGCACCAGCCTCAGACGGTCGTCCGACGCCGAAATCCGCGAAGTCGCGTGGGGATCTGACGCGCCCACCGGCTCCTGGGCCGCTCTGGTCGGCATGTGGTCCGGGTATCAGCCCCGGACGGTCGCCGGACGCCGAGCCGACAGGAGCGCGTAGCGATCTGGTGCGTCTGAGGGTCCCGTGGGCCGCTCTGATCGACCTCTCGTGCGGGTAGTCGCGCCCCTGGTCCGGAATCGTGACTGTTGAGGGCCCGGATGCCCGGTCGGCCATGGCCCGGTCCCGTCGCCTCATCGCTGACGGACCCGTCCCTTCCCTCTCGACCGTGCCGTTCTTTTGGGGGTTTCCCGGCAGTCTTTCGGCTTTCCGGGGCGGGACGGTCGGTCAAGGGTGGCCGAAGGCCATCGCGAAGCGACGCGACGAAGGAGCGCCCTTGAGGGACCGGCACGAACCGGAAGGACGATGGGACTGACGGGAAACCCCCAAACCGACTGCGACACCGCCCCAGGGACTACCGCTCCCCACCCCACCGGCCCGCATCCAGGGAGGCGGGTGGGCAACCACCGCCCGACCCCAGGGGGTCGAGGGGGAGATAGCCCGCCCGCGCGACAAACCACGTACCCCGCTACCCCTCCACCCCCGCCACCTCCCGCACCCGCCGCCGGTGGCGGGCCACGCGTTCCCTGTTGCCGCACAGTTCGCTCGAGCACCACCGCCGGCGGTGGCCGCGGGAGGTGTCCAGGTAGAGGCGGGCGCAGCCGTCGCCCTCGCAGGACCGGGTCAGGGCCAGGTCGCCGGGGTCGGTGAGGAGCTCCACCGCGTCCCGGGCCACCGCGGCCAGCATTCCGGCGCACTCCACCCCGCCGCAGAGTTCCCGGACGAGGTGGCCCTCCTGGTCCCGTACCGCGCACACGCCCGGGGGCGGTCCCGCGGCGGCCGCGTTCACCCGGGCCAGGGCGTCCTCCTCCGGGCCGGTGCCGGCGAGTTCGGCCCGTACGAGGGTGCCCACGTCGTGGCGCAGCGCGCGGAAGGCCTCCACCCAGTCGGGCCCGAGCCGTCCGAGCGGGGTCCGGTCGGGGACCAGGCCGGCGCCGACGAGCCACAGCCGCAGCTCGTCGCCGTCGCGGAGCCCCTCGGTGTCCGTGCACCCGGTGGCCAGCAGGTCCAGACAGACCCGCCCGGAGTCGAACCACATGCCCGTCCACATGCCCGTCCGCATGCCCGTCACCGCCTCGTCGCCGCCTCATCGCCGTGGGACTGGGACGCCCCCAGAGTGCCGCTGACGGCCCTGAAGCGGAAGCCCCCGCGCGGTCAGGCGCTCGGCGCTTCGTCGTGCAGCACCCGCTGGAAGAGGCGGTGGTCGCGCCAGGCTCCGTTGATGTGGAGGTACTTGGGGGCGAGTCCGATCTCGGTGAAGCCGTTCTTGGCCAGGACCCGCATGGAGGCGTAGTTGTCCACCATCGTCTGGGCCTCCACCCGGTGGAGCCCGAGCTCCTCGCGGGCAGCCCGGAGGACCTCCGCGAGCCCGGCGGTGGCCAGCCCCTTGCCGTGCCAGGCCCGGTCGATCCAGTAGCCGACGCCGCCGCCGCACAGCGGCCCGAGCGCGATGCTGCCGAGGTTCATCGCCCCGAGGACGGCGCCACTGGCCGCCTCGACGAACACGTACGGCACGAGCCGTCCCCCGTCGCGGTCGTCGAGCATCCCCTCGATGCGCTCCAGCTGTCCGGCCTCGGTGTAGAACTTCTCGGTGCGCAGGGGCTCGTACGGCCTCATGGCCTCCCGGTTGCGCGTCAGTACGTCGGCCAGCCCGGCGGCGTGTTCGACCGCCAGGCCCTTCATCTCCACCCCGTTGATGATCATGCGGGCACGTTAACGGAGACCCGCCCCCGCGCTCCAGCCCTCGCCCTCCCCCGCGTCCAGCGACAGCCGGTACCCCCGCTTGACCACCGTCTGGACCAGCCGCGGCGCCCCCAGGGCCGCCCGCAGCCGGGCCATCGCCGTCTCGACGGCGTGCTCGTCGGTGCCCGCCCCCGGCAGCGTCCTCAGCAGTTCCGCCCGGGACACCACCCAGCCGGGCCGCCGGGCGAGCGCGGCCAGCAGGGCCATCCCGGCGGGCGGGACGGGGCGCAGCCCGTCGTCGACGAGCACCGCGTGCCCCCGGATCTCCAGCCGGTGTCCGGCGACGGGCAGCACCCGCGCCCGGCCGGGGAGTTCGCGGCACAGCGTCTGCACGAGCGGCCCGAGCCGGAACCGCTCCGGCTGGACGGTCTCCACCCCTTCGGCCTGGAGCGGCAGCGCGGTGACCGGCCCCACGCACGCCGCGAGCACGGGCCCGCGCAGGGCCTCCAGCGCCGCCTCGCGCAGCCCCCGCCCGGCGGCCCGGGACAGCAGGGAGGCGGCGGCCGGCGCCGAGGTGAAGGCGACGGCGTCCACCGTCCCGACGGCGATCGCGTCCAGCAGCCGGTCCAGCGGTGCGAGGTCTTCGGGCGGCATCCACCGGTAGACCGGTACGGGCACCACCTCGGCCCCGCCCTCGCGCAGGGCCTCCACGAACCCGGGGAGGGGCTCCCCGTGCAGCTGGAGCGCGATGCGCCGCCCGGCGACGCCGCCGGCGAGCAGCCGGTCCAGCACCTCGGCCAGCGATTCCGACTGCGGGGACCAGGCCTCCACCAGCCCGGCGGCCCGTACGGCGCCCTTGACCTTGGGGCCGCGCGCCAGCAGTTCGGTGGTGCGCAGCCGTTCCAGCAGCTGTTCGCCGATGCCCCAGCCGTCGGCGGCTTCGATCCAGCCGCGGAATCCGATGGCGGTGGTGGCGACGACGGCGTCGGGCGGGTTGTCGACGAGTTCCTTGGTGGCGGCCATCAGCTCGCTGTCGTCGGCGAGCGGCACGATCCGCAGGGCGGGGGCGTGGATGACGGCGGCTCCGCGCCTGCGCAGCAGGGCGATGAGTTCGTCCGCCCTCCGGGCGGCGGTGACTCCGACGGTGAATCCGGCCAGGGGGCCGTGCGTAGCGTCGTCCATCGTGGTGACCTGCCTTGCCCTGAGGGTTTCCTGCGTCGGGGATGTTCCGAGCCTGCCAAGGCGGCGTGTCAGGCTCGGTTCCACCGTATTTCGGGCCAGTTAACCGGCCGGCAACCGGCCCGGTGACATCTCACACGGCGGTGAGCTGCGCCTTCCTGTCCCCCTGCCCGTCGGCTGCGGGGGCCGGGGCGGCGGCGGGCCGGCGAAGGTATACCGCCCAGGTGACGGCGCAGCACGCCGCGTAGAAGCCGAGGAAGGTGGTGAAGGCGGCCGTTCCGGAGCCGGATTCCAGGAACGCCGACCGGAAGACGAGGTTGATGGCGAGTCCGCCGAGTGCGCCGACGGCTCCGATGATTCCCATGGCGGCGCCGGACAGCCGCCTGCCGTGGGCCGCGGCTTCTTCGCCGTCGAGGCCGCGGGCGAGGGCCTTCGCGGCGAAGATGCCGGGGATCATCTTGTAGGTGGAGCCGTTGCCGAGCCCGCTGAGCGCGAACAGGGCCACGAATCCGACGAGGAACACCGGCAGGGACGCGCGGACGGAGGCCAGCAGGACCACTCCGGTGGCGGCGGCCATGGCGACGAAGGTGGCCAGGGTGATCCGGGCCCCGCCGAAGCGGTCGGCGAGCGCCCCGCCGACGGGCCGGACGAGCGAGCCGAGGAGCGGGCCGATGAAGGTCAGGGAGGCGGCCTGGAGCGGTGTGCGTCCGAACTGGGTCTGGAGGACGAGCCCGAAGGCGAAGCTGTAGCCGATGAAGGAACCGAAGGTGCCGATGTAGAGGAAGGCCATGATCCAGGTGTGGGCGTCCCGGGCGGCCTCGCGGACGGCGCCGCCGTCGCTGCGTACCGGCGCCAGGTTGTCCATGCGTACGAGGGCCAGTGCGGCGGCGAGGACGATCAGCGGGAGGTAGGTCCAGAGCAGCAGCCGGGGGTGTCCGGCTCCGGCGGTGCCGATGACGAGCAGGGCGACGAGCTGGACGACGGGGACGCCGATGTTGCCGCCGCCGGCGTTGAGGCCGAGCGCCCAGCCCTTCTTGCGGAGCGGGAAGAAGGCGTTGATGTTCGTCATGGAGGAGGCGAAGTTGCCGCCGCCGACGCCGGTGAGCGCGGCCACGGCGACGAAGGTGCCGTAGGAGGTTCCGGGTTCCATGACGACGAGGGCGGCGATCGTCGGCGCGAGGAGGAGCAGGGCGCTGACGACGGTCCAGTTGCGGCCGCCGAAGCGGGCGACGGCGAAGGTGTAGGGGATGCGGACGAGGGCTCCGACGACGGTGGCGGTGGCGATGAGGAAGAACTTGCCGGCCGGGTCGATGCCGTACTGGGGTCCCATGAAGAGCACCATCACGGACCACAGCGACCAGATCGAGAAGCCGATGTGCTCGGAGAGCACGGAGTAGAGGAGGTTGCGGCGGGCGATCCGCTCCCCGCCCTCCCGCCAGAACGTCTCGTCCTCGGGGTCCCACCGCTCGATCCAGCGGCCTCCCCTGCGCGGTGCGGTCGTACTTCCGGTCATCACACGCCTCCACCCTCCACAGCTGCTGTCGTGTCCGTGACGAGGAGGCTAGGAAGGGCGCGTTTCGGCCCCGGTCCCCGCCGGATGACCGGTGGGAAACCTTGCACTCACCCGCCGTCCGGGCCGGGTGTGAGCGCTGCCGGGAGCCAGCCGTCCGGTGGGACTTCCAGCCAGCCGCCGGCGTTCTGGAGTTCGGTGGCGGCGCGGTGGAGGGCGTCGAGGCCGGGGTGGTCGAAGCCCTTGCGCCACACCATCGACAGCGGCGACAGCGGTACGGGGTCGACGAGGGGGCGTTTGACGCAGCCGGGCATGTCGAGGAAGCCGACGGCGGCCAGGACGGGGTTGCGGGTCTTGGCCATGACCCTTGCGAACTCTTCCTTGCCCATCGCCACGGGGGCGGGCGGGGCGACGGCGATGCCCCGGCCGGCGAAGAGCTCGCGGGCCAGCCCGGTCCACTCCAGGGTCCGCGGGTTCCCGGCTCCGGCGTACACGGACTCCCCGGCGAGCGCGGCGAGCGGTACGCGGTCCAGGACGGCCAGCGGGTGGTCCTCGGGGAGCAGTACGGCGAGGGGTTCGTAGCGTACGGGGCGGTGGTCGAGCCGGGCGCGGAGGACGGGTTCGAGGCCGGCCGCGTAGCCGAAGGAGACGTCGAGGCGGCCGGCGGCGATCTCGGTGGCGGCGTGGGTGAGGCCGCTTTCGAAACGGGCCATCAGTTCGCAGCCGGGGGCGAGTTCACGGGCGCGTTCCAGGACCCGGCGGCCGGTGCTGGGGCCGTCGGTGTTCATGTCGACGAGCAGGGCGCGGGGCGGTCCGGCGAAGGCGGCGGCGAGTTCCTCGTGGGCGCGGAGCACGTCTCGGGCGTGGGGCAGCAGCCGTTCGCCGTCGGCGGTGAGCTCGACGGCGCGGGTGGTGCGCAGGAACAGCGGGGTGCCGAGGGCCTGTTCGAGGCGGCGGACGTCGCGGCTGAGGGCCTGCTGGGCGACGTAGAGGCGGGCGGCGGCGCGGGAGAAGTGCAGTTCCTCGGCGACCGCGAGGAAGCCGCGCAGCAGGCGGGGGTCGACGTCACGGGCGGTCATCCCCGGAGATTAACAACGGGAGCGCGTGAATGCCCCCGGAACAGGTGTTGGACCGGGCCCGGGGGTGGGCCGCAGGCTCGTGGCATGCCGCAAGAATCCCCGCTCATGGCCGTGACCGGCAGCACCCTGGTCCTGGCCGCGCCGTCCCCCGCAACGTCCCCCGCACCGTCTCCCGCGCCCGTCCCGCCCCCGCCGTCGGCCCGCGCCCTCGGCCCGTACGCCCGGCTCTTCACCCGCCCCGGCACGCGCGGGTTCACCGCCGGGAACCTGCTGGCCCGGCTCCCCATGGGCATGTTCGGGATCAGCGCGGTGATGATGATCGCCGGGCAGCGCGGCTCGTACGCCCTGGCCGGCGCGGTCACCGCCACCGGGCTCGCCGCCACCGCCCTCGTCGCGCCCTGGACGGCCCGGCTGATCGACCGCCACGGGCAGGCCCGGATCGCCGTACCGGCCACCGTGATCGCCGTCCTCGGCTCGCTCTCCCTGATCCTGTGCGTCCGTACGCAGGCCCCCGCGTGGACCCTCTTCGCCTCCTACGCGGCCACCGCGACGACCCCCAACATCGGCGGCATGTCCCGGGCCCGCTGGACCCACCTGCTGCCCCCGTCGGAGCACCACACCGCGATGTCCTTCGAACAGGCCGCGGACGAGCTGTGCTTCATGCTCGGACCGGTCCTCGCGGCGTTCCTGTGCACCGCCGCCTTCCCGGAGGCGGGCACCCTGGCCGGGGCGGCGCTGCTGCTCACCGGCATGCTGGTCTTCACCGCGCACCGGGCCACCGAGCCCCCGGCGACCGGAGCGCCGGCCGCCGCACTGGGCCCGTCGCCGCTGCGCGCCCTGCTCCCGCTGCTCGGCCTGCTCATCTCCGCCGGTGCGGTGTTCGGCTCGATGGAGGTCGCCTCCATCGCCCACCTCGCCGCCCTGGGTCTCGGCGGCACCTCGGGCCCGGTGCTGGCGCTCCAGGCGGCGGGCTCCTGCGCCGCCGGGCTGTTCTACGGCACGCGCCGCCCGCGGAGCCTGCGCACCTGCCTGGTGGTGCTGGCCGGGGCGATGGCCCTGCCCTGGGCGGCCGCCGCCACCGGCTCGCTACCGCCGCTGGCGCTTGCGCTGCTGCTGGCCGGGATGGCCACGGCGCCGGTGATGGTGGGCGCGATGGCCCTGGTGCAGCGGGCCACTCCGCCCGGCCGCCTCAACGAGGGCATGAGCCTCGCCGTCACCGCGATCATGGCCGGGATCGCCGCCGGCGCCGCCACCGCGGGCCAGGCCGTCGACCGGCTGGGCTCCACCGCGGCCTACGCCCTCCCGGCCGCCGCGGCGCTGCTCGCACTGATCCTCTCGACTGCAACATCCCGATTTATCCGTATTGTTCCGGCGGGCGAGTGACGCACCCGCGTGGTACGCACCACTCCTCCGCGCGTTGCCGCATAACTGGGGGTGCTTTCCCCCAGCGCCCTTTCCTTCGCGGAGGAACTCCCCTTGCCTGCTTCCCGCTCCGTCTCCTCGGCCCTCGTCGTCGCGGCCGTCACCGCGTCCTGCCTGGTGCCGGCCGTACCGGCCCTGGCCGACGCGTCCCAGATCCGGTTCTCCCAGCCGTACGTCCCCTCCATCGCCCCCGGCAAGACGGGCCGCGTCGTCATCGCGGCCGTGAACGGCCAGGACCCGGTACGCAGCAGCACCTTCCGGATCACCGCCCCGGAGCGGACCACCTTCCCGGAGGCCCGCTTCTACTGGAACGGCCAACGGGCGGCCGGCTCGTGCACCCGCTCGGCGAACGCACGCCTGCTGACCTGCGACGCCGGGACCCGCGCGGGCTTCGCCTTCCCGGCGGACACGCAGACGCGGCTGGCGGTGACCCTGAAGGTGGACCCGAAGGCCCCGCAGGGCACGACGCTGGACGGCGGCGAGTGGTCCAACGGCATGGACGCCCCGGCCCTGTTCGCCGTGGCCACCCCGGTGACGGGCCCGAAGGGCGACGACGGCCGCCCGGGCCACCACGGCAAGCCGGGGCTCCCGGGGCTCCCGGGCCTCAGGGGCGAGAAGGGCGACCCAGGAGAGAAGGGTGAGAAGGGCGACAAGGGCGACAAGGGCGACCGCGGCCACGACGGCAAGCCCGGCCCCCGAGGCCACGACGGCAAGAAGGGCGCGGACGGCAAGAACGGCCACCAGGGCACCCAAGGCATCCCCGGCCCCAAGGGCGATCCCGGGCCGGCCGGAGGCCCGAAGGGCGACAAGGGCGACCGCGGCCACGACGGCAAGCCCGGCCCCCGGGGCCACGACGGCAAGAAGGGCGCGGACGGCAAGAAGGGCGCCAACGGCGCCACCGGCCCGCAGGGCCCCCAGGGCATCCCCGGCCCCAAGGGCGACCCCGGGCCGGCCGGAGGCCCGAAGGGCGACAAGGGCGACAAGGGCGACCGCGGCCACGACGGCAAGCCCGGCCCCCGGGGCCACGACGGCAAGAAGGGCGCGGACGGCAAGAACGGGTCGAACGGCGCCACCGGCCCGCAGGGCCCCCAGGGCATCCCCGGCCCGAGGGGCGAGAAGGGCGAGAAGGGCGACCCCGGCAAGGACGGCAAGCCCGGCGGCACCTGCAAGAAGTGCGGCGGCCACCACGGCAAGGACGACCACCACGGCAAGGGCGGCAAGGGCGACCACAAGGCCACCCCGAAGGCCCGCATCGTCGCCTCCGGCCACGGCCTCGGCATCCGCTCCGGCCCCGGCACGGGCTACCCGAAGACCGGCAAGATCCCGACCAACACGGTCGTGGCGGTCCAGTGCAAGGTCAACGGCCAGACCGTCGGCGACAACCCGATCTGGTACAAGCTCGCCGACGGCCGCGGCTGGATCGCCGCCCGCTACGCCCTGAACCTCAACAAGGTCCCGTACTGCTGACGCGACCACCCCACCCGGCATGACGAAGGCCCCGCAGCCGACCGGCTGCGGGGCCTTCGCCCATCCTCGGTACCCGAACCCGGTACGAGAGCGGTACCGTATTCGGGTACCGGTAAGAAAGGGAGAGCAGCCATGCCCATAAGCGCCAGCGAAGCCCGCAAGACCTTGTTCCCCTTGATCGAGCGCGTCAACAACGACCACATCCCGGTGCGCATCAGCTCCAAGAACGGCGACGCCGTCCTGATGTCGGCCGAGGACTACGACTCCTGGCAGGAGACCGTCTACCTGCTGCGCTCGCCCGCGAACGCCCGCCGCCTCATGGAGGCCGTCGCGCGCGACCGTGAGGGCGGAGCCACCGTCGCGAAGAGCATGGAAGAGCTGAACGCCCTGGCGGGTGAGGAGTGAGGAGCGTCCATTTCGATCCGGACGCCTGGGAGGACTTCCTCTACTGGCTCGCCGCGGACCGGAGGATGGCCAAGCGCATCACCCGCCTGACCGGCGAGGTCCAGCGGGCGCCGTTCGAAGGCATCGGAAAGCCCGAACCGCTCAAGGGGGACCTGTCCGGTTACTGGTCCCGCCGGATCGACGACGAGCACCGGCTCGTCTACCGGGCCGACGACAAGGAAGTGAAGATCCTCAAGGCCCGGTACCACTACTCCGATTGACCGCCGGCATGACGAAGGCCCCGCAGCCGACCGGCTGCGGGGCCTTCGCCCACATGGGATGAGTGGAGATGGCGGGAATCGAACCCGCGTCCAACGGTGCAGAAGCAGGGCTTCTCCGAGCGCAGTCCGCTGCGATTTTCTCGGCCCCGGAGATCACACGGACAAGTCTCCGACGGGCTCAGTCACTGTTTGGTTTCCCTCCAACCCCCGTGACCGGGGCTAGAGGTTTAGATCCCTAGTTGACGCCAGGATCCGGACCGGGACCACTTCCGGGCTGACGCTCCTCACAGAGGCTTCAGCTCACTGTTATTAGGCAGCGAGGGTGAAGCGGGAGTTATCGCTCTTGGAGTTGGCGATTATTTTTTGCGACATGTGGTTAGCGAGATCATTGCCGCTTCCTCGGCTCGCTTCCCCTGCATCGACAGCCGCTGTCGAAACCGATCATCCCCATGTTGACCACTATTGAGTTGGATACTGCTCAAGGTGCGCCGCCCCCGAGGGGTTGGTGCTGACGCCATGGTACGCGAAGTGGACCACCGCGTGCCAGGAGATTAAACCGTGCCCCGCTGCTTGCGGCGGACCGCGGAGATCGCCCGCTGCGTCTCGCGCGTGTCCTGCTTCTCGCGCAGGGTCTGGCGCTTGTCGTACTCCTTCTTGCCCTTCGCCAGCGCGATCTCCACCTTCGCGCGGCCGTCCTTGAAGTACAGGGACAGCGGGACGACCGTGTGGCCCGACTCCTCGGCCTTGCGCTCCAGCTTGTCGATCTCCTCGCGGTGCATGAGGAGCTTGCGCTTGCGGCGGGCGCTGTGGTTGGTCCAGGTGCCCTGGCTGTACTCCGGCACGTGCACGTTGTACATCCAGACCTCGCGGCCCTCGACCGACACGAAGCCGTCCACCAGTGAGGCCCGGCCCTGGCGCAGGGACTTGACCTCGGTGCCGGTCAGGACGATCCCGCACTCGTAGGTGTCGACGATCGCGTAGTCGTGCCGCGCCTTCTTGTTCTGGGCGATCAGCTTGCGCCCTTTTTCCTTAGCCATAGTGCGGTCATTTTCGCACTACGACCCCACCCCGAGGCCACCCAATACCGTGCGCGCCCGTTCCTCCGCCCCGTCGCCGGCCGCCAGGTCCGGGGTGATGCCCCCGCCGTCGAGGCTGCGGCCCGCCGGGGTGCGGTACGTGCCCACCGTCAGCTCCGCCACCGCGCCGCCCGGGAGCTCCGTCGGCATCTGCACCGAGCCCTTGCCGAAGGTGCGGGTGCCCACCGTCACCGCGCGGCCCCGGTCCTGGAGGGCGCCGGTGACCAGCTCGGCCGCGCTCATCGTGCCGCCGTCGACCAGCGCCACCAAGGGGCGGGCGGTGTCCCCGCCCGGGTCGGCGTACAGGGCGTGCTCGGAGCCGCGTACGTCGTACGTCGCCACGAGCCCGCCGTCCAGGAACGCGGAGGCCGCGGCCACCGCCTCGGTGACCAGCCCGCCCGGGTTGCCGCGCAGGTCCAGCATCACCCCGCCGCCGGGCGGGGCCTCGCGCACGGCCGTCCTGACGCGCTCCCCCGAGCCCCGGGTGAAGGAGGCCACCTTGATCACGGTGATGCCGCCCGCGAGGCGGCGTACGGTCACCGGCTCGGTACGCAGCTGCGCGCGCCGGACGGTCACGGTGAGGTCGGCGCCGTCCCGGCTGAGGCCGAGGACCACCGGAGTGCCGGCCTCCCCGCGCAGCAGTGCCACCACGTCGGCCACCGCCAGCCCGGTCACGCCCCGGGCGTCCACGCTCAGCAGCCGGTCCCCGGCGCGCAGGCCGGCCCGGTCGGCGGGGCTGTCCGGCTGGACCCGGTCGACCTCGATGCGGCCGTCGCGGCGGCGTCCGGCCCAGAGCCCGACCCCGGTCCAGCGGCCGTCGAGTTCCTCGGCGAAGGCGGCGTACTCGCCCCGGTCGTAGACGGTGCCCCAGCGGTCGCCGCTGCGGCTGACGACCTCCTGGGCGGCCTTCTTGCCCGACTTGCCCTCGGCGACGGCCTCGGCGGCGGCCCGGGCGACGGCCTCCCGGTCGGCGGTCCCGGAGCCGGGACCAGGGGGCGGGTCCGGTTCGTTCACCCCCGCCATGAAGGCCGTACTCGTCCCGTCCGTGTCGTCCGGGGACCAGCAGCCCGTGGCCGCGGCGGTGCCCACGCAGGCCAGGAAGACCAGCGTTAAGACGGCCCCGCGACGCAGGTCGCGGGGCCGGAGAGAGAGGGCGGGCAGACCCGGCATGTCGCCGAGTCTAGGACAAGCCCCGCCGCGGCAAGCCGGGTTGACCACAGAGCGCAGGAGGCGCTCGTCATACCTTCAGGTACTTGCGCAGCGCGACGAACGCGGCCAGCGAGGGCATCAGCAGGCCGATGACCAGCACCAGCGGCAGTTTGCCGAGGACCGCGTCCCAGCCGATGAAGTTGATCAGCTGGAGCTTGTCGCGGAGCGCGATGCCGTGGTCGATCACGAAGTACTGGCCGGTGCCGAGCATCCCGCAGGCGAAGACGGCGCCGATGAGGCCGGCCACGGCCGCCTCCATGATGAACGGCACCTGGATGTAGAAGCCGGAGGCCCCCACCAGCCGCATGATGCCGGTCTCCCGCCGACGGCTGAACGCCGAGACGCGCACCGTGTTGACGATCAGCAGCAGCGCCACGATCAGCATGACCAGCATGATGCCGAGGGCCGCCCAGTTGAGGGTGCCGAGCAGGGCGAAGAGGTTGTCGAGCTCGGTGGACTGGTCGGCGACCGACTGGACGCCGTCGCGCCCGGCGAAGGCGGAGGTGATGACCTCGTACTTCTCCGGGTTCTTCAGCTTGACCCGGAAGGAGTCGGGCATCTGGTCGGGGGTGACGACGGAGGCCAGGGCCGTGTGGCCGAAGCGCTCCTTGTAGTGCTTGTAGGCCTCGTCGGAGGACTCGTACATGACGGTCTGGACGAGGTCCATCTTCTTCAGCTCGGACTCGATGCCCTGCTTCTGCTCGGGGGTGACCGCGCCCTTGGAGCAGGGCCGGCCGCTGCCCGCGGAGGCTGCCGGTGCCCCGGCGGCCGCGCCCGGGGCGGCGGCGCCGGCCGCGTCCAGGGCGTCGTTCTTCGTACAGAGGTAGACGGTCACGTTGACCTTGTCGTACCAGTACCCCTTCATGGCGCTGACCTGGTCGCGCATGAGCAGGGAGCCGCCGAACAGGGCCAGGGACAGGGCCACGGAGATGATGACCGCGAAGGTCATGGTGAGATTGCGGCGGAGGCCGACGCCGATCTCCGACATGACGAACTGGGCGCGCATGACGTCTCAGGGGCCTTTCAGTGCTGGTAGCCGTAGACGCCGCGCGACTGGTCGCGCACGAGCCGGCCCTGTTCGAGTTCGATGACGCGCTTGCGCATCTGGTCCACGATCTGCTGGTCGTGCGTGGCCATGATGACGGTGGTGCCGGTCCGGTTGATCCGGTCCAGGAGCTTCATGATGCCGACGGAGGTCTGCGGGTCGAGGTTGCCGGTCGGCTCGTCGGCGATCAGCAGGGCGGGGCGGTTGACGAAGGCGCGGGCGATGGCGACGCGCTGCTGTTCGCCGCCGGACAGCTCGCCCGGCATCCGGCCCTCCTTGCCGCCCAGGCCCACCAGCTCGAGGACCTGCGGTACGGCCTTGCGGATCTCGCCGCGCGGTTTGCCGATGACCTCCTGGGCGAAGGCGACGTTCTCGGCGACCGTCTTGTTGGGGAGCAGCCGGAAGTCCTGGAAGACGGTCCCCAGCTGGCGCCGCATGTGCGGGACCTTCCAGTTGGAGAGCTTCGCGAGGTCCTTGCCGAGGACGTGCACCTGGCCGTGGGTCGCCCGTTCCTCGCGCAGGACGAGCCGCAGGAAGGTGGACTTGCCGGAGCCGGAGGAGCCGACCAGGAAGACGAACTCGCCCTTGGCGATGTCGAGGGAGACATCTCTGAGTGCGGGCCGGTTCTGCTTCGGGTAGGACTTGGAGACGTTGTCGAATCGGATCACGGGAGCACCACGGTCGCCGGGAGTAGGTGACCGTGACCATACGCGACCGGACGCCGGGTGGGGACCCGGCAACCGGAGTTGCCCGATATATCCCCGGGTGCAGGAGGAGCCGGACCGTGATTGCCCGGACGGGCCGCGCCGAATGTCGGCGGAGCTGGCACAGTGGTAGGGGGAACGGACTGCGTCCCCGTGCCGTTGACCATGACGAGGGGACGAGAGGAGGAGCGCATGACATATGACCGGCTCGTGTGCGCGAACTGCGCCGCACCCGTCAGCCAGGGCCGCTGTCCGGTGTGCCGGGCGAACCGGGAGCGCCTCCAGCAGGAGGGCCCCTTCGCCGGGCTGAATCCGGCGACGCTCATCGCGCTTCTGGTGGTGCTGGTGGCCGCCCTGGCGCTGGTGGCAAGGACCGCGTAGGCCGCGTCGCGTCCCGATCAGCAGGCATCACCGTGTGACCGCGTGGATCACACGTAATGGGGAAGGGCCCGGACACCAGCTGGTGTCCGGGCCCTTCCTCGTGCTCACGTGCGCACGCGTTACGCGGTCTGCTCCTGCTGCTTGCGCCAGCGGATGCCGGCCTCCAGGAAGCCGTCGATCTCGCCGTCGAGGACCGCCTGCGGGTTGCCGACCTCGAACTCCGTCCGCAGGTCCTTGACCATCTGGTACGGGTGCAGGACGTAGGAGCGCATCTGGTTGCCCCAGGAGCTGCCGCCGTCCTTGAGGGCGTCCATCTTGGCCTGCTCCTCCTGGCGGCGCCGCTCCAGCAGCTTGGCCTGGAGCACGTTCATCGCGCTGGCCTTGTTCTGGATCTGCGAGCGCTCGTTCTGGCAGGAGACGACGATGCCGGTCGGGATGTGCGTGATGCGCACGGCCGAGTCGGTCGTGTTGACGCCCTGGCCGCCGGGGCCGGAGGCGCGGTACACGTCGACGCGCAGCTCGGTCTCGTCGATCTCGACGTGGTCGCTGGTCTCGACGACGGGGAGCACCTCGACACCCGCGAAGGAGGTCTGGCGGCGGCCCTGGTTGTCGAAGGGGGAGATGCGCACGAGGCGGTGGGTGCCCTGCTCGACGGAGAGGGTGCCGTAGGCGTACGGGGCCTTGACGACGAAGGTGGTCGACTTGATGCCGGCCTCTTCCGCGTACGAGGTCTCGTAGATCTCCGTCGGGTAGCCGTGGCGCTCGGCCCAGCGCAGGTACATGCGCTGGAGGCGCTCGGCGAAGTCGGAGGCGTCGACGCCGCCGGCCTCGGCGCGGATGTTGACCAGGGCCTCGCGCTCGGCGTACTCGCCGGAGAGCAGGGTCCGGACCTCCATCTCGTCCAGCGCCTTGCGCACGGACACCAGCTCGGTCTCGGCCTCGGCGAGGGTGTCCGCGTCGTCCATCTCCTGGGCGAGCTCGAACAGCACCGCGAGGTCGTCGATGCGGCCGCGCAGGGTCTCGGCCTTGCGGACCTCGGCCTGGAGGTGCGAAAGCTTGCTCGTGATCTTCTGGGCGGCGTCCGGGTCGTCCCACAGGGACGGCGCGGCGGCCTGCTCCTCGAGCACGGCGATATCTGCCCTCAGCTTGTCGAGGTCCAGGACGGCCTCGATCGACCCCATGGTCGAGGAGAGGGACTTCAGCTCTTCGGAAACATCGACGACTGCCACGGGTCAAGCCTAGCCGGTCCTCGGACGGCACTGTCCGGGCAGGCCGGATCGGACCGTACAGGGGAGCGTCGATACGGGCGTACGCTCCTCGTATGACCGTTCTACTCGTGAAGCGCCGCCATGTGGACCACATGCGTGTGACCACGACGAGCTGTCTGCCGCCGGACCAAGCACAAGCCTGATCAACCCCGATCCGACTTCGGTCCTGCACGCGGCTACGCGGTCCCGGCGCCATCCCTGCCGGCGGACCGCTCCATCCGCTCGCCCCGCCATCTCTGGGGCACAGGACCCTGTGACATCCGAAACGGAGCCGTCATGCCGTCCGCGCACCCCTCTTCCTCTTCCTCCGTCTCCACCTCCTCCGCCACGGCCGCGTCCGCGCCCGCCCTCGCCGTCATCGACCTCTCACGGGCCGACGACCCCGCCGAGCGCCCCGACTTCCTGAAGCAGCTGCACGCCGCGGCCCGGGACACCGGGTTCCTGTACCTGACCGGACACGGCATAACCGAGGCCGAGACCGCCCGCATCCTGGAACTGACCAGGGCCTTCTTCGCGCTCCCGGAGGCCGACCGGCTGTCCGTGAGCAACCTGAACTCCCCGCACTTCCGGGGCTACACCCGCATCGGCCACGAGCTGACCGGCGGGTCCTCCGACTGGCGGGACCAGCTGGATGTGGGTGCGGAGCGGCCGGCGCCGGCGCTGGGGCCGGAGGACCCCGCCTACCTGTGGCTGGAGGGCCCGAACCAGTGGCCGGCGGCGCTGCCGGAGCTGAGGGAGGCGGTCCTGGGCTGGCAGGAGCGCCTGGCGGGGGTGGCGCACCGGCTGCTCCAGGAGCTGCTGGCCTCGATCGGCGCTCCCCCGGACTTCTTCGACGCGGCCTTCGCGGACCGCCCCCACCTGCACACGAAGCTGATCCGCTACCCCGGGTCCGCGCCGTCGGGCGCCGACCAGGGCGTCGGCGCGCACAAGGACTACGGCTTCCTGACGCTGCTGCTCCAGGACTCGGTGGGCGGGCTCCAGGTCGTGCGGGACGGCGGCTACGTCGACATCGCGCCACGGCCGGGGGCGTTCGTGGTGAACCTGGGCGAGCTGCTGGAGATCGCCACCGAGGGGTACCTGCGGGCCACCGACCACCGGGTGGTCAGCCCTCCGGGGGCGGTGGAGCGGTTCTCGGTGCCGTTCTTCTACAACCCGAGGCTGGACGCGGTGGTGGAGACCGTCCCCGGGGACTACCTGCGCTCGGCGCCGGGCGTGGCGCACGACGCGTCGAACCCGCTGCACGCCGAGTACGGCCGCAACGAGCTCAAGGGCTGGGTCCGCGCCCACCCGGAGGTCGCCCGCCGCTGGCACCCGGACCTCACCGCGGTGTAGTCCGGGGCCTCCCCGGGCCCGGGGCTACCTGGGCTGGGCCGGGGCCGACTGCCTGCCCTTGCCGTCGCGCGGCGGGGGCGCCGGGTCCTCGCCGGAGACGGCGATCCAGCTGCCCAGGCCCACCGCCGCCACCAGGGCCAGTGCCGACGCGGAGAGCACGAGGCGCCGCTTGCGCACGGCCTCGGCCCGGTGCCGGGCGGAGCCGGGCCGGTACCCGCCCGCGGGGCGGGGGACGCGGGCGGTGCCCAGTGCGCCGCCCGCCAGCTCGTCCGGGCCCGGGACCCGCATGGAGGTGTGGGTGTCCCGGTTGGAGTCCGTGGCGGAGCCGGGCACCAGCGGGACCACGCCCCGCCTGCGCACCGGGTCGGCGGCGTCGGGCTCCCGCTCCGGCTCGGGCTCGGGGTCGGCGTCGTCCGGCTCGTCCACGTCGAGCGGCGGCATCCCGGCCAGCAGCGGCAGCAGGTCCCGCAGCCGGGCCGACAGCTCGGAGGCGCGCAGCCGCGAGGCGGGGGCCTTGGCCAGGCACTGGACCATCAGCTGCCACAGCTCGTCGGGGATGCCCGGCAGCGGTACCACGGTCTCGGTGACGTGCCGGCGCAGCACCGCGCCCGGGTGGCCGCCGCCGAAGGGGGTGAAGCCTGCCAGCAGCTCGTACAGCACCGTGGCCAGGGCGTATATGTCGACGGCCGCCCGCGGGGGCAGGCCCTCCACTATCTCCGGGGCCAGGTAGTCGGGGGTCCCGATGATCCGGGTCGTGGGGGCGGCGCTGCGGCCGCCGGCGGCGCGGCGCGGGGAGTCGATGAGTTTGGCGACGCCGAAGTCGGTGAGCAGCGCGGGGTGCGCGCCGCCGGGGCCGAGCGGTCCCTGCATGTCGAGCAGGACGTTCTCCGGCTTGACGTCCCGGTGGACGACGCCCGCCGCGTGGGCGGCGGCCAGCGCGTCGGCGACGTCCGCGACGATGGCCACGGCCGCCTCGGGGGCGAGCCTGCGCTCGCGGTCGAGGCGGGTGCGCAGGTCCGTACCGCGTACGAGGTCCATGACGAGGGCGAGGTCGTTGCCGTCGACGACGAGGTCGCGCACGGAGACGACGTGCGGGTGCTCCAGTCCGAGGAGCGCGCTGCGCTCCTGGACGAAGCGTCCGACCAGTTCCTGGTCGGAGGCGAGGTCCTCGCGCAGGAGTTTGACGGCGACGGGGCCGTCCGGGCCTTCGCCGAGCCACACCGTGCCCGCGCTGCCGCGGCCCAGGATCTGGTGGGCGGTGTACCGGCTGCCGATCTTCCGTGCCACGACTGCTCCCTCAGCGGCTGGCGTAACGGACCAAAGCTACGCGGCCGAATGGGGGTTGAGGTCGCCGGATCGCGGCGACCTTCACTTCTGCGGGCGAAATCACGTCCTGGATGTCGACAAATCCACAAGGTCGGCGCTACGGGAGGCTCCGGAGGGTCCTTCGGGGGACCCTCCGGCGGACGTTCAGGAGCCGCTGCCGCCGCTGCCGGCGGCGTCCCCGATGGAGCCGACGAAGTCGACGATGTCGGTGCCCCAGCTCCAGACCTGGTCCCACCAGCCCTTGCCGGTGCCGATCCACTCCTGGAGCGGGGTGAGCTCCCAGACCAGCCAGCCGCCCACGAAGAGCAGCAGGATCAGCACCAGGCAGCCCTTGAGGCAGCCGAGGCCCGGGATCCGGACCGGGTTGGCGCTGCGGCGGCGCGGCTCGCGCGGCGGCCGGGGCTCGCGCGGGGCCTGCTGCTGCGGCCGGCGCTGCTGCCGCGCGGGAGGCGGCTGCGGCGGCTGCTGCTGGGGCGGAGGCTGGGGCTGGCGGTACTGCGGCTGCTGCTGGGGCGGCTGCGGCTGCTGGTACTGCTGGGGCTGGTAGTGCTGCGGCGGCTGCTGCGCGTACTGCTGCGGCGGAGGCTGCGGCTGGTACTGCTGCTGCGGCTGGTGCTGCGGCGGCGCCTGGCGGTACTGCTGCTGCCGGGGCGGCTGCTGCGGGGGCGGCGGCACCTGCGGGGCCTGGCGCTGGGGGCGGCGGCGCAGCGGGTCCTCGGCGGGGTCGAGGTAGTGCATCTGCGTCTGCTCGTTGCGGTCGCGCGCGGCCCGCATCTGCGACTGCCAGGGGTGCGCCGCGTCGGGCTGCTGCACCGGGGGCATCACGGAGGTCGGGTCGGGCGCACCGCCGGGGGCGCCGGTCGTGGCCGGCAGCACGGTGGTGGCGTCGGCGCCGCCGACGGGCGGGAGCACGCTCGTCATGGCGTTCGGGTCGTACGCGTTCGGGTCGTACGCCTCGGCCTGCGCGGTGGCGGCGGAGCCGGGGGCGACCGGGGCGCCGGGGACCGGGGCGGGCGAGGGGTCGGGCGCGAGGAGGGCGGCGACGCCGAGGGCGGCCTCGACCTCGTCGGGCGAGGAGTGCACGCGGATGCCGGAGGCGACCACGCGCAGGCCGCGGGCCAGGGACTCGGCGCTGGGGCGCTCCCCGGGCTCCTTGCGCAGGCAGTGCTCGATGACGATCCACAGCGCCTCGGGCACGGAGGGGGGCCGCTGCGGCTCCTCGCTGAGGTGGCGGTGGAGGACTTCGAGCGCGGTGCCGCCGGCGAACGGCGGGCGGCCGGTGACCAGCTCGTAGAGGAGGATGCCGGCGCCGTAGATGTCGACGGCGGAGGTCTGCGGGCGCCCCTCGGCGGACTCGGGGGCCACGTAGGCGGGGGTGCCGACGAACTCGTGGGTGCGGGTCAGGCCCGGGGAGTCTGCCAGGCGCGCGATGCCGAAGTCGGTGAGCATCGGCTTCATCTGGCCGTTGGTCTCGTCGAGCAGCACGTTGGCGGGCTTCAGGTCGCGGTGGACCACTCCGTCGGCGTGGCTGGCGGCGAGCGCGTCCGCGATCTGGGCTGTCAGCAGGCTCGCGGCGACCGGGCTGAAGGGGCCGTTCTGCCGGATGTACTTGTGCAGGTCCGGGCCGTCGATGAGGTCCATGACCAGGGCGAGCAGGTCGCCCTCGACGACGAGGTCGCGGGTGCGCACGATGTTGGGGTGCGTCAGGCGGAGCAGGACGGAGCGCTCGCGCAGGAAGCGCATGACGATGTCCGCGTCCTGGGCCAGCTCCTCCTTGAGGACCTTGATGGCCACGGTCTCGCCGGGCTGGCCGGCGACGGCGGCCTCCGCGCCGGCGGTCTCCCGCTGGCGGGCGCGCCAGACGGTGCCCGTGGCGCCGCGTCCGAGCGGCTCCTCGAGCAGGTACTTGCTGCCGACTGGCCGCACGTCTCGCGCTCCCTGCTGTCGTCTTTCCGGCTGATTCCGCCGAGTGGGTTTCCGGCCCAACTCTAGGGGGTGTCCCGGTGGAAGACGCGGGTCGGCGGAGGTTGGTTGCCGCACATATGTGCGAAGGGTGAGTTTTGTGGGGTATGCCGGGGGCTCATTTCCCCGGTTTTCCCCCGACGGGGTGGCCGCATTCGTACCGGTGGGTGAACCGCGCCACCCGAATCCAAGATCATTTATTGGCGGGTGCCGGGCGTGTTGCGGGCGACAGGTGCGAGGATGCACCCGTACGGAACGGCCGGGACGGGAGCCCTGCCTTCCGGCAGACCTGAACGGACGAGGCGTCCGTGCCGGGCGGGGGGTCGATCGGGCGGGGCAGCTGCCGCCGTCCCCCTGCGGGCGCACGCACGCACCGCGCACTGCGCTCCGCGCAGAAGGGACCGCTGACGGCGATGCAGATCCGGCTGACCGTCCTCGGGTCGCGCAGCGGCCACCAGGCCGCCACCGCGCCCGCCGGCTGTGACGTGCTCGTCACCGCGCCCGCCGGGACCGCGCTCGCCGCGGTGGCCTCCGGACTCGCCGCGGCCGCGGGCGGCCCCGACACCGGAGGCACGGTCGTCCTGTACGCCGGTTCGCGCCGCCTCGACCCCCAGCGCGCCGTACTCGGCGAACCGCCCCTGGTGGACGGCGCGGTGCTGCACCTGCACGTCCCCGGACCGGACACCGCCGCCGTCCCGTCCGCCGACGGCCCCGGCACCCCGCAGCTGCACGTGGTGGCCGGACCCGACGCGGGCGGCGTCCACCTGCTGCACGCCGGGTCCGTGCGGATCGGGCGCTCGGCGGACGCCGACGTGCCGCTCGACGACCCGGACGTGTCACGGCTGCACTGCGCGGTGACCGTGCTGGCGGACGGCCGGGTCACCGTCGCCGACCTCGGCTCGACGAACGGCACCGTCCTGGACGGCGCCGACGTCGGCGCCGCGTCGGTCCCGCTGGCGCCGGGCGCGCTGCTGCGGATCGGCGAGTCCACGCTCCGGCTCGCCCCGGCGGGCGGCGAGCCCGCGCTGGTGGTCGTCCCGGACCTGGAGGGCCACCTCGGCCTGCCGGGCGCCTCCGGCGGCGGCGCGGGGGCCGACGGCGCCCCCGGCGGAACGCAACCGGACGCGGGCCCGCACGCCCCCGGCGGCCGTACGGGCCCGGAGGCCCCGGCCGCCCCGCGGGGTCCTTCGCCCCACCCCGCCCCGGGGCCCCGCCCCGACGCCGCCGGGCCCGAGGCCGACCCCGGTACCGACCCGGACGGCGGCGCCAGGCCGCGCCGGCGCGGCGGTATCGGCGCCTGGGCCCGCAAGTGGGTGCGCGGCGACGAGGACGCCCCCGGGCAGCCGGCCGAACCCGAGGCGCCCGCGCAGGCCGCTCCCGACGAGGACGACCCGGCGGCGGTGCTGCTGGCGGCGCTCGGGCCCACCGGGCGGCTGTGGTCGCGCGGGGCCGGGGACCCCCGGTTCCTGGAGGCGGGGCTCGGCGCGGGCAGCCGGGTGTCGTTCCCCGAGTGCGGCTCGCTCGGCGTCGCCGGGCCCCGGGCGCGGCTCACGGGGGTGGCCCGTTCGGTGGTCGCCCAGCTCGCCGGACTGCACTCGCCGGCCCGGCTGGAGATCGTCCTGCTGGCCGCCGACCGCGCCCGGCCCGTGGCGGAGCGCCGCCGCGACTGGGGCTGGCTCGGCTGGCTGCCCCACGTACGGCCGGCGCACGGCCAGGACTGCCGGCTGCTGCTCGCGTACGACCGCGACCAGGCGTCCGCCCGCACCGCCGAGCTGACCCGGCGGCTGGAGGACGGCCCGCTCGGCACCGGCTGGGCCGCCGCCGACCCCGCGGCGCTGCGGCAGGCCGCCGCCGCGTACGAGGGCCCGCGCACGCTCGTCGTCCTGGACGGCGACCCGGGCAGCGCGGCCCTGCGCGACCTCACCGGACGGCTCGCCTCGCACGGCACCGCGGCCGGCGTCCACCTCCTCGTGCTCGCGGAGACCCCGGCCGCCACCGCCGCCTCCCCGGTCGCGGCGACCTACGAGACGGCCTGCGCCGCCACCCCGGCGTTCCGCGACTGCGGCCGGTTCGCCCTGCTCAGCGGCGACGTGGCCACGGCCGTACGCAGCTTCGCGGTCAGCGGCGGCCGCCCCGCCGCGGCGGGCCGCACGGCGGTGGCCGACGGGGTCTCGGCGGCCTGGGCGGAGCGGTTCGCCCGGGCCCTGGCCCCGCTCCGCGCGGAGGGCGCCCAGCCCGGCGGCGGCGCGTCCCGCCCGGCCGCGGCCACCCTCCCGGCGGCGTCGCGGCTGCTGGACGAACTGGGCCTGGCCCGTGCCACCCCGGCCTCCCTGATGGCCCGCTGGGCGGAAGCCACCGACCAGGGGCAGGGCGTCGGCGGCCTGGCGGAGATCGTCCTCGGCACCGGCCGGCGCGGGCCGGTCGGAGCCGAGCTGGTCCACGACGGCCCGCACCTGCTCGTGGAGGGTCCGGCCGGGAGCGGCCGGACGGAGCTGCTGCGCTCCATCGCCGCCTCCCTGGCCGCCGCGGCCCGCCCCGACCGCCTCGGCCTGCTCCTCCTCGACGGCGCCGGCGGCGAGCGCGGCGACGGCCTCCTGCCGTGCACGGAACTCCCGCACGTGTCGGCCCACCTCGTGGCCTCGGACCCGCTGCGCATGCGGGAGTTCGCGCAGGCCCTCGGGGCCGAGCTCAAGCGCCGCCACGAGCTGCTGGACGGCGTCCCCTTCACCGAGTGGCACGCCCGCCGCGAGCTCTCCGACCGGATGGTCTCGCCCCGCCGGCCGGCCCCCGGCGAGCTGAACGGGGACATCGACTCGCCGCGCACCGGAACCCTGCGGCTGCGCGCGGCCGCCACCCGCACCGAGCCGGCGGCGGGGCCGACCCCGCTGCCCCGGCTGGTGCTGCTGGTCGACGACTTCGACGCGCTGGTGGCCCCGGCGCTGGGCAGCCCGGGCCGGCCGGCCGCCGGTTCGGTGGTGCGGATCCTGGAGGGGGTGGCCCGGGAGGGCACCCGGCTGGGCGTGCACCTGGTCGTGGCCAGCGCCCGCCCGGAGCGGACCGCCGAGACCGAGGCGGCCCGGCTGGCGACGCTGCGGGTGGAGCTGGACGCGCCCGACCGGCCGGGGCCGGGCCGGGGACGGCTGCTGTACGCCGACGGGCGTGCGGTGCCCTTCCAGGCGGGCCGGGTCACCGGCCGGATCCCGCGCACCGCGACCCTGAGGCCGACCGTGGTTCCGGTGGAGTGGGAGCGGATGGGCGACCCGCCGGCCCGCCGGCCGGTGCGCGAGCTGGGCAACGGGCCCACCGACCTCGCGCTGCTGGCCAGTGCCCTCGACCGGGCCTCCCACCTGGTCTCGGCGATACCGGTGCCGTTCCCCCAGGCCCCCTGACCCGCCCCGGACCGCCGCCGCGCGCTATTGCGGGGGTGCGCTGGTCGGCGTAGACCTTGTGGCACGCGGCACACCACGGGCACGACGGCATCGGGGGCGAGACCATGCGGGCACAGCACGGAACCGGCCACACGAAACGCACGGCGGCAAGAGTCTGGGCGGCACTGGCCGCGGCGGGCGCGCTCGCGCTCACCGCCTGCGGCGGCGGGGGCGGTGACGGCGGCGGTACGGGCGGGTCCACACCGTCCGGGCAGCAGAGCGCGCACACCGTCGAATTACCGAAGCTGCCCGGCGAGAAGCTGGAGGTCGCGGCGGTCTGGACGGGAGCCGAGCAGGCGAACTTCACGAAGGTGCTGAAGGAGTTCGAGAAGCGGACGGGGGCGAGCGTCACCTTCGTCCCGGCACAGGACCCGATCGTCACCTTCCTCGGCACGAAGATCGCGGGCGGTCAGCCGCCGGACGTCGCGCTGCTCCCCCAGGTCGGGGCGCTGGCGGCGGCGGTGCAGAACAAGTGGGCGCAGCCGGTGGGCCCGGAGGCGGCGGCGCAGCTGGAGAAGAACTACTCGCCGGGCTGGCGGAAGCTGGGCGCGGTGGACGGCACCCAGTACGGCGTCTACTACAAGGCGGCCAACAAGTCGCTGGTCTGGTACAACGCGAAGGCCTTCGAGGCGGCGGGCGTGAAGCCCCCGGCGACCTGGAAGGACTTCCTCTCGGTCGCCGACACGCTCTCGGCGTCGGGCACCGCGCCGGTGTCGGTGGCGGGCGCGGACGGCTGGACCCTCACGGACTGGTTCGAGAACGTCTACCTCTCGCAGGCGGGTCCGGAGAAGTACGACCGGCTGGCCCGGCACGAGATCAAGTGGACGGACGACAGCGTCAAGCAGGCGCTGACCGCCCTGGGGCAGCTGTTCGCCCGCAAGGACTTCCTGGCGGGAGGTCCGGGCGGGGCGCTGGCGACGGAGTTCCCGAAGTCGGTGACGCAGACCTTCACGGGCGGGGACCGGCCGGCGGCGGCGATGGTCTTCGAGGGTGACTTCGTGGCCGTGAACATCGCGCAGACGAAGGCGAAGGTGGGTGAGGACGCGCTGGTCTTCCCCTTCCCGGCGGTCGGTGCGAAGGCTCCGGTGGTGTCGGGCGGTGACGTGGCGGTGGCGCTGAAGCCGGGGAAGGGCGCGCAGGCGCTGCTGACGTTCCTGGCGTCGGCGGACGCGGCGGCGATCCAGGCCCGGGAGGGCGGGTTCGTCTCGCCGAACAAGGCGGTGGACTTCGCCGCGTACCCGAACGACATCCAGCGGGGCATCGCGAAGGCGCTGATCGCGGCGGGCGACGACTTCCGCTTCGACATGTCGGACCAGGCTCCGGCGACCTTCGGCGGGACGCCGGGCACCGGCGAGTGGAAGGCCCTCCAGGACTTCCTGGCGAACCCGTCGGACGTGGCGGGGACCCAGGAGAGGCTGGAGGCGGAAGCGGCCAAGGCATGGGGGCACCTCCCACCGGTAGGTGGGGGAGGGAACTAGCCGTGGCGGCGCAGGCCAGGGCCGGGGCCCGGCCCCGGGCGCACCGCAAGGACGTGACGCGCCGGCGGCTGGTCGCGGCGGCGTTCCTGCTGCCCGCCCTGGTGCTGCTGGGGGCGCTCGTGGTGCAGCCCATCGGCTACTCCCTCTACCGCAGCCTCTTCGACCGCTCCGGCGACACCTTCGTCGGGGCGGGCAACTACCGGGAGATCCTGAGCGACCCGGTGATCCGCACGGCCCTGCGGAACACGGCCGTGTGGGTGGTGTTCGCCCCGGCGACGGCGACCGCGCTGGGGCTGGTCTTCGCGGTGCTGACGGAGCGGGTGCGCTGGGGGACGGCGTTCAAGCTGCTGGTGTTCATGCCCATGGCGATCTCGATGCTGGCGGCGGGCATCATCTTCCGGCTCGTGTACGACCACGACCCGCAGCGGGGCGTGGCCAACGCGGTGTGGGTCGGGGTGCACGACACCTTCGCGGAGTCCTCCGCCTTCCCGGGGGCCCGTCCCGGCCGGGACTCCCCGCTGGAGCCCGCAGCCGGCGGCGCCCTGGTGACGCGGGGCACGGTACGGGCGGGCGAGCCGGTGCTGCTCCCGCTGGTCGGGGTGGCGCCGGAGGCCCTGCCCGCGGGGACGCGTACGGCGGGCGGCGCCGGGCCGGTGCCGGGGAAGGTGACCGGCACCGTCTGGCAGGACTTCACCCGGGGCGGCGGCGGGCTGCCGAACGTGGTCGACGCGGCGGAGTCGGGCCTGTCCGGGATGCGGGTGGAGGCGGTGAAGGACGGCCGGGTGGTGGCTTCGGCGACGGCCGGCCCGGACGGCACCTTCACGCTGCCCGGCGAGGCGGACGGGGCGCGGCTGCGGCTTCCGGCGTCGAACTTCCGGGCGGCGTACGCGGGGGTGGAGTGGCTCGGTCCGGTGCTGGTGACCCCGGCGGTGATCGGGGCGTACGTGTGGATGTGGGCCGGGTTCTCGATGGTGCTGATCGGGGCGGGGCTGGCGGCGGTGCCGCGCGAGCTGCTGGAGGCGGCGCGGGTGGACGGGGCCGGGGAGTGGCAGGTGTTCCGCCGGATCACGGTGCCGCTGCTGGCGCCGGTGCTGGTGGTGGTCCTGGTGACGCTGGTCATCAACGTGATGAAGGTGTTCGACCTGGTGTTCGTGATCGCGCCGGGCGCGGTGCAGGACGACGCGAACGTGCTCGCGCTCCAGCTGTACCGGACGTCCTTCGGGACGGACGCCGATCCGGGGCTCGGCAGCGCCATCGCGGTGCTGCTGCTGGTGCTGGTGGTGCCGGTGATGCTGCTGAACATCCGCCGGATGCGGAAGGAGGCCTCCCGATGAGCGCCCGACCGAGCACCCCGGCGGGCAGTCGGCCGAGCAGCCGGACGAGCACCGCGGCGAACGTCGTGCGGCGGCTGGCGGGGAGCGTGCTGCTGCGCGTCTTCCTCGTCCTGGCCGGGCTGTTCTGGCTGCTGCCCACGCTCGGGCTGCTGGTGTCCTCCCTCCTCTCCCCGGACGACCTGAACCGCGGCGGATGGTGGCGGGCGCTGACCGAGCCCTCGCGGCTGACCGCGTCCAACTACGCGCGCCTGCTGGAGAACGACACCATCACCGGCTCGCTGCTGAACACGGTGGCGATCGCCGTCCCGGCGACGCTGCTCGTCCTCACCCTCGGCGCGTTCGCCGGCTACGCCTTCGCGTGGCTGGAGTTCCCGGGCCGGGACTGGCTGTTCCTGGTCGTGGTGGGGCTGCTGGTGGTCCCGGTGCAGGTGGCACTGATCCCGGTGTCGGAACTCTTCGGCTCCATCGGCCTGTTCGAGACCACGGCGGGGGTGGTGCTGTTCCACACCGCGTTCGGGCTGCCGTTCGCGGTGTTCCTGCTGCGGAACTTCTTCGCGGAGATCCCGCGCGAGCTGCTGGAGGCGGCCCGGCTCGACGGGGCGGGCGAACTGCGGCTGTTCGCTCGGGTGGTGCTGCCGCTGGGCGGTCCGGCGATCGCCTCGCTCGGCATCTTCCAGTTCCTGTGGGTGTGGAACGACATGCTGGTCGCGCTGGTCTTCGCCGACTCGGCGCACCCGCCGGTCACGGTGGCGCTCCAGCAGCAGGTGCGGCAGTTCGGGAACAACATCGACGTGCTGGCGCCCGGCGCGTTCCTGTCGATGGTGGTGCCGCTGCTGGTCTTCTTCGCCTTCCAGCGGCAGTTCGCGACGGGGGTGATGGCCGGCGCCGTCAAGTAACCCACGGCCACCGGGACGGCCGCGTCCGACATGGGGTGTTGACGCTGCGTAACCCGAATGCCGCACGCAGCGTAACCCGATCGCCGCGCGCGTGGTTCCTGGGCAATATGCCCGCGCCGACCCCTGGATGTGCCGTGCCCCGGTTCAGCGTCATCGTGCCCGCGTACAAGGTTCAGGCGTACCTCCAGGAGAGCCTGGACTCGGTCCTGTCCCAGTCCTACCCGGATCTGGAACTGATCGCGGTCGACGACGCCTCCCCGGACGCCTGCGGTTCGATCATCGACGAGTACGCGGCCCGCGACCCCCGGGTCACGGCGGTGCACCTGGCGCACAACCTGGGCCTGGGCCCGGCCCGCAACGCGGGTCTGGCCCGGGCCACCGGCGACTACCTGCTCTTCCTCGACGGCGACGACACCCTCGCCCCCGGCGCCCTCCAGGCCGTCACCGACCGGCTCAAGGCCACCGGCTCCCCCGACGTCCTGGTCTACGACTACGCGCGCACCTTCTGGACCGGCGAGACCGTCCGCAACCGCCTGGCCCACCGGCTGTCCGAGGAGGGACCCGCCAGCTTCCGCCTCGCCGACCGCCCGGCCCTGCTCGGCATGCTGATGGTGGTGTGGAACAAGGCGTACCGCCGCGAGTACGTGGAGCGGGAGGGCCTGGAGTTTCCGCCCGGCTTCTACGAGGACACCCCCTGGACCTATCCGGCGCTGCTGGCCGCCGAGTCCGTGGCCGTCCTGGACCGGGTCTGCGTCCACTACCGCCAGCGCCGGACCGGTTCGATCCTGACCACCACCAGCCGGCGCCACCTCGACATCTTCGACCAGTACGACCGGGTCTTCGGCCACCTCGCCGCCCGCCCCGAGCTGGACCGCTGGCGCCCCGCGGTGCACCGGCGGATGGCCGAGCACTTCTGCGCCGTGTACGCGGACCCGCGCCGCCTCCCGCGCGCCGCCCGCGCCGAGTTCTTCGCGCGGGCCTCGGCCCTGCTGCGCCGCCACCGCGTCCCGGGCGGCCCCGCGTCCCTGCCGCTGTCGCTGTCCCGCACCGACCGGCTCCGGCACGCCCTGATGCGGCTGGGCGTCCGGCGCGCGTACGGGCTGGCCTCGGCCGTCCGCTCGGGGGCCCTGGCCGCGGGCCGCGCCGGGTCGGCGCTGTGGCGGGGGCTGCGCGAGAGCGCCCTGCGGCTGCACTACCGCGTCCAGCGGCTGCTCCCGCTGCGGCCCGAGCTGGCGGTGTTCTCCGCGTACTGGCACGGCGGCTACGCCTGCAACCCGGCGGCGATCGAGGCGAAGCTGCGCGAGCTGGCCCCGCGCATGCGCACGGCGTGGATCTGCGACCCCCGCCACGCCCCGACCCTGCCGCCCGAGACGACGCTGCTGCGGCCGGGCTCGGCCGCGTACTGGAGCGCCCTGGCGCGGGCCGGGTACCTGACCACGAACGTCAACTTCGACCGCGCCCTGGTCAAGCGGCCCGGCCAGATCCTGCTCCAGACGCAGCACGGCACCCCGCTCAAGAGGGTCGGCCTCGACCTCCAGGACCGTCCGGCGGCCGCCCCGACCACGGACTTCGAGGGGCTGCTGCGCGGCGCCGACCAGTGGGACTACCTGCTCTCCTCCAACCGCCACTCCACCCTGGTGTGGGAGAAGGCCGTGCCCGCCTCCTACACGACACTGGAGTACGGCTACCCCCGCAACGACCCCTTCCACCGGGCCGGCCAGGAGGAGGTGCTGGCCCTGCGCGAGCGCCTGGGCATCGCCCCCGGCACCACCGCGATCCTGTACGCCCCGACCCACCGCGACTACCGGCGCAGCCGGCCCGAGCACCTGGACTTCGAGCGGGTCCTGCGGGACCTGGGCCCGCGCTTCACGATCCTCACCCGCGCCCACCTGACGTACGCGGACACCCCCTCCGCCCGCGACCCGCACCCGAGGCTCCTGGACGTCTCCGCCCATCCGTCGGTGGAGGAGCTGTGCCTCGCCTCGGACGCGCTGGTCACGGACTACTCGTCCCTGATGTTCGACTACGCGGCGCTGGACCGGCCGATCGTGATCCACGCCGACGACTGGGAGGCGTACGAGGCCGCCCGCGGCACCTACTTCGACCTGCGCTCCTGTCCCCCGGGCGCGATCGCCCGCACCGAGGACGAGCTCGTGGACATCTTCGCCACCGGCCACTGGCAGGGCTCCCGCTCGGCGCAGCTGCGCGCCGCGTTCCGCTCGCGCTTCTGCTCGTACGACGACGGGCACGCGGCGGAGCGCGTGGTCCGCCGCGTCTTCCTGGGCCAGCCCGCCCCGGTCCCGGCGATCACCCCGCTGGAGGACCGCCGTCCCGCCCCCGCGGCCTCGGCCCCGGACCTGACCCCCCTGTCCGCCGGCCTCTGGCCGTAGACCCCGCGCACCGGCACCCCGACCGGCGGCCGGCCGGCTAGCCGGCCCGCAGTCCCGCCACCACCGAGCGGGCGAGCCCGTCCAGATAGCCCGCCGGCACGGCATCCCGCACGACCACCTGCCGCCAGTACAGCGGCCCGATCGCCAGGTCGAGGGCCCGCTCGGGGGACGCGGACTCCGGCAGCTCCCCCCGGGCGACGGCCTCCGACACGATGCCCTCGGCGAGCCGCCGCTGCCCCTCCAGCAACGCCCCCCGGACCGCTTCGGCGATCTCCGGGTTCCGGGCGGCCTCCACCAGCAGGTCGGGGATGACCGCCGAGGCCACGGGGTGCCGCAGCACGTGTGACATGACCTCCAGGAGGGCGCGTACGTCCCCGTAGAGGGACCCGGTCGCCGGCACCGGGATGCCGTCGGCGGCGACCGCGCCGATCAGGTCGAGCACCAGGTGCAGCTTCGACTTCCAGCGCCGGTACACGGCGGTCTTGCCGACCCCGGCGCGGCGCGCGATGCCCTCGATCGACATCCGGACGAAGCCCACGGCGGCCAGCTCCTCCACCACCGCGGCGCGGATCGCCTCGGTCACGTCCTCGCGCAGGACGGCGGCGCCGGCGGGGGCGCGGCGGGCGGCGGGAGCGGCGGCGGGGTCGTTGGTCATGCACCGAGCATAACGGCGACGACGTCACCCACCCGTCGCGACGATACGGTTGCGTTCCGACGCGGCACGCCCTACTGTCGCCGTAACGACGATACGGACCCGTCCTGTCGTCCGGCGACGCCCGGCCCCTGTCGGGGCGACCCCCGTCGAAAGCGATCCCGTGACCACCGTGACCACCGCGACCCCCGCGCCGCCCTCCCCCGCGGAGCTGGCGGCAGCCCACGGCCTCACCGTCAGCGGCGCCCGCCCCTCCCTGCCCCGCTACGTCGCGCAGCTGTGGAACCGGCGCCATTTCGTGACGGCGTACGCGACCGCCCGGATGCAGGCCACGTACAGCACGGCCAAGCTCGGCCAGGTCTGGCACCTGATGACCCCGCTGCTCAACGCGGCCGTCTACTACTTCGTCTTCGGCATCGTGATGCGCGCCAGCCACGACGTCCCCGACTACGTGCCGTTCCTGATCACCGGCGTCTTCGTCTGGGACTTCATCGGCAGCTCCGTCAACGCCGGCACCCGCGCCGTCCACGGCAACCTCGGCCTGGTCCGCGCCCTGCACTTCCCCCGCGCCAGCCTGCCCATCTCCTCCGTGGTCCAGCTCTTCCAGCAGCTGCTCGTCACCATGGCGGCCCTGGTGGTCCTGCTGCTGGCCTTCGGGCAGACCCCCTCCCCCTCCTGGCTGATCGCGGTCCCGGCGCTCTTCCTGATGGCCGTCTTCTGCGCCGGCTGCGCGATGGTCATGGCCCGCATCGGCAGCAAGAACCCGGACGTCAGCCAGCTGATGCCGTTCGTGCTCCGCACCTGGATGTACTCCTCGGGCGTGATGTGGTCCATCGACACCATGCTCAAGACGGACCACCTGCCGCAGTGGGTCTCGCTGATGCTCAAGACCAACCCGGCGGCCGTCTACATCGACCTGATGCGGTTCGCCCTCATCGACAGTTTCAAGGCGGGCTCGCTCCCGCACCACGTGTGGCCGATCGCCATCGGCTGGGCGCTGCTCGCCGGGGTCGGCGGCTTCGTCTGGTTCTGGAAGGCAGAGGAGGAGTACGGCCGTGGCTGACACCGACAACACCGGCACCCGTGTCCCGACCGTCATCGCGGACGAGGTCCACGTCGTCTACAAGGTGCACGGCGGCGGCCGCAAGGGCGGCGCCACCGCCGCTCTCAGCCGGATCTTCTCCCGCAAGCCCACCCCCGGCGTCCGCGAGGTCCACGCCGTCAAGGGCGTCAGCTTCACCGCCCACAAGGGCGAGGCGATCGGCCTGATCGGCTCCAACGGCTCGGGCAAGTCCACCCTCCTCAAGGCCATCGCCGGCCTCCAGCCGGTGGCCCGGGGCGCGGTCTACTCCCACGGCCAGCCGTCCCTCCTCGGAGTGAACGCCGCCCTGATGAACGACCTCACCGGCGAGCGCAACGTGGTCCTCGGCGGGCTGGCGATGGGCATGACCAGGCAGCAGGTCCGCGAGCGCTACCAGGACATCGTCGACTTCTCCGGCATCAACGAGAAGGGCGACTTCATCTCCCTGCCCATGCGCACGTACTCCTCCGGCATGGGCGCCCGGCTGCGGTTCTCCATCGCCGCCGCCAAGGACCACGACGTCCTGATGATCGACGAGGCCCTCGCCACCGGCGACGCCGCCTTCCAGCGCCGCAGCCAGGCCCGCATCGAGGAACTCCGCGCCCGGGCCGGCACCGTCTTCCTCGTCAGCCACTCCATCGGCACGGTCCGCGAGACCTGCGACCGGGCGATCTGGCTGGAGACGGGCGTCCTGCGCATGGACGGCCCCTCCAAGGAAGTCTGCGACGCCTACGAGGCCTTCACCTCGGGCAACCCTTAGCCCCGCCGACCCAACCAACCCGACGGCCCGACCAGCCCCGCCGGCGTTTGAGGCGCGGGGGTCCGGGGGCAGAGCCCCCGGCAACGCCGCCGCACCCGACGACGCGTACGGGCCGGGCCCGGAACCCCGAGGGGTTCCGGGCCCGGCCCGTACCAGTCACCGGTCGCGCGAGCGACTACGCGTGCGCGCGCAGCAGCGAACGCATCGTCCGCATCGCCACCGACAGGTTCGCCAGGTCGAAGTCGTCCGAACCCCGGATCTCGTCCAGGGTCGTCCGCGCCCGGCCGATGATCGCCGCGTTCTTCTCCTCCCACGCCTTGAAGCGCTCCTCGGGAGTGGAAGAGCCGTTGCCCACGGCCAGCACGTCGGCCGTCAGCGCCGCGTGCGCCGCGAACAGGTCCTCGCGGATCGACGCGCGGGCCATCGACTGCCAGCGGTCGGACCGCGGCAGCTCGATGATGCGGTCCATCAGCTGCGTGATGTCCAGGCGGTCGGCCAGGTCGTAGTACACCTCGGCGACGGACAGCGGGTCCACGCCCGTCCGGTCCGCGATGGCGACGATGTCCAGCGTCGGGAACGCCGACGAGAAGCCGGCCACCTTCGCCGCGAGCTCCTCCGGCACGCCCTCGCCGGTCAGCTCGTCCAGGATCGACTGGTACCACTCCAGGTCCGCGCCGCGCACCAGCTTCGGCAGCTCCGACCAGACCTCCGCCACCCGGGCCCCGAAGAGCTCGATGGTCTCGGTGATCTGGAGCGGCTGCGGCCGGTTGTTCAGCAGCCAGCGCGTACCGCGCTCCACCAGGCGCCGCGAGTGCAACCGCACCCGGGTCTGGACGTCGGCCGGGACCTTGTTGTCCAGCGCCTCGACCGCGTCCCACACCTCGGCCAGGCCGAAGATCTCGCGGGCTGCGAGCTGCGCCCGGACGATCTCCTCCATGGAGGCGCCGGTCTCCTCCCGCAGACGGTGCAGGAAGGTCGAACCACCGGTGTTGACGGTGTCGTTGACCAGCAGGGTGGTGATGATCTCCCGGCGCAGCGCGTGCCCGTCGATCTGCTCCGGGAACTTCGCGCGCAGGGCGCCCGGGAAGTACGCGTGCAGCAGGCGGCGCAGGTACGGGTCGTCCGGCAGCTCGGTGTGGACGAGCTCGTCCGCCACCGTGATCTTGGTGTAGGCGAAGAGGACGGCCAGCTCCGGCTGGGTCAGGCCCCTGCCGGTGTTGAGCAGCTCGCGGATCTGCCGGTCGTTGGGCAGGAACTCCAGCTGGCGGTCCAGCAGCCCGTCCCGGCCCAGGCGGCGCATGAAGCGCTGCTGGGCGTGGAGCAGGCTCGGGGCCTGGGCGGAGCCGTTGGCCAGGGCCGTGTTCTGCGCGTAGTTGTTGCGCAGCACCAGGGAGCCGACCTCGTCGGTCATCTCGGCGAGCAGCTTGTTGCGCTGCTTGACGGTCATGTCGCCGTCCGCGACCACCGCGTTCAGCAGGATCTTGATGTTCACCTCGTGGTCGGAGGTGTCCACGCCCGCGCTGTTGTCGATGGCGTCGGTGTTGACCTTGCCGCCCTCGCCGCCTGCGCCGGTACGGGCGAACTCGATGCGGCCCAGCTGGGTCAGGCCCAGGTTGCCGCCCTCGCCGATGACCTTGGCGCGGACGTCGGAGCCGTTGACGCGGATCGCGTCGTTGGCCTTGTCGCCGACGTCGGCGTGCGTCTCGGCGGTCGCCTTGACGTACGTGCCGATGCCGCCGTTCCACAGCAGGTCCACGGGGGACTGCAGGATGGCCTGCATCAGCTCGGCCGGGGTCATCTTGGTGACGCCCGCCTCGATGCCGAGGGCCGCGCGCATCTGCGCGTTGACCGGGATGCTCTTGGCGCTGCGCGGGTGGATCCCGCCGCCCGCCGACAGCAGCGCGGTGTCGTAGTCCGCCCACGAGGACCGCGGCAGCTCGAACAGGCGCCGGCGCTCCGCGTACGAGGTCGCCGCGTCCGGGGCCGGGTCGATGAAGATGTGCCGGTGGTCGAAGGCGGCGACCAGGCGGATGTGCTCGGACAGCAGCATGCCGTTGCCGAAGACGTCGCCGGACATGTCGCCGACGCCGACGACCGTGAAGTCCTGCGTCTGGGTGTCGTGGCCCAGCTCGCGGAAGTGCCGCTTGACGGACTCCCAGGCGCCGCGGGCGGTGATGCCCATGCCCTTGTGGTCGTAGCCGGCCGAGCCGCCCGACGCGAACGCGTCGCCCAGCCAGAAGCCGTACGACTCCGCGACGCCGTTGGCGATGTCGGAGAAGGTCGCGGTGCCCTTGTCGGCGGCGACGACGAGGTAGGTGTCGTCCTCGTCGTGGCGGACCACGCCCTTCGGCGGCACGACCTCGCCGCCGACCATGTTGTCGGTGATGTCGAGCAGCGCCGAGATGAAGATCTTGTACGAGGCGATGCCCTCGGCGAGCCACGCGTCACGGTCCACCGACGGGTCCGGCAGGTTCTTCGCGACGAAGCCGCCCTTGGCGCCGACCGGCACGATCACCGTGTTCTTGACCATCTGCGCCTTGACCAGGCCGAGCACCTCCGTACGGAAGTCCTCGCGCCGGTCGGACCAGCGCAGCCCGCCCCGGGCGACCTTGCCGAAGCGCAGGTGCACGCCCTCGACGCGCGGGGAGTACACCCAGATCTCGAACGCGGGGCGCGGGGCCGGCAGGTCCGGGATGGCCTGCGGGTCGAACTTCATCGACACGTACGAGTGCTGCTCGCCCGCCTCGTCGAGCTGGAAGAAGTTCGTCCGCAGGGTCGCCTTGATCAGCGTCAGGAAGGAGCGCAGGATGCGGTCCTCGTCGAGCGAGGCGACCTGGTCCAGGGCCCCGTCCAGCTCCTCCAGCATGGCGTCGATCAGCTCGGTGCCGGCGGCCTGGCGGCCCGGCGACATCCGCGCCTCGAAGAGCGAGACCAGCAGGCGCGTGGTGTGGACGTTGTTGCGGAGGGTGTCCTCCATGTAGTCCTGGCTGAAGGTGGAGCCGGCCTGGCGCATGTACTTGGCGTACGCGCGCAGCACGACGGCCTGGCGCCAGGTGAGGCCGGCGCCCAGGACGAGGGTGTTGAAGTTGTCGTTCTCGGCGTCGCCGGTCCACACGGCCGCGAAGGCCTCCTGGAACCGCTCGCGCGCGTCGTCGCCGAGGTAGGCGTCCCCGTTGCCCGTGGACAGCGGCATCCGCAGACCGAAGTCGTAGATCCAGGCGCTGACCCGGTCGCTGCGGCGCAGCTCGTACGGCCGCTCGTCGGTGACCTCGACGCCCAGGCGCTGGAGGACCGGCAGGACCGCGGAGAGGGAGACCTGCTCACCCGTGCGGTAGATCTTGAAGCGGCGCTCGCCGGGGCCCGCGCCGACGGGCTCGTACAGCGACAGCGCGAAGGGGCGCTCGCTGGCGGAGAGCTTCTCCAGGTGGCACAGGTCGGCCACGGCCGCACGCGGCGAGTGGTCGGCCTTGTAGCCCTCGGGGAAGGAGGTGCCGTACTTGCGGCTCAGCTCGGCCGCGCGCTCCTCGCCCAGCTCGGCCGTCAGCGCCTCGCCGAAGCCGTCGGCCCACGAACGGGCCGCCTCGACCAGGCGGGCCTCGACGCGCTCGACGTCGGCGTCGGTCAGCAGGGGCAGCTCGGTGCCCTGCGGGACGCGGACGACGAAGTGGATGCGGGAGAGGATCGACTCGGTGTTCCAGGCGGTGAAGTCGACGCTGGTGCCGCCGAGCTCCTCCTTCAGGATGTCCATCAGGCGCAGCCGGACACCGGTGGTGAAGCGGTCGCGCGGCAGGTACACGAGCGCCGAGTAGTAGCGGCCGTACTCGTCCTGGCGCAGGTACAGCCGCAGCCGGCGGCGCTCCTGGAGGTACAGCACGGACGTGGCGATCTCGCGGAGCTTGTCGACCGGGGTCTGGAACAGCTCGTCGCGCGGGTAGGTCTCCAGGATCTGGAGCAGGTCGCGGCCGTCGTGGCTGGACGGCGAGAAGCCGGCGCCCTCCAGGACCTCGGACACCTTGCGGCGGATCACCGGGACGCGGCGCACCGACTCGGTGTACGCGGCGGAGGAGAACAGGCCGAGGAAGCGGCGCTCGCCGACGACGTTGCCGTCGGCGTCGAACTTCTTCACGCCCACGTAGTCGAGGTACGAGGGGCGGTGCACGGTGGCGCGGCTGTTGGCCTTGGTCAGCACCAGCAGGCGGTGCTCGCGGGCCTTGGCGCGGGCGTCGGCGGGCAGCCGGTTGAAGGACGGCGAGACGGGGTGCGCGTCCTCCTGCCCGTGGTGGACCGGGTCGGAGCGCAGGATGCCGAGGCCGGTGCCGGGCACGGCGGACAGGGCGTCGCCGTCGACGAGGTCGTACTCGCGGAAGCCGAGGAAGGTGAAGTGGTCGTCGGCCAGCCAGCGCAGCAGCTCGCGGGCCTCTTCGAGCTCGTACTCGCGCAGGTCCGGCGCGGTGGGCTCGTTCAGCAGGTCGTCGGCGATGCGCAGCGCGGCGTCGCGCATCTTCTCCCAGTCCTCGACGGCCTCGCGGACGTCGGACAGGACGCGCAGCAGGTCTCCGGTGATCTGCTTGAGGTCGGCCTTGTCGGTCTCGCGGTCGATCTCGACGTGGATCCAGGACTCGACGAGGGAGTCGTGGGGGCGCGCGGTCTTGGGACCGTGGGCGTCGCAGTCGGGGCCGAGGATCTCGATCAGCTTGCCGGTGACGTCACGGCGCACGACGACCTGCGGGTGGATCACGACGTGGATGCCGCGGCCCTGGCGGGACAGCTCGTTCGTCACGGAGTCCACGAGGAACGGCATGTCGTCCGTCACGACCTCGACGACCGAGTGGCTGGAGGTCCAGCCGTTCTCCTCGACCGTGGGGGTGTGGACCCGGACGTTCGCGGTGCCCTGCGGCCGGATCTCGGCGAGCCGGTAGTGGGAGAGCGCCGCGCCGAACACGTCGACCGGGTCCCGGTCGGCGAGGTCCTCGGGGGCGGTGTGCAGGTAGTAGCGCTGGAGGTAGGAGAGCGTCGTGCCCTGATCGGGGCGCTCACCGTGCTCGGACCCAGTCGGAAGTAGCCCCCCGGCCGGGCTGTTCTCAGCTACCCGTGCCGCCCGCGCGAGCAGCTCGGCCTTTGCTTCGTCCAGCTTGGTCTGCATGTCCTCTGGCTCCTGTCGCGCGCCATTGCGTGACGTAGGTGGTGAAGGAAGGAATGACAAAGCGCCGCGATGAGGCGGGATGTCCGTCCGGATCGGTTTTCGACGCCGCGGCGTCGGGAGAGCCGCCGGGGAAGGCTTCGACCGTGATCGACAGGTCCCGGCGGCGGGGATCAGCGAAGGCCCGGCCGCGGAGACGCGCCGGGCGCGGGTCGGGGGCGTCAGTGCCCCCGATGACTATCGCGCTGATCACGGGTACAAGGCTATCTCGCCCCACCCCCCGGTCGTCATTCACTGCATCTGTACAAAACGGGGGCAAAACCTGGACAGTCTGGCCAGAGGCTTGGCCGGAACGGTCCGTTACCGGCCTATCCAGCCAGCTCACGGGCCATGGCGACGGCCTCGGTGAGGCTGTCCACGACCGGGACCCCGGCGGACTCCAGGCTGGCGCGGCTGTGCGACCCGCCCGTGTACAGAACGGCGTGTGCCCCTACGTGCCGCGCGGCCGTCGCATCGTCCACGGCGTCCCCCACCAGGACCGTACGGAGGGCGGTCACACCGGCTGCCTCCAGTGCGGCCATATGGCGTACGAGGTGCCCCGCCTTGGAGGTGTGCGAGGGCCCGGTGCGCCCGTCGACGCGCAGGAAGTGCCCCTCGATGCCGTACTCGCGGACCAGCGGCACGAGCTTGTCGTGGGGCGCGAGGGACAGCAGGGACTGGGTGAGCCCGTCCGCCTGCCAGCCCCGCAGCAGCTCCCGCGCCCCCTCGGCGAGCCCGGCGTCCTCGGCGGCGGCCCAGTAGTGGCGGTGGAAGGCCTCGTCCATCACGACCCATTCGGCGTCCGTGGGCAGGCGGCCCATCAGCCGCTCGTAGAACCTCGGCACCGGTACGACGTACAGCTCGCGGTACCGCTCCAGCGTGATCGGGTCGAGGCCCAGCTCGGCGAAGGAGGCGTTGGTCGCGGTTATGACGGCGTCGATGTCGTGGAGCAGGGTGCCGTTCCAGTCCCACACGATGTGGGCTCCACCGGTCTTCGTCCCGGTGTTCATCCCAGCAGCCCCGGGATCTCCTGGACCCCGAACCACAGCAGCTCGTGGTCGTCGGCGCCGTCCACGGTGAACTGCGCGTCGTCGTCCCCGGCGTCGGCGGCCGCGAGGGCCCCGGCGGCGGCCGCGACGTCGGCCTCGGCGTCATCGGCGTCGGCGTGCACGGCGGCGGCCACCTTCAGCCGCACGGCGGCCGCGAGGGTGACCTGCCCGAGCGTGGCCTCGTCCAGCCCGGGCACGGCGGTGGCGGCCTTGTCGTCGACGTCGACCGCGACGACGACCCGCCTGCGCGGGGCTGCCGCGTCGGCGGCCAGCAGGCGCAGCGAGGCGAGGGCGGCCCGGCTGAGGGCGGCGTACTCCAGCTCCTCGATGTCGTCCGACACGTACCACTCGCGCAGCCCGGGCGTGACGGCGTACGCAAGGAGCGGGGCGGGCCCCAACTCCCCCGCCTTGTGCACCTCGGCGAGCCCGGGAAGGGTCAGGGGGACGTACACGCGCATGGCCGGCTGCTTTCGGTAGTCGGAAACGCCCTCAGGATACGACCCGGCCCCGGAACGGGACCTACGGCCTCGGGCCCCGCACCTCCACCGCCGCGCACCGCCAGCGCCGGTCGGGGCCCTGCTCCAGCCGGAACGCCATCGCCGAGACCCGGTCCCCCGTCGCGATGCGGGCGAAGGCCTCGATCACCCCGGGGCCGGGGTGGAAACGGCCGCAGTGGCGCAGCACCGGGCGCAGCCGGTTGCGCAGCGGCCCGGTGGGGGCGAGGGTGACCAGCTGCTCGTACGCCTCCCCCACGGTGAGGCCGAGCAGCGAGTGGACGGGGCGCTGGCCGCTCAGCACCGCCAGCAGGCGCTCCGCGAACCAGTCGTGGGGGGCCGGCCGGCGCACCTGCCGCGGCGCCCCCGCCGGCCGCCGCTGGTCCCGCCGCCCGGCGGGCCGGCTCCGGCCGGCCCCGCCGGGCCTGCTGCGACTGCCCTCGCCGCCAACCGTGCCGCGCGTGGTGGTGTCCATGGCGATTCCCCCGATCAGACCGAGCCCGGCGGTACCAGGCGGTACCAGGCGGTAACTTGATGCGGGTTTTCTACGACCGCCGAACACGCTCCGCAACCGCCGCAGGCCCTCGCAGCCCACCCCGCCGAGGTTCACCTATCCGTGTGGCAACCCCCCACCCCAGAGCCCCCGAGCGCCCCCGCAACGCGCCTCAGGTGGACGCCTGGACCCCCGCCACGAAGAGCTCGATGGAGTACCTCCGAATCACCCTCCCGGCCCCACTCCGCCCCGCGTCGGCGGGGGTGCGCCGGTCACTCTCCGCAGGCGTGGCACTCGCGGTGGAGGCTCGGCGGCGGGCAGACGGGGGAGGCGGCTGCCCACCGGCCTCCCCGTCTGCGGGCCGGTGGGGTGGGGGGGGCGGTACCCCCTCGGGCGGCCTCACAGCCGGTTTGGGGGTTTCCCGTCAGTCCCATCGTCCTTCCGTGTCGTGCCGGTCCCTCAAGGGCGCTCCTTCGTCGCGTCGCTGCGCGATGTCGCTTCGCTCCACCCTTGACCGACCGACCCGCCCCGGAAAGCCGAAAGACTGACGGGAAACCCCCAAAAGAACGGCACGGTCCACGGCCGGAGGGGCGGCCGTTTCAGAGATCAGGCGAGGGGCCGGGCGTCGGCCGGCCGGGCATCCGGGCCCTCAAGAGCCGAGATTCCGGGCCGGGGCGCGACTATGCGCACGACAGGCTGATGAGAGCGACCTGCGGAGCCCCCAAGCGCATCAGATCGCTACGCGCTCCTCATATCTCAGCGTCCGCCGACCGCCCGTGGCCGATACCCGCACCAGAGGACGAACAGAACAGCCCAGGAGGCGCACGGGCGCGTCAGATCGCTACGCGCTTCTCCCGTCTCGGCGGCCGACTGCCGTCCGGGGCTGGTCGTAGGCGGGTTCGACGTTGGCGACCGCGGTGGTGAACTCACGGCCGGAGGCGCCCCGGATGTAGGCCAGCTCCATCCAGCGCTCGATGCCGGTGTCGGAGACGTTCTCGTTGATCACCGCCATCAGGACGCCTTCGACGCCGGACGCGATGTCGCGCACGCGTCGGCGGAGGAGCCGGTGCGGCACGTACTCGTAGCACTCACTCATCGGACGCCGCCTCGAAGGAGGCGAGGAAGCGTGCCCAGCCGGCCTGTGCGCGGTTGAGTAGTTCCGAGCTCGGCTCGATTGCCGCGACGGGCCTCACCGGGAGGGTGTCGTCGTCGGTGCTGGTGAGGCAGGACGCTGCCCGACGGACGGGAATCTGGCACACGATGGCCACTCCTCTAAAGAGGCTAAACTCCTCCACTCATGTACATGAGTGACATGAAGAAGAATGGCCCGACTCCTATACATGAGTCAACCCGCTGTGAAGTTCAAGTCACAGCGGGTTGTGGGCGGTGGTGGCTGTCAGTCGGTTGCCGGGATGCGGAACTCGAAAACGAACTGGTCAGCTGCCATGAGTGTGTCGCAGACCTCCACGACGCGACCTGCGTCCGTGACCGCGTTCCTCAGCAGGTGCACCACCGTGGCGCCGGGACTCAAGGCCAGCTCCGACGCCTCGGCCTTCGCGGCAGGCCGCGCCTGGAGCGTCTCCACGAACTCGGCGAAGATGTGGCCGTGTTCTTCGAGGCGGGCGTAGATGCCGCCGCCTCCGGGGTTCTCGGCGAAGAGTTCCGGGATGTCGCGCACCACGTCCCACGGCAGGTAGGACGTCGCGGTTTCCACAGGAGTGCCGTTGCGGAAGTACAAGCGGCGGCGCGCCAGCACCTGCGTTCCCACGTCCACGCCGAGACGCTCAGCGATCGTCTCCGGGGCCTCGACCGGCCCGATGTAGACGATGCTGACCTTCGCGGCGGCCCCGGACCGCTCCGACTCGGCAAGGTAGGCGGCCTTGCCGCCTTGCCGGAGCGAGCGGCGGAAACGATCCGATGACCGGTGGCGCACCGGCGGCCGGTCCTTCACGTAGGAACCCTTGCCGTGCCGGGTGTCCACGAGGCCGCTGGCGCGGATCTCCAGCATTGCCTTGCGGACGGTCCCGCCCGAGACGCCGTAACGCTCGACCATCTCGGCCTCACTGGGCACCTGGTCTCCCGGTTTCAGGACGCCGGCGCGAACCTGCCGGACGATGTCCTCGGCGACCTGCAAGTACCGGGGGACGGCCTTGCCTCCTCCTGCAGCTGCTCCCATGGTCCTTCGCTTCCTCCTATGCTCATGTACATGAGTAACAGCGTTCCGTCGGACAGGTCAACGCCACGTCATTCCGTGTCGGTTGCCGGGGTGGTGGTGCGTGATGACGGCCGACTGCTGGCCATCCGCCGAGCCGACAACGGGACGTGGGAGCCTCCGGGCGGAGTGCTGGAGCTGGCGGAAGCCCCTGAAGACGGCGTGCGGCGGGAAGTGCTGGAGGAAACCGGCATCCTCGTCGAGGTGGACCGGCTGACCGGCGTGTATAAGAACGTCACGGCGGGAGTCGTGGCATTGGTCTTCCGTTGCAAGCCTTCCGGCGGCACAGAACGCCTCTCCGGCGAAAGCACGGCAGTCCAGTGGCTCACACCCGACGAGGCGGCCGCGCGGATGTCCGAGGTCTACGCCATCCGACTCCTGGACGCCCTCGACGACAACAGCCCCCACGTGCGGAGCCATGACGGACGTCAACTGCTCACAGACCAGCCCCGGACGGCAGTCGGCCGCCGAGACGGGAGAAGCGCGTAGCGATCTGACGCGCCCGTGCGCCTCCTGGGCTGTTCTGTTCGTCCTCTGGTGCGGGTATCGGCCACGGGCGGTCGGCGGACGCTGAGATATGAGGAGCGCGTAGCGATCTGATGCGCTTGGGGGCTCCGCAGGTCGCTCTCATCAGCCTGTCGTGCGCATAGTCGCGCCCCGGCCCGGAATCTCGGCTCTTGAGGGCCCGGATGCCCGGCCGGCCGACGCCCGGCCCCTCGCCTGATCTCTGAAACGGCCGCCCCTCCGGCCGTGGACCGTGCCGTTCTTTTGGGGGTTTCCCGGCAGTCTTTCGGCTTTCCGGGGCGGGTCGGTCGGTCAAGGGTGGAGCGAAGCGACATCGCGCAGCGACGCGACGAAGGAGCGCCCTTGAGGGACCGGCACGACACCGAAGGACGATGGGACTGACGGGAAACCCCCAAACCAGCCCTGATCCCGCCCAGGGAGACACCGCCCCCGGCCCCCCGGCCCGCAGACGAGGAGGCGGGTGGGCAACCACCGACCCGCCCCGACCCGTCGAGGGGGAGATGGCGGGCCCGCGCCGCAAACCACGTACAGCAGCCGGGGCCGGACACCCCTCGGTGTCCGGCCCCGGCCGCGTGTCGCTGCGTATCGCCGCGTTACTTCTTGCGGCGCCGGCCGCCCGAGGCCTTCTGGGCCTTGCGGCGCTCCGCGCGCGTCATGCCGTCGCCGACGGCGTCGGAGTCGAAGTCGCCCTCGACAACGCCGCCCTCACCGTCGACCGTCGGGGCCGAGAAGTGCAGCCGGTCCGGGCGCTGCGGGGCGTCCAGGCCCTTGGCGCGGATCTCGGGGCGGGCCGACGGGACCGGCTCCTTCACCATGGACGGGGCCGCGTCCTGCACCGGGAGCTCCTCGACCTGCTGCTCGACCTGGACCTCCAGGTTGAACAGGTAGCCGACCGACTCCTCCTTGATGCCCTCCATCATGGCGTTGAACATGTCGAAGCCCTCGCGCTGGTACTCGACCAGCGGGTCCTTCTGGGCCATCGCCCGCAGGCCGATGCCCTCCTGGAGGTAGTCCATCTCGTAGAGGTGCTCGCGCCACTTGCGGTCCAGCACCGAGAGGACCACGCGGCGCTCCAGCTCGCGCATGACCTCGGAGCCGAGGGCCTTCTCGCGCGCCCCGTACTGCTCGTGGATGTCGTCCTTGACGGACTCGGCGATGAACTCGGCGGTGATGCCCGCGCGGTCGCCGGCGGCCTCCTCCAGCTCCTCGACCGTGACCTTGATCGGGTAGAGCTGCCGGAAGGCGCCCCACAGCCGGTCGAGGTCCCACTCCTCGGCGAAGCCCTCGACGGTCTCGGCCGAGATGTAGGCGTCGATGGTGTCGTCCATGAAGAAGCGCACCTGCTCGTGCAGGTCCTCGCCCTCCAGGACGCGGCGGCGCTCGCCGTAGATGACCTCGCGCTGGCTGTTGAGGACCTCGTCGTACTTCAGGACGTTCTTGCGGGTCTCGAAGTTCTGGGTCTCGACCTGCGACTGCGCGGACGCGATCGCGCGGGTCACCATCTTGTTCTCGATCGGGACGTCGTCCGGCACGTTGGCCATGGCCATGACGCGCTCGACCATCTGGGCCTTGAACAGGCGCATCAGGTCGTCGCCCAGCGAGAGGTAGAAGCGGGACTCGCCCGGGTCGCCCTGGCGGCCGGAGCGGCCGCGGAGCTGGTTGTCGATGCGGCGCGACTCGTGGCGCTCGGTGCCCAGCACGTACAGGCCGCCGAGCTCCTTGACCTCTTCGAACTCGGCCTTGACGGCCGCCTCGGCCCGGGCGAGCGCCTCGGGCAGGGCGTGCGCCCACTCCTCGATGTGCTCTTCGGGGTCGAGGCCGCGCTGGCGCAGCTCCGCCTCGGCGAGGTCGTCGGGGTTGCCGCCGAGCTTGATGTCGGTACCGCGGCCGGCCATGTTCGTGGCGACGGTGACGGCGCCGCGGCGGCCGGCCTGGGCGACGATCGTGGCCTCGCGCTCGTGCTGCTTGGCGTTGAGGACCTCGTGCGGGATGCCGCGCTTGGAGAGCTGCTGCGAGAGGTACTCGGACTTCTCGACCGAGGTGGTGCCGACGAGGATCGGCTGGCCCTTCTCGTGCTTCTCCGCGATGTCGTCGACGACGGCGGCGAACTTGGCGACCTCGGTCCGGTAGATGAGGTCGGCCTGGTCCTTGCGCTGCATGCCCCGGTTGGTGGGGATGGGGACGACGCCGAGCTTGTAGATCTGGTGGAACTCGGCGGCCTCGGTCATGGCCGTACCGGTCATGCCGGACAGCTTCGAGTAGAGGCGGAAGAAGTTCTGCAGGGTGATCGTGGCGAGGGTCTGGTTCTCGTCCTTGATGTCCACCCCTTCCTTCGCCTCGATCGCCTGGTGCATGCCCTCGTTGTAGCGGCGGCCGGCGAGGATACGGCCGGTGTGCTCGTCGACGATCATGACTTCGCCGTCGATGACGACGTAGTCCTTGTCGATCTTGAAGAGTTCCTTGGCCTTGATCGCGTTGTTGAGGTAGCCGACGAGCGGGGTGTTCACCGACTCGTAGAGGTTGTCGATGCCGAGCCAGTCCTCGACCTTGGCGACACCGGCCTCGTGGATGCCGACGGTGCGCTTCTTCTCGTCGACCTCGTAGTCGCCGGTCTCTTCGATGCCCTTGAGCGGGTTGCCGGCCTCGCCCTTGGTCAGGCGGGTGACCAGCTTGGCGAAGTCGGCGTACCACTTGGTCGCCTGGTCGGCCGGGCCGGAGATGATCAGCGGGGTGCGGGCCTCGTCGACGAGGATCGAGTCGACCTCGTCGACCACGGCGAAGTTGTGGCCGCGCTGCACCAGCTCGTCCTGCGACCACGCCATGTTGTCGCGCAGGTAGTCGAAGCCGAACTCGTTGTTGGTGCCGTACGTGATGTCGCAGTCGTACTGCTCGCGGCGCTGGGCCGGCGACATGTTGGCCAGGATGCAGCCGATGGACAGGCCCAGGAACTTGTGGACGCGGCCCATCATCTCGGAGTCGCGCTCGGCGAGGTAGTCGTTCACCGTGATCAGGTGGACGCCCTTGCCCGAGAGCGCGTTCAGGTACGCGGGGAGCGTGCCGACGAGGGTCTTGCCCTCACCGGTCTTCATCTCGGCGACGTAGCCGAGGTGCAGCGCGGCGCCACCCATGATCTGCACGTCGTAGTGCCGCTGGCCGAGGACGCGCTTGGCGGCCTCGCGGACGGTGGCGAAGGCCTCCGGCAGCAGGTCGTCCAGGCTCTCGCCGTCCTGGTAGCGCTGCTTGTACTCGTCCGTGAGCGCGCGCAACTCGGCGTCGGAGAGGTTGACGAAGTCCTCTTCGATGGAGTTGACCTGGTCCGCGATGCGGTGCAGTTTGCGCAGGATCTTGCCTTCGCCTGCACGCATGAGCTTGTTGAAGACGGACACTGAGGCTGGTCTCCTTGCCGGTCGGGCCTGGGCACTTTACGTACACGGGCACGGCAGGTGGGCCCCACCGCAACGGCCATCGTAAGCGAGGACGTGGTCGCGTCGGGAGGTCCGCCGTGTCCGCAGGGCACGGGCGCCCGGAATGAGAACGTACGGGGGACGGATTCGGTGCCGGTGTGGACGAAAACCCCTCGCCCGGGTTACCCGGCGCGGCAACAATCCGTTCATGGAACCCGTCACGCTGACCACCGGGCGCCTCCTGCTGCGCCCCTTCGCCCCCTCGGACGCCGAGGAGGTGTACGCCGCCTGCCAGGACCCCGAGATCCAGCGCTGGACGATGGTGCCGACCCCGTACGAGCGGGAGCACGCCGAGGCCTGGGTCACGCACGTCTCCCGGAGCGCCTGGCTGGAGGACCGCGAGTACGGCTTCGCGGTGCGGCTCGGGGCGGAGGGCGCCGAGGGGCCGCTGGTGGCCGCCGTCGGGGTGCACGTGCGCGGCCCCCAGGGCTACGAGATCGGCTACTGGGCCGCCGAGGAGCACCGGGGCAACGGCTACGTCGGCGAGGCCGTCACCGGGGTCGCCCGGTGGCTGTTCACCGAGGTCGGCGCCGGCCGGCTGGAGTGGCGCGCCGCCGTGGGCAACACGGCCTCCCGGGCCGCCGCGGAGAAGGCCGGCTTCCGGTTCGAGGGCACCCTGCGCGGCGCGCTCGACCACCGCGGCACCCTGCGCGACTGCTGGGTCGCCGGCCTGCTGCCCTCGGACCTCGGCCTGGCCTCCCGGCTGCCGTACCCGCCGGCGCGATGAAGGCACTGGCTCCGACCGGCGCACACGGTGATCATGCTGCAATGGAACCGATCACCCTGACCACCGACCGCCTGGTCCTGCGCCCGCACACCCCCGCCGACCTGGAGGAGACCTTCGCCGCCTGCCAGGACCCCGAGATCCAGCGCTGGATCTCGGTCCCGGTGCCTTACCGGCGCTCGGACGCGGAACGGTACGTCACGGAGAGCGCCCCGGCGGCCTGGCGGGAGGGCACCGGCTTCGACTTCGCGGTGCGGCTCGGCGCCGACGGCCCCCTGGTGGCCACCCTGGGCATCCACAAGAGCGGCGAGAACGCCCACGAGATCGGCTTCTGGACGGTGGCCGGCCACCGCGGCAAGGGCTACATGACCGAGGCGGTGCCGGCCGCCGCCCGCTGGGCCTTCACCGAGCTGGGCTGCGTACGGCTGATCTGGCGCGCCGGGGACGGCAACACGGGCTCCCGCATCGTGGCGAAGAAGGCGGGTTTCGTGATCGAGGGCCTCCAGCGTTCCGCCATGGAGCACCGGGGCGTCCTCCGGGACTGCTGGGTCGGCGCCCTGCTCCCCACCGACCTCGGGCTGCCGTCCCGGCTGCCGCACGAGAGCGCGGCCGTGAGCACCGGATCGGCCGGGGCCGCCGGGCGGGGGAAGCCGCTGTCAGTGCCCGGGTCTAGGGTGCGGACATGACGAGCCTGCCGCCGCCCACCGTGTCCCTCTCCGCCGACGAGGCCCGCCGACTGGCCCTGCGCGCGCAGGGGTTCCTCGGGGCGCCCGACCGCCGGGGCGGGGTCCGGGGGGTGCTGCGGCACCTGGGCGCCGTGCAGCTGGACACCATCTCGGTCCTGGCCCGCTCGCACGAGCTGATCCCGTACGCGCGTCTGGGCGCCGTGGGCCGGGAGGCGGTGGAGAGGGCGTACTGGAGCGACAGCCACGCCTTCGAGTACTGGTCGCACGCGGCGTGCATCCTGCCGATCGAGGAGTGGCCGCACTTCGCCTTCCGCCGCCGGGCCAACCGGGCGCGCGGCCACCGCTGGCACATCCTGGAGGACAAGCAGCACTCGACGCGGGCGGTCCTGGACCGGCTGAGGGCCGACGGCCCGCTGACCTCGACCGAGCTGGGCGGCGCGAAGAACGGCGGCGAGTGGTTCGAGTGGTCCGAGACCAAGATCGCGGTGGAGTGGCTGCTCGACACCGGTGAGGTGGTCTGCACGGAGCGGCGCGGCTGGAAGCGGGTCTACGACCTGGCCGAGCGGGCCGTCCCGGACGCGCTGCTCCATGACGACCTGGACGACCGCGAGTGCCTGCGCCGCCTGGTCGCGCTGGCCGGGCAGTCGCTGGGGGTCGGTACGCGCGCCGACATCGCCGACTACCACCGCCTCAAGGGCGACCAGGTCGACGCGGTGATCGCGGACTCCGGGCTGGTGCCGGTGGAGGTCGAGGGCTGGGGGAAGCCCGCCTGGGCGGACCCCGCCGCGCTGGCCGCCGTTCCGCGCGGCCGCCACCGCACGACCCTGCTGTCCCCGTTCGACTCGCTGGTCTGGGACCGGCCGCGCACGGAGCGGGTCTTCGGCTTCACGCACCGCCTGGAGGCGTACGTGCCCAAGCCGCAGCGGATACACGGGTACTTCGCGATGCCGCTGCTGGCCGGCGGGCGGCTCCGGGGGCGGGTCGACCCGGCCCGCGAGGGCCGCACGCTGGTGGCCCGCCAAGTCTCGCTGACGACGCCGAAGGCGGCGGGTGCGATGGCGGAGGCCCTGCGGGAGGCGGCGCTGTGGGTGGGCTGCGACGCGGTCCGCGTCGAGCGCGCGCAGTCGCCGGCGGAGGCGGCCGCGATCACGGCGGAGCTGGCGGCGCTGGGCGCCTGACGGCGGCGCTCAGCGGATCTCCAGGATCTTCTCCCGCATCGCGTAGACGACGGCTTCCATCCGGGAGTGCAGCTGGAGCTTCTCCAGGATGTTGCGCACGTGGTTCTTCACGGTGTTCTCGGAGATGAACAGCTGTTTGGCGATGTCCCGGTTGTTCATGCCCGTGGCCACCAGCTTGAGGACTTCGAGTTCCCGGTCCGTCAGCCTCGGTGCCGGGACCAGCCGCCGCTCGTCGGTGCGCTGGATCATCGACTTGAACTCGGTGAGGAGCTTCGACGCCATCGACGGGCTGATCTGCGACTGGCCGTCCGCGACCGCGCGGATCGCCGTCGCGACCTCGTCCGTCGAGATCTCCTTGAGGAGGTACCCGGTGGCGCCGGCCTTGATCGCGTCGTAGAGGTCCGCCTCCTCGTCGCTGATCGTCAGCATGATGATCTTCGCGGAGGGGGCCACCTCCTTGATCGAGGTGCACGCCTCGATGCCGCCGCGCCGGGGCATCCGCACGTCCATCAGCACGATGTCGGGCAGCAGGTCGGCGGCCTTGTCCACGGCCTCCGCCCCGTCCCCGGCCTCACCGACGACCTGGATGTCCTCCTCCTGGGCGAGGACGATCTCCAGTCCGCGCCGGAAGAGGGCGTGGTCGTCGACCACGAGCACCCGGATCGGCTCCCCGGCCGGGTCCTGCGCCCCATGACAGTCGGCGCCGTCGTCGTCGCGCGCCGGCCCGAAGCCGTCCGCCATCGTTCCTCCCCCTGCATGTGCTGAGCTGCTGGTCCAACCCGACGGGGTCGGCCGCCGGTTGACTGCCCGACATGATTCCATGCCCGCGCTACGGGACGGGTTTCCGGCGGAATCCATGTGGCTCATACGAGTCATACAGGTGCCCCTGCGGAACGCCGCGCGTTCCGCAGGGGCAATGGTTGAATTTCAGCCTCCGAGCGCGCCGCCCGCGCCCGCTCCCGAGGGCTCCGAGCTGGACGCCCCGTCGGGGTCCACGTGGATGACGCCGTAGTCGTAGGCGTGGCGCCGGTAGACGACGCTGGGCATCTTGGTCTCGGAGTCGACGAACAGGTAGAAGTCGTGGCCGACCAGTTCCATTTCGTACAGAGCCTGATCGAGCGACATCGGCCGGGCCGAGTGGGTCTTCTCGCGGACGATGAGCGGGCCTTCGCCCTGCACCTCCAGGGATCCGATCCGCTTGACCGGAACCCCTTCCTCCATGTCCTCGTAGACCGGCTCGCCGTTGCTGTTGAGGGTTGCGACGCCCGGCACACGGTCGGCGACCTCGGCCGCCGAGAGCCGTCCGGTGCCACGGCGGGTGAAGCGCTTGTCGTGCTGCTTGCGCAGCCGGGCCTCCAGCTTGTCCTGTGCCAGGTCGAGCGCCGCGTACGGGTCGGCGGCGGCGGCCTCGGCCCGGATCACCGGGCCCCGCGAGTGCAGGGTGATCTCCACGCGGTCGGAACGGTCGGCCTGGCGCGGGTTGTGCTCCTTGGACACCTCGACGTCCAAGCTGATCACCTTGGCGTCGAGCTTCTGGATCCGCTCCGGATTCAGCTTCTCGGCCACGTGCTTGCGGAACCGCTCTGGCACCTCGGTCTTGCGGCCCTTGACGACGATGTCCACGCAGAACTCCGTTCCCGGAGACCCCCGCCACCAACGGCGGAGCGCCTCCCTTTCGCACCAGGCTCCGGTGAACACCGGAGCCTCGGACTTGGCGACTTTCACCTCCTCCTCCCCCATCGGCAAGATCTACATCCCACCGACTTCGGAGTAGAGAGAGCCCCCCTCACAGGTACTGCACACGAAGATTCCAATAAACAGACGGACTGCTGCTCCGATACCCGGGGCCGAAGGTTCGCCAGTTCCTCACAACCGAACATATCTCTCAAAGCCGGTTGTCGGCACCCGCTACCGAAACGTACCTCCGATCGGGTGGGTCTTCCCTCTTACTACCTGCAACGATGCGCATTCCCCAGTGGTTCCAAATCTATTCACAAGATTTTTGCCCTGTCCGGGTTGCCGCCGTTCGCCGTGTCGCCGTGAAGGAACCCGCCGGAGCGGCCACCACGGCAGCAGCTTCCGCCCGCAGGCCCGCCTCGCGCAATGCCCTCGCCGCCTCCGCCAGCGTGGCTCCGGTGGTGATCACGTCGTCCACCAGCACGATCCGAGCTCCCGCCGTCAGCGCGGCCCCGCCCGGACGCACCTCCAGGGCCCCCGCGAGGTTCTCCTGCCGCTCCCGCGCCCCCAGGCCCGCCTGGTCCGCGACGGCCCGCCGCAGCCGCAGCACGGGCGCCACGCGCGCGGCCGCACCGCCCCCGCGCAGCCGCCGCGACGCGGCCAGGGCGATCCGGCGCGCCGGGTCGTGCCCGCGCGCCCGCACCGCCCGCCGCGCGGAGGGCACCGGGACCAGCACGAGCTCCGCCCCGCCCGCGGCCCCGCCGCCGCCCGCACGGGCCACCGCCGCCGCGAGGGCGACCCCGAGCGGGCCGGCCAGGGGCAGCGCCCCGCGTTCCTTGTGGGCCAGCACGACCGCCCGTACGGCCTCCTCGTACCGCGCCCCCGCGTACACCTCGGGCAGCCCCGCCGGACCCGCCCGCCGCGCCACGGGACGCACCCGGCCCGCGCCCGCGCCGCTCAGGGCGCCCCGCCACGCCCCGCACAGCACCACGCGGGCGGCCCCGCAGCCGGCACAGTCCGCCGGCAGGACCAGCCCGGCCAGCTCCCGCCACCACTCCCGCACGCATCCACCCTGCCGCGCCGGGCGCGGGCCCGCGACCCCTGTGGAAAACCGGCGCCGGGAGGGGGGCGCTCAGCCCGGGTAGACCGGCAGCCGGCCGCCCGCCGCCACCGTGCGCCACTGCGCGCCCGACGGCAGCCACACGATGCCGTCCTCGCCGAACCCCACCACCGGCTTGCCCTCGTCCTCCGAGGCCGCGATGGCGCTCAGCCCCGTCGCGCCGGGCAGGCTCGCCGCGACCATCGACCCGTCGGACAGCATGTAACGGGCCTGGTCCACGCCGCCGCTCTCCCGGCCCACCACCAGCAGCCGGCCGCGCGGCGCCCAGCTCATCGCCGTCACCTCCGCCATCTGCGGGGCCGCCGGGCGCAGCTCGCGCACCGAGATCCGGGGTGAGTCGCCCCTGCCCTCGGGCCGTTCGATCCGCCCGATGAAGAGGTTCTTGCGGCTGCCCTCCTTCTCCACGAGGAGCGCGATGCGCACCCCGTCCGAGGAGGCCTTCAGCCCGCTGATCTTCCCGCCGTCGAGCCCCGCGACGTCCACCTTCTGCGGGGTGCCGGTACCGCCGGGCACCCGCCACAGGCCCTGGGTCTGCGGGTCGAGGTCGGCGATCCACAGGTCGCCCTGCGCGTCCCAGCTGGGCGCGGTGAACTTCCCGGACTTGCTGGTCATCAGCGGCTGCTGCGGCATGGGGCCCGCCGTGGTCAGCGTCACCACGAAGAGGTTGTGCCCGTCCTCGGAGACGACCGCGGCACGCTTCTCGTCGTACGTCACGGCCGCCGAACCCACCTTGAAACCGGCGGCGGTGGCCAGCGGGCCGGGGGCCGGCTCCGGCTTGTCCTGCTGCTGCTCCTCGCTGTTGGCGTCGAGCATCATCCGGACGAGCCTGGCGTCCTTGTCCACGTAGTACTGGTGCTCGGGCGACGGCGGCCGGTTGGCGATGGCCGCCGCGGTCGAGCCGGTGACCCAGCACAGCGACGACTTGCCGTCGGGCTTCAGCAGTTCGACCCGGTCCAGCTTGGAGGTCGTCAGGTCCCGGACGGTGTAGAGGAGTTGGGTGGCCATCTTCTGGCACTGCGGCTGCGCGACGTTCACGGCGATGCCGTTGAGCGGGACGCGCAGGGTGTTCTGGCCGTCGTACGAGAGGGACTTGGTGCCCTCGCGCAGTTCGCTGCCGGTGGGGAACGCGGTGGAGGCGACCGGGCCGAGCCACTTGGACGGGCCGGCCAGCAGGGACTGCACGGTCTGCGTGGTCGGGTCCATGCGCGAGTCGGGGTCGGTGCGCTGACGCACGTAAACCGGGTCGGCGACGAGGGTGTTGCCCGCGAAGTAGTACTTGTTGACGGGCTTGTAGATGCGCTGGAAGTCGGACTCGCTCAGGACGAGGCTGCTGGGCGGGGTCGCGATCCGCCACTGCTTGTCGACCTGGACCAGCTGGAGGTACTCCTCGTAGCGGCCGCCGCCGGTCTCCGGCTGGTAGGCGCTGCGCTCGTCCACGGTCGCGAGCTTCTTGCCGTAGATCTTCCAGCGCGGTTCCTCGGCCTCCCTCTCCTTGTCGCCCGGTGCGGAGACCCGGCTGAGGCCGGCGGAGAGGACGGTGACGGCCGAGCCGGGCCGCCAGTTCTTCGCGGCGTCCTCGGTGAGGTACTTGCGGGCGGTCGCCAGCTGCGGGTCGTCGCTGGTCATCGCTTCGAGGAAGCCGTCGACGATGTCGGCCGGGCTGGCCCTGTCGGCCGGCGGCACGCCGAAGACGCGGACCTGCGAGTCGACGCCCTGCGAGGCCTCCACCCGGCGGATCTCGCCGCGGTCGGGCATGGAGGCGCAGCCGCCGACCAGCAGGCCGACGGCTCCCAGGGCCAGCGCCACCAGGGTGCCGCGGTGCCGTCCGGCCGCCCGGGTCCGTTCGCTCCGTCCGCCCCGGCCGCCTGCCGGCGCGCGGTCAGCGTCGTCCACCGGATCCATCCTCCTGTGCTGCGCTCTGGTCGGCGGGCCTGGCCACGACGCGGGAGCCGTTGCCGGGCAGCGCCGTGGGGTCGGCGGGCACCGGCTGGGCGGTGGTGACCGCCGGCCTGGGCGGTATCGGGTCGCGGTCGGGGCGCTCGGTGCGCCCGTCGGTCTGGGTGCCGGGTCCGCCGGCGGTGCCCGCGCGCCCGGCGGCCTCGGCGGCGGCCTTGGCCCGGTTGCCGCGGGAGTCCTCGGGCTCCAGCGGGATCGGGGATCCGCGCAGGGGCTCGTCGGCGGTGCGGGGCAGGGTGAGGCGGAACTGGGAGCCGCCGCCGGGCTCGCCCCAGGCCTGGAGCCAGCCGCCGTGCAGGCGGGCGTCCTCGACGGCGATGGACAGGCCGAGGCCGGTACCGCCGGTGGTGCGCGCCCGCGCGGGGTCGGCCCGCCAGAAGCGGTTGAAGACGCGGGTGGCCTCGCCGGGCTTGAGCCCGACGCCGTAGTCGCGGACGGCGACGGCGACGGCCCCGCCGGCCGAGGCGAGGCGGACCACCACGTCGCGGCCCTCGCCGTGCTCGACGGCGTTGACGACGAGGTTGCGCAGCACCCGCTCCACGCGGCGGGCGTCGGCCTCGGCTATGACGGGCTGGGTGTCGCCGAGGACCCTGATCCGGGTGCCCTTGTGCTCCGCGAGCGGTTCGGCGCCGTCGATGACGCGGCGTACGACGTCCCGCAGGTCGATGGGCTCGGCCTGGAGGTCGGCGGCGCCCGCGTCGAAGCGGCTGATCTCCAGCAGGTCGGAGAGGAGCGATTCGAAGCGGTCGAGCTGTCCGGCGAGCAGCTCGGCGGAGCGCGCGGTGACGGGGTCGAAGTCGACGCGGGCGTCGTGGATGACGTCGGCGGCCATGCGTACGGTCGTCAGCGGGGTGCGCAGCTCGTGCGAGACGTCCGAGACGAACCGGCGCTGCATCCGGGACAGGTCCTCCAGCTGCTGGATCTTGTTCTGGAGGTTCTGGGCCATCTTGTTGAACGCTTCGCCCAGGCGGGCGATGTCGTCCTCGCCGGTGACCTTCATCCGCTCCTGGAGCCGCCCGGCCGAGAGCCGCTCGGCGATCCCGGCGGCCATCCGCACGGGCGTCACGACCTGTCGTACGACGAGCCAGGCGATCGCGCCGAGCAGCACGACCACGAACACGCCCGCGGTGGCGATGGTGACCTTGATGAGGTTGAGGGACTCCTCCTCCTGCGTGAGCGGGAAGAGGTAGTACAGGTCGTACGGGTCCCCGTTGATGTCGGTGAGCCGCTTGCCGATGACCAGCGCGGGCTCCGGGGGCTTCTCCCCCGCCCCGGCGGTGTACCGGATCTGCCAGAAGGTCTTGAAGGTGCCGGTGGCGTGGTTGACGGACCGGCGCAGCGTGAGCGGGACGCTCGCGGTGGGGTCGACGTTGCCCGAGGCGCGGGCGCCCTTGACGCCCTGGGCGCCGGGGGCGGTCTGCTCGCCGGTGCCGGTGCCGGCGCCGAGGGCGACCACCTCGAAGGCGGTCTGGCCGCCGCTGGCGAGCTGCTTGACGAGCGAGTTCATCCAGGTGCTGGCGTCCCGGCCGACCTTGTTGTCGGTGGCGTCGGGGCCGTCGACGGCGAAGGGGGTGTTGGCCTTCTCCTGTGCGACCGCGAACCCTCCGGCGGCCTGGCTCTGGGCGGCCTCCTCCTTGGCGTCGAGGAGGCCCTTGGAGACCTGGGCGATCACGACGAAGCCGAGTGCGAGGACCACGGCGAGCGACATCAGCAGGGTGGCGGCGACCACCCGGAGCTGGATGTTGCGCCGCCAGATCCGGACAGCCGGAAGCAGCGGCCGGCGTACGAGGCGTACGAACAGCCGCAGGAGGGGGCCGCCGGGTGCTCCGTCCTGGAGCAGCCGGCCGCCCCGCAGGACTCCCCGCCGGGAGCCGCCCCGGGCCTTGCCGGGCTGCACGTCAGCTGGGTCCGGCCTTGTAGCCGACACCGCGCACCGTCACTACGATCTCGGGGCGCTCCGGGTCCTTCTCGACCTTGGAGCGGAGCCGCTGCACGTGCACGTTGACCAGGCGGGTGTCCGCCGCGTGCCGGTAGCCCCAGACCTGCTCCAGCAGCACCTCGCGGGTGAAGACCTGCCAGGGCTTGCGGGCGAGCGCGACCAGCAGGTCGAACTCCAGCGGGGTGAGTGCGATGGAGGCGCCGTCGCGCTTGACCGAGTGGCCGGCGACGTCGATGACCAGGTCACCGATGACGAGCTGCTCGGGTGCGGGCTCCTCCGACCGGCGCAGGCGGGCCCGGATGCGGGCCACCAGCTCCTTCGGCTTGAACGGCTTGACGATGTAGTCGTCGGCGCCGGACTCCAGGCCCACCACGACGTCCACGGTGTCACTCTTGGCGGTGAGCATGACAATAGGCACGCCCGATTCGGCGCGGATCAGCCTGCACACCTCTATGCCGTCCCGTCCGGGCAGCATGAGGTCGAGCAGCACGAGGTCCGGCTTCGCCTCCCGGAAGGCAGCCAGTGCCTTGTCACCGTCCGCTACGAACGACGGCTCAAAACCTTCTCCACGCAGCACAATGCCGAGCATCTCGGCCAGCGCGGTGTCGTCGTCGACGACGAGGACGCGTCCCTTCATGGTTGACATCATCCCATTAGCTAATCGTTACCTGGCGGTGAGCTGTCCCACAGCCAAAAGGGCTGGAAATCGCCCCTCGGACCTGCGTGGAGATCAGGACGACCAGTCTGCCCCGGATCCGCGCGACAATTGAAGGGCGAGCGGCACGGGATCCGGGGGACGGCCGGTGATCCGGGGGACGGCCCGTCCCATCCGGGCGCCCCCATGGCACGATGGCAGCCGACCAGCGCGCCCGCCACGGCAGGTGCACGTGAAGGAGCGACGATGACTGACTCTCCGGGCTGGGCCGCGCCCGGATCCCCGTCCGACGGCCAGGGCTCCGACCCCGACCGGCCGGCCGCTCAGCCGGCCGGCACCACCCCCGGCGAGGGCACCGCACCCGCGGACTCCCCGGGCGCCCCCTCCGCCGGCGGCAAGTGGTCCGCCGCCCAGCCGCCGCCCGGCCAGTGGTCCAGCCCCACCGGCGGCCAGACCCCGCAGCCCGCCGCGCAGCCCGCACAGCCTGCGCAGCAGCCGCAGGCCGCCGGCTGGGGAACCCGCCCCGGCAGCCCGTACCAGTACCCCGGCGGCTGGGGCAGCACGCCGCCCGCCGCCAAGCCCGGCGTGATCCCCCTGCGCCCCCTGGGCCTCGGCGAGATCCTCGACGGCGCCGTCGGCACCCTGCGCGGCCACTGGCGCCCCGTGCTCACCGTCAGCCTCGTCGTCGCCGCCCTCACCCAGGTCACCCTGCTCCTCCTCCAGCGCGCCTGGATCGACGGCCTCCCCGTCGCCGACGAGAACCTCAGCCGGTCCCAGGCCGTGAACGTCATGGGCAACACCGCCCTCTTCTACGCCTTCCAGTACTTCCTGGAAATCCTCGGGCTGCTCCTCGTCACCGCCCTCCTCGCACCCGTCGTCAGCCGCGCCGTCCTCGGCCAGGCATCCACCGTCGGCGGCACCCTGAAGGCCGTACGCCCCCTCGCACCGCGCATGCTCGCCCTCATCGGCATGCTGCTCGCGGGCTCCGTCGCCGCCCTCATGCTCCCGACGCTCCCCGGCATCCTCGCGGGCAGCGCCGTCCTGGCCGCCCTCGGCATCCCCTTCGGCTTCGTGCTCCTGGCCTGGTTCTACGTGACCTTCGCGCTGGCCCCGCCCGCGCTGATGCTGGAACGCGGCTCGGCCGTCGCCGCCCTCAAGCGTTCCGTGAAACTGGTCAAGGGCGCCTGGTGGCGGATCTTCGGCATCAGCCTGCTCACCTGGCTGATCCGCACCATCACCGCCATGGTGATCGTGATGCCCTTCGCGGGCCTCGCCCTCATCGCCGCCCCCGAAGGCATGACCAGCCTCTTCAACGGCTCCGCCACCCCCAGCTGGACCTTCCTGATCATCACCGCGATCGGCGGCGTCGTCGGCGCCACCGTCACCCTGCCGATGCAGACCGGCGTCACCACCCTCCTCTACATCGACCAGCGCATCCGCCGCGAAGCCCTCGACCTGGAGCTCGCCCGAGCCGCCGGCCTGGACGGCTACGGCACCCCGAGCCCCGCAGAACGGCCCGGAGGCTGACGCACCGATGAGCACGGGGGGACGCGGACTCATCACCATCGCCGACGGCGACACACCGCCGCTGACCACGGGGCGCGACGCCGCCCGCGAGGCGGCCGAACGCGAGCTGGCCAAGCCCGCCTACCACCAGGACGAGCCCGGGCTGCTCCAGCGCGCCCTGGACCGCTTCTGGGAGTGGCTCGGGGACTTCTTCGACCGCGCCTCCGGAGCCACCCCCGGCGGCTGGGCGGGCCTCCTCACCATCGCCGTACTGGTCCTCCTCGTCATCGCCGCCCTCTGGTGGCGGCTCGGCACCCCCCGCCGCACCGCCACCACCACCGGCACCCTCTTCGACGAAGGCCCCCGCAGCGCCGCCGACCACCGCGCCGCAGCCGACGCCCACGCCGCCGCGGGCCACTGGAACGAAGCCGTCCAGGAACGCATGCGCGCCGTCGTCCGCTCCCTGGAGGAACGCACCCTCCTCGACCCCCGCCCCGGCCGCACCGCCGACGAGGCAGCCGCCGAAGCCGCGCTCTCCCTCCCCGCGCACGCCGCCGCCCTCCACGCCGCCGCCCGCGCCTTCGACGACGTCACCTACGGCGGCCGCACCGCCGACCCCGACACCTACGCCCGCCTGCGCACCCTCGACCTCACCCTGGAACGCGCCAAGCCGCTCCTGACGGGACCCACCGCATGACCGGCCCCACACCGCCCGTCCAGAGCGCCCCCGGGCCGACCTCCACCGCCCCCAGCGGCGCCCAGCGCTGGGCCCGGGCCCGCGGACTCCTCCTCGCACTCGGCATCCTCCTCGCCACCGCCGTCACCCTCGCCGGACTCCAGTCCGGAGACCACCACGGCCGCCTCGACCCCCGCTCCGCCGACCGCGACGGCAGCCGCGCCATCGCCCAGCTCCTCAAGGAACGCGGCGTCACCACCCGCGTGGTCACCAGCGCCGAGGAAGCCGCCTCCGCGGCCGGCCCCCGCACCACCCTCCTCGTCACCGACCCCGACCTGCTCGGCGAACCCCAGCGACGCGCCCTCCGCTCCGCCATCGACCTCTCCGGCGGCCGCACCGTCCTCATCGCCCCCAGCAGCCTCAGCCTCCCCGACCTGGCCCCCACCACCCACACGAAGTCCTTCGCCCACCGCGACGACCTCGACCCCGGCTGCGCCCTGCCCGCCGCCACCACCGCCGGCCGCGCCGGCACCGGCGACGGCCTCCGCTACACCACCACCCACCCCGGAGCCACCGCCTGCTACCCCAGCGACGGCCACCCCACCGTCCTCGTGCTCCCCAGCACCACCAAGGGCGGCGACACCGTCCTCCTCGGCTCCGAACGCCCCCTGCTCAACCAGCACCTCGCCCAGCAGGGCAACGCCTCCCTCGCCCTCCAGCTCCTCGGCTCCCGCCCCGACCTCGTCTGGTACCTCCCCACCCTCGCGGACATGCCCGCCGACGGCCCCGCCGAGGAGAAGAGCCTCCTCGACCTCGTCCCCTCCGGCTGGCTCTGGGCCCTGCTCCAGCTGTTCGCCGCCGCCGCCCTCGCAGCCCTCTGGCGCGCCCGCCGGCTCGGCCCCCTCGTCACCGAGAACCTGCCCGTCGCCATCCGCGCCTCCGAGACCACGGAGGGCCGCGCCCGCCTCTACCGCAAGGCCTCCGCCCGCGACCGCGCCGCCACCGTGCTGCGCGCCGCCGCCCGCGAACGCCTCGCCGCACTGGTCGGCGTACCGCCCGCCCGGGCCCACGACCCCGCCACCCTGGTACCCGCCGTCGCCGCCCGCCTGCCCCAGGCGGCCGGATCCGACACGGCCACCACCCTCTTCGGCACCACCCCCGCCGACGACGCGGCACTCGTCGCGCTCGCCGACCACCTCGACGCCCTCGAAAGAGAGGTCCGCACCTCATGACGGCCACCACGGACAGCGCCCGCTCCTCCCTGGAAGCGCTCCGCACCGAAATCTCCAAGGCCGTGGTCGGCCAGGACTCCGCCGTCACCGGACTCGTCGTCGCGCTCCTGTGCCGCGGCCACGTACTCCTCGAAGGCGTCCCCGGCGTCGCCAAGACCCTCCTCGTCCGCGCCCTCGCGGCCTCCCTCGCACTCGACACCAAGCGCGTCCAGTTCACCCCCGACCTGATGCCGAGCGACGTCACCGGCTCCCTCGTCTACGACGCCCGCACCGCCGAGTTCTCCTTCCAGGACGGCCCCGTCTTCACCAACCTCCTCCTCGCCGACGAGATCAACCGCACGCCCCCCAAGACCCAGTCCTCCCTCCTGGAGGCCATGGAGGAGCGCCAGGTCACCGTCGACGGCACCCCGCGCCGGCTCCCGGACCCCTTCCTCGTCGCCGCCACCATGAACCCGGTCGAGTACGAGGGCACCTACCCCCTCCCCGAAGCCCAGCTGGACCGCTTCCTCCTCAAACTGACCGTCCCCCTGCCCTCCCGCGAGGACGAGATCGGCGTCCTCACCCGGCACGCCGCCGGCTTCGACCCCCGCGACCTGCACGCCGCCGGCATCCGCCCCGTCGCAGGCGCCCGGGAACTGGAAGCCGCCCGCAAGGCCGTCGAGGACACCACCGTCTCCCCCGAGATCGCCGCCTACGTCGTCGACCTCTGCCGCGCCACCCGAGAATCGCCCTCCCTCACCCTCGGCGTCTCCCCGCGCGGCGCGACCGCCCTCCTCGCCACCTCCCGCGCCTGGGCCTGGCTCACCGGCCGCGACTACGTCACCCCCGACGACGTCAAAGCCCTCGCCCTGCCCACCCTGCGCCACCGCGTGCAGCTGCGCCCCGAAGCCGAGATGGAGGGCGTCACCGCCGACTCGGTCATCTCCGCGATCCTCGCCCACGTCCCCGTCCCCCGCTGATGGCCCTCACCGGACGCGCCGCCCTGCTCGCGGCCCTCGGCAGCCTCCCCGTCGGCCTCCTCGAACCGAGCTGGACGGGCCTCCTCGCCGTCAACGGCACCATCGGCCTCGCCTGCGCCGTCGACTACGCCCTCGCCGCCCCCGTACGCGGCCTGCGGCTCACCCGAACGGGTGCCACCACGGTCCGTCTCGGCGACACCGCCGACGTCCACCTCACCCTCACCAACCCCGGCACCCGCACCCTGCGGGCCCGCCTCCGCGACGCATGGCCCCCCAGCAGCTGGCACCCCGGCACCGAAACGGACGCCTCCCGCCACGCCCTGACCGTCCCCGCCGGTGAACGCCGCCGCCTCACGACCCGCCTGCGCCCCACCCGGCGCGGCGACCGCAAGGCCGCCCTCGTCACCATCCGCTCGTACGGACCGCTCGGCCTGTGCGCCCGCCAGGGCTCCCACGACGTCCCCTGGACCGTCCGCGTCCTGCCGCCCTTCACCAGCCGCAAGCACCTCCCGTCCCGCCTCGCCCGCCTGCGCGAACTCGACGGCCGCACCAGCCTGCTGACCCGCGGCGAGGGCACCGAGTTCGACAGCCTCCGCGACTACGTACCCGGCGACGACACCCGCTCCATCGACTGGCGCGCCACCGCCCGCCAGCAGAAGGTCGCCGTCCGCACCTGGCGGCCCGAACGCGACCGCCACATCCTGATCTGCCTCGACACCGGCCGCACCTCGGCGGGACGCGTCGGCGACGCCCCCCGCCTGGACTCCGCCATGGACGCGGCCCTCCTCCTGACCGCCCTGGCCACCCGGGCCGGCGACCGCGTGGACCTCCTGGCCCACGACCGCCGCCCCCGCGCCCAGGTCCAGGCCCGCTCGGCCGCCGACACCCTCCCGGCCTTCGTCAACGCCATGGCCGGCCTCGAACCCGAACTGGTCGAGACCGACGCCCGCACCCTCGTCTCCACCATCCTGCGCAGCGCCCCGCGCCGCTCCCTGGTGGTCCTCCTGACGAGCCTGGACGCGGCCCCCGTCGAAGAGGGCCTCCTCCCGCTCCTCCCCCGGCTCACACAGCGCCACACGGTCATCCTGGCCTCCGTGGCCGACCCCCACATCGCCGCGATGGCCGCGTCCCGCGGCTCCCTGGACTCCGTATACGAGGCCGCCGCGGCCACCCAGACCCAGTCCCAGCGCCGCCGCACGGCGGAACAGCTCTCCCGCCACGGCGTCCACGTCGTCGACGCCACCCCCGACACCCTGGCCCCCGCCCTGGCGGACACCTACCTGGCCCTGAAGGCGGCGGGCCGCCTGTAGCCGCTGGATAGGCTGGTCGGGCATCCCGTCAGGAGGACACCATGGCCGACCTCACCCCGGAGCAGATGCGCCGCCTGCACGACTTCGCGGAGCACCTCTCGGAGCTGGCCGAACACCAGGAAGACCAGTGGAAGGTGCAGACCACCGACGGTCAGATCTTCCTCACGATGATGAGCCCCACGGCACCCCACGGCCTGAACGTGGTGAGGCTCCGCCGCCAGATCGAGGCCCAGACACCCGAGGTCATGGCCCTCAACGACACGAACATGGGCGATCCGGTGACCGGCTTGACGAAGGTCCCGGACCTCATGGTCATCGCGGAGGAGGACACCGACGACACCGCCAAAGTCGTCAACTCCCGCGACGTCCTGATGGTGGTGGAAGTCGTATCCCGTACGAACTCGCTGACCGACATCCGCGACAAGCTGCACGACTACCCGAGGATGGGGGTCCCGCTGTACGTCGTCGTGGACCCCCGGAAGGACAAGAGGGCCGTGACGGTGCACAGCGACCCCTCGGAAGGCCCCGACGGCATCCGCTACCGCAAGAAGGTCCCGCACGCTTTCGGCGACACCGTCACCGCCGGCCGCTGGACGCTCGACACGAGCAGCCTGAAGGCCTACCCCGCCGACTGGTGATCCGAGTGGGGCCGTTTCCGGCCCGAACGACCCCTGAACGCAGAAAAGCCCCGCACCAGAAGGTGCGGGGCTTTCCCACAATGATTGTTCGGCGGCGTCCTACTCTCCCACAGGGTCCCCCCTGCAGTAC